>CAZRFU010000080.1:0-22769 GCA_964599475.1 uncultured Thermoanaerobaculia bacterium
CCATCGACTTCCTCCTCCCAGGCTTTGCCTGGCGCACACCTGGTCCCTGGTCCCTCCTCTTCTCATCCTCCGGGGTGCACCACGGAGGGGTGCATTGGGAACTGCTGAGAAAGCGCCCCCCCCGAGCGCGCTCCGACGAGTACCTGGTACCCGGTGCCCGATACCTTGTAGCATCAGGCGTGTCCACTCTCGCCTGGATCTTGGTCGTCGCCGGGGTGCTGCTGATCGCCAGCGCATTGTTGGCGCGCCTTTCGGCTCGCGTCGGTGTCCCGGTCTTCATGCTGTTTCTGGCGGTGGGCATGCTGGCGGGCTCCGACGGCATCGGCCAGATCGCCCTCGACGACTACGAGCTGGTCTTCCGTTTCAGCACCGTCGCCCTTGCCTTGATTCTCTTCGACGGCGGGCTCAACACCTCGATCGTCACCTTCCGCAAGGCGTTGGGGCCGGCCACCGTGTTGGCTACAGTCGGCGTCCTGCTCACGGCCGCGATCGTTGCCGGGCTCGCCTGGTTGCTCGGCCTGTCCCTTCCCCTGGCCCTGCTGCTCGGCGCCGTGGTCTCGTCGACGGATGCCGCCGCCGTGTTCTCGGTGCTGCGATCGAGCGGCATTCGCCTGCGCGACCGGGTCGGCGCCACGCTCGAGATCGAATCCGGCCTCAACGACCCGGCCGCGATCCTGCTGACGACCCTGGTGATGGCCTGGATCACCTCGCCCGATTCGCTCGGTCTGACATTCCTGTGGATGGTGGTCCTCCAGCTCGTGGTGGGGGTCGCCGGTGGATGTGTGATCGGCTGGCTGGGCCGCTGGATGCTGACGCGCACCCGCCTGCCGGTGGCGGGGCTGGCGATGGTGATCACCACCGGGATTGCCCTGCTCGCCTTCGGCATCCCCACCCTCCTCGCCGGCAGCGGCTTCCTGTCGGTCTACGTCGCGGCCCTGGTGTTGGGGAACACCAATCTCCCCTACCGCGCCAGTCTCATGCGCGTGCACGACGCCCTCGCCTGGCTCGCCCAGGTGTCGATGTTCCTCCTCCTCGGACTCCTCGTCTTCCCTTCCCGCCTGATGGAGGTGGCGGGCGTGGGCCTGCTGCTGGGCCTGGGCCTGGCCCTGGTCGCCAGACCAGTGGCCGCCGGTCTTTGCCTGCTGCCTTTCCGTTTTCCCCGCCGCGAACTGGCTGCGGTGTCGTGGATCGGCCTGCGGGGCGCTGTGCCGATCGTCCTCGCGACGCTGCCGGTGATGGCCGGGGTCGACGGTGCCGAACGGCTGTTCGACCTGGTCTTCTTCATCGTGGTGGTCAGCTCGGTAGTTCCCGGCGCAACCGTGGCGCTCGCGGCGCGCAGGCTCGGAGTCACCTCGAATGCCCCGCCACCGCCGGAAGCGGTGCTCGAGATTACCTCGCTGCAGTCGCTCCAAGGCGACATCCTGCAGTTCGTGATCCACCCCGGTCTGGCAGCGGCGGGCGCCACCATTCATGAGCTGCCGATGCCGGACGGCGCCACGGCAATGCTGATCGTGCGTGGACGTGAGCTGATCGGCCCACGCGGACCAACTCGGCTCGAGGTGGGCGATCACCTCTTCCTCTTCTGTCGGCGCGAGGACCGAGATCTGATCGAGTTGATCTTCGGAGCCGCCGTGGAGTGAAGAAACGGAAGTTGGGTGAGGAGGGACCAGGGACCAGGTACCGGGGACCCGTCGGAGTGGGGGGTGGTTCTCTCCGAGTGGGTCCGGCTCTCACTCGGGTCCCGGGTACCCATTTTCTGAGCAGTTCCCCATGCACCCCTCCGTGGTGCACCCCGGAGGATGAGAATCAAGCCCGCCGTCCGGTCTCCGTTCCGGCCTGGTCCCGGGTCCCTGGTCCCGGGTCCCCATTTTCTGACCAGACGGCTAGCGGCCGGCGCCGGCGAGGACGAAGGGTGCCCAATAGACCGGCGACGACCAGCGCGGGTCATGCCGAACCGCTCGCCGAGCCCGCTGCAGCGCTGTTCCGACCTCGAGCGGCCGACCGGCTCGGAGATCCTCGGCCAGAGCGCCGTAGAAGACTCGCATCAGCTCCGCGGTGGCGGCGTCGTCGACCGGCCACTGGCTCGCAACGACGCTGCGTGCTCCTGCCGCCAGGAAACCTCGCGACAGGGCGAACACCCCTTCTCCGCCGATCTCCCGGCCGACGGCGCTGTCGCACGCCGACAACACCGCCAGCTCAGCTTCGAGCTCGAGTCCGTAGATCTCGAACAGCTGCAAGAAGCCGTCGTCCTGATTGCCGCTCCCGCCACCGGGGGTCAGCGCCAAACCCGCGAGCAGCTCGGCACGCTCCTCGTCGACCAGACCGTGAGTGGCGAAGTGCACGATCCGCTGCGGTTCGGCGAGCAGCGTGCGTACAGCCATTTCGGTCGCCGAGCTACCGCGCAACACTGCCACCTCGCCACCGAGCACGGGCGACAGCGCTGCATCGATCGCGTCGGCTTCCACGGCCGTTCCCGGCAGTGCCGGCAAGCTCGAAAATCCCTCGGCCGCACGGAGCGCGGCCGGTGGCGCCCCGAAAACCGGGTCGGCGACCACCGTAGCGCGAGCCTCGGCCCTGGCAGCGTGAGCTCCCAGACTCGCGAGCACGGTGGCCGAAGCAGCGTAGCGCACCCGCGGCCAGGCGTCGAGCCAATAGGCCGGGCGGCGACCATCGCGAACGACCAGGGCCTCGAAGGGAAGTCGGTGCAGCGCCCCATCCGCTACCACGACGACCTCTTGGGCCCCTTGGATCTCCCCTCGGATCACCCGCGGGACCAGCGCATCGAGCAGGGCCGACAGCCGGCCCGGCGCCGAGGCCACCGCCCGCGCGCCCGGCGGAGCGATCTTGACCAGGCCACGCACCCCCTCGAGCACCTCGGGAGCGCCGATGGTCCCGGTCGGCTCGAGCACCATCGCGAGGGATTCCGCGCCGAAGGGGCCGGCGGCAACCCCGAGCGCCTCGGCCTGGGCACGGTTCACCTCGAGCGCGAGCGCCTGCACCTCGCCACGGCCCGCCGGCGGCACCACCATCACCCGCCCATCGCGCGCGCCGAGCTGGTAGACCAGCAACAACCCATCGACGGGAACGACTTCGGCGCGAGCGCGCTCGAGGTCGATCGTCACGCCTCCAGCGGTGATGACATCACGCCAGAGCGGGCTCTCGCGCCGGATCGCCTCGCCGATCCGCGCAAGCTCACGCGTCGCCGCGGTCAGGTCACGGTCGAGCACCTGGAGCTCACGGCGCCGGGCGTCCGGCTCGAGGTCGTCACGGCCGGCGACGAAGGCCGCACGCTGCTGCAGCTCTGCCACCAAAGCCGCGACCCGTCGCTCTTCTGCCTCGAGCGGCGCCAAGACATCGGGGGCGATGCCGGCGCGCAGGTCCACCCGACCGGCTGCAAGCTGGTCCAGGAACACTCGTGCGCGCATGCGCTCCGCCACTTCGAAGGCTCCTGCGAGATCTCCGGTGTCGAGCTCGAGGGCGACCAAACGACGATAGCGCTCCGCCCAGCGGGCGAAGCGTTCGGCTCGAGCGGCATCGCCGCCGGCGGCCGAAGTCCTCTGGTTCTCGACGATCGCCACCGCCCGCCGCAGCCGTTCGATGGCGGCGATTGGTAGTCCTCGTGCGGCGAGGAGCTCGGCCTCGAGGGCCAAGGCCTCGGCCTCCTCATCAGGGTAGGCCGAGGTTCGGCCAAACGCATCGATGGCTCCGCGAACTAGTACCAAGGCCTCGTCTCCACGGCTGGCGTCGCGCGCCACACACGCGGCGAGCCGAGCCCGGCTCACGGCGCTTTCAGGGTGGTCGGCCCCGAACCGCTCGACGCGCGCACCAAGCGCCTCGCGCAGCCAGGCTTCGCCTGCCTCACCTTTGCCCGTGTTGCACCACCACACTCCCGCATCGTGGAGCGTCTGGGCTCGCAGCGGGTGGTCCGAGGCCACGGCGCGGTCCAGGATCGTCCGGGCGGCGTTCCAGCCGGCGAACGCTGCGTCGAGGTCACCGCGCAGCGCCGCCAACATCGCCGCCTGACTGCGGAAGGAGGCGAGCTCCGGCGCCTCGGCGCCGAGCGCGTGATGCGCCAGCGGCAGAGCCGCCTCCATGATCGCGGCTGCCTCCTCCAGGCGCCGCGCCTCGCGCAGCGCCTCCGCCAGATTCTGCAGCGCCAGCGCTTCGCGATACGGATCCCCGAGGGCGCGCGCCAACTGCAGGGCTTCGCCCAGCCGGTCGACGGCCGCGTCCACCCGGCCCTCATCCTTGTCGAGCAGGCCAAGATTACCCAGAATCCAGCTGCGACGGTTCGGGTCCGCATCGGCGTGCTCGAGGGCCTCGAGGAACAGGACTCTCGCCTCGTCGAGCCTGCCGGTCGACCGCCGCTGTTCGGCCAAAGCGTTCAGGTCGTGGGCGAGCTCGAGCGGGTCGCCACCCTGACGGCGACTCGCCACGGCGGCCTCGAACAAGGCTCCGGCCTCAGCGAGTCGCCCCTGTTTGTAGGCGCTGCTGCCGAGCAACCTACGCCCCTCGGCCACGCTCGGGTGGCGGTCTCCGAAGAGGCGCACGCGCAGCTCCAACACCTCCCGGTCGAGCCCTTCGCTCTCCTGCCACCGACCCTGGTAGTAGCGAATCGTCGCCAGATCCGCGAGCAGGTCGCCGGTCGCAGCAGTCTCACTCAGCCCAGCCTCGCGACGCCACTCGATCGCCCGGAGGAGCAGCTGCGCCGCGGCCTCTCGAGCCTCGATGTCCCCCAGCTGGAAAACCCTTGCAGCCAGCGGGCGCAGCGTCAGGCTCGCTTCGTCCGCCCGCGCCGGCATCGGCCACTCGTCATCGACCACGGCCATGGCCGCCGCCCGATCCCCACGATCGAGCGCGGCCGCGAGCCCTGCCAACTGTTCAGCGCTCGGGTCCCGCAGCTGCGGCGGCCGGCAGGCGCCCGCCGCCAAGGCGAGGATCAGCAGGAGGCGGACCGGTCGGTTCACCGCCGGCCAAACCCCTCCGCCCGCGCCGCCGGAGCCTCGGTCCCCTCGAAGGGAATGTCGGTCTCATGGACATCGACGTGCGGCCCGAGCTCCCACACGTTGGTGTAACCGTAGGCGTGCAGTGTGGTGTACGTGAGCAGGTTGAGTGAGACCTCGACCGCTTTCGCCGGGAATGCCTCGTCGGCGTTGTCGAAGTTGTTGTTGCAGTAGATCAGGATGCGCGAATCCTTCGTCGGGATCAGCGCGGCGAGCTCCGCCGCGGTGACGTCCGGCAGGCTCAGGTTCTTCGCGCCGCGTACGTGCAACAACGCGTACTTCTCGCTGCTGCGCGCGTCGAGGATCACCGTGTCCGGCAAATCAGCCAGGCGCAGGAACTCCGCCTCCGACACCCGCCGTTCCTGTCGCAGGGGGCCGACCTCACCCACCGTCGCGCGAAAGCCGACGTAGTCGATCATCGGATTGCCCTCGTCGGCTCCCGCGGGCAAGGCCAGAGCCAGCGCTGCAGCGACCACCAGACGTTCCTTCATGCGCCACCTCCCATTGCTCAGCATACTGTGAACTGCCGCAGCCTTCTCACCGGAAGTGGCGCAGAACGTCCGCGCCGAGGGTCAAGTCCGGCTCTCGCCGACACTCCAATCGGTATCCGGCTTGGGGAGGCCGATACCGGATATCCAAGGCGCCGAACGCCGCCAGCACCAGGTCGCCGGACATCGACGTCAGCGCTCCGCCCAGCGTAGCCATCACGGCTTCGCCGAGTCGGCCGTGAGCTCACACTGGGCCCGCACCTGCTCCCCCACTTCCGGCCCGCGCAACAACGTCGCCTGCTCAGCGGCCTCCGCGCACCTTCCCGCCGCCTGGAGCACCATCATCAAGCTCTCCCGCACGACTTCGTCCGGCAAGATCCCGATTGCCGCCCGCACCAGCGGCTCGGCTCGGGCGGGATCGCGGCGGGTCGGATCGGGATGCATGGCCAACAGTCGAGCCAACGAGACCTCGACGGTCGGAGTCGACGCACCCCGACCAATCGCCCGTTCCAGTCGACCGATCGCAGCGTCCCAGTGGCCATCCTCGGCGAGCCAGCGCGACGCCAAGAGCGCCGGCGCCGGCTCGCGCGGCTCGGCCAACTCCGCGAGCCCCAGCTCGAGCATCGCCTCTTCGCTCGCCGCGCCGGCTCGCAGGGCCTCGGCCAGTCGAAGACGAGCTTCGAGGTCGTCCGGCCGTAGGGTCACAGCCCGACGCAGGGCGCCGACACTGCTGTCGATCTGGCCCTGCCGGCCCGCCAAGATGCCGAGGTTGTACCAGGCCTCGGCGTTGTTGGGATACCGTGTCACCAGAGCCACCAGCACCGCAACGGCTTCGTCCACGCGGTCGAGGGCCACCAGAGCAGCCGCTCGGCCGATCGCCGACGGACTCGAATCCGGGTCGGCTGCCAGGGCCTGATCGAACGCCGCGAGCGCATCGGCCGGCCGTTGTGCCGCCAGGGCTTGGCGTCCCCGGACCAGGGCCAGCCGGGCACCCCCAACGAGAGTCCGCACCCACTCCCACCAGGGATCCGGGCACGCGACGCCAACCGTACCCGCACGGTTGAGGGCCAGGCGTGCTTCTTCGGTCCGTCCCAGGAGTCGCAAGGCCAGTCCCCGCGGGTGGTGCAGGCGCGTCGCCTCGGGCGCGGTGGCAATCGCTCGGTCGAGCGCATCGAGGGCGGAAGCACCATCCCCCTGAGCCAGCGCCAGCTCGCCCTTGGCCGCCCAGGCAGCGGCACAGTCGGGCTGACCGGCGAGGACGGTGTCTATCACGACAGCCGCCGACTCGAAGTGGCCCAAGGCAACCAAGCCCTGAGCCAGGCGGCAGATCGGGCCGATGGCCTCGGGCGCAAGCCGTGCGGCTGCCTCGAAGCGACGTACCGCAGCGCTCTGATCCCCGCGACGCTCGAGGGTGATTCCGACCAGATGAGGCCAGCGTGGGTCGCCGGGGGCCAGCCGGCCGGCATTGCGAAGCGAGGCCAGGGCCGGGTCCAGCAGCTCGTAGGCCAGCAGCGCGCCGCCCAAGGTGCCCCAGTCCTCGGCCGCACCCGGAGCGGGTTCGCCGACGTGCTCTCCGACTGCCCGAGCCAACCCCCGCAACTGTTCGGCGACGACCGGCTCGAGGCCCTCGAGAATCAGCGGTGGGAGCGGCTCGAGCTCGACCAGAGGTGCCGGTGTTTTCTGTCCCACCGCGGCACCCGCAGCGCCGGCCAGGAACCCGAGCATCACACAACGGCACGCCAGGCGTCTCATGGTCTTGCCTTCTTCCCGGTGCCACGAATCACTGCTACGGACTCGATCCCAGGCTCGAGCCGGAAGGTCTCGCGCGTTGCGTCACTCGTCGACACCTCCAGAGAGATCGGCCGTTCCCCGGCGGCGAGCGCGAAGATCAGCTTCGGCTCGTGTGTGGCCAGGTAGCTGCCGTCGGCGCGAATCCGTCCCATCCGCGAGCCACGATCGGTGACCAGAGTCACTGCCGCTCCGAGCTCGTCGGACCCGCCCGGACGCCGCTTGACCGATACCGCCAAGGATCGCGCGCCGCGCTCGCGGGCCTGGCCGAGCAGCAGCCGTGGTCGACCACCGTTCACGCCGATCAGCACGTCGGTGTCGCCGTCGCCGTCGACATCACCACAAGCCAGCCCCCGGGCAACGATCTCCTCGTCGAAAAACGGCCCCGCCTCCTCCACGGTGGCAAGACGGAAGCGCCCGCCACCGACCCCGATGAACAGCTGTGGCTGTTCCGCCAGGGCCGGCAGGCCGGCCGCGACCCGCGATTCGACCAGGCGCACGGCCCCGTTGGCGACGATCAGATCGGGGATGCGGTCGAGATTGGCGTCGAGGGCGCAAATCCCAAAGCCGGTCTGAGCCAGGCTCGGCGGGCCGATGCCGGAGATCGCAGTGCGATCGAGGAAGAACCCGTCGCCCTGATTGATGTAGATCGTATGGGTCTCCTGCGCGAGATGCGTCACGACGATGTCCTCGTCGAGGTCTCCATCGAGGTCCGCCGCAACCACACCCATTCCGGCCTCCGGACGGCCGCCAACGTTGACCGCAACGCCGGCCATCACCGCACCGTCGTCGACGTAGCCGCGCGTCCACAGATGATTCGGCGCGCCGTCGTTGGCGACATAGAGCGACAGCGGCGCACCCTGGCCCGCATCGAGGGCAACGCCCCCGAGACCCGGCGCCTTCACCCGAGCGAGTCCCCATCCTGCGCTGGCATCGACGAAGGTGCCATCGCCGCGATTCAGCAGCAGCACATCGGGCGTCGGGGGAAACGCCGCGGGACCGCAGTAGTCGAGCCGCGAGCTGGGGGCGTAACACTTCGGCTCCCGGCCTGGCTCGAACGCCACGTAGCGCCCGAGCCAGAGGTCGAGGTCGCGATCACCGTCGACATCGGCCAAGATCGCGGCCGTGCTCCACTCGGAGGCCCCGGTCAGCCCGGCGCCGGCCGAGGCGTCGTCGAAGCGACCATCGCCGCGATTGCGGAGCAGTTGGTCACCGAAGAGACCCGTCAGGACGAGGTCGATGTCGCCATCGTCGTCGATGTCGCCGGCAGCCACGCCCATTCCATACCCGCGGGGCGTCGGCAACGGCGGGAACGGCTCGAAGCGGAGCCCCGCGGAAGGGTCGACACCAAGGTTGCGCAGGAGCAGATCGCGGCGACCGGCCCCAGCGTCGTCGAGGCTGCCGCCGTCGACCAGGATCAGGTCGAGCCGACCGTCGCCGTCGAGGTCGGCGAATCCGACACCCGCGCCCATCATCTCGGGCAAGGAGAGACGCCCCGTCGCACCGTTCTGGTGCACGAAAGGAAGCGGCGGACCTTCGAGGAACCACCCCGCACCCGCCGGTCCACCCGCCCCCAGGACTAGGGGCACCACCAGTGCCGTCGTCGAGCGTCGAAGTGTCGTCACGCCGCCCTCTCGACGTGTGCCAACAGCCGCTCGCGCACCTCGGGAGGGAGCTCCTCGCGGCTGATCTGTCGGCACACGTCCCATGACGCCTCGAGGGTCTGGATCAAACCCGCGCAGCGTTCGGTCAGCGTTTCGCAAGGAACCGGGAACGGGACCCCACGATCCGCCGCCTCCATCCGCGCCATCAGCAGGTCGCGGCACACGGTCGAGTCGACCTCAGGTGGCGCCGGGTGGCGTGGCAGGGCCTGCTCGATCACCTGGCGCAACTGCAGCCGCGCCCGGTGCAGTCGGGTCTTGACCGTCTGCGGCTTGATCCCGAGGATCTCCCCGACGGCCGCCAGGTCGAGCCCCATCACGTCCTTGAGAATCAACGGCATGCGGTAGAGATCAGGTAGCGCTGCGAGGGCTCCTTCGACCCGCTCCCGGGTTTCGCGATCGAGGGCATCGGCCAGCGGTCCACCGCCGCGATCCGGCACCTCGGGCACCGGGCCGGTACCGTCGGGCCACAGTTGGTCGAGGCTGTCGATATGCGACGGCTCTCCCGACCGCCGACGATGCCGGCGCGTGCACGCCCGCGTCGCAATCGTGTGCAACCAGGTCGACGGCTGCGATCGGCCCTCGAACTGATCCCATTTGCGGAAAGCCTGGAGGAACACCTCTTGAGCGAGATCCTCGGCGTCCTCGGGAGTTCCGCACAGACGCAACGCGAGGCCGTAGAGGGGTCCCCCGAAACGGTCGACCAGCAGCTCCACCGCCGCGGGCGCATCGAGCTCGCTCCAGTTGGGCTCATGGTCGGTCGAGTCAGCGGCGCGATTGATCATCAGGTCCGACGTTATCAAGGACCACCTCTTCGCCCGCGGGCTCCATGTGGACGAGGACGTCCAGCACCTCGGGAATCTCCCGCCGAAGGGTCGAACGGACGAGCCCCCCCAATGCATGAGCCTTCTCCAGCGTCATCACCGGATCTGCCTCGACGTGGAGCTCGACGTAGACCCCGAGCCCGGACGGCCGCAGCCGCACCTTCTCGATTCCTCGCACCTCGGGTACGGCCTGCGCCACAGCCACGACCCGTGCACCGATGGCCGCCGAAGGTGAACGGTCCATCAGATCCGCGAGCGCCGGCCGCAACACGCCAAAGCCGTTCCAACCGATGATCGCCGATGCCGCCAGTGCCGCCCAGTCGTCGGCGACGGCCCACCCCTCGCCGCCCACCACCGACACCGTGATGCCGATGGCCGCGGCCGCCGAGGTCAGTGCATCGCTGCGATGGTGGAGCGCGTCGGCCCGCACCGCCACACTGCCCACCGCCGTCCCGACTCGCTCGATCTTGCGCGCCAACAGCTCCTTGGTGGCGATCACGACCAGCAACACCACGAGGGTCCACGGCGCCGGGGAGCGATGGGGAGTCAAGATCTCGTCGATGGCCTGCAGCGCGACCGCCAGGCCCGCTCCCAGCAGAATCAATCCCACCACCGCCGCAGCGAGCGGCTCCGCTTTGCCGTAGCCGAAGGGAAACGCTTCGTCGGCATCCCTCGCCGACACGGCCAACCCACCCCAGACGATGAGCGATCCCACGACGTCGGCCGCCGACTCGATCGCATCGGCGACCAGAGCGTAGGACCCACCCACCAACCCGGCGACCAACTTCACGATCGCCAGCCCCGCGTTGGCCAGGATGCCGAGTTGGGTGGCTCTGGTGGCACGCAGGCGGCGATCGTCGAGGGACGAGGGCATGGAGTGGATGCTAACGGGATTACTGCGGTCGCAGACGGGTCGGCACGCGCCCGCGCGAACCTCCTCGGACACGGGACCGGCGAGTCATCGGCGCTCACACCAGTGGGCGTATGCTGCGGGAAGCACCACCAGCGTGAAGAACGTCGAGGTGACGAGGCCGCCGATCATCACGATCGCCAGCGGACGTTCGAGCTCCGATCCCCCGAAACCGAAGAGCATGGGCAGGAGCCCGAGGATCGAGGCACCGGCGGTCATCAGCTTGGGCCGCAGGCGACCGACCGCAGCCTCGCGCAGCGCCTGCCCGAACGGCAGCCCCCCTGCTACGCCGTGTTGGGTCTGGGAGATCAACACCAGGCTGTTTTGGATCGCCACGCCGAAGAGGCCGATGACACCGACGATCGACGAGACATTCCAACTCTCACCGGCCAGGACCAGGGCGTAGAGGCCGCCGGCAAAGGCCACCGGCAGGGTGGCCACGACGATCGCGACCTCTCGCCCGGTGCCGAGCGCGAGGTAGACTAGGAGCACCACCAAGGTGAGCGCTCCAACCGACGCCGCCCACAGTCGACGCTGCGAAGCCCGCGTTTCCTCGACCTTGCCCGACAGCGCCACCGCGGTTCCCGCCGGCAACTCGACCTCCGCCATCGCGGTTTCGATGCGCCGAGCCGTTCCTCCGAGATCGCCCTCGGTGCGCACGTTGAAGCCCAGCCGACGCTGGCCGTTCTTGCGGCGAATCATCGCCGGGCTTGGGCTCTCCTCGAAGTGGACGACCTGACCGAGGTCGACGATCCTCCCCTCTTCGACCACCATCGGCAGCCGTGCCAGGGAGGTGGCGGTCACCCGACCATCACTCGGGAACCGCACGATTCGGTCGATCCGTTGCGGGCCGTCCCAGCGCGGCGGCAGCATCAGCCCCTGGAGCGACGCGGCAACCGTCGTCTCGATCAGCGACCGCGGCACATCCAGGCGTCGCAAGGCCTCGTCGTCCGGGATCACCCGCCACCGTGGTAATGGTGCTCCGGTATCGGCCGTCACCGAGGCCACACCGCTGACGTTCGCAAGCCGCTGCTCGACCTCATCCGCTGAAGCGGCGAGCAGCGCGAGATCGGGATGGAACAGCTCGACCTGGATGTCGGCGGGGGTGCCGCCGATCCCCTCGGCGATTCGCATCCCCATCGGCGTCGTCAGCTCGAGCTGGAACGGCAGCGCCTCCCCGAGCTCCTCCAGCTCCCGGCCAACCGCCTCGGCCGAAGCGCCGGGCTCGAGAACCACCAACACATCGGAGAGGTAGTGGGGCATCGGGTCTTCGGTGATCTCGCCGCGACCGGTACGCCGATAGCTGGCTGCGACGCCGTCGATCGTCGCCAGCTCTCGCTCGAGCTGGAGGTTGGCCTCGTCGACTGCGGCGAGGCTCGCATCCGACGGCAGCAGCGTCTGCACCATGACCGCCCCCTCGTGCAAGGTCGGCAGAAAGTTGGTGCCGAGCCGCAGCGCCAGCATCACCGCCGGCACCGCAACGACCAGCGCCGCCAGCTGGACCGTCCTGGTGCGAGCGAGGGATCGCTCGAGCACGGGCTGGTAGAGCGCTTTCAGCAGTCGAATCGAGCGCGGTTCGCGCAGCTGGGCATCGGCCCCGAGCAGGCGCTCGGCCAGCACCGGGACCAGCGTCAACGACAACACCAGCGACAGGCCCATGGCGGCGGCGACGGCAACCGACAAGGGTGTGTACAAAGCCCCGGCCACACCACCCACCGCGAGCAGAGGAAGGAACGTCGCCATCACCACCACCACAGCGGTTGCGATCGGTACCGTCACTTCGGCCGCCGCGCGCGCCACCACCTCGCGACGCGCGAGCCCACTTCCTGGTGCGCGGGCCAGGCGATGGACGATGTTTTCGATCATGATGACCCCGGCATCGACCAGCAGGCCCACGGCGATCGCCAGGCCGCCGAGGGTCATCGCGTTCAACCCCAATCCCACGGGCCCGAGAATCAGTGCCGATCCGAGCAGCGCCAGGGGCAACAGGCCGACCACGATCAAGGCCCCACGAGCGTTGCCGAGCAGCAGAACGAGCACCAGCGCGACGAACAACGAGCCGATGCCCAGTGCCGTGCCGACACCACCCAGGGCGTGTGCCACGAGCTCACCCTGGTCGTAGAACAGGCGCAGATGCATGCCGTCCGGCAAGCCGGCCTGGATCTCGGGAATCAGGGCCCGCACCGCGCGTGCCGTCGCCAAGGTCTCGGCTGTCGGCTGCTTGACCACCCGCAACGACACCGCCTCGAACCCTTGAAATCGCGCCAGGCCCATGCGGAAGCCGGGTGCTTCGCGAATCTCAGCGAGGTCGCCGAGCGGTACCAGGCCGTGCGCCGTGTGCACCGCCAGACGGCGCACGCTCTCGGGCTCGGCTGCGAGTGATCCAACTGTCACGAACGAGACCTTGTCCGTGACCTCGAGGATTCCCACGCCAGCGTCCCGCTCGCTGCCCTCGAGCGCCTCGAGAACCTGGGCCATGCTCGCCCCGGCGAGTCGCAGGCGTTCGGGTGACAGGGTGATGGCGAGCTGCCTTTCACCACCTCCGAGAAGCTCCACACGGGCGACCCCGGGGACCGATCGCAGCCTCGGCACCACCGTCTGAAGGGCGGCATCCCGCAACTCCATCGGATCGACGGTTGGGCCCTCGAGCACGAGCTCCTGAATCTCCTGCAGTCTGCCGGCGGCCGAGGTCAACAATGCTGCCCCTGTCCCCACAGGGAGGTCTCCGGCGAGTTGCGAGAGTCGCTCCGCCACCAGCATCCGCGACTCGAACCCGTCGACCGAGCGCTCGAAGCTCACGACCACCTGGACGACGCCCGGCTGCACCGTCGAGGTCACCCGTCGCACGCCCGGGATCCCCTGCACTGCCTGCTCCACCGGCTGTGCCACA
Source organism: uncultured Thermoanaerobaculia bacterium (assembly GCA_964599475.1). GTDB lineage: Bacteria > Acidobacteriota > Thermoanaerobaculia > Multivoradales > CAZRFU01 > CAZRFU01. The sequence goes on from CAZRFU010000080.1 coordinate 13,565, forward strand.
GTCGATTCGAGCTCGGTCGCTTCCCGCCCGGGGCTCTGGATCAGGATTTGGATCGTCGACAGCGCAAGCGGCGGGAAGAGATCTCGCGGCAGAGATACGAAGGCGCCCAGACCGGCGGCACCCAACGCCAGGGCGCAGCCGATGACCAACCCGGGCCGACGCAGCACTGCGTCAAACCACTGATGACCGCGCTCGCGAGCCTCAGTGCGCATGACCCTCACCTCCGCCCGACCGCTTGAGCGAGAGCGCTTTCAAGAGATAGGCCCCGCTGGTCGCGACACGTTCACCAGGGCTCAGGCCCTCGAGGACCAAGGCATCCCCCCCAAGCTCCGGACCGCGTTGTACCGGACGAAAGGAGGCGTGGGATCCAAGCGCAACGAAAACCCCCCACGTGCCTTCGATCTGCTGCAGCGCGGTCTGCGGCACGACGATCCCGACGGGAAGCGGCACCCGCACCTCGAGTGGCGTGCCTGCGAGGGGCAGAACCTCGGCGTCCCTTTCGGCATCCTCGATGCGCAGCCGGTAGCCGAGTCGCCGAGTGGTGGCATCGAGGCTCGACGGGATCCCCTCCACCCGTGCCTGCCACTCGCGTCCGTCGGCCCGCCGCACCCTGGCGACCGCCCCGGGAGCCCACGATGGCGCGCCGGGCAGGGCGAGCTCGACCCGAACCAGAGCCGCGGTGCCGGTCTCGAAGTACCCCAAAGGGGCTCCTCCATCGACTCCCTGCCCTTCGAGCACGGTCCATTCGGCGACCCTCCCGTGGTCGGGAGCGACGACGACGGCCGTGGCACCGCTGCCGCGCGGGTCGATGCCGCGTGCGGTCAACGCCAGACGCGCCGCCTCGGCGTGAGCGGACGCCATTGCCACGGCGGACCGGGCCGCCTCGAGCTCCCGCTGGATGCCGGCTCCAGCGGCGTCCAGCCGTTGCTCGCGGGCGAGCTCGGCCCCCGCCCGTTCGAGCTCGGCGCGGGCGGTCAGCAGGCGTGAGCGCAGCTCGGCAAGCTCGCTCGAGCGGATCTCGAGCAGTGCCTGGCCGGCATCGACCCCTCGCCCCGGTGCCACGCGGATCGCTGCGACGACGCCGGCCACCGGCGCGGTGAGGCCACGTCGTGCCGACTCGTCCGGCACCGCTTCCGCAGCGGCCCAGACCCCCTCCTCGACGGGCTCGCCGACAACCGCGAAGTCGACGCCGCGGAGGTGGTCGAGGTCGAGCGCCGCGACGTCCTCGACGGGGTCTCCGTCCGCGTGGGCCTGGCCGGAGTCGGCGTGTCCCTCGCCGTGGTGGTCTTCCTCGTGGTGTCCGTCCGCGGGCTCGTGGCCTTCGCGGCACCCGGCGAGACACATCGCCAGCACGATCACGATCAGGCAGTACTTCATCGACTCATCCCCCGCGTCAATGCGCGCACTTGCGCGGCAGCCAAGGCCACCGTCGCTCGTCGATCGACACCGATCCCACGGGCCTCGATCAGGCCCCGGCGTTCGGCCAACACCTCTCCGAGGCCGGCCTTGCCTTCCTCGACCAGAACCTCGAGAGCGCGCAAGGCGCCCTCGAGGTGTCCCGCCTCGAGACCCTCGACCGACCCCGCGAGGACGCTCCGGGCTGAAGCCAGGCGAGTCTCGAGAGCAGCGAGTTGCACCTCGAGCTCCCGCCTTCGGTGGTCGATGCCACTCTCCGTTTCGGCAAGCTGCGCCGCCGTCTCCCCGCGTCGCGGAACGCGGTAGGTCAGCCCCAAACGAGCGACGTCTTCCTCTCCTTCGGTCGCCACACCAGCCGTCAGGCCCCACCGCGCCGCGTCAGATCTGAGGGCGACGAGGTCCATCGCGTTCAGAAGCTCGACGCCCACAGTGGCCGCTGCGGCCACGACCCCGAGCCCCGCCGAGGTGTGATCCACGACCGCCGCGCCCGGATCGGCCAGCACCGTCGACCTCCCGATCGCAGGTGCCAGCGACTCCAGACGACCCAACGAGGCGACGGCCCGCGCGCGGGTCTCGGTCAACTCGAGGTGCGCCCGTTCGAGCTCCGCTCGCGCCACGACGAGCCGAAACGGTGCCTCCGCACCGGCCTCGACTCGCAGCTCGGCAATCGCGAGCCACCGTTCCAGCAGCCTGACGGCTTCGATCCGGACCCCGACCTGCTGCTGATCGCGCCATGCTTCGATGTAGGCCTGCTCCACCTCGAGATCGGCCAGGGCCGCCGACCCAGCCTCGAGCACCTCCCCCGCCCGGTCGAGCGCCGCTTCGAGGTCGCGTCGTTCCCGGCTCGCGAGCAGGATCGGCACGTCGACCTCGACGCCGACGTCGGCGGCGCGGTCGCCCAGGTCGTCGCGCCTGACGCCACCAGCGAGGCTCACACTCGCCCCGTGTGGATTCCACTGGGCACCGACCAGCACGCGACCCGCGGCAGCCAACTGCGCCCGTGCTGCCAGCTCGAGCGGATGGGCACTGCGGCCGGCGAGAGCCGCCGACAGGCTCACGGCATCGTCGGCGAGGGCGGTCGCGGCGGTCGCGAGTCCCGCCGTGGCCAAGAACACACTTCTCCACATGCTCACACTTCCTCCCTGCATGACTCCGTGCATTAGAGCCGGATCGGGCACCGGATCGCCCCGACGCTTCGAAATCCGTGGTGACCGTCAGACCGCAGCCAAAGCGCACGACCTGCCACCTGAACCTTGCGGTTCCAGGACAAAGCCCCAATCGCCAATCTGGCGACTGGTCGCGGGTGGGAGTGCGCTTGGCCTACGAGGCGAGTAACGGCACGTGATCAACCAGCCGCGGCGGCGGGATCGGCGCGACGGCCTCGAGCTCGACCAGACCCGTCGGCGCCGGCACTGTTGGTGCCACCGCCGGCGGCGCCGGCACCCAGGCGACCAGCCCGCAGGCGAGGCAATCGCCGCAGGTCGGAGGGCAACCATCCTCTGCGCACGGATCGAGCACCCCTACAAAGCCGCCGATCGCGCCGATCAGGACAAAGCTGACGAGGGCCCACACGAGGAAGACTGGAACGCGCATCACTCGCCGAGTTTAGCGCTCGAAGGAGTGGTAGTCGACGGTCAGCTCCTCGCCGACCGCGATGTCGCGTGCAGCACGGTCGACGCCGTGGCGAGTCCCGTCGGGCTCGTTGACCAGGTTGGGCTCAGCGGCGTGGTTGAGGAACCGCGCGTCGTCGCAGCAGAGGACGAAGCTGCCGCTGCTGCGGTCGCAATAGCCGTAGTGCAGGAGGCGCTCGCGTTGCAGCGGCTGAAGTGACTCGAGGGTGTCCGGTGCACACTCGAGGTCGAATCCGGGGGTGAAGCGCCATACCGCGGCACCGCGTGGCACGGCCTCGGCTGCGAACACTCCCAGACCATGAATCGGGCTGGGGGCGACGCGCACTCGGACGAGCAACATCAGGCGCCCTCAGGAGCCAGCGGGCCGCGTCGCCAGGTACTCCGAGAACACGCCGAGCTCCACGTGGCGACGAACCTCTGCCAGCCCTGCCCGCTCGAGGGCCGCGAGGATCTCGGCCGGGGGCACACACGCTGCCGTCGTCGCCCAGTAGTAGTCGTACAGTTTGCCCGCGAGTTTGGTACGGCCGAAGACTCGCGCGATCACCGGTGCAAACTTCCCCATGTAGAGGCTGAGCAGCCACCGCCGAACGCCGCGCTCCGGTACGGTGATCTCGAGCAGACATACCGTTCCGCCCGGCACCAGAACTCGCTTCATCTCGGTGAACGCGGCGACCAAGTCGCCGACGTGGCGCAGGGCGTACCCCATGGTGACGAAGTCCGCCGAAGCGTCCGGCAACGGCATTGATTCGGCACGCCCTTCGAGCAGACGCACGCCTTGCGGCACCTCGGCGTTGGCCAACATCCCCGGGCTCGGGTCGACCCCGGTCACCAACGTCGGATCGTCGACGAGTCGCGCCGCCTCGCGCGCCACCAAGCCGGTGCCGACGCCTACGTCGACGACTCGATGCCCGGGCCGCAAGCCGGCCCGCTCCAGCGCCTTGCGTCGGTACCAAGCCCCGGTTCCGAACGACACGATGCGCTCGACTCGATCATAGTCCGAGGCCGTTTCGTCGAACAGCTGGCGCACGAAACCCTCGCGCGCCGGAGTCGCCTCATCGACCGCCGGCACGTAGTACTGGGCGAGAGGAGGGTGGGGTGCCACCCGCTGGGTGTCGGGATTGGGATTGGTCATGGTGGGCGGATGGTAGCAGGTAGACTGTGCACCATGAACGTCACGATTCGCTCGCTTCTGCTCGTCGCCGTCGTTCCGACCTCACTGCTGCTCGGTGCTGCTCCGACGCACGCTGACACCTGGCCCACCTGGCGCGGCCCGAGTGGTGACGGCACGGCGCGAGCCGGCTCGAACCCTCCGCTCGAATGGAGCGAGAGCAAGAACGTGCGTTTCAAGGTCGAGCTCCCCGGCTTGGGGCTTTCGACGCCGATCGTCTGGGGCGATCGCATCTTCGTCACTTCCGCAGTCCCGGTCGAAGCCACGGGCGCCGGGGGCCGAGCCGAACAGCGCTTCGTGGTGGCCGCCTACTCCCGCGCCGACGGGCGCCAGCTGTGGCAACACGCCGCCGCCGAGCTGGTCCCCCACGAGGGGCACCACACGGAAGCCTCCTTTGCTTCGGCCTCACCCGTAACCGACGGCAAGCGGCTGATCGCCTTCTTCGGTTCCAATGGCCTCTTCGCCTACGACCTCGATGGCAAGCTCCTGTGGCAAAAGGACCTCGGCGACATGCGCACCCGCAACGGTTTCGGCGAGGGGGCTTCGCCGGCGCTTCACGGCGACCTCGTCGTGGTCAACTGGGACCATGAGGACGATTCCTTCGTGGTAGCGCTCGACGCCAACACCGGCGCTGAGAAGTGGCGCCGCGCCCGGCCCGACGAGGTGACCTCGTGGTCGACCCCGATCGTCGTCCCCCACGGCGAAGGCCACCAAGTGGTGATCGCCGCCACCGGTGCGACCCGTGGCTACGATCTCGCCACGGGCACCGAGCTCTGGGCGATCCCCGGGATGACCACCAACGTCGTGCCGACCCCGATCCACCGCAACGGGGTGGTCTACGTCACCAGCGGCTTCCGCGGCAACATGATGCAGGCGATCTCGATCGCCAAAGCGACGGCGACCAAAGGTGGCGAGGGCTCGATTCTCTGGAGCCACGACCGTCACACTCCGTACGTGCCGTCACCGGTGCTCCACCACGACACGATCTACTTCCTGCGCCACTTCACCAACATCCTCACCGCCCTCGACGCCACCACCGGCGCGGTGCGCTACACCGAACAACGCCTGGAACCGCTGACCAGCGTCTACGCCTCGCTCGCGGCAGCCGGTGAGCGCATCTACGTCGTCGGCCGGGATGGCAAGGCAGTGGTGTTCCGCCACGGCCCCAAGCTCGAGATCCTCGCGAGCAACGAGCTCGACGACCGCTTCGACGCCTCGCCGGTGATCGTCGGCGACGAGCTGCTCCTGCGGGGTCGGCGGTTCTTGTATTCGATTGCGGAGCCGGGGAAAGGGGTTGGGAGTTAGGGGGCAGGGTTAGGGGGACCGTCGTCGACCTCGGCGAAGAGGGTCGTCGCGCCGATCGCCAGAGCCACCGACGCGAGCTCGAGGCCTTGGTCGGGCTCGAACGGATGAAGCACCCACAGACCGTCACCACCCTTGCGATACACGTCACTACGGCGGGAGCGCGGGTCGATCAGGGCGAGCTCCGCCAAGGTTTCGAGCTGGCGGTAGCGGGCGAACTTCTCACAGCGGTCGTACGCCGCCGTGCTCGGCGAGAGAACCTCCACGATCAGCGTGGGCTCGCGCTTGACCAGCGGTCGGCCACGGTCCGCCTCGCTGCACGTGACGAAGACATCGGGGTAGAAGACGTCGTCCTCGACCTGCAGTTTCATGTCGGCCATGAAGGTGCGACAAGGAGACCCGGCGAGGCGCTGGCGTAACGCCATGTAGACATTGCCGGCCGTGGTGACGTGCCGGTCTTCGGCTCCCGACACGGCAAAGACCTCGCCGCCGACGAAGTCGTGGCGTTCGGGCTGCTCGAGCTCCCAGGCGAGGAACTCGTCGACCGTCATCGGGTTCCGGGGTGCGACCTGTGCCATCGATGGGTGACCTCCAGCTGGAAGCATTATGGCTGATTGGGGCAAAGGGGGACCGGGCACCAGGGATCGGGCCCCGAACGAAAATCGGGGTCCGCGAGGAATCCCAAGAGTACTCGGTGCCTTCCAGAGTGGTAGTCTCCATCGAGACCGGAGGTTGCCGATGATCGCCGCCCTTGCCCTGGTCGCTGCCAGCGCCCTTCCTTCCCCGCCATCGGTCGCGGGTGCGCCCGGAGCTGCACACTTGGTAGCCGATCTCGGCAGCACGGTGCCGTGGCCATGGGAGCAGATGGCCCCGTCGAACTGGATCCGCCTCGGCGACGAGCTGGTGTTCTTCCACGACGACGGCATCCACGGCTGGGAGCTGTGGGCGACCGACGGCACCGCCCCCGGCACCCGCATGGTCGCCGACCTCTGCCCCGGCCGCTGCGGCACGGAGGCGGCTTGGACGGCGGCGCGAACCTTGATCGGCTCCGGCACCCAGGTGCTGTTCATCGGCAACGACGGCGTCACCGGCCACGAGCCGTGGGTGTGGGACGGTACCAACCCACCGATACCGCTCGGCGATCTGAGACCCGGGCCCGATGGCTCGATGCCCCAGGTGCTCGCCGGTGGGCCGCTGGGGTTTGCCTTCACCGTCGACGACGGCGTCCACGGGCGCGAGCCGTGGGTCAGCGACGGGACAGCAGCCGGGACGCGATTGCTTGCCGACCTGACGCCCGGAGCCGCGCAGTCGTCGATCCAGACCTTGTTGTGGTTCGGCCAGCGCCTGCTCCTCGATGTGGGCTGGCCCGCGAAAAGCACATTGCTGCTGGCTCTCGACGGCGCCCAGCAGACTCTGCCCTTCCGCATCGGCTTCGCCTCGAGCATCTTCGGCTGGCGTCCTCCACGGCTCCCTGACGGCGACATCCTGGTGGTCGACAACGCAGCCGAAACCGGTCTCTGGCGCCTCGATCTCGATACCGGCGCATCGACTCTCGTCGGCGGCGGTGGACTTCCCGGTCCTCGACCTGCCGGAACCGCCGGGATCGCCTTCGCCAGCGGAGCAGTGATGCCGGTTCGCGACAGCCAGGGAGACCGTAGACTCGGTTTCAGCGACGGTTCGAGTCTTAGCCCGCTGCCGGGCTCGCCGCACGTCGGCGGGGGCTCCCTCTTGCCAACGTTGATGGGAACCACCCCGCAGAGCGTTGTGTTTCCCGGGTCGGCCGATGGAGTGAGCGTGCTGCAGCCCTGGAGCTGGAGTGCAGGAAACGGTTTCATGCAGCTCGCAACGCTCGGCGAGCCTGACCGAGGCCCGTACGCAGCTGATTTCTTCTGTGCTCTGTCGAATCCCTGCCAGTATCCATCGGCAGTTTCGCTGCCCGATCGCCTCCTCCTGTTGGTCGATGACCTGACCGAAGGACGATCGATGTGGGCGACCGACGGTACCCCGGCCGGCACGTCGTTTCTGTCGGACCTCGGCGCTCCCGGCCCCATTGACGCGATTCGCGAGGGATATCTTGGCGCCGGCACCCGCGACCTTCTGCCCGATGGTTCGCTGCTGTTTACCACCTGGCGCTCGGAGGCGATCGAGCTCTGGCGTTCCGACGGCTCGGGATCGGGAACCGGAGTGTTGCAGGAGCTGAACCTGCGCACCGATGCCTTCACGCCGCCGACCTCACCGCTTGGCACTGCGCATTTCGGAACCCCATCGATGCCAACTTTGGTCCGTTCCGGTCCAAGGGTGCTGATCCAGTCTCAAGAGCGCCCCTTTCCCTCCGTAGGGGCAGCCTGGTGGCTCTGGGACGGGGCAACGACCTTGCCGCTGCTCGCCGCCGGGCCAGGTGCGGGAAACGCTGTGGCGCTCGGCGACCGTGTGCTGCTCCTGCAACCGACCCCGGATCCGGAAACAGCGCTCTGGCGGCTGGATCCCGACTCGACCACACCTCAGGCGCTCGTCGGCCTCCCTGCACCCAGCCATCCCACAGCTCCCCTCATCGCGGGCCACGGATCGTTCTGGTACGCCGCGGAAGTCGGCGTCGTTCGCACTGATTTCGTCACGACGACGGTGTTCCCCAGCTACGCGTACATCTTGGTAGCCGGCCCGTCGGGTGTGCTCGCAATCGGCAACGAGATCTCGATCCTGCCGGCCGGCTCCGGGGAGGTGTGGGTCGTCATGGATGGGGATGACATGCTCTCCACAACCACCATCCCGCTTGCAGCCGGCCTGGGCACTGGCTGGGTTTTCAACGCCGAACGGCCGGACTCCGGCTGGGAGCTCTGGTTCAGTGACGGCACGCCGGAGAACACTCGCCTGATCCGCGACATCCAACCCGGACCGGGCGACGGCATCCCTCCTCCGCTGTTTGCGTCGCGAACCTACCCATCGACCGCACGCTTGGGCGAAAGCCTGGTGTTCCTGGCCGACGACGGCACCAGCGGCGCCGAACCCTGGGTCACCGACGGCACAACCGCCCAGCTGGTGGCCGACCTGAACCCCGGCGCCGCCGGGTCGTGGCCGCAGGACTTCCACCGGGTCGCCGGGTCGGTGCTCTTCGTCGCCGACGACGGCACCCACGGCCGCGAGCTGCGCGTGCTCACCGAGGCCGCCGACGGAGTGGGGCTGGTCGATCTCCTGCCCGGACCGGCATCGTCGCGGCCCGAGGTCTTGGCGACCCGAGGCCCCTTCGCCTACGTCGCCGCCCACGAACCGCAGTTCGGTCGCGAGCTCTGGCGCCTCGACCTGCGCGATCGCAGCCTTGCGCGCCTGACCGACCTGATGCCCGGCCCGCTGCCCTCGAGTCCCACCCACCTCGTCGTCATCGGCACCACCCTGCTGTTCACGGCGCACGACCCCGAACATGGCTTCGAGCTGTTCCAGCTCACCGACCCGGCGCTCTCGATCTTCGCCGACGGCTTCGAATCGGGGGACACCACGGCCTGGGTGGACTAACGCCGCAACCGCAACCGAAGTCGGAAGAAGACCCGGATTCGGAAGAAGATCTTTTGGTTCGGAGAAGAGCGATCCGCGTTGCCGCAGTGCGCTGATCAAACTTCGCGGTGCCGTGGCGCTTCCCCCCCCTCCCTTGCTGGTGAAGGGCGACGATCCCTTGCGGGTCCTGCAGATGGCCGTG
>CAZRFU010000081.1:0-22360 GCA_964599475.1 uncultured Thermoanaerobaculia bacterium
CTGTTACCCATGTTGCCGGTCCAAAGTGGCTACCATGTCGCCGGCCGTCCCGACCAGGGACCGGAGGCGATCCCCGGTCCCCGATCCCCGGTCTCCATCGACCCTGCTACCATTCCCCCACATGGAGTTCTCCGGTCGCCTCGCCTCGTTCCCTCTCGGCGACGTTCTCCAGTGGACCAGCCAGGAAGCGCGCACCGGTGCGTTGGTCGTGCGTCGCAGCCAGCGCGAGAAGCGGGTCTATTTTGCCGACGGCAAGATCGTGGCGTGCCTTTCCGACGACCCGTTCGAGTACTACGGGCAGTTCCTGCTGAACCACGGGTACCTCCAGGAAGGGCAGCTGGTCAAGGCGCTGACGCGCTGCCGGCAGCGGGAGCAACGGCTCGGCGTCGTGCTGCGTGAGATGGGGCTGTTGTCGCCCGAAGAGATCCAGCGGACCCTGCGCCATCTCATCGAAGACCTGGTGTGTGATCTGTTCCTCTGGCGCCGCGGCGTCTTCTACTTCGAGCGCGAGACGCGTCCGGTCGACGAGATCCTGCCCGAGCCGATCGATGCGGTGAAGCTGGCGCTCGAGGGGGCTCGCTGGATCGACGAGTACGAGCGGATGCGCACGGTTTTCGTCCACGACAACGTCGTGTTGCGGCCCGGGACGGTCGAGCCCGCAGACCTGCCGGCGCTGCAACTGGCCGTGCTGCGACAGCTCCAGGGGGCGATGTCGCTGACCGAGCTCTACCACGCCGTCAAAGGCTCGTACTACCGATTTCTCGAGGCGACCTTTGCGCTGACGGTGGCCGGGTACATCGACATCGACTCGGTCGGCGAGGAGGTCGCGGCGAGCTCGAGCATGGAGCTGCGAGTCGCCGACCTACTGCTGGAACAAGCCGCAGAAGAGCAGGTCTTGTTCTCCAAGCAGCATCTGGCGCTCCCCGTCGACGTGGTCAACCGCTTCTGTCCGGTATGGGTGGCCGATCCGGCAGCCGAAGAACGCGAGCGGATGCCGCGGTGGGCGGCGGAGCTGGCGGCAAAAATCGATGGGCACACCCGGCTCGAGGCAGTGTGGTCTGGAGACCACACCGAGCGGCATCGCCAGGCGGACTTTCTGGTGCTGCAGCTGCGCAAGGGCACCCTTGCGCTGCTGCCCGAGCCCGTCGAGGACCTCGAGCAGCGCGGCCGCGCCAAGGGCTGGTTGCAGCGGGTGTTCGGCCGCAGATGAGCCCACGCGCGGTGCCGGCGCTGCTGTGGCTGCTGGTGGCCCCGGCGGTCGCCGACGATGCGCGGCTGACCGAGATCGTCGTCGTTGGTGGACTGGCTCAGCCGACCGACGTGGCGATCGCCCCCGACGGCCGAATTTTCGTGGCGGAGAAGCGCGGCATCGTGCGGGAGCTGGCCGCGCCGAAAGCGGTACCCACGGTGCTGGTCGATCTGCGCACCGACGTTCACAACTACGCCGACCGCGGTCTGCTGTCGATCGCTCTCGATCCGTTCGACCCCGAGCGTTGGTGGCTCTACGCGGCGCTGACCTACGACGCGCCGATTGGGCAGTCGGCGCCGGTTTGGGGGGCACCCGGGGCGGACAACGACCCCTGCCCGAACCCGCCCGGCGGCAACGTCGCCGGGTGCCTGGTGCGTGGCCGGTTGATCCGGATCGGAACGAAGGCGCCGATTCGAGGGCAGGTCGAGGTGTTGGAGGATCAGCGCTGGTGCGGCCAGTTCCCGAGCCATTCGATGGCCGGCATCGACTTCGGCCCCGACGGCGCACTCTACGTGGCTGCGGGCGATGGTGCGATGGCACCGATGGCCGACTGGGGTCAACACGGTTGGGACTACTGGAAGGGCCCCGCGTGCGACGATCCGCTCGACGAGGGGGGAGCCCTCAGATCCCAGGACGCTCGGACCAAAGGAGATCCGCTCTCGTGGGACGGGGCCGTCGTGCGCCTCGAGATCGAACGAGACGACGATCTCGCCCACGCCGTCCCGGCTCCGGCTTCTCCTTCCCTGATCCCTGGTCCCTGGTCCCTGGTCCCCGTTCTCGGTACCCCCGGCGAGCTCGTTGCCTTCGGCCTACGCAACCCCTTCCGGATGGCCTTCGATCCACTCGACGGCTCGTTGTGGATTGCCGACGTCGGCTGGCGGACGACCGAGGAGCTCAACCGGGTCCCCGACGTCACCGATGAAGTCGTCGAGAACTTTGGTTGGCCGTGCCGGGAGGGCCTGGAAGCTCGCCCGGAGTACGCCGACCTTCCCCTGTGCCAATCGTTTCCCAAGGGCGATGCCGGCGTGGCCGCCGAACCCGCATGGGCGTGGGATCGCCGGGTGCCCGATCCCGACAGCTGTGGGGTGGTCAACGGTTCGCGAGCCCTGGCCGGCGTCGCCTTCGCCACCTCGACCGCCTACGACCCCGATCTGCGGTCCCTCTGGGTGGCCGACCTGATTTCCGGCTGCGTCTGGTCGATGCCACGCGGCCTCGACGGCCTGCCGGATCCCGACGCCCGAACCGTGCTCTTCCGGCGCGGGACGGTGTCCCTGCGCACCGCGCCCGATGGTTCCATCTGGCGCGTCGATCTCGGTGCCGGGACCGTCAGCCGGGTGGTTCGAGTGATCTTCGCCGACGGTTTCGAGAGCGGCGATTCCGGAGCGTGGGCTGGCTGATGTTGCGTTTGAGCCTCTCCTACGCCGACGATGTGTACCACTGGTTGGTGCCGCTCGAGCCGATGACTCTCGGTGCCGATCCGAGCTGCGAGCTCCATGCACCCCTGCGTGGGGTGTCGCGGCGGCACGCCGAGATCGTCGGAAAGGGGCGCCGGGCGGTGGTTCGGGACCTCGGGTCGACCAACGGCCTGGTCGTCGACGGGGCTAGGGTGCCCGAGGTCGAGCTTGGCGTGGGAGACTCGATCCGCCTCGGGGCGGCGATCCTGCGCCTCGAGGATGTCGACAGCGAAGAGCAATCGGTGGCGCTCGCTCTTGTCACCCGCGAAGAGATCCCGGCGGGGGTTGGGGCCAGCGGCGCTGCCCCCGAGTCGCCGAGTGCGACCTACTCGACCGCAACGCCCGACGGTGCGCTGCGACTCATTCGCGAGCTCGAGCGGGAGAATCGATCGCTGCGTTTCGTCGAAGCGGACATGGCGTTGCTGCGGCGCGCGCGCCTGGTGCTCGGCGCCGAGGCGCTGATCGGCGCGGTGATGTCGCGTGCCGGTGAGGTCGCGTTGGCCGGGATCGAGGGGAAGCTGACCGGCGGCCCGCCGCCCGCAGACCGCCCGTCCGTCGAAAGGGTGCTGGCCGAGCTGGCGGTCGTGCCGGATGGTCAGACTCTGTCTCGCCACGTCGGCGCCACGTTGTTCTTGATCGCTCGCCGCGACGAAGAGCTGGTGGCCGCCGCCTTCGCCCACGAGCCCGGGGCGCGTGAGCGGCTGCCCATCGCCGGCTGGCAGGAAGATTTCTTCGGATTTCTGGCCGGCCGCATGACCCGCTCGGCGAGCGCCGGGCTTACCAGAGCGGATGCGCCGGGGGTGGAAACGGCGGCCCACGACAACCTGGCCCCGCGGCGGGACTTGCCCGCCGGCATGATCGTGGGAGAGTCGCCCGCGCTGCGAGCGCTGGTGACCCAAGTTGGAGCGATCGCGCGCAGTGACCTGAGCGTGCTGATCGTCGGCGAAACTGGAGCCGGCAAGGAGCTGATCGCGCGCCTGGTGCACTCCTGGAGCCCGGTTGCCAAGGGGCCGTATCTCGCCGTCAACTGCGCTGCGATTCCCGGGGATCTGCTCGAGGCCGAGCTCTTCGGCGTCGTGCGCGGCGCGGCCACCGGGGTCGACGCTCGGCCGGGTCTGCTCGCCAGCGCCGATGGCGGCTCGATCCTCCTCGACGAGATCGGCGACATGCCCGAGCGGCTCCAGGCCAAGATCTTGCGTGTGCTCGAGACCGGCGAAGTGCAGCCGGTCGGCAGCTCCAGCACCCGCCGCGTGCAGGTGCGCATCATCGCCGCCACCAACCGCGATTTGATGGAGCTGGTGCCGAGCGGGAAGTTTCGCGCCGACCTGTTCTACCGCCTGCGCGGCGTCGAAGTGCGCGTGCCGCCCCTGCGCGAACGCCGCGAGGACATTCCCGGCCTCGCGCTCGCCTTTGCCCAACGAGCGGCGGAGCAGTACCAACGGCGCGTGCGCGGGATCAGCCGCGCCGCCCTGACCCTGCTCGAGCACCACCCCTGGCCCGGCAACGTGCGCGAGCTCGAGAACGAGATCAAAAGGGCCGTCTTGCTGTGCCCCAACGGATCCCTCCTCGAAACCGGCCACTTCACCGCCCTCGTCCACGCCCGGCGCGAACATTCCTCAGGCGTCCCCCCGATCGTCGCCGATCCGTCGGCAGGGCTGCCCGAGAGCTCGGCCGCCGCCGCGGCCACCCGCACCCTCAAGGACCACGTCGAGCAGACCGAACGCCGCGTCATCGCCGAAGCCCTCGCCCGCAACCGCGGCAATCGTGCTGCGACGGCGAGAGAGCTCGGCGTGACGAGAAACGGGCTCGCGATGAAGATCCAACGCCTCGGTCTGGACAGGCCCGGTGGCTGAAAGGGCCGAGGCAGGGTTCGGTTGCGGCCGCGCATGGGAGATCTTCGGCGTTCGCGCGTAGGGTTCGATCAGGGCGCGACTTCCGACCACCGGCCGGTCGATCCGCTGTCGAAGCCGTCGGCGAAGATCTCGCTGCCGGCGCCGCGACGGGTGGGGATGACGGTGAAGGTGAGCAGCGCGCTGACGGCGGTGCCGCCTGCAGCGGCGGGGTCGGGGACGTACCAGCGGCCGAAGTAGGTGGTCCCCCGGGTGGTCTCGTCGTCGGGGATGGCGAGGCTGACGGAGGCGCTGCCGGCGCCGGCGGTGGCGGCGGTCAACGACACTTCGACCCAGGCGAAGTCGGCCGAAGGTGGTGGTGTGAGGCCCGGATCGGCGGCGTCGATCGCCAGCAGTGCGGTGGCGCCCGGTACGCCGCCCCAAACCCCGACGGTGAAGCTCGGGTTGCCGGCAAACGGCGGTTCGAGGGCGACGACTTGGGGCTCGAGAGCGCCTGTTCCCGCGACGCCGACGCCGCCGACCACCGGCATCCAGCTCGATTCGGTGTAGAGGCTCGGCCGATCGAAGGGCGGGATCTCTGCTTCGGCGCGGGGATCCGTCAGGGCCTCGCGCAGGAACGCGACCAAGGCCGTCTTCTCGGCGGCGGAGAGGCCGAGTGGCTGGATGATCGGCGGTTTGTTGGGGGCGTCGAAGTCGCCGCCGCGATCGTAGAAGTCGACCACGTCCTCGAGAGTGGCAAGTCTGCCGTTGTGCATGTAGGGCGCTCGCAGGCCGACGTTGCGCAGCGACGGGGTGCGCATCGCACCGCGGTCGACCGGGGCCCCCGTCAGCGCAAAGCGACCGAGGTCGTCGTTGACCGGGCGCACGCCGATGTAGTGGAACAGGTCGTCCGAGAACAGCGGGGGAGCGTGGCATCCGCCGCAGTTGCCGGCGAAGACCGTCCTGCCCTGCTGTTGGAGCGGCGTCAGGGGAGGGCCGCCCGAGTTGGCGAGGTCGAGTGGAGTCTGGTTCGAGACCAGGGTGCGCTCGTAGGTGGCGATCGCCATGGCGATGCGGGTCGGGGTGATGCTCGCATCACCAAAGGCCTCGGCGAACAGCTCCGGGTAGTCACGGTTGCCGATCCAGCTGTCGAGCTCGGCGGGCAGATCGGCGGCAATGGCCAGCGGTTCGGCGCTGCTCAGGCGATCGACGACGTCGTTCCACGACCTGCCGAGATGAGCCATTTCGACCTCGCTGAGGATCGGCCCGAGGGCTTGGGTTTCGAGTGCGGCGCCGGCGGGGATGATCGTCGCGGCGGTTTCGGGATCGATCAGCGCGTCACCGGCACGGCCGTCCCAAAAGAGATCCGAGGCGTAGCCTGCTTCACTCGCAGCCTTGCTGCGACGAGTGGTCGCCTGCTCGAGGATGCCGAAGCTCACATGGGCGCTGTAGGTGCCGTCGGCGAGGCTCTGGGGTACGCCGGGAGAGCCGAGGATGTCGTCGACGGTGCCGAAGACGGCGTCGGGGCCGGGTGCAACCGCCAGCGGCGACGCCACCGTCCGCGGGTCCGAGTTGCCGCCCGACGGGATGTGGCAGGTGCCGCAGGCCACCGTGCGGGTCGACGACAGCTGCTCTTCCCAGAACAGCACCTTGCCGAGGTTGACCTTGGCGGTCGTGATCGGGTTCTCCGGCGGCGTCGGCGGTGCCGGCAGCGGAGCGCCGGGCTGGGCGAATGCCCCCGAAGTGACGAGAGTGAGAAGGGCGCAGCCGAGTGTCGTGAGCACGCGCTGTGGCGATCGGGTCGCGGTATCCATCGAGCCTCCGTGAGCAAGTCCTGAGACTGCAACCCACAACGCCCGACTTTCCTGCGGTCCACTCGAGCAGGAGGCGTGCGACGGCATCGCCGGTGGGGGACTGCTCAGCAAATGGGGACCCGGGACCAGGGACCCGGGACCCGGGATACCAGAGACGGGCACTTGATTTTCATCCCCCGGGGTGCACCACCGAGAGGCGCGCGGGGAACAGCTACGAAGGCCCGAGCTCGACCGTCGGCGAGGTACCCGGCGTGGCGAGCACCTGCGCGCTCCAACGGCGGCCGTCGGGGGCGGTCGCCTGTAAGATCCAGGGGCCCTCGAACAGCACCAGCGTCAGGCGGCCCGAGGTGAGCTTCCGCGACGTCACGACCTCGGAGCCGACCAGCCACCGAGCGGTGGCGCCGCCGGCATCGACGGCGACCAGCTCCGCTCCCAAACCCTCGCCATCCGGGATCGTCACCTCGACCGAAGCCAAGCGCGGCACGGTGATGCGCGGTCCCTCGCCCGGTACCGTGGCCTTGAAGAACAGGCCGGGGGCTCCCCAGGTGGCCCAGACGACGCCCTCCCACTCGCCGGCCGGCGCGGAATCCAGCCGCACCACCCCCTCCGGCCCAATTCTCCCCACGGCACTGTGGATCAGGCGCGCCGAGGTGTCGAGCAAGCCGACACTGACCGAATCGCCGGCGACACCGGTGACGACGAGGCTCAGGCCGGCTCCCGCGGCGAGCTCGATCTCGACGGTCTCGGTTTCTCCCTCGGCGAGCTCGAGCTCGAGACGCTGCTGGGCGAAGCCCTCCGCCGTGGCGAGCACGAAGCTCGGTCCTGGAGCCACGCGGGGCACGCGGAAGCGACCGTTGCCGTCGGTCAGGACCGGAGCGCTGCGCAAGCGCTCGCTGCCGACCGACACCGAAGCCCCGCCGATCGGCGAACCGTCCATCTCGCGGACGACGACTCCGGCGATGGCGGCCGGCCGGATCGTCAGGTCGATCGTCGTCTCCGGCGCCTCGACCGCGATGTCGCGGCTCGCGAGCATCGTGAGCCCCTCGGTCACGGTCACGCGGTAGGTGCCCGCCGCGAGACCCTCGAAGCGGAAAGCCCCCGCCGGATCGGTGGCGCCGAAGAACCCCGGCGCACCGTCGCGCGACCCGGAAATGCGCATGCCTGCACCCGGCTCGCCATCGACCACGACGCGGCCGACCAGAGTTGCACCCTCCACCATCTCGAGGTCGAGCTGCACTTCGTCCACCCCGGCCGGGACGTCGACCTCGCCACGCGCCACGCGCCCTTCGATCATGGCGACGACGCTCCAGCGCCCTGGGCCGACGCCCTCGATGGTGTAGCGACCCTCGAAGCTCGCACTGCCGCGCAGCCGGCTGGAGGAGCGAGTTGCGGCGACCACGACCCGGCCGAGTTGGTCGAACGAGAGCCCGCGCAGCTCACCGACGATGCGTGCGCCGCGCTCGAGCACGAGATCGATGCCCGCCACCTCTCCGGCGGCTTCGATCGGTGGGCTCTGCGTGGCCGCGTAGCCCTCGGCCTCGGCGATCACGGAGATGGTTCCGGGCTCGAGACCGTCGATCCGGAAGCGACCCTGGGGATCGCTCTGGGCGGACGGCAGGCCGAACGAAGGCCGTCCGGGCCCGGCGAGAACCCTCACCGTCGCGCCGCTGATCGGTTCCCCGCCGGGAGCGAGGACCCGGCCCGAGATCACCGCGCCGCGTTCCAGCGCGAAGTCCGCCACGTTCTCTCCGGCAGCCAGCTCGAGCTCGACCTTCCCGGTGCGAAAGCCGGGAGCGTGAGCCTCGAGCAACCGGCGGCCGACCGCGGCTCCTTCGAGCCGGAAGCGGCCGTCGGCGTTGGTGAGCACCCCGGATCCCGACATCATGATCATGGCCGGCGAGGAGTGGCCGTCCGGGATCAGTACCCGCACGCCTTCGAGGGGTGTCCCCTCGGCGTCGCGGACAGTGCCGGTGATCGTTGCACCGGGCTCGAGGCGGAGCTCGTGCTCGAGCTGGGACTCCCCGGCGCCGAGCACGATGCCCTGGTTGCGGACAGTCCGGCGACCAGGGGCGCTGGCCGTCAGACCGCCGCGGCCGGGCTCGAGGCCATCGAACAGGAAACTCCCGTCGTCGGCGGTCTCCGCGTCACTTCGAGGCATGCCGAAGCTCGCTGCTCCGAGCGTCCGCACCATGTCCAGCTCGACTCTGGCACCGGCGATCGGTATGCCGGCCTCGTCGACCACTCGGCCACCGAGTCGGCTCGTCGGCTCGAGGGTCAGGCGGATGGGATCGGCTTCGGGGTCGACATCGAGCGTGGCGCTCGCTTCGGCGAAGCCCTCTGCGCGGACCAACAGCGAGAGCTTGGCGCCGGCCCGTTGGCCGCCGATCGACACGCGCCCGTGCCGATCGCTGAGCCCGTCCGCCTCGCGATCGCCGCCGATGCGCAGGCTCAACAGGCGCCCCAGCTCCTCGTCGATCCAGCAGCTCGCGCCGGCGACCGGTTGCCCGGAGCGATCGACGAGCTCGAGCTCGACTCGGACCTCGGGAGCGAGCTCGACGGTCCCGAGCTCGGTTTCCGTCCCGGCGACCTCGATGGTGAGCCCGGGCACCCGAGTCGGCGCGAACCCGGCGGCTTTGGCCTCGAGGGCGTGCGCCCCGACGGCCACTCGATCGAAGCGGGCGCGACCGTCGGTGTCGGTGACGGCGCGCAGCGGAGGCTCACTGCCGACGAAGCTCATCATCGCGGACGAGCTCGGCCGCGCCGGCTCGAGCGACACGGCGGCTCCGGCGATCGGCTGATCGTACTGGT
The DNA here is from genome assembly GCA_964599475.1 of uncultured Thermoanaerobaculia bacterium. GTDB lineage: Bacteria > Acidobacteriota > Thermoanaerobaculia > Multivoradales > CAZRFU01 > CAZRFU01. The sequence continues at coordinate 9,155 of CAZRFU010000081.1, forward strand.
CGACCACTTTCACCCAGGCCACACTGCCTCGTGGCAGAACGAGGGTGCGATCCCCGGCGTTTGCCGGTTCGGCGAGGCCGGTGGCCGCCAGCCGGCTGGTCGCACGGCCGGCGGCCGAGGCGATCACGTTCCAGTCGAAGCTCGGATCGATCGGCCCAAAGGCTGCCCGGCCGCTCGCGTCGGTGCGCCGCGCAAGAGAGCTCGGGAGCTGAATCGGCCCGGGCCGCGGGCGAAACACCGGCTCGGCTCGTACCCACGCCCCGGCGATCGGCTTTGCCTGCTCGTCGACGACTCGCACCGTCAGCGTCACACCGGCCACCAAGGCCAGGACGGTGTCCTCGAAGCCGTCGATTTCGGTGCCCTCGTCGAGACGCCCCGCCGCCGTCGCGGCCACGCCCTCTCCCGGGGCTGCGAGCAGCTCGAGGCGACCGCCGGTCGGGGTCAGGCCGAAGGCCCCACCGGCAGTGCCCACGGCGACCCCGGGCAGGGGAGCGCGCGATTCGGCCGCGATCACCGCGACCGCCTGTCGCGCCGGCGGCGGAACGGCCACCTTCACCACTGCGGGTGGGGAGGCGTCGCCGGGATCGACCAGGACGAGCTCGGCGTGCCCACCGTCGGCGGCGAGCACCGCGATCGAGCTGCGCCCGCCCACGGGTACGGGGACCGTCACCCGGCCGGCCGCATCGCTGCGACCAACGGGGAAGGAGGCCGGCTCCAGGACCACGACGGCGTCGACCACGGGTTTGCCGTCGCGCGTCAACTCCAGGACGAGTCGGCGTGACGGTTGGTTCGTGGGCGAGCAGCGCCGGCCGGCGACGATCCGGCACGAGACCGGCAGCGTGCCGGCGCCGGGTCGGCCGAGGTGCCACAGGCTCGACCCGGCCGCGCCGACCGTCACCTCGACCGCGTCGGACTCACTGCGAAGCTCGGTCGGCCGCATGGGCCACGCGCGGGCGCCCGATCCCGGCAACACCCGGCGATCGCGACGGGGCTCCTCGAGCGCGAGCTGGTCGGCGCCGGCCGGAATCGAGACGCGGCGACCCCGCTCGAGAGTGAGGGTCACCACCCGCGGCGCCGACAGCGGGAGAGGGCCGATCGGACCGAGGGCGGCCGAGCTCGGCACCCAGTTCGGGGCCTGTGCCGTCAGGTCGTAGTTGCCGGCGGCAGGGACCATCAGCTCGAAGCCGCCGTCCGCCGCTGCGGTAGCCGTTGCGACCGCGGTCAGGGGGCGTGCCTCCAGCAGGCGCAGTGCCCGCTCATGGGCGCTTTCGCGCGTGACCAGGCTGATCGTCGCACCGGAGATCGGGTCACCCGAAGCGTCGGTCACCCGGCCCTCGACGCGCGCGATCGGTGCCGGTGCGGCAGCCGTGGCTGCGGCCTCGAGCGCTGGTCCGTCGACGGTGAAGACGGCGGCAGCAAGGAAGGCGGCGAGTCTGCGCATCGGCAAGGCTCCTCTTCGACCGGGCGGATCGACAGTTTGCCAAAGGTTACCAGCTCCTCGGGCGCGAGCGTTGCGCAACGTCTCAGAGGAGGCCTCTCGCGCTCCGACGAGTACCCGGTACCTGCCCTAGCCGATCCCGCAGCGCTCGAGCAGGCGGATCACCGCATCGTCGGTGGCCACGGCCCCCGCCAGCAGCTCGTCTCGGCCGAACCAGCGGGCGGCGTGGACTTCCTCGACGTCGTGGGCCAGCGGCTCGAGCGGATCGGCTTCGATCATGAAACGAACGTCGTAGTGCAGGTGCGCCGGGACACCGCCGTGGGCGGGAATCTCGTGGACGTCGAGGTCGATCGGGTGGGGGTCGACCAGGCGACACCGGCCCAGCCCGGTCTCCTCGGCCACCTCGCGCAGCGCCACCGCAGCGAGGTCGAGCTGCCCGTCGGCGTGGCCGCCCGGTTGCAGCCAGCGTCCCAGCTTGCGGTGGTGGATCAGCAGGAGGTGTCGGCGTGGCGGATCGACCACCGCCGCCGACGCGGTCAGGTGCCCGGCCGCGGTCGACCGCTCGAGGCAGGCCGGCTCGGTGCGGATGAACGTCTCGAACCGCGCGGTCGCGGCGCTTGGCGGCGCTGCTGCGACCAGTGCCAGCAGCGTCAGCTGGTCCGACGAGAGGGCGGGGAAGGGGTGCATGGCGGGAGAGTATGCGTCAGCTGCTCGGAGAAAGGGACCCGGGACCCGGGACCGGGGATCCGATCCGGACCCTACCCCGATCCGATACCCAATACCCGATACCCAATACCCAATACCCAATACCCGTCCTGCTAGCGTTCACCACATGCGAATCCTCGTCGACGCCGACGCCTGCCCGGTCAAGGAAGAGATCTACCGCGTGGCGCGTCGGCTCGTCGTGCCGGTGGTCGTGGTTGCCAACACGCGGATGTCCGTGCCGTTCGAGGCGGGCATCGAGCTCGTGGTGGTGGCGAGTGGGCAGCTCGACGATGTCGATGATTGGATCGCCGAACGGGCGACTCCCGGCGACGTCGTCGTCACTGCCGACATTCGGCTCGCAGCACGGTGCCTGCAGGCCGGAGCCCAGGCACTGTCGCCGACCGGCATCGCCTTCACCGAGGACGACATCGGCAGTGCCCTCGCCACCCGCGAGCTGATGGCCGACCTGCGCGAGGCGGGAGCCGTCACCGGAGGCCCCAAGCCCTTTGGGCAGAAGGATCGGTCGCGATTCCTGCACAGCCTGGATGCGGCGCTGAGAGTGGCAAGGGCCCGCTGAGGCACCGACGAGAGCGCGCCCGGATCCGGGCCAGCGCGATTTGCAGCACGCCAATGGAGCCCGAACCTCACGACACCGGGCCGGATAGGCCTGCTCCCGTCTCGACGGGACGGGCAGCTGGACTGGGCGGCTTCAATGAGGCTCGACGTTGGTCGTCGAGATCGAGGCGGCGCCGTCGGGCTCGGTGGTGGACTGGATGACCTTGCTTCAATGAGGCTCGACGTTGGTCGTCGAGATCGAGGATCGGCTCGACGTAGGCGAGCCCTAGAACTCCGCCGCCCTCGCTTCAATGGGGCTCGACGTTGGTCGTCGAGATCGAGCTGACGGCACTGGCGGAGCAGACGGTAGACCGGATCATGCTTCAATGGGGCTCGACGTTGGTCGTCGAGATCGAGCCTGCCGCGGTCGCGGCGGGCGTCTTGGCATCTCCTGCCATGCTTCAATGGGGCTCGACGTTGGTCGTCGAGATCGAGCGGTGCGCGCACGGGGCAGCAAGCCCCAGGAGGGTAGGCTTCAATGGGGCTCGACGTTGGTCGTCGAGATCGAGCTCGCCGCCTCCACGCGCAGGATGCGCCCGGCGACCAGGCTTCAATGGGGCTCGACGTTGGTCGTCGAGATCGAGCGGCCTCTGCGGCGCCAGGGACCACTTGCTGATCTTGCTTCAATGGGGCTCGACGTTGGTCGTCGAGATCGAGCCGGCCATGCCCTGGGATGGGCCCCTTCTTGCGATCCAGCTTCAATGAGGCTCGACGCTGGTCGTCGAGATCGAGTCGTCGGGGTGGCGATGGGGGTGGGCGAGAGTGCCGTGCAGCTTCAATGAGGCTCGACGTTGGTCGTCGAGATCGAGCGGGACCCGATGGTTCGCGAGAAGGCGCGCGGGGAGCTTCAATGAGGCTCGACGTTGGTCGTCGAGATCGAGGCGATGTAGCGCGCGGCCGCCGCGTCCAGCCGGTCGGCGCTTCAATGAGGCTCGACGTTGGTCGTCGAGATCGAGGCGATGTAGCGCGCGGCCGCCGCGTCCAGCCGGTCGGCGCTTCAATGAGGCTCGACGTTGGTCGTCGAGATCGAGCCGACGCGGTGCGCGGGCGCCTGAGCGTCAGCACCTCGCTTCAATGAGGCTCGACGTTGGTCGTCGAGATCGAGTCGTGCGACCCGAGAACCCCAGGTCGACCGAGCCCACGCGGCTTCAATGAGGCTCGACGTTGGTCGTCGAGATCGAGGCACACTGCGGCGCGCCAATCACAGAAGGCCGGCCGGCTTCAATGAGGCTCGACGTTGGTCGTCGAGATCGAGAGCCGGTGCGGTGGGTTGCACGGCGGGCGCAGCTGGCGCTTCAATGAGGCTCGACGTTGGTCGTCGAGATCGAGCCATGTCCTCGAGTGCCCAGACATCAAAGGACCGGGGAGCGCTTCAATGAGGCTCGACGTTGGTCGTCGAGATCGAGTCATGGCCTGAGTGTCCACCAGGAAATCGCGCGGGTAGCTTCAATGGGGCTCGACGTTGGTCGTCGAGATCGAGTCGTGCTGCCGGAGGGGTGGGAGGCCACCGAGGAGCGGCTTCAATGGGGCTCGACGTTGGTCGTCGAGATCGAGCCGCATCCCGGGATCGAACCGCACCAAGCGACTGCGGCTTCAATGGGGCTCGACGTTGGTCGTCGAGATCGAGTCGTGCGGCCGTTCCGGCAGAGTAAGCGCTGGAAGGTCTACGGGCTTCAATGGGGCTCGACGTTGGTCGTCGAGATCGAGGCTGCCGTAGCGCCACACCGCGCTCGAGGTACGAGCTTCAATGGGGCTCGACGTTGGTCGTCGAGATCGAGTGACCCGGCAACGGCGGGACAACCTTCGCCATCTCAGGCTTCAATGGGGCTCGACGTTGGTCGTCGAGATCGAGAGAGGCCCAGAAGGTCATCGGTTCGATCACCGACGAGATCATGCTTCAATGGGGCTCGACGTTGGTCGTCGAGATCGAGGCGACCGACTCGAGGAGTTTTCCGCAGAGTTTTCCACAGCTTCAATGGGGCTCGACGTTGGTCGTCGAGATCGAGCCGCCGATGGAGATCGTCGTCGACGGCAAGCTGATGCTTCAATGGGGCTCGACGTTGGTCGTCGAGATCGAGCGGACAAGCTCGGGTCCACGATCGCGCAGCACGCGGCTTCAATGGGGCTCGACGTTGGTCGTCGAGATCGAGGCCTGGTGCAGCTCGGTGCCAACCCCTACGACGAGATGTTGCTTCAATGGGGCTCGACGTTGGTCGTCGAGATCGAGGTGCCGCTCGACGTGATCGGCGACCCGGACACGCTGAGCTTCAATGGGGCTCGACGTTGGTCGTCGAGATCGAGGGATGAGTTTGGGCGTCAGAAGTACGGCACGCCGCTAGCTTCAATGGGGCTCGACGTTGGTCGTCGAGATCGAGCCGGGAACCGTGCCGAGCTTGCCGTCTCGGACTTTGCTTCAATGGGGCTCGACGTTGGTCGTCGAGATCGAGACTTCGCGGCTGCCGTCGAGATCACCGAGAAGGAAGCGCTTCAATGGGGCTCGGCGTTGGTCGTCGAGATCGAGCTCGACGCGATCGTCGTGCACAGCGAAACCGGACGGCTTCAATGGGGCTCGACGTTGGTCGTCGAGATCGAGGGGCGGTGGCGGACGATGGCTCGGTGTGGTGGTATCGCTTCAATGGGGCTCGACGTTGGTCGTCGAGATCGAGATCGGTCACGACCTCGGCATGACCACGGAGCGCGTCGAGCTTCAATGGGGCTCGACGTTGGTCGTCGAGATCGAGTCGTAGAGAAGGGTCATGTCTACCGTGTCGATCGTGGCTTCAATGGGGCTCGACGTTGGTCGTCGAGATCGAGATGGACGCATGGCGCGCCGTGTGCGGCAAGGGAGTGCTTCAATGGGGCTCGACGTTGGTCGTCGAGATCGAGAGCAGCTCGCTCACGTGCAGCTCGTGAACCCCGAGACCGGGCTTCAATGGGGCTCGACGTTGGTCGTCGAGATCGAGCCGACGAGGTCGAGATCCCCGCCAAGCTGGACACGCCGCTTCAATGGGGCTCGACGTTGGTCGTCGAGATCGAGGCGTGATCGTCTTCGAGAACCGCGGCCAGGCGTGGCTTCAATGGGGCTCGACGTTGGTCGTCGAGATCGAGGTCTCGGACGACTTGAAGCCTGACTGGTGGGACAAGGCCCGGCTTCAATGGGGCTCGACGTTGGTCGTCGAGATCGAGGCCTCAGATAGCCGCGGCCATCGTCGAGCGGCGAGAGCTTCAATGGGGCTCGACGTTGGTCGTCGAGATCGAGTGCAGCTCCATGGTCGACTCGACCCCGTTGGCGACGCACCCGCTTCAATGGGGCTCGACGTTGGTCGTCGAGATCGAGGCACGCCAAAGCCCTCGATGCGTATCTGCGCTCCTCGATGCTTCAATGGGGCTCGACGTTGGTCGTCGAGATCGAGCAGGCCGAAGAGCGCCCCGGTTTCCGCCGCGCCAAGCTTCAATGGGGCTCGACGTTGGTCGTCGAGATCGAGTCTCATCGAGCTTCGACAAGTGGCCCTCGTCCCACAGGCAGCTTCAATGGGGCTCGACGTTGGTCGTCGAGATCGAGGGCTCGCCGCTGGTGAGCTTGATTCGGACGGGTTGGCCGATGGCGGCTTCAATGGGGCTCGACGTTGGTCGTCGAGATCGAGACGACCCGGCGCTCATCCGCTCGGCCGAGGAAGCTGCCGAGCTTCAATGGGGCTCGACGTTGGTCGTCGAGATCGAGTTTGCCGAGGACTACGACCTCAGCGCCGCGACCACGCTTCAATGGGGCTCGACGTTGGTCGTCGAGATCGAGTCGGCGATGCCCGACCGGAGGGGGTTTACCGACTCACCGGCTTCAATGGGGCTCGACGTTGGTCGTCGAGATCGAGCTCAGCGGAATCCCGGCAGATTTCAGCTCTTCCGTGGTGCTTCAATGGGGCTCGACGTTGGTCGTCGAGATCGAGGAGAAACCCTCCGATTACGTCTTTGCCACCCCTCAGAGCTTCAATGGGGCTCGACGTTGGTCGTCGAGATCGAGGGCTCGCCAGAATCTGCCTGAAAAACCAGGGGCTTGTCAACCGCCCGGCGAGAGGGCTCAGGAGCGGTGCCGATCGAGCGGCTTTCCCGGTGCGATGCGCGCTGGGCAGACGCGCCTTCGCGCCTGTATCTTGGGGAGGTGCGAGCGCCGCCGGAGGTTTGCCGACTGCCGCGGCGCTCGCCGAGTTGTCAACGAACGTCGTCATGCAGTGTAGCAACCTACACGACGCGCGCAGAACGCTGCGGGCGGATGAGCGGCCGGCCGAGCGCGAAGGCGCGCCAGGCGGTTCCCGAGGCGGCCGCGCCGAGCGGGACGACGATGACCTGGTCTTCGGTCGGCTTGATGGTGCGCTCCACCGCGTCCAAGAAGCGCGCTCGCTGGCTTTCGGAGAGCACACAGCGGAAGACCGAGAGTTGGAGATGGTCCCCGAAGCCGCGCATGATCCGATAGATGCGCCGCCAGCGTCGCTGGTCCGAAATGTCGTAGGTCACGAGGTAGACCTGCGGCTCGTTCTTCACCGGATGCGGTACTCCGGATAGGTCGGAATCTCTCCGAGGAGGTAGCGGGTGAGGAGCCGGACCTGCATCTGGATGACGCGGCGCATCGAAACGCGGGTGCCGAAGATCGGGTGGGTGACGGCCTCGTCGAGCCGGCGCTCGAAAGCCTCGATGAAGCGCTTCCGGCCGGGCTCGCGGAGGGCCACCCCGGTGGGGTGCACTTGGAAGTCGTCGGCTCCCACGATTCCGTTGTTGATGGCGAGGAGCACAGCGGAATCCGCAACGACCGGGCGGAGCTCCTCCATCAGATCCAAGGCGAGCGCAGGTCGACCGGCGCGGGGCTGATGCAGGAACCCCATGGCCAGGTCGAGCCCGACGTGCCTGACGGCGTTGCTCACCTCGCGGACCAGACAGGAGTAGGCGAAGCTGAGGAGGGCGTTTGCTGGGTCGCGGGGCGGGCGACGATTCCTGCCGTCGAGATCGAGGGCAAGGCCGGGCCGCGACTTGAAGGCGAGGGGGAGAGCCCCGAAGTACACGCGTGCAGCGCGTCCCTCGATGCCGAGGAGCACCGCGGTGCTTGGAGCATACTCTGCGTCTCGGGCGAGCATTGCCAGCTCGGCGAGCACTCCTGCGGGCACTTTTCGCCCGTTGCGTCGAAGCAAAACGCGACAGTTGCGGATCTTCCCGTGCACAAAGCGCCTGCCGAGCGCAATGGCCCGCCGCGGATCAGCGGCGATCCGATGTTGTGCGGCGCGGGCAAAGACCCCATGATCGGTGGCCGGATGGAAGGAACCTCGGTACCAACCCGCAATCGAGTGATAGGAAACAGGGATGCCGCGCTCCGCGAGGGCGTGCAGTGCAGGTGTCGTGACGCCGACCGACCCGAGGATCACGACGGAGGACGTGTCCTCGAAGCGCGCACGGTGGAGGCGTTTGCCGTCGCGGTCGCGGACGACGAGCTCGAAGCCGTCCTTGGAGACACTTCCGCCCGCCTGCTGGACCCACAACGGCAAGGCATCGTCGCGCGGTGGGACCAGTGGGCGAACATCCGCCCGTTGGGATTTGAGAAAGGCGATTTCATCAGGAAGACAGATGCCGACCAGCGAACAGCCGTGGCACTTGGGGCTGTCGTTCAAGGGGGGAGGCAGGTCGCTGGGCGCCGCCGCGATCTCGCGGGCCCTCGCGATGTGCCGCAGCGTCGCTTCGATGAGGTCCGCATCGAAGCATACCTCGACGCGGCGTCGAGATCCCGCAAACCACAGGAACCCGCGGTCGCAGCGGTAGCCGTGTGCGCGCAGAAGGAGACCTTGGGCGCAGAGTTGTACCTGTTCCGGTTCCCAGGCTCCTGCTGGGCAGCTCGGGACGGTTCCCTTCTTGTAGTCGATGGGGATCACCTCGTCGCCGCGGACTTCAGCGAGGTCGATTCGGGCCACGACTCCGAGCTCCTGATCGCTGAGCAACACGCTGCGGACGGTGGTCGGGGAGTCCGGTTGGTCCGAGTCGGCCGCCGGGAGGCCGGCGGGGGTTGGCTCGTCGACGCGCCGATGGACGGTCCTGCCCTCGATGGTGTCGGCGGAGTCCGCCCATTCGCCGTGAAGCCACTCCAGGGCGAAGAGACGAGGGCAATACGCGACCTCGTTCACCATCCTGGCGGGGATCAGATCCACGCCGGGGAGAGGCGCTTCAGAAGGGCCGGGCTGGTCCGAAGTTTCCATACCCATGAACGTTCCGAGTGATCCGACACCGGAAACCAAGTGCTACACCACGACCATCCCAGTCGGCCGGCTTACCCGCCAGGACCTGCCAGCAGGACAGTAGCGAGCGAACCGAAGGGCATTCTGCGGGGACTGTCCAGATGGGCCAGGTGAACTGCAGCTCGGTCCCCCTGCCGGTGGTGCAGGTCGTCGCCAGGCTGCCGGATACATCTGCTACGGGGAAGAACGCAAGGGCTCGAAAGGCCAACCAATCCGCTGCGGGAACACCCTTCGGCCTTTCGCCTGGCCCTGCGGGATTGACCGCACGCAGGGCCCATTCACGAGAACCCCCCGCGTCCCAGCGCATCGTCGGTAGGACCGATGCGCGCCGCCACGGCCCCTGAAGGGCCTCCACGGCATCTGCGTGTGTCAGCCCCCTGCGGAGAGCATCGACCATTGCTAGGAAGGTCTGCTGGCCGGTGGTGAAGTGGAACGCCGTCGGCTTCACGTTGCCTTTGGATCGATCCTGAGCGGTCTCCGTGGCCAATGATGTGACGAGGTTCGTGCTTCGCCGCGACGCCGGGAAGGCTAAGGCGAGGTTCATCATCAGCTCCCGGAGGAGCTCGGGCTTGGGCTTCAGGTCGCGGATGGCGCCACGAGCGTCGGCAGGCACGATTTGGGTGCCATCCGCAACGTAGGCGAACGCCAGCAGGGGCTCGGTGCCCCAGCTCTCGGCGTCAGCGACGACGTGACGTGCGATCGTGTCGATGTCGGGCACTTCCGAAAGGCGTGGGACCCATCGGCCGCTGTTGCGCCAGGAGAGCCGCGGGCGGGGGCCCTCCGGGCCGGCGTTCTCGGTCATCACCACGAGAGCGCCGAGGGCCGCGAGGTAACCGAGGGGGTTCGAGCCATCCAGACCCGTGAGCGCGACTGGTGAGCTCATGGCTGATCTCCCTGGAGCGAATGAGAAGGGTCGGAAGCGGAGCCGCGTTCTAGTTCGCTCGCGCGGTGGTCCGCGAGGCGAAGCAGGGTTTCGAGCAGCGCCAAGGTCCAGTGGCCGTAGCGTTCGGTAAGAGACCAGAACCGCTGGGCGATCGGGGAATCGAGCCGGGCCAGTTGGTGAGCGCTGGAGGCTCGTAGAGGGCGATCTCCCACCCATAGCTCGACGGGAACCGGCTGCGGATCGTCGACGACCGGGGCAAGGGGCCGGCAGTAGCCGTGATGACTTGCCACGAGGTGGAGGGCCAGGTCTGGATCGTGGGCGGCCTCTCGGAACCAATCGGCCACCAGCTGCGTCGAGAGCAGTTCATGGCGTGTCCCTTTGGGGTAGCCGGAGCGCTCGCGCGCCCGCAATCGGGCGGCGGCATCGAGGTTCCCAGCGGACTTCGCTAGGGGTTCACCGGCGGCCAGCGCGCGGATCGGGTCGCCACCTGCAAGCCAGCTCTGGAAGCGGGGGTCCGCCTTGCCTGCGTCATGACCACGGCCGGCGAGCTCGAGGTCATCGACCAAGGGAGAGGCCAGCCCAAGTCGCCGGGCGAAGTCGCCTGCCAGCTTCGAGACATCGGCGAGGTGCCGGCGCAGAGTGACTTCCCCAGCGGCGAGCAGTGAGCTGCTGTCGTCCTCGTTGGCGAGCTCGATGCCGCCGCCGAGGCGACCTCGCGGCGCCGCGAGCGGCCGCTGTGTAGCGATCGACCACCACCGTTCGTTGCCCTGAGAACAGACGAGGATGGCAAGGTGGGAGGCCCGCAGCCGGTTGCCTCGCAGCCTCGGTCGCAGGGCGGCCGCGAAGTCGTTGTCAGGGTTCTCGACCGCCAAGGCTTGGAGCCATTCGAGCAGTGCGGTCTCGCAGTCGGGACGACTCTCATCGTCAGCCCAGGGCATTGGGGGTTCCGACGTGCTGCGAAGAGCCAGCGCGGCGAGGGCTTCGGATGGGCACCTCAACCTGAGGGCAGGCCAGCGGCGCTGGCGCCAGCTCGAAAGATCTCCCAGATCGGCAACTGGTTCTGTCGAGTTGGGATCCCAGTTGCGATGGCCTGCGATTCCGCCGCGGTTGGCCGGCACGATCAGGAGGTCCCCGGGTTCAATTTCGGTGCTGTCGGCGAGGACCAGCGACGCAGAATTCTCCGCGCCACGCCACCGAAAGAAAGGCCGGTCGAGCTTCGACGGCTTGGCGTCGTCGTCCGCGGGAGGCTGAGGAGCGTCCGCGACGGCGTCCGACGGACGTTCGGCGAGCCAGGCTCGGGCCGCCCACAACGGGACCGAGAGAGCCTCCTGCGAGCTGGGCGGGCAGATCCCAACGCGCCTGATCAGCTCACCCGTGGCTTCAGTCTGCTCGGAACCGAGCGCGCGCACGAGATCCTCCTCGTCGATGTCGGCGCGCCAGACGATTTGGACCTCGGGACTCGAGCGGTCCGGGCCATGCAGCCAGGCGGCGACATCCCGGTCGGGCGTGGGCGCAGGGTTCGTCTGAGACCAGGCGTCGAGATGGGGGGGCAGGAGAACGGGAGCGTGCGCAGAGGGCGCGAGCAGGGTTTCCAGCTCGGCTGGATCGTTGGGAAGCTGGAGCCGCCGGATCCCGAGATCCACAGCAGGGGCGCCGTCGGCGTCCGGCGTCGCTCGAGCCAACAGCCAGCGCCAGGTCTCGGCAGCGGCCGCGCCGTAGATGGGATCATCCGTCTGTGCCAGATCGCTGCGCATCAGGACGACCGCCGGTGCGGTGCCAAGCTCTCCCAGCCGATCCAGCCGCCCGAAGCGTTGACGCAGTGCGTCGAGGCTCGGGCATTCGGTAACCAGCGCGTCGAAGTCGAAGTCGGCTCCCGCCTCGATACTCTGCGTGGCGACGACCACAAGAGCGCGGCTCGAGGCTCGCCGGTCGCGCCCGGCCCTGATCCGGTCGAGGAGGCTCATGCCGTTGGCGTCTCGTCGGTCCAGCAGGTCGTCGCGATCGAGGGGCCGCATCCGGCCCGTCAACAGGTAGACATCGGTGGCCGGACCCACCGCCGCGAGCAGTGTTTCGTAGGCAGATCGCGCAGTATCGACCCGATTGACGACGACAGCGACGGCCCGCGAGCCCTTCGCGAGGAACGCTCGCGCCTCTTTGGCGGCGCTGGTCGCAAGAAGGGACCGCTTGTTGGCCTCGTCCCGCCCTTTGGCCGGTACCTCACTGAGCCTGGCGATCTTGCTCGACTCCAAGCGCTTCTGCAGCACCGGGTGAGCAAGGTCGTCCTCTTCGAGGGCAAAGGGCGCCCCGCTGCGGTGGGGGGTCGGCTGGAGGGTTGCGGACATTGCCAGGAAGGCCCATGGGCGGAGGGGTTTGGCCGTGTGCCGCCGGAGGCGCGAGATGGCCTCGAGGGTCTCGGCAAAGGGCACTGAGAGGTGAACCTCGTCGAGGAGAAAGAGCGCGTCCGAGCCCAGCAGACCGGCATGTACCGGTTGTTGGGATGGTGACAGGCCGTAGCCCCGAAACAACAAACGTGAGCCGGCCTGGTCGACGGTCGAGACGACAACCATGGGACGATCGGGTCGATCTGCCCAAGTCGGGTCGCGAGGCACACCTCCCCGAAGAGTGGCGACGCCGAAGGGTGGATCCTCACTCGTTCCACCCCACAGGCCACGCAGGCGAGACGCCACTGTGTGAGCTAGGGAGCCGCTCGTGGCGCGCGCGAGCGCCCCTGCCAAGGCCGTCGCATGTCGTGCTGCCTGGTCGACGATGACTCGACGGTCGACGACAAAAACGACTCGGCGCGGGAAGTCCTCCGGGCGATGTGCCAGGGCGAAGAGTGCGATGTCGATGACGCTGGTCTTGCCGACTCCGGTCGGAAGGTCGAGCGCCGGAGGCAGCGAGCCGGACTGGAGCAGCTGCGCAGCGAGGCGTTTCTGCCATGGAAACGGAGGACGATCCTCACCCCAGACCTCCCGCCAGAATCGGTCGAAGTCGGCTTCGCTCATGTCGTCTCTCCGTCGTCGAACGGGCGCATCAGCCCCATTCCCAGGAAGCGCCCGGCACCGAGCACAACTGGGCCGAGCACGGGCTCATGGAAGCGAACCACGGCGTGGACCTTGACCCGACGAACCTTCCCGGGCTCGGTGGGGAACGGTGGGAACTGCCTCGCCTTGGCGACACCGGGCATCGTGATGGAGGGGAGTACTGTGACTGCGGCCGGCGTCGGGAGGCCAATGTTGATGCAGGCTCGCGCGATCGTTGCGGCGGCTTCTCGGTGAGCTTCCTCGGCCTTGCCG
>CAZRFU010000082.1:0-22303 GCA_964599475.1 uncultured Thermoanaerobaculia bacterium
GTCCTGGTGTGGGGCCGCGGGCTAAGAGCCGGGGCTCCAGTGGCCTTCGTACCTAGGGTTCGGGAGCCCGCCTCAGGAGCCGTGCGAGCTCCTCGGCTTCCATGCCGAGCTCCGCTGCAGCTTCGGCGAGGGCTTCGGGACCTGCGACCCCGCGGAACACCGCGTGGATCCGCGCCGCCGCGGTGCTGGCCAAGAAGGCGTCGAGCGATGGGTAGTTGCGGGTCAACTCGGCGACCAACTCCGGGCGCGCCCTTTGGAGATGGAACTTCTGCTGCCGGCGCTCGGCCGGAGTGAAATGTCCCAACGGTCGCAGCTCGGCCAGTGCTCCCCGCCCGCCGGTCGACCTGAGGAACTCACCCGCCGCTTGTTTCTGCGCACCGCCGTCGTACAACACCGCCACCGCCACGCGTGGATCCTCGGGGGGTGGCAGATCGTGGGGATGGCTGTTCCAGTAGACCTGGAGCAGCTCCGGGTAGGTGATCACCTCGGGGTCATAGGTAACACGCACCGCCTCGACATGGTCGCCGAGGTCGTGGTACGTCGGCTTCGCAGTGGTCCCGCCAGCGAACCCGACCTCGGTCGCCACTACCCCACGCAGACCCCCAAACTGGGCGTCACCTCCCCAGAATCAGCCGGTGGCAAACGTCGCGGTGCGCGTCTCCGCGCCAACTCCCGCTGCACAACCTGCCATCAACAGCATCAGAGCGATCCGTCGCACGGTGTCCCCTCCTCGTCCAAGATACGCCGCGCCTCGGACGGCGGATTGCGACCGACTCCCGGCAGTCGCCGCAACGTGCGTTCCTTCTCCGACCAACCCTAACCACCAACCCCGAACACCCAACACCTCTGATCTCAGTCCCTCGTCCCCCTCCCACTCCCTTCCCCCACGACCTGATAGATCTCCCCTCCCGCCTCCCGGAACTCCCGCGCCTTTTCCTCCATTCCCGCCGCCGCCTCGGATCCGTCGCCGTAGTCCTCGCGGATCTGGCGGGTGAGCTCCATCGAGCAGAACTTGGGGCCACACATCGAGCAGAAATGCGCGACCTTGGCGCCTTCTTGCGGCAAGGTCTGGTCGTGGAACGAGCGGGCGCGCTCGGGATCGAGGGCGAGGGCGAACTGGTCGGTCCAGCGAAACTCGAAGCGTGCGGTGGACAGCGCATCGTCGCGGCGCTGCGCGCCTGGATGCCCCTTGGCGAGATCGGCGGCGTGGGCGGCGATCTTGTAGGTGACGACCCCTTCACGCACGTCGTCGCGATCGGGGAGGCCGAGGTGTTCCTTGGGCGTGACGTAGCAGAGCATGGCGGTCCCGTACCATCCGATCATCGCCGCGCCGATCGCCGAGGTGATGTGATCGTAGCCCGGTGCGATGTCGGTGGTCAGCGGGCCGAGCGTGTAGAACGGCGCCTCGCCGCACCACTCGAGCTGCTTGTCCATGTTCTCCTTGATCAGCTGCATCGGCACGTGCCCGGGCCCTTCGTTCATCACCTGGACGCCGTGATCCCAGGCACGACGGGTCAACTCGCCTTGGGTCTTCAACTCGCCGAATTGGGCCTCGTCGTTGGCGTCGGCAATCGATCCAGGCCTGAGACCATCGCCGATGGAAAACGAGACGTCGTAGGCCGCCATGATCTCGCAGATCTCGTCCCACCGGGTGTAGAGGAAGTTCTCCTGGTGGTGGGCCAGGCACCACTTGGCGAGAATCGAGCCACCGCGCGAGACAATCCCGGTGACCCGCCTCGCAGTCATCGGGATGTAGCGCAGCAGCACCCCGGCGTGCACGGTGAAGTAGTCGACCCCCTGCTCCGCCTGCTCGATCAAGGTGTCACGGTAGAGCTCCCAGCTGAGCTCCTCGGGGCGCCCGCCGACCTTCTCGAGTGCCTGGTAGATCGGCACCGTGCCGATCGGCACCGGCGAGTTGCGCAGGATCCACTCGCGGGTCTCGTGGATGTTCTTGCCGGTGGACAGGTCCATCACCGTGTCGGCGCCCCAGCGGGTCGCCCACACCAACTTCTCCACTTCCTCGGCAATCGACGACGACACCGCCGAGTTGCCGATGTTGGCGTTGATCTTGACCAGGAAGTTGCGCCCGATCGCCATCGGCTCGAGCTCGGGGTGATTGATGTTGGCGGGGATGATGGCGCGGCCACGCGCGACCTCGGAGCGCACGAACTCCGGCGTGATCTCCCGCGGGATCGGCGCGCCGAAGCTCTCGCCGGGGTGTTGGACCGACGTGCCGCTGCGCCGCTGGTTCTCGCGGATCGCGACGAACTCCATCTCCGGTGTGATCTCTCCCCGGCGCGCGTAGGTCAGCTGGGTCGGCCGTGCGCCGGCTCGAGCACGCAGCGGACGACGCCGCGAGGGAAACTGGTCCGAAGCGGGTGCCCGTCGCAGCCGGGTGTAGCCCGAGCTGAAGTCCTCGAGCTCCTCGACGTCGCCGCGGCCGCGAATCCAGGCCGCTCGCAGCGGCGCGAGGCCCCGAGTGAGGTCGATGTCGACCCCGGGATCGGTGTAGGGACCCGAGGTGTCGTAGACCACCACCGGCTCGAGCTCCGGGCGCGACAGGGCGATCTCGCGCATCGGCACCCGCACATCCGGATGAAGGTCGCCGGCGACGTAGATCTTGCGGCTCTGCGCAAAGGGCTCCCGCGTCACCAGGGCTTCGCGGACCGTGGAGTCGAGCAGTGTCGGCATTGGTTCAAACCTCCTCCATCGACGAACAGCGATGCATCGCGCTACAGTACCAGCTCGAGGGCGCCGGGTGACGCGCCCCAGCCGCCCGATGCGCCGTTTTGCCTCCCTCGCCGCCATTTTGCTGACCGGAGCCCTGCTGCGGCTGGCCCTGGCGTTGCCGGTCTACCAGTACCCCGCCGAAGCCGACGCCCTGCTCGGGCCGCTCACCGCCCGCGCGGTTCTCGAAGGGGAATGGCCGATCTTCCTCACCCCGGCGCGGCACGGCGCCATCGGCGGGTACCTGATGGCCGGCCTTTTCCTGCTCGTCGGCGAGACGCGTGAGGCGATCCACCTCCACCCGCTGCTGATCCAGCTCGCGACGATGTTGGTGTGGCTCGCCTTCTGTCGCGAGATCCTTGGCCGCTGGGATGCTCCCGGGGTCGGCGCGATGATCGCCTTTGCACCTCCGGCGGTGTTGTTCTGGACCTCGATGCCCAACCCCTATCCCGAGGTCCTGTTGTCCTGCACGGCGATCCTGTGGACCGGCGCCCGGCTCGAGCGACGACGGGATCGGGCCGGCTGGGGCTGGTTCGGCCTGGCGGTTGGCCTGGGTCTGTGGATGTCGATCCAGACCCTCAGCTGCGCCATTCCGGCGGCACTTTGGTTGCTCTTGCAGCGTCGCTGGCCCAGGCCATCAGACCTGCTCACCGGTGCACTCACCGCCCTCGTGGGATCCCTACCCTGGTGGCTGGCCCAGCTCGGGCCGGTCGAGGGACGGCTCAGCGCGAACTTTGCCGCCGAACCCGCAGATAGGGGTGAGCTGCTGGCCAACCTGCGGTACCTGATCACCGAGAACGTCCCCGAGTTGCTGGCATCCGGTGGGGTGACCGGACCGGGCGCAGGGATCGATGGCGGACTGATGTGGGTGCGCTGGCTGATCATCGCCTCGAGCCTCACCCTGGCGGCATGGGGTGTCGCGAGCGCACACCGGGACGATCCGACCAACCGGTCGGCCGTCACGCTCAGCCTGCTGGTGATGGCGTTCGTGGTGCTGCTGAACCTCGCCTCCAGCGCCGGCTCGGTCCGTGGCCTGACCGTGCGCTACGTCATGCCGGCGATCCTCGTCCTGCCGCTGCTGGTATCGCTCGGCCTCTCGGCGGTCCCCCGCTGGCGGCGTGCGATCACGTTCCTCTTCGTTCCCCTGCTGCTGGTGTGGAACCTCATCGTGTTGCCGCTCCCCGGGACCCCCGAACGAGCGCTCTGGCGTCAGGGGCTCGCGAGCCAGGCCCGCCTCGTCGAGGAGCTCGAGCGCCGAGGCGTCGAGGTGGCGATCGGCAACTACTGGGCTGTTTACCCGCTGAACTACCTCTCCAGGGGCATCCTGGGAATCCCCTGCCACCTCGGCAGCGACATCTTGCGCATCGCCGATCGCCCAGGTCCAGATCCAACACCCATCGTCGCCTTGGTCCAACCCCATGGCGCCGAGGCGCAACTCGCCCTCGCCTTGGGTTCCGACGTCGCCTCACTGACAACGGCCGGCGGTGCGATCGGGCGTGCTCCCGACCTCCCCCTCTCCGACCTCGCCAATCTGGTCTGCTCACCCCCACTCCCCACTCCGACCTTCAGCGATGGGTTCGAGTCCGGCGACACCACGGCCTGGAGCGCACCTACAGTTCCACCGCCCACGTCTCCGGAGGCGTGGCCAACACCCGATACTTCGCCGTGACCGCACGCACCCGCTCGCGATACGGCTCGAGCGGCTGCGGCCCGAGCCGCGCCTCGAGCGCCAGACACTCACCCCGTAGGCCACGGATCTCGAAGTTCTGCAGCAGCTTGACGCTGTCACGGACGAGCTGAGGAGAGGTCGAGGGGTGGGGAGAAAAGCCCAGCCGCTCGAGCTCGATCAGAATCTCCGGTCGCCACAACCAGCGGCGGCCGCTCATGCCAACTCCTCCAGGACGTCGACCACCTGTGCCGCTCCTCGACACGAAACCGCAGGCCGCGCGGGTGGGGCGAGCGCGTCGCCGATTGCCCCGATCCAGCTACCGTCGGCCAGAGCCTCCGGGTCGACGCCACACCCTACCAGGTGCCGGCTGACCCACTGCTCGAGCTCGGCGGACTCAGGGAAACTCGGACGGCGAACCCACAACAACCGCGCACCCGCTCGAGCGGTCTCGGCTACCGTGCCGTAGCCGAGCTTGCCGACGACGAGGTCGGCCGCCCCGACCAAGTCGGGATGGCGAAAGCGATGGTGGTGGGGCAAGCGGATCACGTTGGGAAGCCGTCCAGCCGCAGGCGGGGCTCCGGGCGCCACCAGGCGCAGCCGGCGACCGTCGGCGGTACTCTGTGGCAACGCTGCGAGTTGTTCGACGCGCCAGCGCCACCCGAAGCCACCCATCGTC
The DNA here is from genome assembly GCA_964599475.1 of uncultured Thermoanaerobaculia bacterium. Taxonomy (GTDB): domain Bacteria; phylum Acidobacteriota; class Thermoanaerobaculia; order Multivoradales; family CAZRFU01; genus CAZRFU01. The sequence continues at coordinate 5,073 of CAZRFU010000082.1, forward strand.
GCCAGGACGACGGCTTCGCCGACCTCGATGCCGAGAGCACGGCGCTGCTGCGACCTCCCGAGGCCGGACCGGCGCACGATCGGCTCGACCTGCCGATCCCCGAGCTCAGCGGAGCCACACCAGGGAGCACATCGTACCCGCAGCCTTGCTGTGGCGAAGACCGCCGCGAATCGGTCGGCAAGACCACGCAGCTGCGGGCTCGAGCTGCGCTCGTAGAGCCAATCCCAGGTGAAGCTCTCGATCAACACGCCGGGGACCCCCGCAGCCTCCGCCGCCGCCAAACCGAGCGGCGCGATATCGACGGCCACGCCCACGACCCGCGCTCGACGCAGCCGGCGGGCGAGGTCGGTTGCTCGTCGCGGCAGCCGGCCGAGGTAGCGTGCAGCTTCGGCGGCGGTCCGTGCGTGGTCTTCGGCCACGGCGTCGCTCTGGATGAAACCGACATCGGTCGCCCAACGCCAGATCTCGACCCGCCCGGTCGCCAGCAACTCGGCAAACAGCCACCGCGGGCTTCGCGTCACGAGAATGAGCTCGAGATCCGAATCCCGCTCGAGCCATTCCTCGGCCACCGCCACGGCTCGGGTGGCGTGGCCGTAGCCATGGCTCGAGATCACGAATGCCCAGCGTTTCACGCGTCGGGACGAGCCTCGAGCAGGCGTTCGATGCGCCGCAGGAAGCGCATCTCGGCGATGCGGTAGCCGCACCATGCCGCAGCCAACAACACCGCCAGTGTCGGCAGCAGGCGTTCGGGAGCCCCGGGGCCGAGCAGCGCCGATCCCGACCACGACACCACCAACCCGACGACGCCGATCGCCAACAGCGCAGCGACTCCCGCCGCCCGTCGCCGCGCCCGTTCGAGTGCTGCGAGCAGCGGCTCTCCCTCGGATCGGGCAACCGCGGCGGCAGCTTCGAGCAACCTCTCGTCCATCACCTTGCCTCCTCGCCGAACCACGGCTCGGCCTCGACCAGCTGCAGGAACACGTCGACGACCCGCGGATCGAACTGCTGCCCACTCTCGCGCCGCAGCACGTCCTTGGCCACCTCGAGCGGTAAGGCCCGACGGTAGGGGCGATCGGTGGTCATCGCGTCGAAGGCATCGACGACCGCCACGATGCGTGAGCCGAGCGGAATGGCTTCCCCCGCCAGACCCGCCGGGTAGCCGGGAAAGGGCCCGTCTCGGCGCCCGTCGTAGCGCTCCTGGTGGTGGAGCACCAACTCCGCCGCCCGTTCGAAGCCGTCGAGCTGGCCCAGCAGGCGGGCCCCGATCTCGGGATGACGCATCATTTCGCGGTACTCGTCGTCGGAGAGCGGGCCGGGCTTCTTCAAGATCGATCCCGGGATCCCGATCTTGCCGACGTCGTGCAGGGTCGCGGCGATCCGCAACATCTCGAGATCCTGTCGCTCCAGTCCCAGGGCGGTGCCGGCTCGCACGGCGTAATGGGTGACCCGCTGCAGGTGTCCTTCGGTGTACTGATCCTTGGCCTCGACCGCACCCGAGAGTGCCCGGACGACTCGTTCGAGATCCCGTGCGAGCAGCTCCTGCTGACCCCGCAGCGTGGAGATCAGCTGGTTCTGCCGCCAACTGCTGACCCCGAGCAGCGCACCAACCACCCACAAGGTGGCCACCAGCCCCGCTTGTTCGACGGTCTCGTGGTGCGAACCGATGCCGACACCCTGCTGGGCGCCGGCCTGGAGGTAGCCCGCGCCGACCAGCGCTGCAGCCAGGACTCCCCCGGCACTGCTCCACCAGCGAGCCGCGACGACGACCGGAACGAGCATCAGCAGAGCGACCCACATCCGGGTCACCGGCAGCTGCTGTGACAGCCATGAACCGCCGACTCCGGCGGCAATCGCCAGGGCACCGAACACCCCGATCCTCAGGAGCTGGCGGGTCGAGGGGGCCACTGCCCGTCGGAGCTGGGAGACCAGCTCGACGCCCGCAACAACCGGGACTACGCCCACGAGATAGGTGCACAGGAGGCTGACACCCCACACCGCCCACGCCGACCCCATCGCATCGGCAAAGACGAGCCGCGACTGCACCCCGGCCGCCAGGAACGCCCAAGCCGCGGCGGCGATGGCCGCAGCCGCCAAGGACCATGGCTGGCGCAGGGTCCGGTCGAAGCGAGGTACGAGGTGCGGCAGCACGACCGCGCCGACCGCGCCGACCACTGGCAGCAGGGAAACGACGGCCCATGCGTTCGCCTCGAGTGGGTGGCCCACGGTCGCGGTGAACGCGAGGGTGGCTCCCAACCAACCCGGCCAACCCCACCAGGCAGCGGCCACGAACAGCGCGGCCTGGCGGATGTCGATGGGAGGCAGGAACCACGCCCCCTTGTCGGCCAGCACGATCGAGGGTAACCACGCCAGCACGACCAACAGGGCACCGGCGCCGAGATGCGCGAGTCGTGTCATTCCGCAGCAGCCTCGCCGCCGCGGCGTCGCACCTCGTCGATCAGGGCCGAAGTGGCCGCGTCGTGGTGCCCCCCGGAACCGCCGGCGAGCTCGGGCAGGATGCGGTTTGCCAAGGTCTTGCCGAGCTCGACTCCCCATTGGTCGAAGGAGTCGAGCTGCCAAACCGCTCCCATGGCGAAGATCTTGTGCTCGTACAGCGCAATCAAGGCACCCAGAGTGAAGGGATCCAAGCGCCGATAGGTGATCACCGTGCTCGGACGATTGCCGGGGAAGACCTTGTGCGGCAGAAGCCGGCGAGTCGCGGCGGCATCCTTGCCCTGCGCTGCGAGCTCGGCCGCTGCTTCCTCGGCTGTCCGACCGATCGCAAACGCCTCGGCCTGGGCGATCAGATTGGCGAGCAACATCTGGTGGTGTAGCCCTGGCGGATCGCCGATCGGATGGTCGGTCTCGAGCGCACCGAGCAGGTCCATCGGCACCGGAGTGGTGCCCTGGTGCAGCAGTTGGTAGAATGCGTGTTGGCCGTTGGTGCCCGGCTCGCCGAACACGATCGGTCCGGTGTCGATCCCCAGCGGCCGCCCCTCGCGATCGACACCTTTGCCGTTGCTTTCCATGTCGGCTTGTTGGAGGTACGCCGGCAGCCGCCGCAGGCGTTGGTCGTAGGGCAACACCGCGTGGGCCTGGAAGCCGCAGAAGTTGCGGTACCACACGCCGAGCAGTGCGAGCAGCACCGGAACGTTCGACTCGAGCGGCGCCGAGCGGAAGTGTTCGTCGACCTCGAAGGCGCCTCGCAACAACCGCTCGAATCCTGCTGCCCCGACCGCGATTGCAATCGGCAGGCCGATCGCCGACCACAACGAGTAGCGCCCACCGACCCAATCCCAGAAGCCGACCATGTTGGCCGTGTCGATCCCGAATCGAGCTACTTCTTCGGCGTTGGTCGACACCGCCACGAAGTGGGCGGCGACCGCGCCTTCGCCCAGCGCCGCGACCAGCCAGCGCCGCGCACTGCGGGCGTTGGCCAAGGTCTCCTGGGTGGTGAAAGTCTTGGACGCGACGATGAACAGTGTCGTCGCCGGATCGAGGTGGCGTAGCGTCTCGGCAAGATGCGCCCCGTCGACGTTCGAGACGAAGTGCAGGCGCCGGCCGTTCGAGGCGAGATGCGGTAGTGCCTCGACCACCATCGCCGGACCGAGGTCCGAGCCGCCGATGCCGATGTTGACCACGTCTCGGATAGCGGCCCCCGTAGCTCCGCGCCACGCGCCCGAGCGAATCCGCTCGGCGAGCTCACCGACCCGCGCTCGGGTCGCCCGGACGGCGGGCATCACGTCCTCCCCTGCGACCCGCATCGGCCGATCGGCGAAGTTGCGCAGCGCCACGTGCAGGACCGCCCGGTTTTCGGTGGTGTTGATCGCCTCGCCCGCAAACATCGCCTCGCGCAGCTCTTCGACCCCGGCAGCTCGAGCGAGCCCGAGCAGCTGCTGAAGGACCTGCCGATCGACCAGATGGCGACACAGGTCGACCCGCAGGCCGGCAACGTGGAACACCCACTCTTCGACGCGACCCGGCTGGTCCAGGAGGCGGCGCAGCGACAGCTCGGAGAGTCTGGTCCGCGATCGCGCCAGTTCCCGCCACCAAGCCGCGAGCTTGGCGGGGGGGGTGCCGACATCGGCCAAGGGCCGCTCGAACATGCGCAGGCCGCCGAGGTACGCGTTGTTGTTGTCGCCCCGGCGGCACCCGGGCGGGAGATCCGGCAGGCGGTGCACCAGTCCACCACCGATGACGACGTCATCGGCGACGACGGCGGCAGCCAGCAGCGGAACGACCTCGAACACTGCCTCCCGCCACCGATCCTCGCCGAAAGCCTCGAGACCGCGTTTGCCCAGGTGATCTTCGTAGGTCGCCTCGCGGTAGGGCAGATGGGCGAGCTCGAGGGCCACGACGCGGCCATCGTCGACGAGGCAGTTGCCGAGCCCGGTCCCGAGCCCGAGGAACAGCATGCGCCCCCCGCGGTAGCTGCCGAGCGCCTGCATCGCCGCGTCGTTCTCCACCCGCACCGGCACCCCGAGAGCCGTCTCGAAGTCGAAGCCTCTCCATCCACCGCCGAGATTCGGAGCCTCGCCGACGATCTGCCCTCCGCGCACCGGCGCCGGGACGCCAAGCGCGACCGCACCGACTCCGAGCTCTTCGATCAGCGGCCGGACGATCGCGACCAGTTCGTTGGGAGCAAACTCCGGCCCACTCTCGATCTTGCGCGCCTCAGCCTCGCCACTCGCGCGGACCTTGACCGCGCTGCCTCCGATGTCGACGACCAGAACTCGCATGTGGGCTCCGCTGCTGTGAGGCCGGGTAGCCTAACAGTTGCTTATGACGGGTACCGGGTACCGGGTACTGGGTACTGGGTATTGGGTATTGGGTATTGGGTATTGGGACTCCGATCCGAAGTCCCTCAGTCCCTTCGTCCCTTAGTCCCTTCGTCCCTTACTCCCTTACTCCCCCAATCCCTTCCCCAAATCGACACCCAGAAGGAACGTCGGTCCGGTCGGTTGCTCCTTGCCGCCGCTGCGATACCACGGGTCGATGCGGGCATTGGCGATCCAGAGAAAGCGTGCGGGTGCTCCACCGCTCGGCGGCACGACCACGCCGGTGGTCGGGTCGTGCTGGGCAGGATGACGTGCATCGAGGACCTCGACCGCCGTGATCGCCCGCCCAGACGGATCGAGTGAGATATGCACCAAGCGATCGAGCCCATAGGCATTCTGGATGGCAAGTAGATTCCCGTCGTGCAGCTCGAGACCATCGATGCCGAGCAGGGTCACACCCGCCGGAGGATCGAGGATCTCGACCTCCCTGGTCTCGAGGTCCAGTCGACACAGGCCGAAGTTGTAGCACCCGATCCATGCCACCTTGCGCGTCTCGTCGACGATGATGCCGTTGGCACCCGGAGCGGCGCCGGGCTCCGACATCGGCTCCAGAGCGGCGCCGGGGCCCCGGCCGACCCGCCACACCATGCCCGCCACCGGATCCGTGGTGTAGACGGCGCCGTCCGCCGCAATCGCCAAGTCGTTGAGCTGGTGGGGCTCATCCTCCTTGGGCTCGAGCACCACCCGAGTGATCAGCTGCCGATCGCCGAGGCGCCATGCGTGAACCGCGGTCCTGCCGACTCCCTCGCGCTCGCCGAGCTCGGGTGCCACCACCGACACAGCCCAGATTTCGTCGCGTCCAGGATCGATGTCGATACCCAGCGGGTCGAGCAAGCCGTCGCGACCCGAGGCGATCACCTCCTCGGTGGTGCCGTCGGCGCGGACGCGCAGGATCGAGCGGCCGGTCATCGAGCCGACGTAGAGGGCCCCATCACGGGGATCCCTGGCGATACCTTCCGGCACAATTCCCGGAGTTGCGATCTCGTGCCCCACCCGGCTCGGGCCGGCGTGTGCCCGCGTCGCCTTCGCCGCCTCGATGAACACCTGGTAGGCAGCCGTCGCGCGGGTCGCCTCGAGCTCGGGCGACTCTCCTGGATCGAGCCAAGCGCCGACAGCCACGATTCGCGCGAGCGCTGCGACCGCCTCCTCGTGGCGACCGAGCACGCCGAGCGCCCGTGCCTCGTGGAACATCAGGATCGGATGATCCGGCCGCCCGTCGAGGGTCGCGCGCGCACCGCGCAGCCACCCCTCGGCATCGCCGGCCTGGCGCGCTTCGAGCATCGCTCGATAGGAACCCATCCAAGCCGGTTCCTCCTGCGCTCCGAGGCTTCCGATCGAACACACCAGCAGACAGCCAACCACAATCGCTCGCATTGTTCCTCCAATCCTCACCCGTCTACGCGAAATCGCCCCCGGAGTTGCTCCCGTGGCCCCGACTCGGGAGCGGCTGCGCTTCCTCGGGTGACCGCGAGCTAGACTCTTTCGAAACAGGAGCCCACGAATGAACAGTGCTTCGCCCCCCGTGCTCGAACGTTGGCCTTCCGAGCTGCCGCTGCGGATTCTGGTGATCCTGGCGTCACTCGCGATCTGGGCGTTGCTGGCGCTCAGCCTGATCGGCCTGATCTACGTCGCCTTCATCGTCCTGTTTCTGTTCGCCACACACCTGGTCTTCATCACCCATATTCGCGGCAGCGCCGTGCGCCTCGGCCCCGGCCAGTTTCCCCAGCTCTGGCAGCGGGTGGTCGAGCTTTCGCAAGCCGCAGGGCTCGAAGCCCCACCCGAGGCCTACCTGATGGAGGCCGGCGGTTCCCTCAACGCCTTCGCCACCAAGTTCTTCCGCGGCCGACTGATGGTCCTCTACAGCGACCTCCTCGAGGCCTGCGTCGATGATCCACGGGCACGCGACATGATCATCGGCCACGAGCTTGCCCACATCAAGGCGGGCCATCTCGACTGGTTCGTCGTCACTGCGCCCGGACGGCTGATCCCATTCCTCGGCACCGCCTACTCGCGCGCCTGCGAGCTCACCTGCGACCGCTGGGGCGCCGTCTTGTGTGGCGAGGTCGAGGCGGCCCACCGTGGCCTTGCGATCCTCGCCGCCGGCGCCACCTTCGGCCCCAAGGTGCGCCTCGACGCCTTCGTCGCCCAACGCGCCGACCTCGACACCGGCTGCATGACCCTCGGCAAGTGGCTGTCGAGCTATCCACCCCTCAGTGAGCGGGTCGCTGCGCTGACTCCCGACCAGTTCGCCGAACTCCCGGCGGCTACCGGACGCGGGGCCCTGCGCGCCGCGCTGCTCCTGGGGGCCGTGGTGACGCTCCCGACGTTGGCGACGGTGGCCATGGTCGCGCTCTGGACCACCAAGATCGTTCCGCTCCTGGGGGCCGCCGGCGGAGCGCAGGCGAGCTCGTACTCCGAAGAGTCCCACCTCGTCGAGGACCCCGCCGTCGCGGCCGAGCAGGCCCGCGTCGAGCTCGACCAGCTCGCCGAGCTCGTGCGCGAGCACCATCGCGATGCAGGGGAGGTCGTGCTCGACGGCGACCGGCTGGAAGAGATCTGGACGGAACTTCGCCCCGACGCCGACTTCCCCACCGATCCGTTCGATGGTCTCGACTACGGCTTCGTCGCGCTCTCGACCTCCGAGGTCATGCTCTTCAGCAGCGGTCCCGACCAGGAAGCCTCGACCGACGACGATCTGGAAGTCGTGGTTCGGCTGGAGAGCTGAGGTCTCAGAAGGTACCTCCTTCAGTACCTCGCCACCCCGGGATCGACCTCACGACTCCAAGCGTCGATGCCACCGACCAGGTTGAGTGTGGCGTCGAATCCCTGGCTGCGCAGGAAGCCCACCGCCCGAGCCGAGCGTCCGCCGTGGTGGCACATCACCACCACCGGTCGGTCGCGCGCGATCTCGCCCACGCGCTGCGGCAAGCTCCGTAGCGGCACGAGCAGCGCCCCGTCGACGCGGGCAATGCTCTCCTCGACCGGCTCGCGCACGTCGATCAGCTGATGCGGCCGGCCCTGGCGTCGCCAGGCGTCGAGCTCGTGTACGTCGATCTCGACGCGGCCTTCGACACTCGGCACCTCACACGTGGTGTCGATCTCGACCGGCGCGGTGATCGAGGGATGGTCGCCGCACAGCGGGCAGCCGGGGTCGCGCTGCAGCCGCAATTCCCGCAGCCGCATTCCGAGCGCATCGAGGACGAGGTATCGACCGATCAGCGGTTCACCCTGGCCCAGGATCAGCTTGATCGCCTCGTTGGCCTGCATCGCCCCGACCATGCCGGGCAACACCCCGAGCACGCCGGCCTCGGCACACGAAGGCACCAGACCCGGCGGCGGCGGCTCGGGGAACAGACAGCGATAACACGGGCCGTGAGGACGCCAGAACACCGACACCTGCCCCTCGAACCGCAACACCGCGCCGTAGACCAGCGGTCTGCCCTCGAGCGCACACGCGTCGTTGACGACGTAGCGAGTGGCAAAGTTGTCCGATCCGTCGACGACGACGTCGTAGTCGGCCACCAGATCGAGCACGTTGTGACTGTCGAGTCGCACTGAATGGCGCCGCACGGTGATATGCGGGTTGATCGCCTCGAGACGTTCGGCCGCGACCTCGAGCTTGGGCCGACCAACGTCGGCGCTGCCGTAGAGGATCTGACGCTGGAGGTTGCTCACATCGACGGCGTCGAACTCGACCAGTCCGAGGGTGCCGACGCCGGCGGCGGCGAGGTAGAGCGAGGCCGGCGAGCCGAGCCCTCCGGCGCCGATCAACACCACCCGCGCGGCCTTGAGCCGCAGTTGGCCCTCGACCCCCACCTCGGGAATCACCAGGTGGCGACCGTAACGCCGCACTTCTTCTGCGTCGAGCGGCGCGGTCGCCGCAAGCGGCAGATGTGGCAAGCGCGACATCAAATCACCCCGAATGCGAGCAGCAAGTTGGCCGTGAAGGCCCCTGCCGTGGCGACCAGCAGCGCCAGCGCGACCAGGAGGTGATCGCCCCGCTCGGGCGTCAGCGGATCGAGCAGCCGCCCGATCGCCCAACCACCGACGAATCCGCCGAGGTGCGCCCAGTTGTCGATGCCGAGGCCGCGGCCGAGGATCCCGAACAAGGCCAGAAAGCCCAGCATCGACCAGATCCGAGCGGTGGCGTAGCGATTGCCGGTGCGTTCCGCCCATGCATACAGCGCACCGATGAAAGCGAGGATGCCGGCGGAGGCACCCACCGTGTAGCCCCCTCCACCCATGATCATCACCACCGGAGCCGGAGCGAGAACACCGAACGTGCTGAACAGGAAACCCACCGCCGAACCCAGCACGAACACGATCAGCGTTCGCCCGGCGCCGTAGACCTCGGCGAGCTGGTGCGCCAGCGGTCGCAGGTAGTAGACATTCAGGCCGATGTGGAGCAACCCGCCGTGCAACCAGCCGGCGGTCAGCACCGTCCACCAGCGCCCACCCTCGAGCACTGGAATCGGACCGCTCGCACCGAAGGCAAACAGCGCCGGGAAACTCGGCCCGAGGAAGGCCAGCGGCCCACCCGCGAAGATCCGGCTCGGGTCGACCGCCAACGTCGCCACATAGAGCACAACACAGGCGATCGCGATGAGGTCTCCCACCTCGCCGAACCCACGCAGCACCGGCGCAAAGCCGAACAGCCCCGGGTTGCGCCGCCCGCATCGCAGACAGGCGGCATCGCGCACGCCGACCAGCGACCCGCACGAAGGACACAACACCGACCCGGAGCGAGCCCGACCAAACATCGGCGGGAGTCTAGCAGTCGGCATGCACCCTCCGTGGTGCACCTCGCAGACGCCGTTCGGTCCCTGGTCCCCGGTACCCGGTACCCGGTACCCGCTTTCTAGTTCTCCTCGCGCAGCTCGTTGTCGACGTCGCAGACCTTCTTGCCGCCGCTCCCGAACTCGATCTCGGCCCACTGGGAGCGATAGCCCTTCAAGTCGAACTGCACGATGTAGGTGCCCTTGGCGGGCCGCCACTTCTGGCCACCGCCGCGACCGTCCCAGTCGTCGGCGATTCCGATCGGCTCGAGGTCGCCCTCACCGTGGAAGATCGACACCATCGCGTCGTCCGGGTCGACGTGGAACTCGACCGCCTCGGTGCAGGCAAACGAGCCGCTGATCGGTGGTCGGAACTTGCGCACCGGCCGCGCCGGCTCGGGCTCCGGTTCGGGCTCCGGTTCGACCCGAGCAGGCTCGACGACCGCGGGCGGAGGAGCCACCGGAACGGGCTTGGGTTTGGGAGTGACCACCGGCGGCGCGACGGCCGGCTCGGCCACCGGCTCGGGCTCGGCCTCGACCGGCTGCTCTTGTGGATCCTCCCGCAGGATCTCGTCGAGACCCAGCGGGGGTGTCACGGGCTCCTGGGTCGGCGGCTGCACCCCGGGTCCAACCGTCGTCACCGGGGCCGAGGGATCTGCCTCGGACATGATCTCGGCGACCCTCTCGGGCGCCGCCACTCGTCCCCACATCACCCACGCCAGCACTCCCACGCCGATCAGGCCGAAAAGCGCAATCGCAGCCAGCAGCACCCACAATCCCGTGCGAGAGCCTCCCGAACGATAGGCGGGATCCGGATGGGGCGGTTGTCCACCCCAGGCAGCCTGGCCGGCCCAGGTCCCTGGAGGAGTCCCGCCCGGTGGAGGGGCGCCCCAGCCACCCGGCGCGGCACCCGGTGCAAAGGTCGGCGGCGGTGGTGTTCCTCCTCCTGCCGGCGGCTGCCAACCGCCATAGGCCGGCTGCTGCGGGTAGGGCGCCGTGCCCGGAGCGAAGGTCGGCGGCGGTGGTGTCCCCGCCGCGGGCGGCGCAGTCGACCAGGTCGGTGGCGGGGTCGATCCGCGAGCAGGATCCCACGCCGACGGCACCGGGGTGTAGCCGTGCGGCCCCATCGGGCCGACGTTGACCACCGGCACGACCGCTTCGAGTCGCGTGGCCCCGGCCTCGAGCGCGGCTCCACCCTCGAGCAGGTCCCTTTCGAGATCCGCTGCGGTGGCGTAACGCGCCGCCGGGTCCTTGGCCATGGCGCGCAGGATGATGCCCTCGAGGTACTCCGGCACCGAGGCATCGAGACTGCGAGGCCGCGGCGGCTCTTCGGTCAGGTGTTTGAGGGCCACCGAAAACGGATCGTTGCCGGTGAAGGGCAACTTGCCGGTGGCGAGCTCGAACAACATCACACCGAGGCTGTAGATGTCGGTCTGCGCCGTCACCGACCCCGACTGCGCCTGTTCCGGGGCCATGTACTCGGGGGTACCGAGCACGGCACCGGTCTGGGTCTTGATACCGCTGCCGGCCACCCGAGCGATGCCGAAGTCCATCAGCTTGACCCGGCCTTCGCCGGTGATCATGACGTTGTGGCTCTTGACATCGCGATGCACGATGCCGCGCTGGTGGGCAAAGTGAAGGGCCCGCGCGACCGACACGCCGATCGAGCGCGTCTCCTCGAGCGAGACTCGCCGGGACTTGACCAGCGAGCGCAGATTCTGGCCCTCGACGAACTCCATCACGATGAAGCAGGCGTTCTCTTCCTCGACGATGTCGTAGACGTGCACGATGTTCTCGTGCGCCAGGCCCGCAATCGTCTGTGCTTCCTGGCGAAAGCGTTCCACGAACTCGGGATCCATCGCCAGCTGCGGCGGCAGGACTTTGACCGCCACGGTGCGCGCGAGCGATGGCTGCCGGGCCTTGTAGACCACACCCATGCCGCCTCGGCCGATCTCCGAGTCGAGCACGTAACGGCCGGCTATCGTGCGACCGAGGAAGGAACTAGTCATCGCCATCACTCCTTGGACCCGCCGAAGGGCCCTTCACCGAATCATCTCGCGGCCGGCGCGTTTGCGCAAAGTCGCGCCCAGAATCACCGCGATCACGCCCAGTAGTACCACCACCGCCGCGACAGCGACCAGCAGCGGTCGCGGCGGCCACCCCTCGTCGGGTGGAGGAAGAGATTCGAGCCGGCGACGAGCCACCTCGAAACCAGACTGGATGGCGAGAATCCTCTCCAAATGGGATCGCGCACCGCGTACGTCGCCCTGCCAAGACGCGTCGAGGGCCTGCTCCCACAACGGGCCGAGGGGGTCGGCCCCGCCGTCGATCGGGCCCGCCGCCGCGACCCAGGAAACTCCGAACGGCGAGTCCCGGCCGAGACTGTCGATCGCGACGCCCACGAAACGCCCGTCGGCGTCGACGACCGGCGCTCCACTCATGCCGGCCGTCACCGCGAGATCGGTCGCCCACGCGTCGGCAACCTCGGGATGGCGGGACAACTGGCCGTCGACAACCTCGGGAGGTGCGGTGGGGCGGCGGCGCAGCAAGCGCACCCGCGTCCCCGCCTCGAGCGAGCCCGGTCTCGTGGCCAGCCGCGGAAAGGGCCCAGTGCCATCGAGTGTCAGCAGCGCGACCCGGCCCGACTCGCCCGCTCTCTCGATCCCTCGCACCGCAAAGGCCTTACCGCCCCAATCGACCCCCACCCGCACCATCGGTGCGGCGCCGGACTCCAGAACCAGGCTGCCGCGACGTCGCAGGCGCCGCAGGCCTTCGCGCAGGCTGTCCTCCGCGACTTGCTGCCCCCGAGCCTCCGCATCCCGTCGCCATGCCTCTGCAACCTCGAGCAAAAAGCGCTCTTCGATCAGCCCGGCCAGCCGCTCGGGCGCTGCGAGATCCACCAGTCCAGCTGCCGTTGCGACCACCCCCGAGCTCCCAACGAGTACCCCCTCGCCTCGCGAGGTGATCTGCCAGGGGCCGTAGCTGCGCGGAGGCGCCCCCGGCTCCTGCCACGAGACCCGCACCTCGATCGTCGCCCAGACGCCCACCAGCGACGGCTCGGCGCGATGCACCAAGCGCTCGAGCGCGGTCGGTGCGGCGGGCCACACGGGAGCGGCGCAGGCCACCAGCAGCAACGACGTTCGCAGCACCATGCCGGGCACGATACCCGAATCATCCCTCGCCCGGAAGAACAGCTTGACACGTCAACCAGTGCAAGGGTAAGTTCCTCATATGCCACGAGGAAGCCGCATCGGCACCGAGATTCGCCAGGGACGCCCCTTTCCGTCACTGTCGGCGGAAACCGCGGTGGCGTTGATGCGCACCACCGACCTGGTCAAGCGCGCGATCCTGCGCGTGGTCGAGCCGCGGGGAATCACCCTGCAGCAGTACAACGTGCTGCGCATCCTTCGCGGCGCCGGCGCCGAAGGTCTGCCGACCCTCGAGATCGGCGAACGCATGATCGAGCAGGCACCCGGCGTCACGCGCCTGGTAGATCGCCTCGAGTCGAAGGGGCTCGTCCGCCGTGAGCGACGCAGCTCGGATCGCCGCCAGGTCTTCTGTCTCATCACCACCGAGGGCCTCGAGCTGCTCGAACAACTCGACGAGCCGGTGCGTCAGGCCGACCGCGAAGCCCTGGCGGGCTTGGACGAAGAGGCGATGAAGGACCTGCTGGTGACGCTCGATCGGATCCGAGCGCCGTTGTCGGAGCTCAAGGGGTAGGCCGAAGAAGGTACCGGGTACCGGGTACTCCCGGAGTGCAACGCAGGGGGCCGCTGGAGGCCTGGCCGTTGGCGTGTCCGATCGCTCACCGTTGGCCTCACGTTCCGATCTGAAGTCCCTGGTCCCCGGTCCCTGGTCCCCTTCCAGAAACACTTTCGCCTGCGCCCGCATCTCAACACTTGACTAGTCAAGCAATGGCGCTGACTACCACAACGAGGTGCCCGTCCATGTTCAAGCACACCATCAGCCTCCTCATCCTCGCCGGCTCCGCTCTGGCCCCAGTGGCGGAAGCCGAGACCAAGACCTACACGATCGACGCCAGCCACTCCGAGGTCTCCTTTCGCGTCAAACACCTGGTGACTTGGGTGCGGGGCCAGTTCGACCAATTCGAAGGCATCATCGTGATGGATACCGTCGATCCGTCGAAGTCGTCCGTCACCTTCACGATCACCACCGAGAGCATCAACACCTTCAACGCCGACCGCGACGCGCACCTACGCAACCCCGATTTCTTCGACGTCGCGAAATACCCCACCATCACCTTTACCAGCACCTCGGTGCGCAGGAGCGGCGACTCCCGCTACCTGGTGACCGGCGACTTCAGCATGCACGGCGTGACCAAGGCGATCACCCTGCCGGTGTCCTTCGACGGTGAGGCCAAGGATCCGTGGGGTGGCGTCCGCGCCGGCTTCTCCACCGAAACCGCGGTCGACCGCAAGGACTACGGCATCGTGTGGAACAAGGCACTCGACGAGGGCGGCTTCGTGCTTGGCGACGACGTCAAGATCTCGATCAACATCGAAGCCATCCAAAACAAGTAACTGTCTCGCGACTGGCCCGATCGCATACACTGACCACGGCGCACGCGCCGTGGTCATGTCGTTTTCGATCCGAACGATCCCGCTTCGCACCCTCGCCCCGTGGCTGGCACTGGCGACGATCTACATCGTCGTCGCCGCCGTACTGCGCAGCCCAGTGGCAGCCGGTGCGCCCCGCGCGGTGGGAGCCGCCGTCGCGATCGACCTGTGCGCCACCGCCGCCTTTGCGGTGTGGTTCTTCGGAGTCCGACGCCAAGGTTGGCCTCGATGGTCAATCGGACTGACTGCCGCGATCGGCGCCCTGGCGGCCCATGCGCTGATCCCCGACCCCCTGGTCGGCCGCGTACTGCTGGTCGCGGTGGTGAGCCTCGAGCTCGGCATGCTGCTGTGGACGGCGATCCGGTTGCGCGACGTGGTGCGTACCGCACACCAACACCGCAGTGTCGGCCCAATCGGCGCGCTGAGCCGAGGCCTAGAAACCACCGGCATGCCGGCCGCGCTCGCGAGTGTGCTGGCGACCGAGGTGGTTGCCGTCGGCTACGGAGTTTTCGGCTGGCTCCTCCCAGCCTCGACCCGCGGGTTCTCCACCCATCGCCGGCGCGGATGGACCGCCATCGCCCTGATCCTGCTTGGTCTGCTGACGGTCGAAACCGTCGTGCTTCACCTGCTGCTGGCGCGCGCCAGCGTCACCTTCGCCTGGATTCTCACCGGCCTCTCCATCTACGGCGCACTTTGGATCGCAGCCGATCTCCACTTGCTCCGGCGTATACCCCATACCGTCGACGGCGACACGCTCCGCCTGCGTTTCGGGATCCGCTGGCGGGGTGACGTTCCCCTCGGGGCCATCACGCGAGCGAGCCTGTGCTCGGCGGTGCCCGCCGACGCGCTGCGGCTCACCCTCCTGGGTGCCAACGTCCTGATCGAAACCGACCGGCCGATCCCCTTCGTCGGGCCCTACGGCTTGCACCGCACGACCTCGACGATTGCCCTGACCCTCGACCAACCGGAGGCGTTCCTCGCCGCGATTGCGCTGGAGGAATCGTCGGTCAGCCGGAACTGACCGCGCCTGCGGCGCCGGAGCGAGCCCGCTCCGACTCCGAGAGACCCGAGAGGATCGCCGTTCGAACGGTGGCGATCAACTCCGCTTCGGCACCCTTGAACGCCGCAGGGTCGACCGGCGGGTGGAAGGTCAAATCGACCGTACCCGGCACGGTGAACACCGTCCCGCGCGGCGCAATCGCCCACGACCCCGAGATCGACACCGGCAGGATCGGCAGCCCGAGTTGGCGCGCCATCTGGAAACCACCCTTCTTGAACGGTAAGAGACCACCATCAGGGCTGCGGGTGCCTTCCGGGAAGAACAACACCGACACCCCGTCGACGAGCTCGGGTTTGGCCTGCTCGAGGCTCTCGTAGGCCCGCCGGGGGTTGGAACGGTCGACGAAGACGAAGCCGAGCGCCGCACACGACGCCCCGATCGCCGGCACCTTGCGCAGCTCCTGCTTCATCACCCAGCGAAACTGGTTGCGCCAGTAGCCGTAGAGCGCGATGATGTCGACCATGCCCTGGTGGTTGGCGAGGATCACGTAGCTGGTACGGGGATCGACGTTTTCGCGACCATGCACCTTCACCCGAATGAAGGCCACCTTGCAGATCAGCCACGCCCAGATCGTGCCCGAAT
This sequence comes from uncultured Thermoanaerobaculia bacterium, assembly GCA_964599475.1. GTDB lineage: Bacteria > Acidobacteriota > Thermoanaerobaculia > Multivoradales > CAZRFU01 > CAZRFU01. The sequence goes on from CAZRFU010000082.1 coordinate 20,902, forward strand.
GGAAACCGACGCGGCGCGAGACCAGCGCCCCGAGGATGGCGAGCGAGGCAAACACCGCCGTCGCCGCAATGACGAACGGGAACAACACCAACAGGCACCACGGTGCGAACAACCGCCGCCGCCAGGGTGTCGGATCGAGCGGGATCGTCTGCGTGCTCAACTGAACGACGCGACGCCCTCGGCTTCGTCGTCGAAGATCTCGAACACCGGGAGCAGCAGGGACAAACCCAGGGTTTCCTTGACCTTGTGCGACAACCGCAGGAGCTTGAGCTGGCCGCCGAAGCGGTCACACAGCCGGTGGGCCGCGACCAATTCACCCACCCCCGAGCTGTCGATGCTGGTGACCCCCGAGAGGTTCAGCAACAGGTTCGTCCAGTCGTCTGCCAGCAGCTGGTCGATGGTCTCCCGCAGGACCAGATCCCCCACGCCGCGTACGAGCTTGCCTTCGAGATCGACGACGAGAACGTCGCCCTTTTGACGAATATCGACGTGCATGGCGCGGATAGTACTTTAGGTAACGGGTATTGGGTATTGGGAAGGGGGATTTGGGGACCAGGGACCAGGGACCGGGGACCAGGGATCGGACAACGGACAACGACCAACGACGAGTGTACGGGCAGCGGAAGCGCCCCAGGGTGCGCGTCGCGCGCGCACCTCTTGGAGCCTCCACCTGAGCCTCAGCTCGCGGCGAAGATCAGGCCTGCAACCGCCAAGAACACCATCCACGACAGGTGCCGACCGCGGGTGAAGATCACCGGCAGCGCCGCGGACCCGATCGCGGTCCAGGCAATGACCTCGAGCACGAGATCGGCGGTCAAGGCTCCCCGCGCAGCCAACACCAACATCGCCCCGAGCCCGAACCACGCCACCGTGGTGATGTGCCAGGCAAAGCGCAACGTGCCGATCGTAAACGCCGTCCCACCAAACAGCTTCGGCAGGTTGTCGCGCCGAAACAGCCGCACCAGGATGTAGCGCTCGCCCAGGTAGGAGTGGGCGACACCGGTGAGGAAGACGAGAACGGCAGCAGTCACGAGCATTTCGAAACCCCGAAGGTCGCCATCCTACCGGTCGGACCGGCCCGCCCGAAGGGCGCTTCTGTCACGGCCTCGAACCAAGGCGGAGACCGGGAGGTCACCGCCGAGCAGCACAGGCTGGCTCGAGTTGCGCACCAGCCAGAGCTGATCAAACGCCGCAACCACCTGGTTGTTGAGAGCCTCCGTGATCCGCGTGGCGACCTGCTGCCAAGCCGCCTCGGAACCGAGAACCAGCTGTTCGTCGATGTTGGGGTACCGCAGCAGCATCGTCCGGGTACGGCGCCCGCGGATCACTGATCCACGGGCGCCCTGAAATCAAATCGGCTCGACGCCGACCGAGCTCGTCTCAGTAGCGGTACATGTCGGGC
>CAZRFU010000083.1:0-20673 GCA_964599475.1 uncultured Thermoanaerobaculia bacterium
CGGATCCGTGGGGGGCCGGGAGGGTGACCTCCCGGCCTACCCGACACCGGGGACCAGATGCTCCCGGATTCCGGGTCCCGAATCCCTGGTCCCGAATCCCAGTGAGCCCAAACGCCCGCCTCCGGCGTTTCAGTGGGTATGACGATCTCACTCGATCTGTCCACCTCGTTGGCCCTGACGTCCGACCTTCCATTCCAGCCGCTGGCCGCGGGCGATGTCCGGGTGTCCACCGCCCATTGGCCGGACTACGAAACCTATGCACGCGCTGCGGTCGATCGGCTGCGGGCGGCGCTGCTGAGCTGGATCGGCATCGGCCCGCTGCCGGCTCCGGAGCTGGCGATGGGTGTCGTCGTGGTGGCGTCATTTGGCGATCTCGCCGCCGGTCGCCTTGCGCCCGCCCTGGAGCCCCCGGCCCTCGATCTGCGGGACCTGCCGCTGCTGACGAGCTTCAGCTGGCCTCAGGTGACGGTCTTTGGCCGCTTCGGCTGGGCGCTCGACATGCCGCAACGCCCGCGTCAGCTCGCCATCCACGCCGATGGGCTCGAGCTCGAGCTCGACGCGGCTGAACGGCGGGCCCTGGCCGCGGGAATCGACTTCCACGTGCGCCACGCCGGCAGCCACGAAGAGCGGGAGGCGTGGTGGTGCGCCGTCGGCCGCCCATCCCCCGGCTGACCACCCAGGTCACCCCGGGTACCATCTTCCCCGATACTCGATACCTTAAGTGCCCGAACGGCCCGATTTCCCTCCGGCCGTGGCCAACCACCGAGGGCTGGCTGGGCAGCTGCTAGACTCCCGTCCCGCCATGCCGCGCCGCACCGATATCCAGTCCATCCTCGTCCTCGGCAGCGGTCCGATCGTGATCGGACAAGCCTGCGAATTCGACTACTCCGGGACCCAGGCGTGTCGCGTACTGCGGCGTGAGGGGTACCGGGTGATCCTGGTCAACTCGAACCCGGCCACGATCATGACCGACCCGAGCTTCGCCGACGCCACCTACGTCGAGCCGCTGGTGCCGGACCTGGTTGCCAAGATCCTCGAGAAGGAACGCCCTGACGCGATCCTGCCGACGGTCGGCGGCCAGACCGGGATCAACCTGGCGCTGGCGTTGCACGAACGTGGGGTGCTCGAACGGCTCGGCATCGAGCTGCTCGGTGCCGGCGTCGACGCGCTCCGCCTCGGCGAGGATCGCCAACTGTTCAAAGCGGCGATGGAGGAGATCGGCCTCGCGGTGCCGAAGAGTGCGTACGTGTCGACGCTCGAGGATGCTCTTTCGGCTTCACACGACCTCGGCTACCCGATCATCATCCGCCCGAGCTTCACCCTGGGTGGTGAAGGTGGTGGAGTCGCCTACAACCGCGAGGAGCTCGAGGATGTGATGCGCGGCGCCTTGGCGGCGAGCCCGGTCCACCAGGCGTTGCTCGAGCAGTCGGTGATCGGCTGGAAGGAGTTCGAGCTCGAGGTGATCCGCGACACCGCCGACAACGCCATCGTGATCTGTTCGGTCGAGAACATCGACGCGATGGGCGTGCACACCGGCGACTCGATCACCTGTGCGCCGCAGATGACGCTGTCGGATCTCGAGTATCAGGGCATGCGCGACGATGCCTTTGCGGTGATTCGCCGCGTCGGTGTAGCCACCGGCGGCTCGAACATCCAGTTCGGCGTCAACCCGGCCACCGGCGAACGGGTCGTGATCGAGATGAATCCGCGGGTGTCGCGCAGCTCGGCTCTCGCGAGCAAGGCGACCGGGTTCCCGATCGCCAAGATCGCCGCCCTGCTGGCGGTTGGCTACCGCCTCGACGAGATTCCCAACGACATCACCGAACGCACGTGGGCGTGCTTCGAGCCGTCGCTCGACTACAGCGTGGTCAAGATTCCGCGCTGGGCCTTCGAGAAGTTCCCCGAGACGCCTCCGGTCCTCGGCACGTCGATGAAGTCGGTGGGCGAGGTGATGGCGCTCGGCGGTACTTTCCGCGAAGCCTTGATGAAGGCGCTGCACTCGCTCGAGCTCGACACCAACCTCTCCGGCCGCGAAAGCCGCATGAGCGATCCAGTGCGCCTGCGGCGCCGACTGTCGATCCCCAACTGGGAGCGCATGCCGGCGATTTTCGCCGCGCTGCGCCAGGGTTGGCCGATCAGCGAGGTGGCCGCCGCGACCCACGTCGATCCCTGGTTCCTGCGCGAGATCAAGGCGATCCTCGACACCGAGGCCGAGGTCGGCTGCTGGGACATCACCTCGGTGCCCGAACAGGTGCTGCGGCGTGCCAAGGAAGACGGCATCGCGGATGCCCGCATCGCCTCGTTGCTCGGCTGCAGCGAACGCGAGGTGCGGGCGCGGCGCCAAGAGCTGGGTGTGCGGCGGGTGTACAAGCGGGTCGACACCTGTGCGGCCGAGTTTCCCGCAGAAACCCCGTACCTCTACTCGACCTTCGGCGCCGAGGACGAGGCCGAGCCTACCGATCGCACCAAGGTGATGATCTTGGGCTCGGGCCCGAACCGCATCGGTCAGGGCATCGAGTTCGACTACTGCTGCGTCCACGCTGCGTTTGCGCTGTCGGACTTGGGCCTCGAGACCATCATGGTCAACTGCAATCCCGAAACCGTCTCGACCGACTACGACACCTCGGATCGCCTCTACTTCGAGCCGTTGACGCTCGAGCACGTGCTCGCGGTCGTCGAGCGCGAGCAGCCGATGGGGGTGATCGTGCAGCTCGGTGGCCAGACGCCGCTGAAGCTGGCGCGTGGCCTCGAGGCGGCCGGCGTGCCGATCCTCGGCACGTCACCCGACGCCATCGACCTCGCCGAGGATCGCAAGCGCTTCGGTGCACTGTTGGTCGAGGAGGGAATCCGCCAACCGGAGCACGGCACCGCGCGGTCGCTCGACGAGGCGGTCGAGGTGGCCCGACGCATCGGCTTTCCGGTCTTGGTGCGCCCGAGTTACGTCCTCGGCGGCCGGGCGATGGCGATCGTGTCGGACGAGACCACTCTCGCGCGCTACGTGCAGCAGGCGGCCGCGGTGTCGCCCGATCATCCGATCCTGATCGACCGCTTCCTCGAAGATGCCTTCGAGCTCGATGTCGACCTGCTGTGTGACGGCAGGCAGGCGGTGATCTGCGGCATCATGCAGCACATCGAAGAGGCCGGGATCCATTCGGGCGATTCAGCCGCGGTGTTGCCGCCGTACCGAATCGCGCCCCACCTGCTCCAGGAGTTGCGCGAGCTGTCGATGCGACTCGCCCTGCGGCTTGGGGTAGTAGGCCTGATGAACGTCCAGGTGGCGATCTACGAGGGTGAGATCTACGTGCTCGAGGTCAATCCGCGAGCCTCGCGCACCGTTCCGTTCATCGCCAAGGCCGTCGGCCTTCCGCTTGCCGGAATGGCGGCCAAGGTGATGGCGGGCAAGACCCTCGAGGAGCTCGGCTTCACCGCAGAGCCCGAGGTACCGGGGATCTTCGTCAAGGCGCCGGTGCTGCCGTTCCAGCGCTTCCCCGGCGCCGATCCGCGTCTCGGGCCCGAGATGAAGTCGACCGGCGAGGTCATGGGTGTCGGCCGCACTTTTGGTGAAGCGTTCGCCAAGAGCCTCCTGGCGGCCGGGCACAAGCTACCGCAACAGGGGACGGTGTTCCTCTCGGTCAACGATCGCGACAAGCCGGCGTTGTTGCCGATTGCGCTCGAGCTGGCGGCGCTCGGCTTCCATCTGCTCGCGACCGGAGGTACGGCGACCTACCTGCGGCAGCAGGGGCTCAGCGTCGACGCGGTGTTGAAAGTCCACGAAGGCCGGCCCCACGTCGTCGACCGGCTGCTCAACGGCGAGATCCACCTGGTGATCAATACACCGCTGGGCCGTCCGAGCCACGTCGACGATGCCCAGATCCGCCAGGCCGCGATCAAGGCCGGTGTGCCGTGCATCACCACACTCTCCGGTGCTGCCGCAGCGGTCCAGGGGATCGCCGCGATTCGGCACGGGGAGCTCGGGGTGTACGCGCTGCAGGAGCTGTAGGCTGACGTTTTCGACGCCAACCCCTACCGATGCCCCCAGTGCGGCGCACGCTTCTGGAAGAAGGCGTGAACCCCCTCCTCCATGTCGGCGATCTGCGTCAGCTCGTCGAGGTAGAGACGTTCGGTCAGGTCGAGGGCGGTGTTGGGGTCGGGTGAGCTCCACGCTTGGCGTGCGGCGGCCTTGGTCAGGCGCAGGACCGGCGTGCTCTGCTCCAGCAGCCGCAGCGACAGATCGGTTGTCGTCTGCTCGAGGGTGCCGGGCTGGCAGATCGTGGTGACGAGCCCGAGCTGATGCGCACGACGGCAGTCGAACCCGCTGCCGAGAGTCATCAGCTCGAGGGCGTTCGACCAGCCGATGCGCCGCGGCCACCAGGCGGCGGCCACCGGCGGGAAACACCCGAGCTTGATCTCGGGAAGGGCGAAGCGGGCGGTCTCCTCGGCGATGACGAAGTCACAACTCGCGGCAAGCTCGAGCCCACCGCCGAGGCAGTGGCCGTGGACCGCGGCGATGGTGATCGCGGGGAAGGCGGCGATCGCCTTGACCACCTGGTGGAAGGTGGTGAGCATCGTCGGCAGCTGTTCGGGGGTGTGATCTTCGACTGCCACCCCGGCGCAGAAGGCTTTGGGCCCGCCACCGCGCAGCACCAGCGCCGCGAGGCTCGGGGCGGAGGCAAGCTGGCCAAGGGCTTCGAGCAGAGCCTGGTTGGTGGCGATGTCGAGGACGTTCAGCGGCGGTCGGTCGATGGTGACGATCGCGAGCCGGCCGTCGTTGGCGGCTTCGACGTGGATGGTGCTCATGCTGGGACTCCGATCAGGCGCGTTCGACCAGCGCGGCGATGCCGAGGCCACCGGAGACACACAAGGTGGCGATACCGGTGCTGCCGCCGCGAGCGGCCAGGCCGTGGAGGAGGGTGACGAGGATGCGCGCCCCGGTGGCGCCGATCGGGTGGCCGATCGCGATGGCGCCGCCGTCGGGGTTGACGCGTTCGGGATCGATCTCGGGCAGGTCGCCGAGGCAGGCGAGCACTTGGCTCGCGAACGCCTCGTTGAGCTCGACCTGGTCGACCTTGGTCAGATCGAGACCGCGGGCCTCGAGCCGGCGCAGGGCCGGGACCGGGCCGATCCCCATGATCCGCGGCTCGACTCCGACGACCTCCCAGTCGAGCAACCAGCCGGCGGGCTCGAGCCCGAGGCGATCGACTGCGGCTTCACTCGCGACCAGCAGCGCCGCGGCGCCGTCGGTGATGCCCGAGGCGTTGCCGGCGGTGACCGTGCCACCTTCGCGGAACACCGGCGCGAGCTTCTCGAGGCTCGCCAGCGTGACGCCGTCGCGCGGATGTTCGTCGTGCGCGACGATGGTGTCACCCTTGCGACCAGGCACGGTGATCGGTGCGATTTCGCTGGTGAAGCGGCCGGCGGCGCGCGCCCGCTCGTTGCGGTTCTGGCTGCCCAGCGCCCAGGCGTCGGCGGCAGCTCGGGAGATGCCCTTCTCGGCCGCAAGCTCCTCGGCGGTTTCGCCCATCACCAGCTTCGACAGCGGATCGTCGAAGCCGTCGCGGTACATGCCGTCGACGATCTCGGCATGGCCGAGGCGGTAGCCCCAGCGCGCCCGCGGCAGCAGGTAGGGGGTGTTGGACATGCTTTCCGTGCCGCCGGCGAGCACGACCTCGGCTTCGCCGAGCAGGATCGTGCGGGCGGCCGAAAGCACACTCTGCAGCCCGGAGCCACAAGCCTGATTGATCGTGAACGCCGGCCGATCGACCGGCAGACCCGCTCGCACCGACACCTGGCGCGCGGTGTTGGGTCCACCACCGGCTTGGCGGCCATGGCCGAAGATCGCCTGATCGACCTGGTCGCCGGCAATCCCGGCGCGGTCGAGGCAGGCCGCCGCCGCGGCGGTGCCGAGGTCGGCGGCCGAAAGGGGAGCGAGCACGCCCCCGAATCGACCGATCGGCGTGCGGACGGGCGCGACGAGGGCGAGACGGGGGCGGGCCATCGGTCAGCGCGCCGAGAACGACGGGGTGCGCTTTTCGATGTAGGCGGCGAGGCCTTCCTTGGCGTCCTCGCTCTGGAACAGCTGCTGTTGCAGCTCGCGCTCGAGGGTCATCGCCGACTCGAACGGAATTTCGGCGCCGGACTGCACCGAACGCTTGATGCGCCCGACGGCCTTGGCGGCCTTGTTCGGCGGGCAGAACTGCTCGGCGTAGGCCTGGATCTTGGCGCAGAACTCTTCGCAGGTCTCGCCGTCGAAGACCTCGTCGACGATGCCGAGGGCCTTGGCCTCGGCGACGTCGAACAGGCGGCCGGTGACCATCAGCTCGATCGCCCGCGACTTGCCGACCATGCGCACCAGGCGCTGGGTGCCACCAGTGCCCGGCAGCACACCGAGCGAAACCTCGGGCAGGCCGAACTTCGACTTGCCGTTGCGCGCGATGCGCAGGTCGGCGGCCATGGCGATCTCGAGACCACCACCGACGGTGTTGCCGTTGAGCGCCGCGATCACCAGCTTGGGGGTCTGCTCGAGGCGCGACAGGGTCTCGTTGGCGTGCAGGCAGAAGTAGTACTTGAAGGTCGGCTCGCTGGCCTTCAACATGTTGATGTTGGCGCCCGCACAGAACATCTTCTCGCCGTTGCCGGTGATGACGATGACGTGGACGGACTGGTCGAAGCGGGCCTTGATGATCCCCTCGTCGAGCGCCTTCATCATCTCGTGGGTGTAGGTGTTGGCCGGCGGGTCGTCGAGGGTCAACCAGGCGACGCCGTTCTTGACGGCATAGTGCACAAGCGTGTTCGTGTCTGACATCACGTCCTCCAGGAGATCGTCTTGGGTGAAAGTGGAGAGTGCGGCGGTCGCCGCAGGAGTCGGCCCCCGATTGTCGCATGGCGCGACGAGGCGGGGCAAGGAAGCCCACGGGCAGGGTGAATCGACCGCCGCCAAGGGCCGTGGGGCCGGCGACCGTACGGCTCGTGCTTGACCCCCGGCCTCGGGCATCCTTACAATGCCTCAGCTGTCGATTCCCCACGATGATCACCGGCTACAACACAGACGTTCGGTACAAGGACTGGGTCGTCCACGTCCAAACCGAGGACAAGGGACTGGCCAATCCCTGTATCGAGAGTCTGATCTACGTCGGTGGCCAGGTGCTGGCGGCCAAACGCTCGAACTACAACGACCTGATCGAAAGTGGTGGGGGCGAAAAGGCGATCTCGGACGCCATGGCGCGCCAGCACAAGCTGATGATCGTCGCGATCGAAAAGGGCAAGTTCGACGGCAAGCTCGAGGCCCTCGGCGCCCCGCGCTCGAAGAGTGCCGCCACTGCACCGGCCAAGACCAACGAGGTTGGCCTGCTGGAGCAGGGGCGGGAAGACTCCGGCCCAACCCTCGACCAGGTGATCCTCGATTACCTCACCGCCGAGGCCAAGCAGGAACAACTGCAGTTGCTGCTCGACGACGAGGCCGTGCTCGACCCGGGTGGCTCGGGGCTGCTGGCGTTGCGCGCCGCCTCCTCCAAGAACGGCTTGCCGGTGGCGGGAGTCCAGGTGTCGGTCAAGATGATCTCGACCGTGCACGAGCCACGCCAGCTCGGCAACGGCGTCACCGACGACGAAGGCCAGCTGCGCCTGACCATCGACATCCCGGTGGTCCAGGGTGGGGCGGCGGCGCTGATCGTCACCGCCTCGAGCGTCATCGGCCGCGCCGAGCTCAAGCACCTGCTGTGAACGATTCGATCCGCGTCAACGGCACCGAGCACGACTTCGTGCCCGGAGAGTCGGTAGCGACCTTGGTCGAGCGCCTGGGTCACGATCCGCGTCTGGCCATCGAGCGCAACGGCACCGTCGTCCCCCGGCGGCAGTGGTCCGAGGTCGGCGTCGAGGTCGGCGACCGGATCGAGGTCGTCAGCTTCGTCCAGGGCGGCTGAGGAGGCTTCCCCCGACTTGCAGCTGGGGGTGGCGGATCACAGTACCCGGAGGTGCGACGCTACATTCCCGCGCTACCGCCGGCCCGCACCCAGCCACAGACTCGGTCTCCTTACGCTCTTAGCCAGCTCAACTAGAGTTGCTGCGAGCCAAGCGCAGTGCTAGCGTTCACGCTTCTTGCCGCAGATGTTGATCGTCGAATATTGCGAGGAGCGAGCCGGCTCGGGTCGACTTCTCGAGCTGGGGGTCTCGTGCGCGATCGTTTCACTCTTGCCTTCATGCTCGCTGGTCTCGCCAGCCTCGATGTCAGCCTTGCCGAAGGGAGGCTGACCCAAGTCCCGGAAGGCCCGGCCGGCAGCTCGGGCACCGAGGCGCTCTTGAGTGCCACGTGGCTCGGGAGGGTTGGCGATTCGGCGGATGCGACGGTCGCAGTGTCGTGGAAGGGGGATAGCTCCGCGCGGGTGGAGATCTTCGAAGACAGGGACGCGAACGGGCGGCTGGGCGAAGGCGAGAGGATCCTCGTGGATCGAGTGGTGGACGGGGGGATGCAGGTTCTGTCGGTCGGAGAATCCGGAGATGGGCTCGGTCTTCGGTGGGCGACATCCGATGCCGAGGGCAGCCTGAAGCTGCGCCATCCGCCCAAGGATGGGCAGAGTTGCGGCTGGCAGCCGGGGTTCTCAGTCCAGGATCTCGACGGTCCTTTGAACGCGATGGTGGTGTGGGACGACGGCTTAGGACCGGCCCTGTATGTCGGTGGAGGGTTTACCTACGTCGGGGGGGTGGGGATGACCCGGATTCAGCGCTTTCGGGGCCATCGGGTACCGGGACGAACAACACAGTCAGCGCGCTTGCGGTCTACGACGACGGAAGTGGGCAGGGGCCGGCCCTGTACGTTGGCGGGCAGTTCACCAGCGCCGGCGGGGTAGTGGTCAATCGAATAGCAAAGTGGGACGGAAGCGGCTGGTCTGCATTGTCGGGCCCGTCCGGCGTGGGCACCAACCTTGGAGTCGCGGCGCTGGCGGTATACGACGACGGAGGAGGGGCCGCCCTCTTTGCTGCGGGCTACTTCACCACGGCTGGTGGGCTCAGCTCGAACCACGTCGCAAGGTGGAATGGGGCCAGCTGGTCCACCCTCACGACAGCTTCGGGAACGGGTGTCAACGCCTTGGCGTCGGCGCTTGCGGTGTACGACGACGGTGGCGGACCGGAGCTCTACGTCGGCGGCGATTTCACGACGGCCGGCGGGGTGTCTGTCAATCACATCGCGAAGTGGGACGGGGCTGCGTGGTCAGCTCTGTCGAGTCCGGGAGGGATCGGTGTGAACCTCCCGGTACTGGCGCTCGCGGTCTACGACGATGGCGGCGGGGCCGGTGAGGCGTTGTACGCGGGCGGAGCGTTCACCTTTGCAGGCGGAACGTTGGTGAGCCGCATCGCGAGGTGGAATGGCAGCGGGTGGTCCGCATTGACCGGTCCTTCGGGAACAGGAACCTCCAATTGGGTCACATCGCTTGCGGTGTTCGACGACGGAAGTGGCGGTGGCGCTTCGCTGTACGCGGGTGGCTTGTTCACGAGCGCTGGCGGAGTGGCCGTGGACCGGATCGCCAAGTGGGATGGCAGCGAATGGTCTGCGCTCTCCGGTCCCTTGGGAACCGGGGTGACGGGGTCGGTCAACGCTCTGGCCGTCTACGATGACGGGAGCGGTGGTGGCGATGCTCTGTACGCCGGAGGAACGCTCGCCACAGCCGGTGGGGTGAGCGCCAATCGCATCGCGAGATGGAACGGAACCGCCTGGACTTCGCTGTCGCCTCCTGAGGGGGCCGGCACGTCTGACCAAGTGAACGCGTTGACCTTCTACGACGACTCGAGTGGCAGCGGCGAGGCGCTGTATGCGGCAGGCTCCTTCGTTACGGCGGGAGGCGTGACCGTCAACCGGATCGCCAAGTGGGACGGCACCGCTTGGTCTGCCCTCGCGGGGCCTTCAGGCACCGGTGTGGACGGCACCGTATTTACCCTCACTACCTTCGACGATGGGACTGGGGCAGGCGAGGCGCTTTACGCTGGCGGCGACTTCACGATGGCCGGCGGAGTCGCGGTGAATCGGGTCGCGAGGTGGGATGGGACCGCATGGTCTGCCTTGGCCGGATCTTCGGGGACCGGCGTGGACGCAAGGGTTTCCGCTCTCACGGCGTACGACGACGGAAGCGACGGAGGCCCGGCCCTGTACGCGGGCGGCTCGTTCATGACGGCGGGCGGAGTTATCGTCAATCGCATCGCCAAGTGGAGCGGTGGTGCTTGGGCGCCCCTGACGGGTAGCCTGGGCACAGGGGTGGATGGTCCGGTCTCTGCCCTCGCCTCCCACGACGACGGCTTGGTGGGAGAAGCTCTGTATGTGGGGGGGCAGTTCACCACCGCTGGTGGTTTGTTGGCGAACCGCCTGGCGCGATGGGATGGAAGCGACTGGTCGATCCTGACGGGTCCCGCAGGGCCCGGTGCCGACGGCGTCGTGTGGGCGCTTGCGGTCTACGACGACGGGAGTGGAGGAGGAGACGAGCTCTACGCCGGTGGCGCCTTCGTGACGGCTGGCGGAGTGACTGTCAACGGGGTTGCGAGGTGGGACGGGAGCGCCTGGTCGCCGTTGTCTGGCCCGGGTGGCATCGGCGTCAGCGGTACAGTCGTCTCTCTCCAGGCCTACGACGACGAGGGCGGAGGTGGCGGAGCATTGTTTGCTGGAGGCTCCTTCTCGACAAGCGGAGGAGTCGCCACGCGTCACATCTCCAGATGGAACGGGATCGGCTGGTCGAGCTTGCCCGGCGCGCCAGACACGGGAGTCGACCTCAGCGTCTTGGCCATGGCCGTTGCCGTCGGCGGCGTCGGGGGCCGAGAGACCCTGTATGTGGGAGGGCAGTTCTTCGGCGCCGATGGACTTGCGTCGAGCAGAATAGCCGCCTTCAAATGTCTGGATTCGGTCGCACCCAGCGGCCCCGGTAGCGTCGAATCGACGAGCCACCAGGTTTCGACTTTCCTGCCGGATCCCCTCATCGACATGACTTGGTCCGGTTCGATCGACTCCGGCGGGTCGGGCCTCAGCCACTACCGCGTGACGTTCGACGAGGAGCCCCTCACCGTTCCGGGCGGTACCACGACGGTATCCCATGGAGTGGACCCGCATACCTTCACGAGTGCCGAGCTCTCCGACGGAACCTGGTACTTCCACCTGGCGCCGTGTGATGCGGCGGGCAATTGTGGCTCGGCGGTGCATCGGGGCCCGTACGGAATCGACACGGTCTCACCTTCGCCGCCGAGCGAAATCAGCTCGACCAGTCACCAAGTCGGGGTACCGAGCGCTACCACGGTCATCGAGACGCAGTGGCAGGCCTCAGCCGACGGAGGGTCGGGCGTGGCGGGCTACGCCTGGACGTTCCAAGCCGCCGACAGTTGGACGTGTGAAGGCGCGATCGATGGGTCGAGTCTGTCGGCAAGCTCGGCTGCGCTTCCCACCGGACAATGGTGGTTCCATGTTTGTGCGATCGACGGGGCTGGCAACCTCTCCTCGGTCGGCTCGGTCGGACCCTTCACTGTCGATCTCGCCGGGCCCTCACTCGTTGGCCTCGATACCGTTGCCGACACTGGTGACGGCGAGCTCGAGTCCGGCGAGGTCACTTCGGCCTCGATCACCCAACTGCTCGCCACCTTCGATGAAAGAGTGGCGAAGGCTTCCGCCGAGCAGGTCACCAACTGGTCCCTCGTGGCTACTGGGCCCGATGGGGTCTTCGACTCCGTCCCCTGCGGTGCCGCAAATGGAGCCGACGTCAACTATCAACCGCAAGCGGCGACAGTGGTGAGTGACGGACAAACGGTGCGGCTCGACGTCGGTGCCGGCCTCGCTCTGCCGGCGGGCCGCTACCGCTTGACTGTGTGTCCGGCCATCACGGACGCCGTCGGCAATGCGGCGACGCAAACGGATGTCATCTTCGGAACGACCCACACGAATCTCGTCGTCAATCCAAACCTCGATTCCAGTCTCACGCCCTGGGTTGCCGGGGGGGCGGATCCCGGTGCGCTCCGATGGTCTGGCGCGGATGCAGAGGGCAAAGAGACTTCTGGGTCGCTCGAAATCGTCACGAGCGGCGTTGGCAGTAGCTCCACGACGGCAGCAGCTTGCATCGACACCTACCCCGGTCAACCGCTCGTCCTCGGCGGCGCTTTGGACTACGCTCCGGGCGGCGGCGGCAGCGACGCCGAACTGAGGATCTCGGTGCGCGGATCGACTCTCGGTCAGTGCCTGGCACCTGCCGGAGCACCGACCGAAGTCACTCTTGCCACTGGACCTACGGCCGGGTGGCAGCCTTTCGCAGTCTCCCATCCAGGTGCCTTCTCGTCGATTCAAGTCGCTATCGAAGCCGTCGGCGGTACGAGTCTTGGGCAGACCATCCGTCTCGACTTGCTCACGCTCGACGGCCCCATCTTTGCGGACGGATTCGAAACCGGCGACACCAGTCGCTGGTCGTCCCAGGTCCCATAGACCTCAGCCGAACGTCGCCTTGGCTCGGCGGCCCCGGAGCCGCCAAAGGGGGATGGCCGCCCGCGGGGGCCTCCAGAGCCTGGAGTCTCGACCGTGCGCCACCGAGATCAGCGCTGCCGAAGTGGCCGGCGATGGGCTGGGCCCTCTTGACCTCGGCTCGCTCGTGTATTACCTTGTTGCAATCTTGCCACGTTGAGGCGGGCGCCCTGGGTGCTCATTCGATTTGCGGGAGCGTGTGGCCAGTGCCGGCCACGCAGGAGGACACAAGTGCGCTCGCCATTGCCTGGTCGGTGTTTGCCGAAGCTCGCTGTCGGCTTTGCCTTGCTCGTGGTGAGCGTGGGCACAGCGGCGATTCGCGGCGAGTCGCCGCCGTTGCCGCACAGTGTGTTCGGCCTGGTTACCGGCGATGGCACCGTCCTCGCCGGCATGTCCGTTGGGGCATTCGTCGCCGGCGTCGAAGTAGCGCAAGCGACGACGTTTGAAACTCCGGACGGCATCGGCTTCACGCTGGCAGTCCCCGGTGACCTTGCCGGTACCTCACCGGTCGAAGGGGCGACGCCGGGGCAGGAGGTGGAGCTCGCCGTCGGGGGGGCGAGCGTCTCGCAGCAGCTGGTGTGGTCGCCCGGCGCGCACCAGCGCGTCGACCTCGAAGTGCCGATTGGACCGGACCTCGCGATCTCGATCGACGACGGCGTCCCGGCGCTGTACCCCGGTCTCGCCACGACGTATGCCCTCGAGGTGGCCAACCAGTCCGAGGTCGCTGCCGCGGGCGTGATGATGCGCGCGCCGCTGCCGGAGCTGCTCGAGCTCGAAGACGCTGGAGACGGAGCTCTCGAGGAGGGAGCAGTAGTGGTTTGGGGGCCGTTCGACATCGGACCAGGTGCCACGATCGTGCGGCGCCTGACCGCTCGCGTAGCGACGAGCCTCCCTCAGGGCGTCGACTCGGTCGTGGCGACGGCCTCGGTGAGTCACGATGGCAGTACTGGCGTCGATCCCAGCCCGGCTAATAACCTCGCGGTCGACCACGGCTCTCTGGTCGTGCCACCGGACTTCGTCGTCAGCTCCGCGGATCTGGGAGTGACACCATCGCGGCCGCAGCCGGCCGAGCTCGTTTCGGTGGAACTGCTCGTCCACAACGAAGGTTTCGTGGCCGGGACGGCACCGGTCGCAATCTACGAAGGGCGGCCAGGCTGGGGACGCCTGATCACGACGCGAACCGTCACCGTGTCCGCGGGCGGCTCGGCCACCGTCAGTGCCGCCTTCCTGGCCACATCCTCGACGGTCTTGATTTCCGCGCTGGTCGACCCATTCGACACTGTTGACGAGCTCGACGAGACCAACAACCGCGTCGAGCGGTTCCTCGTCGACGCGCCCGACCTTGCGATCTCGTTCGACAACCTGACCGTGAGCGACCCAGCACCCCTCGCAGGAGATACTGTCGAGGTGACGGTAGCGGTGCGCAACGGCGGCAACCGCGTGGCGACCGGAGCGATGCTCGACGTCTTCGCCGGTGAGCCCGAACAGGGTGCGCCGGTCCTCCTGTCCGAGGCATTGCCGGAGATTCCGCCCGCCGGCAACCGCTTGGTGCAATTTTCCTGGGTCGTTCCCGAGGGCGTCACGCTGCTGACGGCCGTGGCGGATCGTGCCGACTCGCTCCTCGAGCTTTCTGAGGAGAACAACCGGGTCGAACGTCAGGTCGTCGTGGCCCGTGCGTCGGGTCCGGACCTCAGCGTTGCCGCCATCGATCGTGGCGACCTCGCCCAGAACCCCCTCACGTTGCTGGCCGAGGGCGAGCTGGTGCTCGAGGTTGCCAACTTTGGCGATGGAGTTGCCGGTCCCTTCTCCGCTGCCATCTTCGATGACCGCAACGGCGACGGCCGCCTGTCGGATGCCGACCAGGTCCTGGCGAGGCAGAGCGTCTCCGCGTCGCTTGCAAGTGGTGGCACCGCTGAGCTGCGTTTCGCGATGCACCACCCCCTGCGCTTCCGTCATCCCGCTCTCCGGGTCGCGCTCGATGTCAATGGCGAGGTCGAGGAGCTCGACGAGACCAACAATGTCGCATCGGTGTTTGCCGACTGTGTCGAGGCCCCGGTGCTCTCCTTTGATCCGATTGTGGAGAAGTGGTGGGTTCCCGCGGTCGAGGCCGAAACTGCGCCGATCGTCGTGCAGCTGAACGATGACAACGGCGACGGAGTGGTGGACAGCCGCGACATTCCCGACGTGGTCTTCCACACCGAGGATGCCCTCGGTCGGGCCGTGACTGCCCGCAGCGGCCTCGACGGGAGCGAGCACTGGAGCTTCCGGTCGACCCCGGCGAATCCGCTGGCGACGCGGCTGGCTCACCTCGCCGCCGCGGACCTCGACGGCGACGCCGTGGCTGAGATCATCGCCGTCCAGAGCAACGCCCGACTGCTGGCGCTCGACGCTCGCGGCCGAGTGGTGTGGGTCAGCGACGCGATCCCGGGCGGTCCGACGTCGGATTGGTCGGGAGGCCCTACCGTTGGGGATTTGGATGCCGACGGCACCCCCGAGATCGCTGTCGGCGCGGCGGTCCTCGATCACCGTGGCCGCTTCATCGCCCGCGGGACCCGCAACCAAGGCCGTAACCACAACTACTACGGTCCGTTCGGTCAGCCGTGGCCGTGGGGGACCGACCAGCAGTTCGTCACCATCGCCGACATCGATCTCGACGGACAGGCCGAGCTCTTGGCCGGGGATACCGTCTACCGTCTCGTTGACGGAGAGCTCGAGGTGGTCTGGGACCACCAGGTCCAGGACAACCTGATGATCGACGGCTTCTCGGTAGCGGCGAATCTCGACGGCGACCCGCAGGCCGAGATCGTCTACGTCTCGTCGGGGCGGATCATGGTCTTCAACCACGATGGCTCGATCTTCGCGAACCATCGGCGATTCATTCCGCTGCTGCCGTTCCTGCTGCCGACTTTTTGGGGTGGTGCGCCGACCGTCGCAGATCTCGACGGCGACCAGATCCCGGAAATTCTTGTCGCCGGCGATACCGAGCTGGTCGCGATGCGCGCCGGCTTGGGGGTGATGTGGCGCAAAGCGATCGACGAGCGTGCGGCGTTCACCAGCGCCACCGTCTTCGATCTCGATGGCGATGGATTCGCCGAGGTGCTCTACCTCGATCACACGACCTTCTGGATCCTCGACGGGAGGACCGGCACGGTGCGCTACTCGCGGCCGAATACTTCCAAAACCGCCACGGAATACCCGGTGGTGGCGGATGTCGACGGTGACGGGCGAGCCGATGTGCTCGTGCCTTCGAACCGCAGCTTCGCAGGATCGACGGCAACCCAAGGCCTGCACGTCCTCAGCAGCTCGGCTTGGGTTGGAGCGCGGTCGATCTGGAGTCAACACGAGCACCACGGCACCAACATCCTCGACGACGGCACCGTTCCCTCACCGGCCCTGCCGCACTGGCTTTCGCTCAATCGCCACCGCGCCGACCGCGAGCTGCCCCCGGGGCCGTTGCTTCGGGCCAACCTCACCGTTGGCCTCCCGAGGGTAGGCGCGCCCTCTCCCGACGGAGTGCCGATCACCCTGCGAATCGGCAATGGCGGCGATCGGATCGTGGCTCCTGGGGTTCTGATCCGCCTCTTTGCCGGTAGCGATGCCACGGCGCCGATCGCCGCTGAGGCCCACACGGCCACCGCGTTGCGCCCCGGTTCCTTCGAGGACCTGACGGTCTGGTGGCAGGTGCCCGGCCCGGCCGGGAGCCCGGCCTACGTCCAGATTGATCCCGAGGGCCGGATCGACGACTGCGAGCTCGGGGACAACACCCTCGCCTTTGCGGTGACCGAGACGGTCTTGCCGGACCTCGTCGTTGCATCCGGCGCGATTTCAGTGCCGGCGCAACCCGTTGCCGGTCAACTCCACGCGGTCACTGTGGCGGTCACGAATCAGGGCCCCGCTCGATCGCCGATCGCGTCGCTGCAGCTCTGGGACGGTGACCCAGACGATGGCGGCATCCTCGCTGCGGAAGGCGAGATCCCGGCGCTCGATCCTGGGGCTGGAGCCTCAGTGGCACTGACCTGGGACAGCTTCGGCGCCGCGGGAGGTCGAGTGCTGTGGGCCGTGGCCGATTGGTTCGACACGCTTTTCGAGCTCGACGAGACGAACAATCGAACGAGTGCAGCGGTTACGTTGCTCGAGCCCGAGCGGCCCGATCTCGCGCTCGAATCCGTGGCTGTTGTTCCTGCGACGGTCGAGACCGGTCATCCATCGGCACTCCACCTGGAGGTGCTCAACCGCGGGGCGGACTGGCCCGGCGGCTTCGAGATCGCCGTGCGCCGCAATGCGATCGAGATCGGGCGCCTGGCGGCACCGGCACCGTGGCCGGGCGGGGAGCGACAGTCGTTCACCTTTCCGCTCGACACCTTTGGGCTTCAGGGGCAGATCCTCGTCGAGGGGCGGGTCGACCCCGGGCAACAAGTCCTAGAACAACATGAGGGAAACAACGTCGGGAGCGCCTGGCTCGAGGTGCTTCCACCTCCTGTGTCGACATCGATCCGCACGGATCGCCCTGCCTATCGCTCCAATGAAGAGGTCGTGGTCTCGGTCGAGTCCCACAACACCACCGGCGCGTCGCGCGAGCTCCGGCTGCGGGTTGCGATCCGCGATGTGAGCGAAGCCGTCGCTGCAGTTCTGGCAGACCAGGTGGTCGAGCTGGCGCCTGGGCAAACCGACCTCTCAATCGCCTGGTCGACCGGATCCTACGGTGCGGGCCCCTACACCGCGGTGGTCGAGCTCGAGGAGGGCGGCGCCCTCGTGGCCACCGCTCGTGCCCCCTTCAGCATTGCGCCCGATCGGCGACTCGGCGCTCGCCTGCTCGCCGACCGCTCCGTCTATCCCGCGAACGTCGACGCGGTGTTCTCGCTTGCCGTGACCAACGAGGGCGTCAACGACGTGCTCGGCGGTTTGACCGCAAGTCTCGAGGTGCGCGCGGCTTCCGGAGCACAGGTGTTCGGTGAGGTCCACACGGTGCCGGATCTCGGGCCCGGGGACACTTGGCAGGCCGCGAGCAGCTGGTCGGTTGGGCTCGCGGTGCCGGGACCGTACCAGGCGCGGGTCTCGGTCCGCGACAGCGGAGGAGCCGGGGAGCTCCTCGCCTACGACGACGTGCTCGTGACGGTGGAGGACAGCTCGCAGACCGGCGGGGGTTTGGGAGGGCTGCTGTTCGTCGAGACTGCGCTGGTTGGTGCCGGCGCGCCCGTCCTGACCAGATTCGAGCTGACCAATGGCGGCAACGCCGACATGCCGGCCCTGGTCGTGGCGGTTCGAGTCGAGCGAACCACGACCGGGGAGGAGGTCTTTTCGACACTCGTGCCACTACCCATCGATCGCGGCTCGATTGCGAGTGGGGAGGTGGTTCTGGCGACCGACGACCTTGAGGCGATGAGCTATTCGGTCTCCCTCTCGGCAATCGTTCCCGCCGGAACTGTGCTGCTCGATCGAGCAGACCTCGAGATCGCGCCCGGCCTGAGCATCGGTGATGTCGAGGTGATCGAAGGCAACACGGGAACGACCCTGGTTGCCGTCCCGGTCCGGCTGTCGAGCGCGAGCGCGGGGGAAGTGACGGTGGCCTGGGCCACCAGTGACGGTACTGCCGTCGCCGGCACCGACTACGTCCCGACGGCGGGTTTGGTCGAGCTGGCTCCGGGGGAGCTCGAGGCCACCGTCGAGGTCGAGATTGCGGGAGACCTTGCCGCTGAGCTCGATGAGCGCGCCTTGGTGCATCTGAGTGTGCCGACCGGCGCGCTGATCGCCGATGGTCAGAGCCTGGTCACGATCCTCGACGACGACGGCTGCGCGAGCGCGGAGCTTCTCAAGGACCCTGGCCTCGAGCTGGCGACGTCGAGTTGGGAGACCGTGAGTGGGCTGTGGCAGCGGGGTTTCTCTGAGCCTGCTTCGCTCGAAGGGAGCTTCCACGCAGCTGCCGCTACGGCCGACGCCGAGCTTGCCCAAGCGGTCGACCTCGAGCCGTTTTCGGCGAGTATCGATGCCGGCGGTGTCGAGATCGCGGCCTCGGCATTCTTGGCCGGATCCGGCGCGGGGGCGCATGGTGCGGTGATCGTCGACTTGCTCGATGTCTCGGGGAGCGTTCTGGGGAGCCTGGCCTCGGGCGAGCTCGAGCTCGGTTCTGCCTGGGGCCCATGGTCGATGATCAGTCCCATCCCTCCCGGAGCTCGTACGGCTCGATTCCGACTCCTCTCCGGCTCGACCGGCGGCGAGTCGAATTTGCCCCGGTTCGACCTGGCTTCCCTGCGGATCCTTGCGATTCCTTCTGTCGAGATCGACCCCACCCTGGTGGTCGAAGGCGACGGCGGGACACGGCCCGCGGTCTTCCGGCTGCGGTTGTCGTGTGCGCTGTCGAATCCCATCGAAGTGGTGTACGCCACCGTTGGCAGTTCGGCGCTCGAGGGGACCGACTTCGTTTCCACCGACGGGACTGTGGTGTTTGGTCCCGGCGAACGAACCCGGACCATCGAGGTCGAGATCGTCGGCGACGTGACCGACGAGCCGGACGAGGTCTTCGCGCTGGCAACCAGTGCCCCGGCGGGCGTGGCGCTGCTGCACCCGCTCGTTGCGGGCACCATCGTCGACGACGACGGGCCGGCCGGCCTCGAGATTGGGGACCAGAGCGTCGCCGAGGGCGACGGCGTGGTCGACATCGTGTTCGATGTTGCGCTTGGTGCTCCGAGTGGCAAGACCGTCAGCGTTGGCTATCGCACAGTCGGCATCACCGCCGCGGCCGGCAGCGATTTCGAGCCGATCGTCGGGCGTCTCGTGCTGCCGGCGGGCGCCGGCAGTGGTGAGATCGTCGTGCCGGTCCTTGGCGACCGCCTCGACGAGCTCGACGAGACACTCCAGATCGAGCTCTTCGATCCCGTTGAGGCTGAGATCACCCGGCCGGTGGCGATCGGCACCATCCTCGACGATGACGCTACGAGGATCGCGATCGCTCCACGAGCTGTGGCGGAGGCCGAGGGGCCCGCGCGCTTTGCTGTCACGCTCAGCCACCCGAGCTCGCGCGAGGTTCGGGTCGACTACACCACGGAAGACATCACCGCGCTCGCCGGCTCCGACTACCTTGCCACCGCGGGCACCTTGGTGTTTCCACCCGGAGTCGCGTCGGCCGCGATCGACGTGCCGCTCGTTGACGACGGCCAGGAAGAACCGGAAGAGATCTTCCGTGTGGTGCTTTCGAATCCGGTCGAGGCTGGGCTCGAGATGCCCGAGGCGGTGGGGTCGATTCTCGACGACGACGGCGTCGTCATCAACGTTGCCGACGTGGTCGTGCGTGAGGCCGACGAAGGCACGACCAACGCGGTCTTCCGGATCTCGTTCTCGCGAGCGCTGCCGGAGCCGGTTTCGATCGGGTACCGCACCGTGGGCGGCTCGGCGCAGGCCGGCGCCGACTACCTCGAAAGCTCGGGAGTGCTGACTGCTCCGGTTGGCGCTTTGCTCGCAGAGATCCTGGTGCCGGTGGTCGGGGACCTGGTCGAAGAGCCACTCGAGAGCTTCGTGCTCGAGCTCTTCGACGCCGAGGGGGGAGTTGTCGTCGACGACGAGGCGACGGGAACAATCGTCGACAACGACGGCTGGCGCCTGAACGGGCACGCCGAGGACGTGTCGAGGCCAGGCTGCATCGCGCTCACCCCTTCCGCGCTGTTTCGTCGCGGCAGCGCGTGGCGGACTCAGCGAGTGGCTCTGGGTCAGAGCTTCGACAAGACTTTTCGGGTCCACCTCGGGACCAATGACGCCAATGGATCGGACGGAATCATGTTTGTCCTGCAGGACGCAGGCCTGGAGGCTCTTGGAGGTGAGGGCGGTTTGATGGGCTACGCTGGGATCGACCGTTCGCTGGGGATCGAGATCGACACGTGGCAGAACGGCGGCGAGCCGGTCTGGGACCACATCGCTGTGAATCTCGATGGCCAGTGGAACCACAATGGCCAGGCACCGGTGCCAGCGACTCCGAATGGATCGAATATCGAAGATGGCTCCGAGCATTGGCTCCGGATTGTTTGGAACGAGGCATCCCAGGCTCTGGATGTCCACTTCGACGACATCGAGCGGATCTTCCATGTGCGGGATCTCGTCGGCGAGCTGTTCGGTGGTGTGGAGTCTGTTTATTTTGGCCTCACAGCCGGAACTGGGGCCGTTCCGAACCTTCACTACTTCTGTGAAACTGGGGGCTGCTACCAGGAGAG
>CAZRFU010000084.1:0-5699 GCA_964599475.1 uncultured Thermoanaerobaculia bacterium
CGGCGGCGTCGATCTCGGTGGTCGCCACGGAGAGCCGCTCGCCTTCTCGGAGCTCTTCGGTGCCGACGCGCACGCCATCGTCGGGCATGACCTGAGGGTCGAGTGCCTGCACGGTGCCGCCGCTCCCGTGGTCTATTTTCGCGGCCGGATCCACGGGTATCAGGGCCATACGCCGGCCGAGGTGGTGTTCCAGGTCCGTCTCGCCGCCCTCCTCGGCTGCAAGGTCCTGCTCCTGACGAACGCCGCGGGGAGCCTGCGCCGCGACCTCCTGCCCGGCAGTCTGGTGCTCCTCGAGGACCACCTCAACCTGACCGGCCGCACTCCCCTGGACGGCAACCCTCCGGCTGCTTGGGGCCCGCGGTTCCCCGACATGAGTGAGGCCTACTCGAGACGGCTCGCCGGCCTCGCCCTCGGGCACGCCCACCGCCTCGGGATCCAGCTGCATCGCGGGGTCTACGCGGGCCTGCTCGGCCCGAGCTACGAAACCCCAGCCGAGGTGAGGATGTTGGCGGGCCTCGGGGCGGATCTGGGCGGCATGTCGACCGTGCGCGAGGTCATCGCCGCCCGCCACATGGGTCTCGAATGTGCCGCGATCTCCCTGGTCACCAACCTCGGCACCGGTCTCGGCGCCGAACCCCTCGACCATCAGGAGGTGCTCGACGTCGGTCGGGAGGCGACCGTGCGTCTGGCCGCGATGCTCGCCGCGGTCGCCGGCGATCCCGCGCTGATCTGCTGAAGCGAGTCGCGGCCCGCATGGCGGCAACAGGGGCCTTGACGCGCCCTTCGGCCTCGGACATAGTTCCGGTGATCGTCGTCCAATCCCGAGACCAAGACCAACGTGGTCGCTTTCGACCCATCCTTTGGAGGCCGCTGTGAAGAATCTTCTCGCCTTCTCGCTGCTGCTGTTTGCCGCCGGCTCGGCTCTCGCCCAATCCCCCTCGGCCATGACCAAAGCCGAGATCTACGATGAGATGAGCCGTTTGGCCCAGTCGAAGAACCCTTCCGACGTGGCGCGTTACGAGCTTCTTTCGGCCCACACCGGGGGCGACCGGCCGGGCCAGTCGGCGGCGAACGGGCAAGGCGGCGCCGGTGTGCTCGGCACGCTCCCCGCGCCCCCGAACTGCGCGATCAGCAACACCAGCGCCGCGAACAACACCCCGGTGCCGATCGTCGACGTTGCTACGAGCACGTCGGCGATCAACGTCGCCGGCGCCGGCACGTTCCTCTACCAGATGTCGATCACCGCGAACATCACCCATACCTTCGCGGCCGACATGGACATTACGCTCATCTCGCCGTCAAACAACCGCATCACCATCTCGACCGACAACGGCGCGGGCAACGACGACGTGTTCGCCGGCACCACCTGGACCGATCTGACCGGCACCCCGACCACCGACGCCCTTTACACGAACCAGACCGTGCAGCCGATTCTGGTCCCCGAGGAAGCCTTGGGCGCGCTGTTCGGGACCGACCCCAACGGCACGTGGACGCTCGAGGTGGTTGACGACCTTTCTGGTGACACCGGCACGATCAACAGCTGGTCCGTCGACATCAACACCCTGAACGTGGCGCCGATCCTCACCAACGCCTCGTTCAGCAACAACACGCCGGTACCGATCGTCGACGTCGCCACCAGCTCGTCCGTGATCGCCGTGGCCGGCGCCGAGACCTTCCTGTGTCAGGCCGACATCGTGGCGGACATCACCCACACCTTCGCCGCGGACATGGATATCCGCCTCATCAGCCCCACCACTTCGACCACGATCTCGACCGACAACGGCGCCGGCAACGACGACGTGTTCGCCGGCACCACCTGGATCGACACGGGCAACACCCCTACCACCGACCACCTGTACGTCAACGCCACCGTCGCCACTCCGCTGGTACCGGAAGGGGCCATGGGTCGCTTCCTGGGCACCAATCCCAACGGTAACTGGACGCTCGAGGTCGTCGATGACCTCAGCGGTGACACCGGCACGATCAACGGCTGGACGCTCAATCTGACGACCTGCGCCTGTGCCATCCCGGATGCCGACGTCTCCATCGCCAAGTCGGTCGCGCCGACGCAGGTGGCTCTGGGCGACATCGCCGTCTTCACCCTCACCGCCACCAACAACGGCCCGGGCACGGCGACCAACGTCGTCGTCTCGGACACCCTGCCGGTCGGCTTGGACTACGTGTCCAACGACTGCGGCGCCTCCTTCGCCGCCCCAACCCTGACCTGGAACATCGCGAGCCTCGCCGATGGCGCCTCGGCGGTGTGCAACGTCACGGTGACGGTCAATGCCTCGGGCACCAACAACGCCACGATCAGCTCCGATCAGAACGACCCGGTGGCAGCCAACAACGCCGCCGCCGCGACGGTGCTCGGCGATCAGAACCCGCTCGAGATCCCCACCGCCGGCACCTGGGGTCTGCTGCTCCTGAGTCTCGGCATCGGGCTGGCAGCCTTCACCGCGCTGCGCCAGCGCGGCTGAGAACACGACGGCCGACTCCAGGTCGGCGCGTCGGGTGCAAGGGGGGGCGGTCCGACAAGGCCGCCCCTTTCTTGTGCCCATCGGCGTCGCTTCCGGCTCCGGCGTGCCCACCCGCCGCCCCATTTTCGCCACGATTGGCTGCTTCAATATGCACCATGAACAGTGCACTCGAAACCATCGGTGATTCCGTTCACCACGTCGTCGCACCGGCGGCCTGGGTCGTCGTCCGGGCAATCGTCGCGGCGCTCGTCAGTGCCCTGGTGCTGATCCCGCTGTTTGCGGCGGGCTCCGGGTGTGGCCCGCTCGAGCGATGGCTCGAGCGCTTGCCGGGCATCGAGCGCGTGGGCCCCGCCTGCCAGCCCTGACTGGCGATTGACACCGACGGCGAGCCTCGCTACCGTGAGAGGTGGAGGTCGACACCATGCTCACCAAGTCCGTTTCGAAGTCCGGCGCCAAGACCAAGGTCACCTTCAAGATCACGCCTGACGAAGGTTCTGCCGAGGTCTCTGTCCTTGGGGAGTTCAACGACTGGAACCCCGAGACCCACAAGCTCGCCCGTCGCAAGGACGGCAGCTTCTCGGGCTCGGCCTCGCTCGAATCGGGAAAGGACTACCGCTTCCGCTACCTGGTCGACGGAGGGGTCTGGCTGAACGACGAGGCTGCCGACGACTACGTTCCCAACCGCTTCGGCGGCCAGGACGGCGTCGTCAGCGTGTGAGCACGCGGCCGGCGGGGCCGGGCCGCCTCGCGAAAGGCCCGAGACCGCCGGCCCGATTCGAAGCCCTGGCGAAGCGACCACCGCTACCGGTTGAGTTGATCCTCCGGCTCGACCCCGATATGCTGCGGCCAGTCCATGGGTCGGTTCGCGCATCTCCACCTGCACAGCCAGTACAGCTTGCTCGACGGCGCCAACCGCCTCGACCTGCTGGTCAAGCGTGTCGCCGCGCTGGGGATGGACTCCGTGGCGGTCACGGACCACGGCAACCTCTACGGCGCCGTCGACTTCTACTCGAAGGCAAAGTCGGCGGGGTTGAAGCCGATCCTGGGGATCGAGGCCTACGTCGCTCCCGACGTCGACGGACGCAAGTCCGACCGCACCGATCGCACCTACACCGGCGTCTCGGACGGCGGCTTCCACCTGGTGCTGTTGGCGCGCACACTCGAAGGCTGGCGCAACTTGGTGCGGCTCTCGTCCGACGCGTTCGTCAACGGCTTCTACTACCGCCCGCGAATGGACAAGAGCACGCTGACAGCGTGGTCGAGCGGGCTGATCGCGATCAACGGCCACCTCGGCTCGTCGATCGCCTTCCATCTCACCAACTTCGTACAATCCAAGGACCAGCGGCATTGGCAACTCGCCCTCGACGAGGCGCGCTGGCATGCCGAGGTCTTCGGCCCCGACGAGCACGGCGAGCCGAGCTTCTTCGTCGAGCTCCAACGTCACATCCCCGAGCAGGAGGCGATCAACCCACACTTGGTGCGGCTCGCGCGTGAGCTCGACCTCCCGCTGGTGTGCGACAACGATTCCCACTTCCTGCTGGCGGAAGACTGGGACTCGCACGACAGCCTGGTGTGCATCGCCCTCGGCAAGATCAAGGAAGACGCGAATCGGCTGAAGTATCCCCAGGACTTGTACGTCAAGTCTCCCGCGGAGATGGCCGACCTCTTCGAGGGATACCTGGACGGGGCCGGCGACGAGGCGCTCGAGAACACCGTGCGGATCGCCGAACGCTGCGCCGTCGAGCTGCCCCTCGACGACAACCACGCCCCGGTGGTCAAGGTGGTGCCACGCCCCGAGCTCGACGCCCAGATCGAGGCGCTGCCGCGCGGATCATCGGCATGGCTCGACGCCGTCTTCGCCCGCTACGAGCTGTTGCCCTTCGATGCGGCCGTCGATCAGGACTCCCCCGACGACCTCAAGGCCCAGTGTGATGCGACGTTGCGGGCTCTCGCCGAAGCCGGCCTGGTGTGGCGCTATGGCGACGACGCCACCGACGAGATGCGCCAGCGCCTCGACCGCGAGCTGCGCATCCTGGCGGACAAGTCGATCTCCTCGTACTTCCTGATCGTGTGGGACTTCGTCAAGGAAGCTCGCCGCACCGGTGTTCCCGCGTCGGCGCGCGGATCCGGCGTCGGCACCATGGTCGGCTATTGCCTCGGGCTATCGAACGCCTGCCCGGTGCGCTACGGCCTGCTGTTCGAGCGCTTCACCGACCCCGACCGCTCCGAGTACCCCGACATCGACATCGACATCTGCCAGGACGGCCGTGGCGCGATTCTCGACTACGTCCGCGACAAGTACGACCCGAACAAGCTCGGCACCGTCGCGCAGATCATCACCTTCAACGTCCTCAAGGCCAAGGCAGCGATCCGCGACGTCGGCCGCGTGCTCGATGTGCCGCTCTCCGAGGTCGACAAGGTCGCCAAGCTCGTGGGCGACCAGCTCAACATCACCCTCGACGAAGCACTGGCCCAGAACGCCGAGCTCGCCGCCCTCTACAAGAGCAGCGAGCTGCACCGCCGCTGGATCGACACCGCCCGCAAGGTGGAGGGCCTGGCGCGCCACGCCGGCGTCCATGCCGCGGGTGTCGTGATCGGCAATCAGCCTCTCGCCAACGTGCTGCCGCTCGCGATCAACAAGCAGGGGGACAAGGACACTCTGGTCACCCAGTGGGACGGCCCCACCTGCGAGAAGGTCGGCCTGCTGAAGATGGACTTCCTCGGGCTGAGGACGCTGTCGATCATCGAACGGGCACGCCAGCTGGTGAAGTCGACCCTGTCCGAGGAAACGATCCGGGCCACCGTCGATCCCGAGGGGCAGATGCCCGCGACCTGGGATCCGCTCGACCTCGATCGCGTGCGCCTGGACGATCAACGCGTGCTGGATCTGTTTCGGCGCGGTGACACGGTCTCGGTGTTCCAGTTCGAATCGGACGGCATGCGCCGCCTGCTGCGTTCGATGGCGCCCGACCGTTTCGAGGACCTGATCGCCGCCAACGCGCTCTACCGCCCCGGCCCGATGGAGCTGATCGACACCTACAACGCGCGCAAGCACGGGCGCGAGCAGGTACCCAAGGTCCACGAAATCGTCGACCGCTTCACCGCGGAGACCTACGGCATCATGGTCTACCAGGAGCAGGTGATGCAGATCGTGCACGAGCTCGGCGGCATTCCGCTGCGCTCGGCCTACACCCTGATCAAGGCGATCTCGAAGAAGAA
>CAZRFU010000084.1:5709-6402 GCA_964599475.1 uncultured Thermoanaerobaculia bacterium
GGGCGAAGTTCGTCGAGGGAGCCCAACGCCAGGGCCTCACCAAACGCGACGCCGAAGGCTTGTTCGACCTGATTCTCAAGTTCGCGGGCTACGGCTTCAACAAGTCGCACTCGACCGGCTACGCCATGGTGGCCTTCCAGACCGCCTTCCTCAAGACCTACTTTCCGGTGCAGTACATGTCGGCCGTGCTGACCTACGAGTCGGTTTCCACCGAAAAGGTCGCCAAGTACATCGAGGAGGCAGGGCGCATGAGCCACGGCGGTCGCGTCGGCATTGCCGTGCGCCCCCCGGACGTCAACATCTCGGGGATCGGCTTCACGCCGGCTTTCGATCGAGACGAGCCTCGCGATCCGAGCCACGGTCACATCCGTTTCGGCTTGGGAGCCATCCGCGGTGTCGGATCCAAAGCGGTCCAGGCGATCCTCGAAGCCCGCGAGGAAGCCGGCCCGTTCAAGGATCTGTTCGACTTCTGCGAGCGGGTGCCGGCCAACGCCGCCAACAAGACCACCATCGAGGCGCTGGTGAAGTGTGGCGCCTTTGACAGCGTGCACGGGTGTGGGGCTCGCGCGGCCCTGCTCGAAGCGATCGAGAGCGCGATCGCCCGCGGCAACCGGGCGGCAGCCGACCGCCGCAGCGGGCAGACCAACCTCTTCGATCTGTTCAGCGCCGGCCCGGCGGCGGAACCCGAAGCCT
>CAZRFU010000084.1:6412-8568 GCA_964599475.1 uncultured Thermoanaerobaculia bacterium
CTGCCGCCTGCCGGACACTCCTCCGTGGACCGCCTCGGAAACCCTGCGCGAAGAGAAAGCCGTCCTGGGGTTCTACGTCTCGAGTCATCCCCTCGAACAGCACGCTGTGACCCTGGAGCGCTACTCCACCACCCGATCCAGCGACCTCGCCGGCCTCAGCGTCGAAACCGACGTCACGATCGGGGGGTTGATCACCGGCCTGCGCAAAGTCACGGCTCGGCGCGGGCGGATGCAGGGCCAGACCATGGGCATCATCACCCTCGAGGATCCCTCGGGCCCGGTCGAGATCGTCGCCTTCCCGGCGGTGTGGGCGCGGGTGGCGTCCCTGGTCGTTCCCGATCAACTGATCTTTGCACGCGGCAAGGTCAAGGACCGAGACGGGCAACGCAGCATCGCACTCGACTCGGTCGTCCCCCTCGAGCTAGCCGAGTCGCTCGCGATCGGGTGCCGCATTCGCCTCCCCGAGATCGACCGCTGTCCTCTCGACGCTTCCCTGACGGCGATGTTCAAGGAGCTCCGGGGACTGCTCCTGGACGCCGGCAGCTCGACCGGGGGCACCGTGCCGTTGCGGCTCGAGCTGCCGCTGCGCGACCGACTAGTCGTGATCGCCGCCGGCGTGTCGCGGGTGGCTTCGTCCGGGACGTTCGCCCGCAAGGTGGATGAGCTGTTGGCGACGACCGGCGCCTGCCGCTTCCTCGGCCCCTCACGCCTGGCGCCGGCCGTGTCGACGACCGAGGCCGAAGGTCTGTCGATCCCACCCCTGATGACGGGCTTCGAAGAATCCTGGGAGCTCGGCGCGCCGAACTGACGGCGCCGCCATCCGAGCGTGTCCTTCGATCAGCCCTTGGGGCTTCTCCTGCTGGTCTTGGTCGGTGCCGTGACTGCGGCCCTCAACACCGTGGCCGGCGGGGGGTCGTTCCTGACTCTCCCGATCCTGATCATGTTGGGCCTGCCCGCCGGTATCGCCAACGCCACCAACCGTGTCGGCATCCTCGCTCAGGCCGTTGCCGCGATTGCCGGTTTCCACCGAGCCGAACGCCTCCCGTGGTCATTTGCCCTGCGCGCCGTCGTTCCCGCAGCACTCGGGTCGATCGTCGGAGCATGGCTCGCCATCGTCGTTCCCGATCGCCAGTTCGAGCAGGTCCTGGCGCTGCTGATGCTCGGAGTCACGGTGTGGACCCTGCTTGCTCCCCCTCGGCCGCCGAGCGCCGCTCCGCAGCTGGGAAACGTGGCCCTCGCCGCAGGGTTCTTCGGTGTCGGCATCTACGGCGGTTTCGTTCAAGCCGGGGTGGGCTTTTTCGTCCTCGCGCTGACGGGGATCGCCGGCCTCGACTTGGTGCGGGGCAACGCCGTGAAAGTGGTGAGCACACTCGTCTTGACCATCGTGCCGCTGGCCGTGTTCGTGGTCTCCGATCGGGTGGCGTGGGCGCCGGGACTGGCGCTCGCCGTCGGCGGGCTCGCCGGTGGGGCACTCGGTGCTCGGCTCAGCGTAGCCGCCGGTCATCGCCGCCTGCGGGTCATCGTCAGCGCGGCAATCATCGCCTTTGCCGCAGCATTGCTGCTGCGATGAGGCCGGCGAGCCTCAGTCTCGCAAGGGCTCGGCGACGATGTGGAGGTCGTCGACCCGGGCCGCCGAAAGCTCACCACCCCAGGCACAGCCGGAGTCGAGCGCGAGGATCCGGCCACCGTCGAGGATGCGCCGACCGTGAGCTGCCCAGTGGCCGAACGCCAGCGGCCGAGGGGGTCGCGCGGTTGGCACGGTGTACCACGGCACCGATCCGGTGGGCGCCTCCTCGGGCGCGCCGCTGAAGTCGTCATTCGGCTGGTCGGCGTCGACACGCCAGGTTCGCAGGCGCGTGAACATCGCCAATGCCTCCTGGTCGGGGGTCCGAGGTCCGTCTCGGCGCAGCAGGGATTCGGCGCCCTCACCCTGAAGGATCCGCTCGAGCCGCTGAGCCGTTGCTGCAGCGTCCTTCCAGCCCCACCGCGGATCGAGCCCGGCGTGCACCACCAGGCGATTGCCGATGGTCGCCAGCAGCGGTCGTCGCCTCAGCCAAAGGACCAGAGCATCCCGGTCGGGAGCCACCAGAACCTCCTGCAAGCTGTCCCCGCGGCGCTCCGCTGCGGCGCCCAGGGCCACGGCGATCAGGTGGAGA
>CAZRFU010000084.1:8578-20639 GCA_964599475.1 uncultured Thermoanaerobaculia bacterium
CCAACGGCCAGCCGCAGCGCTTCCAGCGATCGCGGCCCCCGGTTGACCAAGTCGCCGGCCAGCACCAGCTGGTCTCGGTTCGGATCGATGTCGAGACGGGCCAGGAGTGCCTCGAGGGTTCGCGCACACCCGTGAACGTCACCGATGATCCACCTTTGGCGTTTCCGTGCCATCATCGGTACCATTCTGGCACTGCCCGCGACCACGTCCGCAACGAGGAAACCCGTGCGCCTCACTCTGCTGTTCCTGCTGATCTCCGCCCCTGCCGCGCTCGCCTCCCAGCGCGTCGTTCCCAACCCCGTTGATCCCGAGATCCTCGCGGCCATCGCCGACGACGAGGCGAGCCCGCTGCCGCGCTCCCTGGCGCCCTGGGAACTGGTCCCGATCGGCTCCAGCGCCGTCGTCGGTGGCACAACCCCGAGCGGACCGATCCACACCTACGCCGAATACGAGCCCAACCGCGGCCTGCTGATCCGCTGGGGCTCGTTCAACGACGTGCTGACGGCGATGACCGTAGCGGTGACCACCGCCGATCGCCCGGCGCGGATGTGGATCGTCGTGTCCGGGGCCTCCCAGCAGAACAGCGCGACCTCGACCCTGAGCAATGCCGGCGCCGATCTCGCCTGGGTGAGCTTCATCCAGGCCCCAACCGACTCGGTGTGGATCCGCGACTACGGCCCCCGCTTCATCGACGATGGCGGGTCGTTTGCGATCGTCGACCACGTCTACAACCGTCCTCGCCCCCTCGACGACGCCCTGCCTGCCGCCATCGCTTCGGCCTGGGGTCTGCCGCGCTACGAGATTCCGCTGGTCCACGGGGGCGGCAATTTTCACCTCTTCGCAACCGGCGAAGCCTTCATGACCGAGCTGATCGAAGACGAAAACCCAGGCCTTTCCGTGGCGCAAATCGAAGATGCCTACCTCGACTATCAGGGCCTCGACGTCGAGATCGGCGCGGCCTTTCCAAGCACCTACGACTCGACCCAACACATCGACATGTGGATGCTGCCCGCGCGCGACGGCGCCGCCCTGGTCGGCTCCTATGTAAACAGCGGAGCTTCCGCGGTCCCCTACACGGTCACCGAGGCGATGACCGCGGAGCTCGAGAGCCGAGGTATGGGCGTCTCTCGATTCGGCGGCTTCCGAGCCAACAACACGCACTACACGTGGGCCAACGCCGTGATCCTCGACGCGGTGGTCCTGGTGCCCCAGTTCGACCCCTACCCGACGCAGAATGCCGACGCGCTCACGACCTTCGCCGCGCTCTTTCCGGAGCGCGACATCGTCGGCATCAACGCCACCCAGCTGGTGACCTTCGCCGGCGTCCTCCATTGCATCGTAATGCACGTCCCCGCTCCCCGCATCTTCAGCGATGGCTTCGAGTCGGGTGATACCAGCGCGTGGTCGGCGGGGGTCCCGGTCCTCGCTCCGTGACCGACAGTCGGTCGATGAGCCGGGATTCAGAAGCGGGGAACCTCTGGAGGCCTTGCGCCGAGCGTTCTGGTGCGCGGGCAGCGGGCGCATTGCCCGGTACGCTGCGCGTTGATACGATCGCGCGACGGCGTCCTGCCGTCCTCCCCACGCCCAGCGTGTTCCATTCCACATCAAGGGGACTTCCTGCACATGGCCTCCAACGCCTATCTCTTCACCTCCGAGTCGGTGACCGAAGGTCATCCGGACAAGCTCGCCGATCAGATCTCCGACGCCGTGCTCGACGCGGTGCTGCGCGAGGATCCCAACGGGCGCGTCGCCTGTGAAACCCTGGTCACCACCGGCGTGGTGGTCTTGGCCGGCGAGATCACCTGCGGTGGCTGGGTCGATTTCGGCGGTGTCGCCCGCGACACCCTCGAGCGAATCGGCTACACCAAGGCCGAGTACGGCATCGGTGCCAAGACCTGTGCGGTGTTCAACGCGATCGACCCCCAGTCCCCCGATATCGCGATGGGCGTCGACACCGGCGGCGCCGGCGATCAGGGCCTGATGTTCGGCTACGCCTGCCGCGAGACCGAGCAGCTGATGCCGCTGCCGATCACCCTGGCCCACGCGCTCACCCGCCGCCTCTCCGATCTGCGTCACAGCGGCCAGGTGCCGTGGCTGCGACCCGACGGCAAAGCCCAGGTGACGATCCGCTACGAGGACGGCGTCGCACGCGACGTCCACACCGTCGTGGTCTCGACCCAGCACGACCCCGAGGTCTCGAACGAAGAAATCCGTCACACCATCCGCAAAGACGTGATCGACGCGGTGATCCCCGCCTCGATGCGCGACGACGGTTCGCTGATCGTCCACATCAATCCCACCGGGCGTTTCGTCACCGGTGGCCCGCAGGGTGACTGCGGCCTCACCGGCCGCAAGATCATCGTCGACACCTACGGCGGTGTTGGCCACCACGGCGGCGGCGCCTTTTCCGGCAAGGATGCCACCAAGGTCGACCGCTCGGCCTCGTACATGGCGCGCTACGTCGCGAAGAACATCGTCGCTGCCGGCCTCGCCGATCGGGTCGAGGTCCAGCTGGCCTACGCCATCGGCGTGGCCGACCCGGTTTCGGTCCACGTCGACAGCCGCGGCACCAGCACCATCGGTGACCGCCGCCTCGAGACCCTGATCCGCGAGATCTTCCCGCTGACTCCCAAGGGCATCATCGAGACCCTCGATCTGCGCAAGCCGGTCTTCTCCGCTACCGCCGCCTACGGTCATTTCGGCCGGCCCGAGTTCAGCTGGGAGCGGACCGACCGCGCCGCAGAGCTCGTGGCGGCTGCCGGGTGAGGGAGGGCCCCGGGGCGCTCGCGCTCTGGGGCCGTCAGTCGGTCGCCGATGATCCGATGGCGACCCGCCCGCTGACCCCGGAAGCGCGGCTGCTGCCGCCGTTGTTCCACCAGACCTCGACCTCGCCACGCCCTCCCGCCGGCAGTGCGAAGTACAGCGGCGCGTCGTGTCCGGAAAGGTAGGAGGCATCGCCGCCGACCCACCGCACCTCGCGGCGATCGCCGATCTGCACTTCGACCCTGGCGCCAAGGCGTTCTGCCGGCGTGCCGCCGAGGGTGAGGATCAGGCCGGCTTTTGGCGCGGCGTCGTTCCGGAGCAACACCGGGCCGCCGTTGCTGGTGGCGATGGCGAGGTCGAGATCCCCGTCGCGGTCGTAGTCGGCGAGGGCCAGCCCTCGGGCGTTGCGTGCGACGGTGGTCGCTTCACCGGCCCAGGGGGCGAGGTCGACGAAGCGGTCGCCGTCGTTCCAGAACAGGAACATCGGCTCGGCGCGTAGCTGGTCTTGGTCCCGCCGTTCTTCGAGGGTGCTGCCGTTGACGACGACCAGATCGAGGCGGCCGTCGAGGTCGAGGTCGATGATGCCACATCCCCACCCCACCATCTCGAGCGAAATCTCGCCCAGTCCCAAGACCCCCGTGCGGTCGCGCACCTCGAGTTGGCGCTCACCGGCCGCGGCTGGCTGGCCGGGCTGTGCGCCCGGCCAGCGCTCAGCTCACTCGCCCAACCAGCGACCCAACCACTCCAGCACTTCGTCGTGCCACTGGATGCTGTTCTGGGGCTTGAGGACCCAGTGGTTCTCGTCGGGGAAGTAGAGGAACTTGCTCGGAATGCCGCGGCGCTGGAGGGCGGTGAAGGCGGCGATGCCCTGGGTGTCGACGACGCGGTAGTCGAGCGCCCCGTGGACGACCATCATCGGCGTCTTCCACTTGTCGACGTGCAGGGCCGGATTGTGACGTTCGTAGCCCTCCGGGTTGTCCCAGTAGGTTCCGCCGAACTCCCACTCGTCGAACCAGAGCTCCTCGGTTTCGAAGGCCATTGCACGGTTGTCGAAGACGCCGTCGTGGTTGACGAGGCAGCGGAAGCGATCCGGCCAGTTGCCGGCGATCCAGTTGATCATGTACCCGCCGTACGAGGCGCCGAGGGCACACGCACGATCGCCGTCGAGGAAGTCGTACCGGGCGATCGCCGCCTCGAGGCCCTTCTGGAGGTCGACGAGGGGTTTGCCGCCCCAGTCCTGGCTGATCGAGTCGGTGAAGGCCTGGCCGTACCCGGTGGAGCCGTGGAAGTCGATCATCACGGCGGCATACCCGGCCCCGGCATAGGTCTGCGGATTCCAGCGGTAGTGGAAGTCGTTTCCGAACGACCCCTGGGGACCACCGTGGATCAGAAACGCGATCGGATACTTCTTGCCGGGCTCGAGGTCGGCGGGCTTGACGACGTAGCCGTAGACGGTCTCGTCGTTCCACCCCTTGAACGAGAACTGCTCGTAAGCTCCCCGGCGCGTCGCTTCGGTCCGCTCGCGGTTGATCGTGGTCAGCTGGGTGGGAGCGCCGCCGGTGCGCGGCATGCTGAAGAGCTCGACCGGGCCGGAAAGCGTGTCCCAACCGTAGATCAGCCGGTCGCCCGCAACCTGCGGCGACCGCGCGTGGCCCTTCTCCACCAGCACCGTCGGCGTCCCCTTGGCGACGTCGATGGCGAACAGCGACACGTTGCCGATGTTGCCGGCGGTCACGTACAGGGTTTTCCCGTCCGGAGAGAACGCCAGGTCGCCGGCCGAACGATCCCACGTCGGCGCCACTTCCCGCGCGACGCCATCCGGCCATGCCCGGATCAGGATTCGCAGCCGATCGGCCTCGAAACCGGGCCGCGACATTGCCAGCCACGCAAGACTCTTGCCGTCCGGTGAAAACACCGGTTGCGTGTCGACGGCGTCGTTGTCCGGCGTGAGGTTGCGCGGCGCCGCCGATCCGTCCAGCGGCACGGCCCACAGGTCGAGATCGGTCGACCATGCCTCCTCGCTCCCGATCGGGTCGCGAGCGACGAAAACCAACTCCGCACCCCCGGGTGCAAAGGTTACCTCCTCGAAGCCGCCGAAGGGCATGGTCGGGGCGTCGCGGTCAAAGCCGCGAGTCAACAGCACCGGATCCCCGCTGCCTGCAGTCGGCACTGCGACCAGCGCATTGCGTGCCCCATCGCGCCAGGTGTCCCAATGCCGCACGAACAGCCGTTCGTAGACCTTGCCGCTCGCCGGCTTTTTGGTCGCGAACCGATCGGCGCTGCACTGCAAGGTCTCGCATTCGGGAAACGCCGAGACGCCCACGACCAGGCTGGTCCCATCCGGCGATACCACGAAGCCGGACACGTCCAGCGGCAGTCGAGTGACCTGCTGGGCCTCGCCGCCGGCCAAGGGCAGTCGCCAGACCTGGCTCGATCCAGATCGCGAAGAGAGGAAATAAACGGATGTCCCATCGGGCGCCCACCGCGCGTGGTGATCGCCGGCCTCGTGGGTCGTCAGGCGCCGGACTTCCCCGCCGCGCGACGGCACCGACCACAGGTCGGTGCGCCGACGATTCGCCTCGAGATCGGTTGACGAAACCGTGAAGATCACCTTCTGTCCATCGGGCGACACCTGCGGATCCGCGATCCGATCCATCGCAAGAAGGTCATGGACGGTGAACGGGTGGGTTTCGGCAATGGCCGGGCCGGCGGCCAGGGTCAGCAGGCCAACAGTCAGCGCGAGTGGACGCATGAGAGGTCTCCTCGAAGTGGGAAGGGGCGTGGACTACTGCGTCCGCGCCACGTGTCGTGCCAAACGGGTGAGCTCGCTGTGGAGGACCTCGGCGCTCCGCCCCGGCGCATCGAGCAGCACCGCGGTCTCGAAGCCGTCCTCGTCGGACCACAGCAGGACCACGGCCTCGCGGCCGGGCGGCTCGGAGCCGGCCAATCCGCGGTACCAGCCCTCAGCGTCGGTCACCGCGGCGGCCGGGAGCAGCACCGACCAGGGGGCGGTCGGGACTTCGAGCACGGCCAGCTCCTTCGGACGAAGGCTCGCGAAAGGATCCGCCGAGGCGCTGGCAACCCCGAGCTCGGCGATCACCAAACGTCCCGCGCCCGCGGCCGCCCCCGGCCCGACGCGGCTGAAGCGACAGGAGCTGGCTCCCTCGAGTGCCGAATCGAAGTCGGCCACCTCCAAGGCTACCTCGCCACCGAGAGCTCGCCGTGCATCGCGCTCGTCGAGAAAGGGGCAAGCAGGCGAAGGAGCCGGCGCTGGAGCCATGAGCAAACCGGCGAACAGGGTCAACACCGTCATCGCCCTCGATCGTATCGCTCTTCACCACTTCTTCACCACCGCCTCCCTAGAGTTGAAGCGACGAGGAGGACCCCGTGGACCTGTCGATCGTGATTCCGATGCGCAACGAGGCCGGCAACGCCGCCGGTCTGATTGGCGAAATCGATGCCCTTGCCGCCCAGCTCCCCGCTCACGAGATCGTCATCGTCGACGACGGAAGTGATGACGGCACGAGCGCGGCGGTCGCCGCGGCGATGGGTATGCGCGCAGGGGCTTCCGCCCCCCTGACACTCCTACGGCACCGGTCGAGTGTGGGCCAGAGCGGCGCCATCCGTAGCGGCATCCGTCGCGCAAGCGGCACGTGGATCGCCACCCTCGATGGGGATGGCCAGAACGATCCGGCCGACCTGCCGCGGCTGCTCGAGGCCGCTGCCGGGCGCGACCGTGTCCTGGTCGCTGGTCAACGCCAGCGGCGCGAGGACGCCTGGGTGCGTCGCGTGAGCTCGCGGGTCGCCAACGCCGTGCGCAGCAGGATCCTCGGCGACGGCGTGCGCGACTCAGGCTGCGGGCTCAAGCTCTTCCCGCGGCAGGTGTTCCTCGACCTGCCCTTCTTCGATCACATTCACCGCTTCCTGCCGGCCCTGGCCCGAGCCGAGGGAATCCCGGTGGTCGTCGTCGGGGTGACCCATCGTCCGCGGCGAGCCGGCACGTCGAAGTACGGAATCGGCAACCGCCTGTGGGTAGGGCTGGTCGACCTCGCCGGTGTCTCATGGTTGGCGCACCGGCGTGTCCTCCCCGAGCTCGAGCCGCCGGCGCCCGTCGGTGGAGCCGCCGCCCGTCCGTCAACCATCGCACATTGACCAAGGAGAGGTCACCATGGCATCCCTCGCTTCCATGACCCCCACCGAGCTGACGTGGCTGCTGGTCGGCTTCAGCGGCCAGGCGATGTTTTCCCTGCGCTTCCTGACCCAGTGGATCTCCAGTGAGAAGCAGCGCCGATCGGTGATCCCGGTGGCCTTCTGGTGGTTCTCGCTGATCGGGGGCGCCACGCTCCTGAGCTATGCCATCTACCGGCGCGACCCGGTGTTCATGGTCGGCCAGGCGACCGGCCTGTTCATCTACGCCCGCAACTTGCAGCTGATCAAACGCGAGGCCCACGCAGGCGGAGCAAGCCACGCGTGAGCGACGTCGTGACCCTCCCTTCCGGCTGGCGCGAGACGCGGCGGCGTTGCTGGGCGTTCTTTCTCCTCGCCGTGATCGTCCTCGGGGCAGGCCTCGGGCTCCGGGATCCCTGGCCCCCTGACGAGCCACGGTTCCCCTTGATCGCCCGGGAAATGGTCGCCACAGGCGACTACCTCTTCCCTCACCGCGCCGGTGAGCTCTACCCCGACAAGCCTCCGGTCTTCATGTGGATCCAGGCGGCGATTCTGAAGGCAACCGGCTCGATTCGGTTGGCGGCACAACTCCCCTCTCTGCTTGCCGGCCTCGGCACTCTCGGCCTGGTGATGGCGCTCGGGCGCCGCCTGTGGGGCCATGGCGGCGGCTTGGCAGCCGCGGCGGTCCTCCTCGCCATCGTGCAGTTTCCCCTGCAGGCGCGGGTCGGGCAGATTGACGCGACCGTCACCTTCTTCATCACGCTCGGGCTTTATGCCCTGCTGCGCCACCTCCTCTGGGGGCCGGCCTGGGGGTGGTACGCGGCCGCGTTCGCTGCGATGGCAGTGGGGATCGCGACCAAGGGAGTCGGATTTCTGCCCCTGCTGGTGATGGTGCCCTGGGGCTATGCAGCGTGGCGCCGCTGGCCGACGCTGCCGCGACTCGGCAGCAGTTGGAGATGGGCACTCGGGCCCCTCGCCCTGATCGGAGTGCTCGCGGCGTGGCTGGTGCCGATGGTGGTCTCTGCGGGATCCAGCCCGGAGCTGGTCGCCTACCGCAACAACATCCTGTTCTCTCAGACGGCAGAGAGGTACGCCGACTCGTGGGGCCACATCGAGCCCTGGTGGTACTACCTCGTCGAGGTGATCCCAGCCTTGTGGTTGCCGGCCTCGCTTGCTCTGCCCCTCCTGGTCAAACCGTGGCGCGAGCGCCTGCGCGAACACGACCCGCGCTTCCTGCTGCTCCTGGGTTGGATCGTCCTGGTGATCCTCTTCTTCAGCCTCAGCCCTGGCAAACGTGGCGTCTACCTGCTGCCGGCAACTCCGGCTCTGGCCCTCGCATGTGCTCCATGGGTGCCACAGCTGTGGCGGCACCCACGCCTCAATCAGGCGGCGTTTGCGCTGATGGCGCTCATCGCGGCGGCGATCGCAGCCGTTGCCGTGCTCGGCTGTCTCGGTCGGGGCCCGCTGTTCGAGCCCAAGCTCGCCAATCTCACGGATACGCTCCTGCCGACGGCCGCGATCGCCGCCGTGGTCCTCGCGGGACCGCTGCTCGGCGGCCCCCGACGCGGCCTGCTGGCACTGTTGATCGCACTGGGGTCCGGGTGGTTGATGCTCGGCTTGTGGATCTCGCCGCGACTCAACGGCGATCGCTCGGGACGAAACCTCATGACCGAGCTCGCCGCGCGGACGCCTCCAACCGCTGACCTCGCCCTGGTCGGTTGGAAGGAGCAGTTCCTGCTACACCTCGATCGCCCCACCCACCACTTCGGGTTCGGCACCACTGCGAACCACATCGAAGACCAAGTCGACGACGCCGCCACCTGGCTCGAGGCGCCTGGCGAGCGACGGCTGCTGCTGCCCGATACCCCAGCCACGCGTGGGTGTTTCGATCTGTCCCACGGCACCAACCTCGGCATCGCGCATCGGCAGCGCTGGCACGTGGTCGCCCGCGATGCGATTCTCCCTGCCTGCCGCGGCCTCGCAATCGAGCCGCGGGTGTTCTCGAGCGTCCACCACACCGATCCGCGCTAGCAGTTCCCACCGCTCCATGGTCCACCCCGGGGGGTGAAAATCAAGTCCGCCGTCCGGTCTCCGTTCGGGCCTGGTCCCGGGTCCCGGGTCCCCCTCTTTCTGAGGAGACCTGGCACGGTCGCGATCGGGGCGAATAGACTCATCCCGTGTACTGCCTCTTGGTCGAAGATCACGACGACCTTGCCGCGACCATCGCGGACCACCTCGAGATTCGAGGTTTTCAGATCGACCATGCCTACGACGTAGCCTCGGCCAGAGCTCGTATGCAGCAGCGTCGGTTCGACGCCGTCATCGTCGACCGCGGGCTGCCGGACGGGGACGGCCTCGAGCTCTGCGGCGTGATTCGGGCCGATCCCCGCGCCGCGGCCACGCCGATCCTGGTGCTCACCGCTCGCGATGCCGTCGCGGACCGCTTGGCCGGCTTCGCTGCGGGCGCCGACGACTACCTCGTCAAGCCCTTCTCGCTCGACGAGCTGGCAGCCCGCCTGCAAGCGATCCACAGACGCAACGGCAACGCCAAGGCCACTCGCGTCCACGTCGGCGACTTGTTCATGGACTTCGGCACTTCCGAAGTTTCGCGGGCCGGGCAGCCGCTGCGATTGCCCCCGACGTGCCGCAGGCTGCTCGAAACCCTAGTGCGGCACTCGCCGGAAACCGTGACTCGGGAGCAGCTGGAGCAAGCGGTGTGGGGAGACGACCCTCCCGACAGTGACGCGCTCAAGAGCCACATGCACCAGCTTCGGACGATCGTCGACAGACCCTTCGCCACTCCCCTGCTCCACCACGTCTCGGGTGTGGGGTATCGCCTGGCGGCCGTCGCGACGCCATGAGCCAGCACCTGCGCACGCGCATGGTGTTGAGCTTCGTCGGGTTGGCCGCGATTCTGAGCAGCTTCTTCGCCCTGGCGGTCGTGCTCGCCGACGCCTATATCGAACGCCAGCTGCTGCGCGAGATCCTCGCCGAGGAGCTCGAGGGGCTCGAGCGGCGCGTCGCCCGCTCCGGGTTGCCCGAGGGCCACCGCAGCTTCGATCCCCAAGGTGGCCTGCAGGGATGGGTCGTCGCTCCGGACCGCCTGGACCTGCTTCCGGACTGGGCGCGTTCTCTGCCTCCCGGCCAGCACGATGTGGTCGTTGGAGATCTCGGCCTCGAGGTCCTGGTGTCCGATGCCGGAGGAGCGCGGTACGTCGTCGCCTACGACGAGACCCGCAGCGAGCGGGTCAAGGATCTGCTGTTCCTCTTCCTCGCCGCCGGCGTCCTTGCCACCTCCTACCTGGCGGTTTGGATCGGCTACGCCACGGCAGATCGCGTCATCCAGCCGGTACACGAGCTGGCCCGACGCGTCCGAGAAGGCCGGTACCCGGTCGCCGGCACCGACTTCGGTCGCGATGAGATCGGCCAACTCGCCGCCGCCTTCGACGCGGCCTCCGGGCGGCTGCGCGAGTCTCTCGAACGCGAGCAACAGCTGACCGCCGACTTGAGCCATGAGCTCCGCACCAGCCTCGCGGTCGTGGCCGGCGGGCTCGAGAGCCTCCGGGCCGGCGCCGGCGACGCCAAGGACATCGACCGGCTCGACCGGATGAGCCGGTCGCTCGGGCACATGCAGCGGCTCACCGAAGCGTTCCTGCTATTGGCCCGCGAACCGGGCGACCAGCGGTGCGCGGACGTGATCGAGATTTCGCCGGTAGTCGCCGAGGCGGTCGAGCGTCATCGAGAGCCCGCCCGCAGGCGCGGCTGCGAGCTCGTCCTGACTACCGCCACCGAGACCTCGCTGGTCACCGGTTCGAGCCTGGCGCTGTCGGTTGTCGTCGAGAATCTCATCGACAACGCCGTCACCCATGGTGGCCCCGGGGATGTCGAAGTCACGGTGGAAGCACATGCCGTGCGTGTCCGTGATCGAGGGCCCGGGATCCCTGCCGCGGCGCTGGGCAAAGTCTTCGAACGCTCGGTGCGGGCGGTCCCCAGCCCGGGAGCTGGGCTCGGCCTCGCCATCGCAGAGCGGCTGTGTCGACACCAGGGCTGGGCGCTCGAGGTCCGCGCCCGCGAGGCCGGCGGCATCGAAGCCAGCGTAGCCTGGGCTGCTACCCGAGCCGCTACCCGGGCATCCGCAGCGCCAACACCGTGAGGTCGTCCTCGAGGGGTGCGTCACTGCCGACGAAGGCCCTCAGGTCACGCAGGACTCCATCCCGCAAGGCGGTGGCCGATCCCATTGCAGCGTGACGCTCGAGGCTCTGCTCGAGCCGCTCGAATCCCCACAGATCCTGACTGCCTTCGGCCCGTGCCTCCACCACGCCGTCGCTGAACAAGAACAGCAAGTCGCCCGGATCGAGGTGAATACGCCGGGTCCGCACCTCCAGGGTGCGACGCACACCCAGCGGGTAGGCAACCGATTCCAGCGGGCTGAGAACGCCGTCCCTCCCAATTCGATACGGGAACAGATGCCCGGCGCTGGCCCAGAACAGCTCACGCCGCACCGGGTCGACCAGGGCGTAGACCAGCGTCGTCAGGAGCCGTCGACGGGCTCCCTGGTAGACCATGCGATTCAGGGTCCGGAATACTGAGTCGACCTCGGGATCGAACGTCACCTGGACGGCGAGGGCGGATTTCGCCATCGACATCACCAGCCCGCTGGAAACCCCATGGCCGGCCACGTCCCCGACCGCGACCGCGATGCGACCGTCCTCGAGCGCCAGCACGTCGTAGAAGTCCCCGCCGACCTCGGAGGCGGGCTGATAGGCGTGGGCCGTTTCGACGCCGTTGAGCTCGGGCGGAAGCTCCGGCAGGATCGACGCCTGAATGTTGCGGGCAGTCTCGAGCTCGACCTTCTGTCGTTCGCGTTCGGCGATGCGTCGCACGTGCGGCGGAATGTCCTCCCAGCGGTAGATGAGCTCTCGGTTCGAGAACAACCAACGAGCGCCGAGGGCGACGGGCAGGCCGAGCACCGCGAGCAGGCCAAACGCCTGCCACCGAATCGAAGGATCTGCGGTGAGAGTCAAGGGCCAGGCCAAGGGCAGCAGATTGACAACCATGCGGGCGAGCAGCGAGCTTAGTCCTCAAAGGCGTAAATACGGCAACGTATAGAATCTTGCCTCCTGGCTCGTTC
>CAZRFU010000085.1:0-1834 GCA_964599475.1 uncultured Thermoanaerobaculia bacterium
CGAGCCGGCGGGTCAAGGCCGGCAAGCTGTCTTCAGCGCAGCCGCCCGGAGGGCTCGGCCTTGACGTGCCGGATCGAGCGCAAGACACTCGGAAGGCGAGGAAGGGGGCCGCGATCCGATCTTCTCCGAACCAAAGACCCTTCTTCTCCGGTTGCAAGATCACGATCGCTCGACAGCGTGCTGAGCCGCTTGGATTCCGGTACTTGCGAAGGCTACCATTCGAAATGTCGGAAACGGACATCGAGCGGGGTAGGCCACCAACAGTCTCGACGGAGGCCTCACGGGGGAGGGTGCTGGAGCAAATCACCGCGTCGTGTTGGGGAGCCAACGGTAGCCGGACGACGAGCAGGCGATGCGAGTCGTCCAAAGTCAACGGTCCGACCACGACCGCGA
The DNA here is from genome assembly GCA_964599475.1 of uncultured Thermoanaerobaculia bacterium. Classification (GTDB taxonomy): domain Bacteria; phylum Acidobacteriota; class Thermoanaerobaculia; order Multivoradales; family CAZRFU01; genus CAZRFU01. The sequence goes on from CAZRFU010000085.1 coordinate 394, forward strand.
GAAAACCCTCGAGGGTGGATCGCAGTTCGTAGGTGCCAGAGCCGATTTCAAACTGCGCTTACGCCTCGGCCCTTGCATAGCAGTTGCCATGCACCCCTCCGTGGTGTGCCCCCGTCGATGAGAATCGAATCCCTGATCCCCGGTCCCTGGCCCCTCCATCCGATCATCGTTCTGCCTCGACCGACCGCTCCCGCTCGACGATCCTGGTGGGAAATCCGAGGTCGAGATGAAACCGGTCGGGGGCCTGCCAACGCGCGTCGTCGACCCAGCGCACCATAGCGAATGAACGCCCGTCCGGCGCGATGTCCCAGTTCGGCAGGGCGTAGTTGCCGCCGTGGTCGAGGAGCCGCTCGGTGAGACCGAAAAGCTGGCGGGGCTCCGCTGCTCGGAACTCCGGTTCGGTCTCGATGGCGACCGCCCACAGGGCTCGGTTCCGCCGATAGAAGATTTGCGTCCCGTCCGGAGACCAAAGCGGCTGAGTGCCCCCATCCTTGGAGACCAGGTAACGGCGCCCGGTGAAGGGAAACGGGGCGACCCACACTTCGACGGTGTCGCTCACCCGTCGCGCGTTGTCTTCAGCCCAGGCCAGCCACAGACCGTCGGCGGAGAGGGCGGGACCATGGCGTTCGGTCCCTTCACGCACGGGGATCACCTCGCGCAGCTTCGACGTCGCGAGGTCCAGAGCCAGAATCGTCGAGGTGTTCCCGGCCGACGCAGAAGACCCGGCAGCAGGTCTGAGCTCGCCGTTGCCGATCAGGGTCTGGCCGTCCGGCGTGAACCCGTGCGGGAAGAACAGGTCCGTGGACCCTCCGCCGAAGATCCGCTCCCTTTCGCCGCTGCCGCTGGCGGTCTCGCGAAAGACAGCCCAGTCGCCAGGCGCGGAATCCTCCGAGATGAACACGAGCCGGCTGTCGTCAGGGGCCCAGATCGGCCGGGTTCCGGCCCCACCCGCCACCGGAATCATCCGTCCGGTCGAACGCTCCACAACCCAGTTCGTCGAGCCGCCGGGCTTGCCGACGTCCACCGCCACCTTGGTGCCGTCCGGTGAGAAGCGGGGCCAGGCGAAGCGATTCGGAGCGGTCGGGAGCACTTCGAGCACCTCGCCTTCGAGATCGACGATCACCACCTGCGCGAGTCGGGGCGTTCCAGGGATGTAGGCGAGCGCAGTGTCCGAGAGGGCGAATTGACCGACGTTCAAGTTGCTGACCAGGATGTCGCCGGCCATCGGGACCTCCGCGCCCGCCACTGCTCCGGCCGCCGAGTCGAACGGTACGGCGTAAAGTCCGCCCTCTCTCGTAAAGATCAGGTGTCCGGTCTTGGCCTGGACCGCTCGAAAGACGCCGCGAAGGATGACACGGTACTCGCCGGTGCGGAGGTCGAGCAGCGCGACGTCGTTGCTGTAGTTCCCGCGCCAGATCGAGAACAGCAGACCCGAACCGTC
>CAZRFU010000085.1:1844-20437 GCA_964599475.1 uncultured Thermoanaerobaculia bacterium
GAAAACTGGGCTGTAGTGCGCGACCTCGTGCTGCCTCGCGTCGGGCCCTGTCAACCGGTGCGCCGGACCGCCCGCAGCAGGCACGCGCCAGAGGCCTCCCTTTGGAACCGGAGTGAAGACGATCGAGCCGTCCTGGCCCCATGTGCCTCCCCAGGGGTTCGGCGCGTCACACAGCACCTCGACCACACCTCCGTCGACCGATGCCGTCTTCAGTTTGCCATCGGCAAAGAACCCGAACCGCTGTCCGTCGGGCGCAAAGAAGGGCCAGCTTCCGCCGACGCTGCCAGCGATCGGGACCTGGCCCCGGCGATCGAGCCGGCGAAGGTACAGCGGTTCTGGACCGTCCTTCCACTCCAGAGCCAAGACGAGGAGGTCGCCGTCGGGGGACAGGGCGAAGGTGGGTTGGCGCTCGTTCAGCCACAGAGTGGCGGGAGCGACGCTCAGCTCCACCTGGAGGGCCGACTCAGAGACGGACGTCGGCTGCTGATGGGTTGCGAGCATCCAGGCGGATAGGCCCCCCAACAGCAGGCCGATCAGGGCCGCTGCCGCGATCAGAACCCGCCGCTGCGGACGCCCACTGTCCACTTGGGATCGCCAGGCGCTCTCGTCGCCGAGCACCGCCTCCAGCTCAATCCGTGCGTCGGCGATGTGGTGGAGGCGGACCTCCGGATCTCTCTCCAGACAGCGGAGCATCGTCCTCTTCACCGCAGCCGGGCAGTCCGAGGGCACCGCCGCGGAGTCGATCTCGTCTCGCAGCACCGCGGCGAGGGTGTCAGAAAGCGAGCTCGCGCCGAACAGTCGCCGGCCCGTGAGCATCTCCCAGAGGACGACCCCGAAGGACCAGATGTCGGAGCGCTGGTCAGCCGCTTCCCCGCGCGCCTGCTCCGGGCTCATGTAGGCGGCGGTGCCGAGCACCGTCCCGACCAGCGTCGCGCCGAGAGGGAGTGTCGGTGTGGCTGCGATGGTGGCGGCCCCGGGAGCGTGTGCCGGCCCAAGTGCTTTCGCCAGGCCGAAGTCCAGGATCTTGACCCCACCTCGATCGTCGACCATGACGTTGCCGGGCTTGAGATCGCGGTGGACGATGCCCTGCTCGTGGGCGGCCTCGAGCCCGCGAGCGATCTTTGCGGCGATGGCGACTGCGTCGCGCCGCCGTAGCGGGCCGTCGGCAAGCCGATCGGCCAGTGTGCGTCCAGGCACCAGCTCCATGACCAGGAAGTGGACACCGTCCTCCTCGCCGACCTCGTAGATCCCGGCAACCTGCGGATGGGTCAAGCGGGCGAGAACGCGGGCCTCGCGCTCGAATCGGGTCAGGAGGTCCTCGTTGGCCACGAACGCGGCCGGAAGGACCTTGATGGCCACCTCTCGGCCGAGCTTCGAGTCCTCGGCGCGGTAGACCTCTCCCATGCCGCCCGCGCCGAGCTTGGCTGTGATGCGAAAGTGAGCGAGCTGGGAACCGATCAAGGGCCATCAGCTTATACCGGACGGGGTCCGGCCTAAGCCCAACTTTGAGAAGGGGTCGGAGCGTTTCGGATTCCCTTTCGTGAAAATCTACGACGCTACCCACGCGATCGAACGCGGGCTTCCACTCCCAAGAAAACTCCACTGACAGCCATGTCGAAAGCTTGGCTGCAATGCAACCATGCGCAGCTGCTCCACCCCCGCTTCCCGCGGTATCATTACCGGCTACGCTCCCCATCGCGGAGCCGCTCGGAGATTCTCGTGGACAGGATTCGCAACTTCTGCATCATCGCCCACATCGACCACGGCAAGTCGACCTTGGCCGACCGGCTGATCCAACGCACCGGCGCGGTGGAAGATCGCGAGTTCCGCAACCAGATCCTCGACTCGATGGACATCGAGCGTGAGCGCGGCATCACCATCAAGTCGAACTCGGTGAGCCTCTCCTACACCGCCCGCGACGGCGAGACCTACCAGCTCAACCTGATCGATACCCCCGGCCACGTCGACTTCTCACACGAGGTGCGGCGGTCGCTGATGTCGTGTGAGGGTGCCCTGCTGCTGATCGACGCAGCCCAGGGCGTCGAGGCGCAGACGCTCGCCAACCTCTACGTCGCGCTCGAATACGACCTCGAGATCGTGCCGGTGATCAACAAGATCGACCTGCCGGCGGCCGATGTCGAGCGCGTGCGCGAGGAGATCGACCGCGACCTCGGGCTCGACCCGTTCGAGGCGATCCCCGCCTCAGCCAAGCTCGGCACCGGGGTCGACGACATCCTCGAGGCGATCGTGCACAAGCTGCCGGCACCGACCGGCGACGCCGCTGCGCCGCTCGCGGCGCTGATCTTCGACGCCCAATACGACTCCTACCGCGGTGCGGTGATGTTGGTGCGGATCAAGGACGGTACCCTGCGCGCCGGTCAGAAGATCCTGCTGATGCACAACGGTTCGGAGTACGAGGTCGAGGAGGTTGGGCTGCTGCGCCTCAAGCGGATGCCGATCGATGAATTGCGCGCCGGCATGGTGGGCTACGTCATCGCCGGCATCAAAGCCCTGCGCGACATCGACATCGGCGACACCATCACCGACGCCGCGCGCCCGGTGGCGCAGCCCCTGCCGGGCTACAAAGAAGCCAAGCCGGTGGTGTTCTCGTCGATCTACCCGTTGTCGTCGGACGACTACGAGGATCTTGCCAAGGCGCTCGAAAAGCTCGCCATCAACGACGCCGCGCTCACCTGGGAGAAGGACTCCTCGGCCGCCCTCGGGTTCGGCTTCCGCTGCGGTTTCCTTGGGCTGCTGCACCTCGAGGTGGTGTCCGAACGGCTCAAGCGCGAGCACAACCTCGATCTGCTGCTGTCGGCCCCTTCGGTGCGCTACCGCGTGACGCTCAAGAACGGCAAGGTCATGGAGATCGACAACCCGAGCTACTACCCCGAGCCCGGCACCATCGAGCTGACCGAAGAGCCGTACATCAAGGCTGCGATCATGATTCCCGAGCGCTACCTCGGGGCGGTGATGGAGCTGTGCCGCGATCGGCGCGGGCAGGACATCCAGTTCACCTACCTCGCCGCCGGCCGCCTCGAGCTCACCGCCGAGCTGCCCCTCGCCGAGGTGTTGTTCGACTTCTACGACCGCCTCAAGACCATCACTCAGGGCTACGGCTCCTTCGACTACGACATGCTCGACTACCGCCCGGGTGACTTGGTCAAGGTCGACATCCTCGTCAACGCCGAGCCGGTCGATGCCCTGTCGCAGCTCGCCCATCGCGACAAGGCCCGCGCCCGCGCCCTGCACTACTGCGAAAAGCTCGCCGAAACCATCCCCAAGCAGCAGTTCAAGATCGCCATTCAGGGGGCCATCGGCGGCACCATCATCGCCCGCTCCACCATCAACGCCTTCCGTAAGGACGTCACCGCCAAGTGTTACGGCGGCGACATCAGCCGTAAGCGCAAGCTGCTCGAAAAACAGAAGGAAGGCAAGAAGCGCATGAAGATGGTCGGCAGCGTCGAGATCCCGCAAGAGGCGTTCGTCGCGGTGTTGAAGGCGGAGAGGTAGGGGGGAAGAAGGTACCGGGTACCGGGTACCGGCCCGATCGCCTCACGGCCAGTTCGACGAACCGGGAGCGACTGGTGCGGCCGTGACGATCGCGGCCACCCAGCGTGGCCCACCGCCGACCTCGACCACCGCAATGCGTGGCGGGCCGGGCCATGACCCAACGAGTCCGTTGGTCTTGGCGCCGAGTCCTTCCAGGTCCCACTCCAGGGTCACGTGCCGGCCGTCCGGGGTGCCGTATGCGAGAATCTGCACCGCCACCCGGCCTTGGCTCTCCCCGCCGTAGACGGTGACGGTTTCGCCCGACATCGCCCGGACCCGACTCCCGCCGCACGGCTGGCCGGCCGCTTCGAGCTGATGGAGCTCTCCTGAACCGAGGCGCGGTGCCTCGGTGAGGCAGCGAAACTGGACTTCCACCTCGAGCTCGGGCAACGGCCGATCCAGCGCCGCGATGCTCTTGCGCGCCAACTCCAGGGCGTCCGGGTCGGCGTAGACGAACAGCTGGCGAGTTCGTTCATCTCCCGCGACCCGATGCGGCTGGGCGATGCCACGAACGATGGTCATCGCGTCCTTGAGGTCGACGTGGCGCAACTCGAACACCTCGAGGCGTTCGTTTCCAGCCGCGGCACGGCGGGCCGGCTCTTCGGCACTCACGATCGAAGGGACCATCATCACAACGGACAAGAACAAGGCAACTCTCGGCATCTGGGCACCTCCTGGCAACTGCAGGGCGTACGACCGAAGGTGACGCGGCGTTTGGCGGCGGCGCAAAGATCGTCGGCGCCCACGCCAGCGGATACACTTCTCCTCAGGCCTAGGCCATGGACAGTCACCTGCTCGACGCCCTCCATCGGAGCGGTCGCTTCGAAATCCGCCGCCAGCTCGGCTCGGGCGGGGCCGGAACGGTATTCCGCGCCTACGACCGCGAGCGCGACGACGAGGTTGCGCTCAAGGTTCTCCATCACCTCTCGTCGCGCGCGATCTACGCCTTCAAACGGGAGTTCCGCGCCCTTGCCGACGTCGACCATCCGAATCTCGTTCGGCTCCACGAGCTCCTCCACGAGCACGGCGCGTGGTTCTTCACCATGGAGCTGCTCGAGGGACGGGACTTCGCCGAAGCGGTGCGGCATCCGGGCGCGGCAGCAGCCGACGATGGAGACAGTTCCGCCGCGATCACGCGCCTCGAAGGCCCGATCTCGCGCAAGTCGACGGTCGATCTCGAATCGGCGCCGATGGTTGCGGCCGTCAACCAAGACGCCACGCCCACTCCACGGCTGTCGTCGATCCCACTCGTCGACGAGCCGGCGCTCCGTGATGCGCTGCGGCAGCTCGCGCTCGGGCTCGACGCGCTCCATCAGCTCGGCAAGCTCCACCGCGACCTCAAGCCATCCAACGTGCTGCTGACCCGCGATCGCCGCGTGGTGCTGCTCGACTTCGGCCTGGTCCAAGACCTGTCGGCGGACCGTAGCGAGAGTTTGCTCGACGGGCTCGTCGGTACACCCGCCTACATGGCACCGGAACAGGCCGCCGGCCTGGCGCTGTCGCCCGCAAGCGATTGGTATTCCGTCGGGGTGATGGTCTACCAAGCCCTGACCGGGCGACTGCCTTTCCCGGGTGAATCGCTCGCGGTTCTGATCGAAAAGCAGCAGCGCGAGCCGGTCCCACCCAGTCGTCTGGCGGCCGGCGTCCCTCGCGACCTCGACGAGCTGTGTGCGGCGCTCTTGCGGCGTGACCCCGCCAGTCGCCCCGGCGCCTCCCAGATCTTGGCGTTGCTCGGCGGTCGCCCGGAGGCGGCCCCCTTGCGCAGCCGTGGAAGCTCGACCGGCAGCCTCGAGGAGGCGTTGTTCCTCGGACGCGAGCGTGAGATCGAGCGCATCAACGCGCTGGCGCGGGGACCGGCTCCGGCCGCGATCGCCGTGGTTCTGGCCCAGCCGGGGCTCGGGGCCTCCGCGTTGTTGCGCCGGGCCATCGACCAGCAGCGCGAGCGCCACGACGCCCTGGTGCTGACGGGTCGCTGTCATCTGCGCGAGTCGATGCCCTACAAGGCATTCGACGGTGTGGTCGAAAGCCTGTGCCGGGCCCTGCGCCGCCTTCCCACCGACGAAGCCGAACGGCTGCTCCCCTACCATGTGCACGCACTCGTTCGGCTGTTCCCACTGCTCGATCGCGTCGAGGCGATCGCCGCAGCGGCCCATCGCCGAGTGGTCGAGGTCCCGGACGGCCAGGAACTGCGACGCCGGGCCTTCGGCGCCTTCCGCGAGCTGCTGCAGCGCCTGAGCGAGACCCGTCGCATCGTCATCGCGATCGACGACCTCCATCGCGGCGATGACGACAGCTTTGCCCTGCTGTTCGAGCTGTGGCGACCGCCGGATCCGCCGCCGGCGCTGTGGCTGCTCGCCTTGCGCGAAGACGACCCGGGGTCCACCGTACCCCTCGGCCTTCTCGCTTCGCCCGACCTCGCCGGCCCGCGTCTGCAGATCGAGAGGTTCCAGCTCGCACCACTCGACCACGACATCTGCGTGGAGCTGGCGAGCCGGCTGCTCGACGGATCGATGCAGTCGGGCCTCGCCGCCGAGCTCGCGCGAGAGTCCGCCGGCAGCCCTTTTGCCCTGATGGCGTTGATTCGGCACGCCCGAGAGCAGCATCGCCCGCACCGCTCGGCCGGTGCCCCGAACCTCGAAGAGATCTTGCTCGGGGACTTCAACTCCCTCGGGAATGACGCACGCGAGCTGCTGGAGCTGTTGGTCGTCGCGGGTCGGGGTCTGCGCCTGCCGGTGCTGCGCGAGGCCGGCGCCTTCGGGGCACGAGTCGAAAGCGCCCTGACGGAGCTGCGAGCCAGGCGCCTGGTGCGGATCCGTGGGCGCGAGATCGTCGAGATCGCGCACGAGCACACCGCCGACACCCTCAGCGGCCGCCTCGAGTCGGCGCGGCGGCGCGAGCTCCACCTGCGCCTTGCGCGCACCCTTCAGGCCAGCGGCGACGCCGATCCCCACGAGCTGGCGCTGCATTACGAGGCCGCCGGCGAGCTCGAGCGGGCCGCCGACCATGCCAAAGCCGCGGCCGAGCTGGCGATGGGAACCCTGGCGTTCGATCGCGCCGCAGTGATCTATCGGCTGGCCCTCGAGCTTGCATCCGACGAAAACGTCCGCCGACTCCTGCGCGGACGCCTAGGCGACGCGCTTGCCGCCGCCGGGCGCGGGCGCGAGGCAGCCTCGGCCTACCTGCTCGCGGCCGAAGGCTCGCTCGCAGCCGATCGCCTCGAGTTGCGCCGCCGGGCTGCGGAACAACTGCTGATCAGCGGGCACATCGACGAGGGATTGGCGGCCATCGCGGCAGTCCTCGACTCGATCGGCATGGTGCTCCCGGCAACACCGCGAAGGGCCCTGTTCTCCCTCCTGCTCGGCCGCCTGCGGTTGGCCTTGCGCGGCCTGGGCTTCCGCGAGCGTGATGCCAGCCAGGTTGCCGCCGAGAAGCTCATCCGCATCGACACCTGCTGGTCGGTATTCCTCGGGCTCAGCATCGTCGACACCATCCGCGGGGTCGACTACGGCACGCGCCACCTGTTGCTGGCGCTCGAGGCCGGAGAGCCGTACCGCGTAGCGCGAGCGATGGCTGTCGAAGCGGGCACTCTCGCGACGGCCGGCGCCGCCAAACGGGTCCGCCGCGAAGAGCTGGTACGCCGGTCGCTGCTGTTGGCCCGCCAGGTCGGCAGCCCTCACGCCGAGGGGCTCGCCACGTTGATGGGCGGCATGGGCGCCTACCTCACCGGGCAATTCCGGCGCGCCCGCGAGTTGTTCGAGGAAGCCGAAACCATCCTGCGCGAGCGGTGCTCCGGGGTGACCTGGGAGATCGACAGCGCAGTCCAGTTCCATCTGCGGTCCCTGTGTTACCTCGGCGAGCTGGCGCTCCTGCGGGCGCGTCTGCCGGAGCTGCTGCGCGACGTCCGCGCCCGCGGCGACCTCTACGGCGAAACCAACCTGCGCTCGCGCATCACCTGGTTCCTGAAGCTGATGGATGGCGATCTCGAAGCCGCGCGCCGAGAGCTCGAGGTGGCGACCAGCGCCTGGACCCACCAGGGCTTCCACGTGCAGCATTACTGGCAGCTGACGGGTGAGGTCGAGTGCGACTTGTGGCAGGGTGACGGCGTCGCGGCCTGGAAACGCGCGGTGGCCCGCTGGCCGGCGATGGCCGGATCGTTGCTGCTGCGAGTCGAGTTCACACGAGTCGAAGCCTGGTTGATGCGGGGCCGAGCGGCACTGGCTGCCCTGACCCAACTCGGGCACACGAGCTCGGACGCCAAGGCGGCCAGAGGGGATGTCCACGAAGCGCTGCGCATGGCTCGCCGCGAGCACCTGGAGTGGTCTGCACCGCTGGCCGACCTCCTGGAGGCCGGCCTTGCGGCTCACGACGCCGCCAACGAGCAGGCCCTCGAGCTGCTCCGCAGCGCCATCTCGGGCTGCCGTCGGGAGGGGCTCGGCCTCCTCGAGATGATTGCCGAGGTCCGTCAAACCGAGGTGATCGGCGCCGCGGCTCGGGGTCGCCGGCGCGAGCTCGAACGCCGGCTCGAGGATCAGCAGATCGCCGAGCGGCGGCGATTCCTCGACACCCTTGCCCCCGGCGGCTGGCCGCCCCCACGCCTGGATCCGGCATGAGCGTAACTCCAAGGCTCATGGCGTTGCTCCTGCTGTTCAGCGCCGCCGATGCCGGCTTGGCCCAGGAGCCCGCAACGGTCGTCCAAGGTGATCCCGTCGACGTCCGCATCGCTCTCATCGAGCTTCGAGGTGTGGGCCCAGGGGGCGGCCCGCTCCTCGAGCTCCGGCCCGACGATCTGCAAGTCGAGGTCGAGGGCAAAGCCGTGGCGATCGAGGCGATCGAGCTCCTCAGCTCGCTCGCACCCCCACCCGAGCCTGGCGCTCCTCTCGTCCCGCTTCCGGACCTGCCGCGGCCGAAGCTGGTGATCTTCCTGGTGCAAGCGGACCTCAACGGCCTTCGTCTCTCGGGCCACCGCGCCTTCCTCGGCTCGGTCGAGAGTCTGCTCGAGGTGCTGGGACCAGGTGACCAGGCAGGGGTGTTAGCCTTCGGATCGAGTCTGGCCCTCGAGCTCGATCTCACCGACAACCGCGACCAGATCGCCTCGGCCCTCCGGCGCGGCGCCCGCCTCGAGCCCAGCCAGGGCCCACTCGACCGCAACGGGCCGCTGGCACGGCGCCTCGATCCTCATGCGGCCTCGCGGGTCGTCTCTCCCGAACAGGCGCTCGAACAGATCGCGATGGCACTGGTCGATCGCGACGAAGAGATCGTCGTGGTGTTGCTCGGGTGGGGCCTCGGCCGCTACGGCTCGGACGGCGTGAAGATGAACCCCTCGTGGCCGCGAGCCAAGGCGGCGCTCGGGCGAATCGACGCCCCACTCTTCATCGTCGACATCACCGACGCCGACTTCCACTCCCTCGAGGTTGCCCTGCAGGAAGGGGCCCGAGCGACGGGTGGCGCCTACCTGCGTGCCAAAGACTTCCCCGAGGGAGTCGCCAAACGCCTGGCCAACGCCTTGCGGACCACCGTGCAGGTATGGGTGCGCGTCCCCGCAGACACCCCGGATGGGGCGCCGGTGTCGGTCCAGCTCAGAGAACGCGCGGGGACGTTGATGGAGACGCCGAGGCGGCTGGGAGGCGGATAGGTATTGGGTATTGGGTATTGGGTATTGGGTATTGGGCGGAGAGAAGAGGTACCGGGTACTTCGGAGTGGCTGCGCCCGGGAGTCGCGAGCTGGGCGAGCGGTACTGGGGTCCCTGGTACCCGGTACCTTCCTTCCCTACTTCCGCCGATTCGCCTGAAGAATCTTCTTCCTCAACCGAATCGCCTTGGGCGTCACCTCGACGAACTCGTCGGCGGCGACGTATTCGAGGGCCTGCTCGAGCGACAACACGCGCGGCGGCACGAGCCGGACCAGCTCCTCGGCCGAGGAGGCGCGCATGTTGGTGACCTTGCGCTCGCGGCAGATGTTGACGTCGAGGTCGTTGCCGCGGCTGTGCTCGCCGACGATCATGCCCTCGTAGACCTCTTCGGCCGGGGCCACGAACAGCTCACCGCGCGGCTGGAGATTCTCGATCGCGTAGGCGCTCGCCTTGCCGGCGCGGTCGGCGATCAGCGAGCCGTTGTTGCGGCTGGGGATGTCGCCCTGCCACGGCGCCCAGCCGTCGAACAACGAGTTGATGATCGCGGTGCCGCGCGTTTCGGTCATGATTTCGGTGCGGAAGCCGATCAGGCCTCGCGACGGCACGCGAAACTCGACCCGCACCCGCCCCGAGCCGTGGTTGACGAGTTTGGTCATCCGGCCGCGGCGCGGTCCGAGCTTTTGGGTCACACCACCGACGTGCTCTTCGGGACAGTCGATGACGAGCTCCTCCATCGGCTCGTGGATCTTGCCGTCGACCGTCCGAGTGATGACCTCGGGTTTGCCGACGGAAAGCTCGAAGCCTTCGCGCCGCATCATCTCGATCAGGATCGCGAGCTGCAGCTCACCGCGGCCGGAGACCTTGAACACCTCGGGGCTGTCGGTCGGCTCGACCCGGATCGACACGTTGGTCAGGGTCTCGCGTTCGAGGCGATCTTTGATCTTGCGCGAGGTCATGTGTTTGCCGTCGCGCCCCGCCATCGGCGAGGTGTTGATGCCGAAGAGCATCGCCAGCGTCGGCTCGTCGACGGTCAGACGCGGCAGTGGCCGGGGATCGTCGGAATCGGCGATGGTGTCGCCGATCTCGAGCTCCTCGATCCCGGCAACCGCCACGAGGTCGCCCGGCCGTGCGGTCTCGATCGGGAGCCGCTTGAGGCCCTGGTAACCGTAGAGCTGGCTGAGCTTGGCGTTCTTGGTGGCACCGTCACGGCCGCACACGGTGATGGTCTGGCCGGTGGTCAGCTCGCCCGAGATCACCCGACCGACCGCAAGTCGCCCGACGTAGTCGTCGTAGTCGAGGCTCGCCACCATCATCGCGGTCGGCAGCGCCGGATCGTAGGCAGGGGGCGGCACGGTGGTGAGGATCTGCTGGAACAACGGCTCGAGGTTGGTCTCCGGCCCGTCGGCCTCCATGCGGCAGGTACCCGCCTTGGCATTGGTGAACAAGACGGGGAAGTCGAGCGTCTCTTCAGGCGCGTCGAGGTCGATGAAGAGGTCGTAGACCTCGTTGAGCACCTCGGCGATGCGGGCATCGGGGCGGTCGATCTTGTTGACCACCACGATCGGCTTGAGCCCCCGCGCCAACGCCTTGCGCAACACGAAACGGGTCTGCGGCAGCGGGCCTTCGCTCGCGTCCACCAGCAACATCACACCGTCGACGAGGGTCAGCGTGCGCTCGACCTCACCGCCGAAGTCGGCGTGACCGGGCGTGTCGACGATGTTGATGCGGATCCCCTTGAAGTCGATGGCGGTGTTCTTCGCCATGATCGTGATGCCCTTTTCGCGCTCGAGATCCATCGAGTCCATGACCCGTTCGGCGACGTGCTCGTGGGCGCGAAAGATCCCGCTCTGCCACAACATGGCATCGACCAGGGTGGTCTTGCCGTGGTCGACGTGGGCGATGATGGCGAGATTGCGGACGTCGAGACGACGCTCGGTGGCGGGCATGAAGGGCTCCGATCTGCGAACAAGGGGAAGAAGCGGCGGAGAATGCCGCGATGGGGACGCGGAGGCTACCACAACCGGTGCACGGGGCGAGCAGGAAGGTACCGGGTATCGGGTATCGGGTATCGGGTATCGGGTATCGGGTATCGGGTACTGGGTACTTTCGGAGTGGGGTTTGGGAGGCATTCTCGTGGCAGGACGCCGGTGAGCTCATACCGCGGCTCGTGACCAGGCCGAGGAGCTCAGCGACATGAGGCGGACCGCAGAGTGCAGCCCGTTGAGAAACGGCTCGGCCCACAGGGTCTCAGGACCAGGGCTGGGGGCCGCGAACTTCGAGGGTGCACCATCGGCGCTCGCCTCCGCTTGGTCGAGAGGCCGGGCCGGAGCGTCAGGGGCGCAAGGTGGTGGGTGCCCGGGCTTCGCGCGGAGCACATCGGCCCGCGACCGGCGCCCCAGCGCACCGCAGGTGAGTACCTCCCTCCCGCTACACCGTGTCAGCCGACTCCGGCGGCACCGCCGGCACCCGATTCAGCACCCGATCGAAGACCGCCCGCTGCTCCACACCCCGGCGCGCCCTAGCCTCGAGGTAGTCTTCGGTCAGCAGCGCGGAAATCTTCTCCGCCGTCGCGGTGACGATCAGCTGGTTGATCGAGGTACCTTCACGCTCCGCCAGCTCGCGCAGCTGCCGGTGCAGCGACTCAGGGAGTCGAAGACTCAAAGTGCTCATGGCTTCTTGCCCTCCAACAACGCGAGAAACTCCGCCGGGGTCCAGATCTCCACGCCGAATTGCTCGCTTCCAGAGAAATCCCGTCGATTGAACGTGACGATTGCCTCAGCGCCCGACGCTACCGCGGCCTCGAGCACCATGTCATCACCAGGGTCCCGCAGCACCGGGCGCCACAGGAAGAACACCGACTGCCGAACGGCCAAGCCACACAAGAAGTCGAGGAAGGCGTCGAGCTCCGCTTTGTCCTCGAATGTGGTCCCGACCGCCCGACCGAGCACGTCTTGATATTCGAGCAGGAGCGGCACGGTCAACGCGAATTCGAAGTTTTCTCGACCGAGCAGTGTTAGGACGCGAAAAGACGCGCCGAGCCGAGAGCGGAGCCCGGCTACCAAGACGTTGGTGTCGATCACTACGCGCACGACGGTATTGTATGCGATACCGAGTCCGCCCCCTCCCGAATCGCCCACGTCCCTGGCCCCTTCACCTCCCAAGCAGCGCCCAGTTCCAACCGCGGCGCGCCGTCGCAGACGGTGCGCCAATGGCGCATAATGTTCTGGTGCTGATCGTCGAGACACGAGCGTTCACGCAACGGATTCGGTCCCTGATCTCGGATGATGAGTATCGCGAGCTCCAGCTCGGTCTCGTGGCAGCTCCAGAAGCAGGCGCAGTCATCCGCGGTAGTGGCGGCTTGCGCAAGATTCGCTGGTCGGCAAGCGGTCGTGGCAAGAGTGGCGGTATCCGAGTGATCTAATTCTTCCACCGAGCGTCCGACCGAATGCTCTTGCTCTTCGCCTTCGCCAAGAACGAGCGTTCGGACCTCACGGCGACCCAAGTCGCGATGCTTCGTACAGTCATTGAACAGGAGTACCCCAAGACATGAACGACACCACCTTCAACGAGCTCCTCGAAAGCGTTCGTGAGGGCGCCGAGATCCTCGCGGGCCGCACCGAGCCCTCTCGCCAGACCGAGCTCCGCGTGCCCGATGCCCGCGCCATACGTGAGCACTTTGGGCTGTCGCAGTCCCGCTTCGCTGCACTGATGGGAATCAGCGTCGCCACGCTCCGCAACTGGGAACAGGGGCGCCGCAAGCCTGAGGGCAGCGCCCGGATCCTGCTCGAGGTCGTCGCGAAACACCCGGAGGCAGTGCTCGACAGTGTCCAACACCCGGCGGAGATCCGTCGGACCGCGTAGTGCTCTCCACCGACTCCGACCAGCGCTCAGCCTCAGCCGAGTCGCACCCCGCGCGTCGGGCACATTGACAGCGAGCCCACGCCCGGGGAATGGGAACCTTCGAGGGTGCCACCGTCGGCGGCTCGCCTCCGCTTGGTCGTGAGGTCGTGCGCTCCGCTTCGCTCGGCTCCGTGGGTTCCGTCGGAGTGGCCTCGCTGCACGCGCGCGCGCCGAGTCGGCGGTGGTCACCGTGCCGCTCGCGACTGCGCGACGCGCGACGCCGCTCCGCACACGACCTCACGCCTTGGCGCTCCGGCTCGACCACCATCGCAGTCCCGGCCCTCCGCGGATCGCCGTGCTGTCGACCCCCACCCTCACCGCCCACGAGTGGATGAGTCGTTCGTCGAGTGCGGGCGGATCGAGGAAACCTCAAGCGCTGCCCACGAGTGCGGCCACCTCGACGCAATCGAAGCACACGAACACGTGGATCAGCCCACAGTCGGCGATCACAAACTCGTCGCCGAGAGAATCCAGCTGAGCGTAGAACGTCATGCTTCCAGAACACTCCGGGCACTTCGGCCAGTGCTGTTCAGGTAGGCCATCGGGCTCGCCGCCCAGCCGGAAGCGCTTGCCCACCTCCGTGCTGGCCCATCGGAAGGGAGGCAGCTCGGCCGCCTCGCGAGTCAGCGGTTCCAGAATCAGCCTGAACGGAGGTAGCCGTCTCATCTGCCTCGGCGCACCCTACCCGCCGATCGCCCGACGCCACGCGTCTTGGCTCGGGAACTGGAGGTAGGGGTTGCTGCGCAGCTCTTCGCCGATGGTCGAGCTCGGCGCGCGCCCGTAGTCGTGGCCAGGGTGGATGGTGGTCTCGGGCGGCAGCTGCTTGAGCTTCTCGAGACTCCCCCACATCGCCAGCGGATCGGCGCCCGGGAGGTCGAGCCGGCCGATTGCGCCGACGAAGAGGGTGTCGCCGACGATCGTCCGGCCGCCGGGAAGCACGAAGACCTGGCCTCCGGGTGAATGCCCCGGCGTGTGCAGACAGCGGATCGACCCGGTGCCGAAGGGGATCTCGCTCCCGTCGACAGTAGCGTGCAGATCGAAGTCGTGCGGCCCGAGGCCGGTGATCGCGGCCAGCACCGGGAGCTCGTCCTGGTGCATCCACACCGGCACGGGGGCGAGCTCGAGCAGGCGTTGCAGCCCTTCGATGTCCAGCCCGTAGAGATCGCCGCCGACGTGGTCCGGGTGGGCATGGGTCAGCAGGACGCCGGCGAGCTCCAAACCGCGGCTCTTGACCAGGTCGAGGAGCTCGGCGACATCCCAACACGGGTCGACCAACAGGGCCTGCTTGGAGGTCACGTCCTCGACCATATACAGCTGGTTGCGCAGCTGCCCCGCCACCGGATGCCGCGTTGCCACGTCGCGCCCCGCCAGCATGCAGTGAAGGCGAAACGGCCCGGCATCGAGCACGGTGCTCACGGCACCACCGCCGACCACGCGGTCAGGTCACCGGTCTCGAACCCGTCCGCGAACACCAGCGGCGCCGGTTCCACTACGAACAGGCCGCTGCCCCACTCGATCTGGTTGTCGCCGGGTGGGGTCAGACCTCCGTGGAAGGCGATCGCTCCGTTCGCAGCGATCGCCGGCGAGCCACCAAAAACCGGGCTCGCGTCGTGCTGATCGATGCGCGCGACGCCGAGATCCGAGTCGACCAGGTCGTGCTCCCCGATCACCCGGACCAGCGAGCTGCCGTCACCGACAAAAATCGCGCGGAGGCCGTTGGCGTCGCGCCCACGGAAGACCACCTGTCCCTGATCGTTGGCGGCCGGAGCGAAGGACTCGATCTCCGTGACCACCCCACCGCTGACGTGAGCGATGGTGCGCGTCTCGACGCCATCGGAGAGGAACACGCCGCGTCCACCGGTGAACAGCTCGGCGGTGAAGGCTACCCAGCCGTCGTTGGTCAAGGACACGCTGTTGTCGAAGCGCGTGTAGGGCGACGTTGGATCGGCGTCGCGATCCTCTGCGATCAGAGTCGAGCTACCGTTGCTCTCGAAAACGCGAATCTCGTCAGGCTGGCTTTCGCCGGTCTGCCCCGCTCCGCCGCGCCTGACTTTGCCCGCAATCTGCCGCTGGCCGTTGGTCGATGGAGTGAAGAGGAACGAAAAAGGACTCTGGACGTCGATGCCGACCTCGGTCGCGTGGATCGCCACCTGCCCCGCATCCCAGCTGGCGAAGGCCTGGCCCCCGACGAATCCGGCGCGATAGCCGACGCGACCCTGGTCGTCGACCTGCGGCCGCGACCAACTCGAGGCTCCGAGGGGCAGGTTCGTCAGACGGCCACTCGAGGCGCCGTCGTGGTCGTAGAACCAAATTCCGTCCATCGAGCTGAAGAACTGCGGGAAGACGACAACACCGTCGGCGTTGATCGACACGTCGCTGATGAAGGCGTCACTTTCGGCCTCGAAGACGACAGCGCCGGAGATGCCGTCGTGAAGGAAGACGCCCTGAGTCGTCGGCCCCAACACTTCGAGCTTGATCGCCACCCCGGCTGCACTCAGCGCCGGCGTCGAGTTGGTGAAGAAGACACTGTTGGGAAGGTTGTAGGCGCCGCTGAAGTTGGCTCGAGCCTTGAGCACCGGCTCGGCGTAGACCGGTACCTCACCTCGCACCGGGACTGCAAGCGCGACGGCAGCGACGACGGCCGCGCCCCGAAGCAACTCAGCCCCCACCGCCACCCTCTCCTTGGACGCCACCTTCGGTCATCGCCCACGGATCGAGCGCCGCATCGATCTCTTCGTGGCTGAGCGTGCCCTTCTCGTGGAGCAACGCACGCACCGTCTTGCCGGTCTTGTGCGCCTCCTTGGCGATCGCTGCGGAGGCGTCGTAGCCGATCCGCGGCACCAGCGAGGTCACCATTGCCAGCGACAGCTCGACCAGCTCTTTGCAGCGTTCGCGATTCGCGACCAAACCGCTGATGCAGAAGTCGGCGAACATCACCGAGGCGTTGGCGAGGATGTCGATCGACTCGAGCAGGTTGCGCGCGATCATCGGCATCATCACATTGAGCTCGAAGTTGCCGGCCATGCCGCCGGCGGTGATGGCGGCGTCGTTGCCGATGACCTGGGCACACACCATCAGCACCGACTCGCAGATCACCGGATTGACCTTGCCGGGCATGATGGACGATCCGGGCTGCAAGCTCGGCAGGTCGATCTCGCCGATGCCGCACCGCGGGCCCGACCCGAGCCAACGCACATCGTTGGCGATCTTGGTCAGCGAGGCGGCGATGGTCTTGAGCGCACCCGAGAGCTCGACGCAGGCGTCCTTGGCGGCGAGCGCTTCGAACTTGTTGGGCGCACCGACGAACGGCAGACCGGTGCTCGCGGCCACCCGCGCGATCACCTCGTCGGCGAAGCCCGGAGGCGCGTTCAGGCCGGTTCCTGCAGCGGTGCCGCCGAGCGCGAGCTCGTGGATCCGCGGCTTGGTCGCCGCCAGACGATCGAGGGCATAGCGAAGCTGCTGGGCATAACCGGAGAACTCCTGCCCGAGGCGCACCGGTACGGCATCCTGCAAGTGCGTGCGGCCGATCTTGACGACGTCGTCGAACTCCTTGGCCTTGGCGTCGAGCGCGGCGTGAAGGTGGCGCAAGGCCGGCTCGAGATCCTCGGCGACCGCCAGCGCCGCGGCCACGTGGATGGCACTCGGCACGGTGTCGTTGCTCGACTGGCCGGCATTGACGTGATCGTTGGGGTGGACCGGGCTCTTGCTGCCGATCACCCCTCCGAGAATCTCGATCGCCCGATTGGAGAGCACCTCGTTGACGTTCATGTTCGAGGACGTCGCCGAACCGGTCTGGAACACGTCGACCGGGAAGTGCGAGGCGTGTTGGCCGGCGATCACCTCGTCGGCAGCCTGGGTGATCGCCCGAGCCTGCTCCGCGGTGATAATCCCGCGGGAGGCGTTGACCGCCGCAGCTTCGCGCTTGAGCAGCGCCATGGCAGCGATGAAGCGCCGCGGCATCGTGGTACCGCTGACGGGAAAGTTGCGCCGCGCACGTTCGGTCTGGGCGCCGTAGTAGGCGTTGGACGGGACTTCGATGTCGCCGAGGCTGTCGCGCTCGACGCGGGTGGTGGGCTGGCTCATCAGAGAGACCTCCGGAGAAGGGATGGGGAGCGCGGCGCGAAGGGGGCCGCTTGGTTGATTATGTGCCAAGGAGGGGAATGGGAACCGGAGGGTACCGGGTACTGGCTAATGGGTAATGGGTACTGGGTACTGGGTACTGGGGGAACAGGGAACGGGGACTGGGGAGGTATCGGGGATCGGGGCCGTGGTCGGGTCGGGTGACGGGTCGGGAGTGCTGAACTCTGCCCCAGCGCGATCGTATCTGCCTCGATGGACCTCATCGATCGTCACCAGATGGACCGCTACCTCGACCGGATCGGTCTTGCTCCGCCGCCCGCGGCGACGCTCGCGACGCTGACAGGCCTGCAGCGGGCCCACCTCGCGGCCATCCCCTTCGAGAACCTCGACCCCCGCCTCGGGCGCCCGGTCCGCCTCGATATCGAGAGCCTGGTCGGCAAGCTCGTTGCCGACCGGCGCGGTGGCTACTGCTTCGAGCAGAACACCCTATTCGCCGCGGTGTTGCGGACATGTGGCTTCGAGGTTTCAACGCTGGAGGCCCGGGTCCGTCCACCGGGCGCCACCTCTCCCCTGCCTCGCACGCACATGGTGCTCGAGGTCACGACCGAGGGTTCGGACTGGCTCGTCGATGTCGGCTTCGGCGGCAGCGGGGCAGCGCTGCCCGTGCCGTTCGACGGTGCCGAGATCGATGACGGCCTCAGCCCGGTGCGGCTGGTAGAAGAAGGGCCGGGCTCGTGGGTGCTGCAGCGCTCAGGCGAGGACGGCTTTGCCGACCTCTACGCCTTCCGACGGGTGCCGGCACTCCCGGTCGACTTCGAGGTCGCCAATCACTACGTCTCGACCCATCCGCAGTCGATCTTCGTCACCACCCTCACCGTTCAACGCAATCTCGGCGCGACCCGGCACATCATCCGCGGCCGTACCCACACCCGTCTCGGTGTCGATCCGGAAGTCGTCGAGGGCCTCAGCGACGATCAGATCGCCGAGCTGCTCCGCGACCCGTTCGGGCTGCCGGTCGATCCCCACTCCCTGACCCAAGCACTGGCCGGGATCTAACGCGGCGGCGCAGTCGAAGTCCGAAGCAAACCCGGAGTCGGAAGAAGATCGTTTGGTTCGGAGGAAAGCGGTCCTGGTTGCCGCAGTGCGTTGACCCCAGGTTTGCGGTGGTTGGAGCGTTCCCCCTCCCTCCCTTGCTGGTGAAGGGCGACGATGCGGATCGGGGCCGGCGGGCGCCTGTGCCGCTGGGCTCGGCCGCGCCTGTTGTTCGCGTCGCCCTGCTGGGCGGATTTGGAAGTACCAGCGCCACGATGGAACGGCTCATTTCACCGATCCGCGAGCCCGCCCGCACCCCCGCCCCGCTCGCTGACCAGCAGGCGGTCGACGAGAGGGGTACCAGGTATCGGGCCCCCGGAGAAGTCTGCGCCGTGGCTT
>CAZRFU010000086.1:0-20079 GCA_964599475.1 uncultured Thermoanaerobaculia bacterium
GCACGTCCGGATCCGTGGGGGGCCGGGAGGGTGACCTCCCGGCCTACCCGACACTGGGGTACTTTCGGAGTGGTGCTTGGAGCAATTCCGAGCAGTTCCCCATGCACCCCTCCGTGGTGCACCCCGGCGGATGAAAATCCGGTCTTCAGTACCCGGCACCTGGTGCCCGGTACCTTCCTGATACCGATACCCGATACCCGCTTGCTCAGCGGACCCGCAGGACCGCGAGTGCCGCGCCGGCCAGGAGGAGGGCCAGCGCCGCGAGCCCGCGCGCGTCGGCGAGCGGGATCTCGAGCGGATTCGGCGGTGGCGCCCCGGCTCCGAAGTTGTGCAGGGTCGCCAGGTCCGCGGTCAGGCAGTCGAACACGGGGGTGCGGGCGATCTCGGCGGCCTTGTCGCGGGCATCCGCGAGATTCGGCTGGCCGCTGGCGTAGTTGAGCACGGTCAGAGTCTGGCCTGGGTCGATCCGCAGCGGGTAGTGCCAAAAGGGATTGTCGTCGCCATTGGCGAATGCTGCCGCCCCCAGGGTGTCGAAGCCGTCCTGCTGCAACACGTGGGCGAGGCGCGGGTCCGACGAGGTCAGGCCGCTGAACGCCTGGAAGGTCGTCACCCAGCTGTCGTCGAGGCCCGCAGTCGCGTCGCCGGAAGAGGTCTCGTCGATCGTGGTGCTGGCGTCGGAGCCGAGGTTGTTGCCGGTGATCACGTTGACGTCGACGGTAGCGCCGGTGGTGTTGGTCACCACGGTGGCGAAGCGAATGAACTCGTCCGCCGCCGGCACGTAGACCTCGCGGCGCACGTTCAGGCCGTTGATCGACTGGGTGCCGAGCAGCAGGTTGCCGCCGCTGGCGCAGCCGACGTCGACGGTGCCGGGGCCGTTGTCGTTGTAGACCGTGTAGGGGGTGACCCCCTCGCCGCCGCCGCCGGCGACCTCACACGGCCCGATGCTGCCGTCGAAGGCGAGGCAGACGGTGTTGTAGCCGTCGAAGGCGTCGTTGAGCGTCGAGGAAGTGGTGCCGCCGTTGAGCGTCGAGGCGACCACGGCTTGGGTATAGCTCGCCTCCGAGGCGGCCCCTGAGGCCGAGGAGGAGGTCGAGAAAGTGATGTCGGTGTTGATGAAGTACTCGAGGCCGCTGGCGTCGATGAAGGCGACCGAACCGGTGGCCTCCGGTTTTCCAGCCTTCTCGCCTTTGGCCGCGCGCAGTCCCGCCAGTCGCTGACGGTCGGTTTGGACGACATCGGCCCAGCTGGTTGCGGTCGCCGCCAAGGTTGCGAGTACGATCATGGATCTGGTGCGCATGGAGAGACTCCTGTCAAGAGCTAGCGGTATTCGTCGAGGCGTGGAGATCCTAAGCGGTGTGCTCGGTGGGGGTCAACCGGCCTGCGTCATCGTGGGCATCGTGGCGGCGGCGCTGGTGGGGTGTGCCGATCCGCGGCCGCACAACCTGCTGGTCGTGACCCTCGACACCACCCGCGCGGATCACCTCGGCGCGTACGGCTACGAGCCGGCTCGTACCCCGGCTTTCGATCGGCTCGCGGCGGAAGGCTTGCTGGCCGCGGACGCCATCGCTGCCACGCCGATCACCATGCCGTCCCACGCGACGATCTTCACGGGCCTGTTGCCTCCGGCCCACGGGGTGCGGGACAACGGCTCGTTCGTGCTGCCGGCGGCCGCCCACACCCTGGCCGAACGGTTGCAGGAGCGCGGCTTTGCCACCGCAGCGTTTCTGTCGGCGATCGTGCTCGACTCGCGCTACGGGCTCGACCAGGGCTTCGAGCTCTACGACGACGACCTGGCGTCGGAGGATCAGCCCAAGCTCTTCATGATTCGCGACCGGCCGGCCCGGCGCACCGCTCCGCGGGTGGTCGAGTGGCTCGAAGCCCACACCCAGCGACCCGAGCGGCCGTTCTTCGTCTGGACCCACTTCTTCGATGCGCATCAGCCGTGGGAGGCGCCGCTCTCGGAGAAGCTGATCACCACCAACGCCTACGACGCCGAGATCGCCGCTGCCGACCGCGGGCTTGCCAACCTCCTGGCGGCCCTCGACCGCCTCGGCCTCGCCGAGCGGACGCTCGTGGTCGTCACCGCAGACCATGGCGAGAGCCTGGGGGAGCACGGCGAAAAGACCCACGCCCTGTTCGTCTACGATGCCACCGTGCGGGTGCCGTTGGTGATGCGGGCGCCGGGCCTGTTGCGAGCCGGCAGCCGCTACGGTGGCCCGGTACACCACGCGGATCTCATGCCGACGATCCTCGACGCTCTCGGGTATCCGGTCACGGATGCAGAGGCGCTCGACGGCGTCTCGTTGCTCGACGCCCTGCGAGGTCGCGAAGCTGCCCCGCGACGTGGCCAGTACTCCGAGTCGCTGCTGGCCGAGCTCGGATTCGGCATGGCGCCGCTGCGTGCCATTCGCGATGATGGGTGGAAGTGGATCGATGCGCCGCGGCCCGAGCTCTACGACCTTCGCGCCGATCCGCGAGAGCTCCAGGATCTGGCCCTCGCACAGCCGCGTCGCGGCGCCGCGCTGGCACGGTCACTGGATCAGGTGATCGAGCACAGTGAGGCCCGGGCGGTCGGAAGCCAGGCCGCGAACACCGACAGTGAAACGCTCGAGGCGTTGCGGGCCCTCGGGTACCTGGCTGCGCCCGAAGAGCGCGCCGGGTTTGCCGGCATCGATCCCAAAGACGGCGTGCGCTGGTACTCGGTCCTCGAGGACGCGCGCCACGCGGCTCAGCGCGAGCGGTGGCAGGAGGCGGTCGATCTGCTCCAGCCGCTGCTCGAGGAGGTGCCCGGCAACGTCTCGGCCCGGAACGTGATCGCCCTGGCATGGTTGCGGCTCGGTGAGGTCGAGAAGGCTCACGAGGCCTACACGCGTTCCTTGTCCGACTACCCGGAGCAACCACGGGTCCTGCTCGCCCTGGCCGGGATCGAGCTTTCCGCCGGGGCCATCGAGGCTGCCCGGGCGTTGTGCCAGAGGGCGCTCGAGCTGCAGCCCGCGGCGGTCGAGGCGATGGCTCATCTCGGCCTGATCGCTGCCATCGACGGCGACGAGACCGAGGCCCAGCAGTGGTTCGAACGGGCCATCGGGCTCGATCCCACAACCGCCCACGCACGTCGGCGCTTTGCCGACCTGCGCTTCGAGCAGGGCCGCTGGTCGGAGGCTGCACAGCTGTATGCCGAAACGGTTCGCGTCGCCCCCAACGATGCCGGCGCCTGGCTTCAACTCGGCGCTGCATCGCGGCGACTCGGTGATTCCGAGCGAGCGCACGCCGCCTATCGACGCGCCGCCGAGCTTCGTCCCGACTGGTGGATACCGCGCTTCAATCAAGCGTGCCTGTGGTCGATCGAAGGAGAGCTCGACCGAGCCTTCGCGGACCTTGCCGCGGCGATCGCTCTCGATCCGCGCGCGGCACACGCTGCCCGCGACGACGCCGACCTCGAGTCGTTGCGACGGGATCCGCGCTTTGCCGCGCTTCTTCGCCCCCATCGCCCCTGAGAGCGAAACTCGGGGGATCAGCGACCGGGCCCGCCGCTCGGCCCACATTCCACCTTGAAGGACGAGACGCTGTCGCGGCCGACGCGGGTCTGGTGGAGGTCGCGCACCGCGCCCACGACGCGGTAGGACACGCCGCGGAAGTCCGGATCGGCGAAGACGACGGCCCAACACCCCGGAGCGACCCGAACCGATCGCGCGCGATCGGTACCCAGGGGAGTGCCGGCCAGGTCGCGCTCGAAGGTGTCGAAGGCGTGAGCCTCACCGTCGAGATTGACCTCGGTGTAGAAGGTGACTGCTCCGCGGCTGCAGTCGACCTTGGCCGAGCCGATGCTGCCCCGCGGCAGGCGTCCGGGCGGTACCTCGGTGAGGTCGTCGGGGACCACCAGCAGCTCACCCTCGAAGTCGGGTCGAGCGTGCAGCGACACGACGCAGCCCCGGCCGACGCGGACCGAGCCGACATCTCGACCTCTCAGCGGTGTGCCCTCGAAGGTGGCGACATCGCCCGTGGTCGCCCACGACTTCCCGGTGTATCCCGGCCCGCTGAAGAATTCGACCTGGCGCCGGGCGTTCGGCTGCTGGTCGAGTTGACGACAGGTGACGCGCATCGAGGACAGGTCGCCGGGGCCGATCGCCGTACCCGAGAGGGTGTCGATGTCTTTGCGCAGAGTGAGACTGGCGCCGGTGAAGTCCGGGCCGGAGTAAAGAATCACCTCACAGCCTGGATCGATGCGCAGGGATCGTGCTCGGTTGTCTCCCACGGACGTCGTCGCAAAGTCTGCCACGTCGGTCGTGAAACGTTCGGAGGGCCCGCGCTGACGCACGCCCCGGTACACCGTGACCGCAGCGGTTTCGGCCCACGCCGTCGTTGCCGTGGCCAGGATCAGGAGCACAGATGCGGGCAATTTCATGGAATCTCTCCGTTGGTGATCGTGGGAACCTGGGGCGGGAACCTCTCCGCCGGAGCGTGCCTCTCAGCTCATGAAGCCGACGGGTCGTCGGCCGGGAGTTGACGATGTTACGAGAACTCAGTCTTGCCACGACCGCGGTCCTCTGGTGCGTCGCGCCACTTGCAGCGCAGGAGTCCATTGGTCTCGGAACCGTGATGGAACGTGCCCGCGCGGGTGCCTTTGCGGCCCACGCTGCACGCAGCGAGGCATCGGCGCGAGCCGCCGACGCCGAACGGGCTCGAGCCGAGCGGTGGCCGCGGCTACGGGTTGCCGAGATCCTGACCCGGACCGACGCGCCTGCCGATGCCTTCGGCCTGACGCTGATGCAGGAGCGATTCTCCTTCCCGGAGTTCGTCGCGGGTGATCCGAACGACCCGGGCACGGTCCGAGATGCTCTGACGCGGTTCGAGCTCGAGCTTCCGGTGTTCACCGGCGGCGAGCTGAGCGCGAGGATTGCTCAGGCTACGGCAGCGGCCGAGGCGGCGGCGCTGATTGCCGGCCGCAGCGACGACCTCGCGGCCGCGGAGGCTGCCAAGGCGTGGGTGGATCTGGCCGAGGCGCGCGAAGGGGTGGCGATCCTCGAACGCGCGCTCGAGACCGTCACGGCCCACGTGCGGCTGGCGCGGGCCCACGTTGCGGCCGGGACGCTCGTGGCGTCGGAGTTGCTCCGCGCCGAGGTCGAAGAGGCGAGGGTTGCCGACATGCTGGCGGAAGCGCGTGGGATGGCGGCGGTGGCGGAGGCGAACTTGGTCTTCCGGCTCGGCGGCGACGAGAGTGTCCGCGGCGCCGAGCTCGCCGACATGCCGACACCGGGTCCGCTGCCGGTCGGTCGCAGCGAGCTCGCCGAGGCCGCCTCCGTCCGCTCCGACCTCGAGGCGTTTCGGCGTGGCCGGCTGGCGCGTGAGCTCGAGCTCGACGTCGCCGCCTCCATGCGGCGACCGAAGGTTGGTCTGCTCGTCCGCCACGACCTCCATGACCGCGATCCCTTCGGGGCCGATGGTCGCTCGACCACGGTGGTTCTCGCGGCGAGCGTCGAGCTCTTCGACGGCGGCCGTGCCCGTGCGGCGCGTGCGGCCGCCGAAGGAGCCCTCGCGGCGACGAGCGCACAACTCTCCGAGGCTGAGCACGGCGCTCGCTTGGAAGCCGAGGCCACCTGGGTGCGTGCCGCAGCGGCGCGCGAACGGCGTACGACCGCCGAGTTGGCCTTGGCCGCCGCTCGCGAAACCGAACGGATCCTCGAGGCACGCTTCGAACAAGGCGTGGTCCGGACCCTCGACGTCCTCGATGCCTCGACGGCGCGCCGCGAGGCCGAGGGGCGCGAGCTCTCGGCACGCGCCGACGCGTGGCGGTCGGGCTTCGAGCTGATGACCGCTCTCGGCCGAGCACCGGAGCTGCTGCTCGATGTGCCTGTTTCCCCGAACCCTGGAGCTTCCCGATGAACATCCCAGCCCTGATTGACCGAGCCCTGAATCCTCCTCCAGTCCTGCGCGCGGTGCTCCTCTCCGCCGCGATGATCTCCGTCTTGGCATGCGGCGGCGAAGCCCCGCCGCCGCCGGCCGCAGCGCCGGCGTCGATCGCGGCCGAGCTCGTGACCGTCGAAGCGACCTCGTCGCGGAGCGAGCTCGAAGTGCGCGGGCGGGTGGTCGCCTCTCGCACCAGCACCATTTCGAGCCGCGTGATGGCGATGGTGGTCGCGCGACGGGTGCAGGTCGGTGACGTCGTTGCCAAGGGCGCGGTGCTGCTGGAGATCGATCCCGCAGTGGCGGCAGGCAGCGTCGATCAGGCCGAGGGCGCTTTGGCGCAAGCCCTGGCAGCCCGCGAGTTGGCGGCACGACAGGTGGAACGCTTCGAGCAGCTCGCTGCCGAGGCTGCCGCCAGCCAGCTCGAGCTCGATCTGGCCAAAACCGATCTGGCCCGCGCCGAAGGGGCGGTCCAGCAGGCGCGAGGCGCAGTGGCAGCAGCCCGGGCGGTGGCCGCGGATTCGCGGATCACCGCGCCGTTTGCGGGCTCGGTGGTCGAGCTGTGGGTCGATCGCGGTGATCTTGCCGCTCCAGGGCGACCGCTGGTGACGTTGGCGGCAGACGGTCCGAGGCGGGTGGAGGTCGGCGTGCCCGAGAGCCTGGCGGCGGCGCTCACCGTGGGGACGGCGCTCGAGGTCGCAGTCGACGGCATTCCTGGTCGCCTCGCCGGATCAATCGTCGAGCTGGCTCCCGCGGCCGACCCCGCGACCTTCACGCGGCGCGCGCAGGTTCAGCTGGAGCTGGCGGATCTGGCTCCCGGTCGCGCCGCCCGGGTGTTCGTGCCGGGTGCCCCGCGCGAGGTCGTTGCGGTCCCCCTGGCGGCGGTGGTCCACCGTGGTGGTCTCGATTTCGTCGTGGTCCGCAGCGCCGATGGTGTGGCGGAGCCTCGGCCGGTGCGACTTGGGGCGAAAGAGGGTGACCGCGTGCACATCCTCGCGGGGTTGGTCGGTGGTGAGCAGCTGGCGATGGGACTGCACACGCTTCCGTCGCCGGGCACGCGGATCGAAGGGAGTCGGTGATGGCAACGCAGGAGTCGAGCACCGAACGCGTCGGAGTGGCCGGCACGATCGCGCGGGCCTTCCTCGAGTCCAAGCTGACGCCGCTGCTGGTGGTCGCTTCGTTGCTCCTGGGCGCTCTTGGTCTGCTGGTCACGCCGCGGGAGGAGGAGCCGCAGATCGCGGTCCCGATGATCGACGTCTTCGTCGGACTGCCTGGAGCGTCGGCCGAAGAGGTCGAGCGCCGAGTGATCGAACCGCTCGAACGGGCTCTCGCCGGGATCGCGGGTGTCGAATACCTCTACGCCACCAGCCAGCCGTCGGGTGGGATGTTGATCGTGAGGTTCCTGGTCGGAAGTGATCCTGACGAGGCGTTGTTGCGGGTCCACGCCAAGGTGGCCGAGGTCGTCCCGGAGCTTCCGGTGGACGTGGTGGCGCCACGGGTGGTGGCGCGCTCGATCGACGACGTTCCGGTGGTCGCCTGGACGTTCTTCTCGACGACTTCGGAAGACCTGGATCTGCGCGATGTCGTCGCCCAAGTCGGCTCCGAGCTCGGCCGTGACCCCCGGGTGGCTCGCACCGAAGTGATCGGTGGCGGCCGCCGGGCAATCACGATCGAGCTCGACCAAGCTGCCCTCGCGGCTCGTGGACTTTCTCCGCTCGAGGTGGCTGGGTGGCTGCAGCAGCTCGATCGGCGTCTGCCTGCCGGAACCCTGGTCGGCGCCAACCAGGAGGTCAGTGTCCTGGTCGGATCGCGGTGGAACAGCGCCTCCGAGCTCGAGCAGACCGTGATTGGTGCGAGCGTGAGCGGTGCAGCGGTGCGGCTCGGCGACGTGGCGCGCGTCGTCGACGGCGATGCCGAGGCGCAAGATGCAGTGTGGGTGGTCGCTGGAGCGGCCGGTACGAGCCGTGGCCTGCCGGCGGATCTCGATGCCCCGGCGGTGACTTTGTGGGTGGCCAAGAAGCCGGGAGTCAACGCCATCGATCTCGTCGCCGACCTCGATCAGCGCTTGGAGGGCCTGAAGGGCACGCTGATTTCGCCATCAGTGGGCGCGGTCAAGACCCGCGACTACGGGTTCACTGCCGACGAGAAGTCCTCGGAGCTGGTGCTCCACCTGTGGATCGCCACCCTCGCGGTGGTGATCCTGATGGCCTTTGCCCTCGGTCGGCGCGAGGCGTTGGTGGTACTGGTGGCGGTACCGACGACGCTCGCTCTGACGCTGGCAGCATCGTACTTCTTCGGCTACACCCTCAACCGGGTCACGCTGTTCGCCCTGATCTTCGCCATCGGTATCCTGGTCGACGACGCGATCGTGGTGGTCGAAAACATCCATCGCCACTACCTGATGGGCGGAAAACACCCGCGCCTGGCGACGGTGGTGGCGACCGACGAGGTCGGCAATCCGACCATCCTCGCAACCTTCACCGTGGTCGCGGCGCTGCTGCCGCTGGCCTTCGTTTCGGGCTTGATGGGCCCCTACATGCGGCCGATCCCGGTCAACGCATCGGCAGCGATGGTGTTTTCTCTCCTGGTGGCCTTCGTCGTCTCGCCGTGGCTGACTCTCAAGCTCTTCCGCCGCAAAGCCGAGGAGCTCGCCGCCGGGGCCGCACACAGGGCCGAGGAGCATGTGCCGCAGGGGCGCATCGCTCGCGCGTACGTGCGGTTGCTCGAGTGGCTACTCGAGTCCGGCGCCCGGCGACTGGGTTTCCTCGCGGCGGTGTTGGTTCTGCTGGTCGGCTCGATGGCCCTGGTGGCGACCGGGGCGGTGGCGGTCAAGATGTTGCCCTTCGACGACAAGAGCGAAGTACAGGTGATCATCGACACTCCCGAGGGCTGGACTCTCGAGGCGACCACTGCGCTCGCCCGGCGCTTGGCGATCGCCGCGAGTGAGCTGCCGGAAGTGACCGATGTCGAGGTCTACGCGGGGACCTCGGGTCCGTTCAACTTCAACGGCCTCGTGCGTCACTACTTCCTGCGCCAAGGGGCAAACGTCGCGGATCTGCAGGTCAACCTCCTGCCCAAACACGAGCGCAGTCGGGCGAGTCACCCCTTCGCGTTGGCGCTGCGCGAGCATCTCCAGCCCCTGGTCGAGGGGACCGAGGTCTCGATCAAGGTGGCGGAGGTTCCGCCCGGACCGCCTGTGCTCTCGACCCTGGTTGCCGAGGTCTACGGCCCGGATCGCCAGGCCCGCGAGGCGCTTGCCGGCGAGGTCAAGGCGATCTTCGAGTCGACACCCGGGGTGGTCGACGTCGACTGGTACGTCGAGCATCTCGGGCCCGAGGTCGAGGTCGTCGTCGATCGCGACAAGGCCGCCCTGGCCGGCGTCCCGGTCTCCCAGATCGCCGCCATGCTGCGCTTCGGGGTCGCAGGGCAGGAGGTCGGTCGGCTCGCCGGCGGCAGCGGCGTCGAGCCGGTGCCGGTCGTCGTCCGCCTTCCTGCCGCCGATCGTTCACACATCGACGACCTGCTGGCGTTCGAGGTACCCACCCGAGACGGCCGGGTGCTTCCCCTCAGTGAGCTCGTGCGTGTGGGCGAACAACCCCGAGAACGGTTCCTCTACCGCAAGAACCAACAGCCGGTCACCTACGTCCTCGGAGAGGTGGCCGCGACCAACGGTGGCGGCGGCGAGTCGCCGGTCTACGCCATCTTCGCCATGCGCGAGCGGGTGGCCGCTCTGCGCGACGCCGCCGGCCAGCCGATTCAGATGCTCGACTCGAAGATGCCGACCGACCCCGGGCAGGCTGCGGTCAAGTGGGACGGTGAGTGGCAGATCACCATCGAGGTGTTCCGCGACATGGGGATCGCCTTTGCCGTGGTGCTGGTGTTGATCTTCATCCTGGTGGTCGGGTGGTTCGGCAGCTTCGTCACGCCGCTGGTGATCATGGCGCCGATCCCGCTGACCTTGGTCGGCATCCTACCGGCCCACGCGCTCGGCGGCGTCTACTTCACCGCCACCTCGATGATCGGCTTCATCGCGCTGGCCGGGATCATCGTGCGCAACTCCATCCTGCTGGTCGACTTCGTCGAGCAGGAGCGCGCGGCCGGAACACCCGTGCGTACCGCAGTGGTCCGGGCCGGCCTGGTGCGCTTCAGGCCGATCGCCCTGACGGCGGCAGCTCTCGTCGCCGGTGGTGTGGTGATTCTGCTCGACCCGATCTTCCAGGGCCTGGCGGTGTCGCTGATCGCCGGTGTGGTGGTCGCCACCGCGTTGACCTTGGTGGTGATCCCGGTGCTGCACGCCTCGATGGTGGAGCTGGAGGAGGGGCGACGGGAGAAGGGGCGTGAGGAGAAGGAACCAAGTCACTAGGGACTTTCGGAAGGGGATCCGGAGTCCCTCAGTCCCTTTTCACCAAGACACCACAACGACCCAATGGAGAACACGATGACTCACACCGACACCCCAAAACCACCAGTCGACACGATCCTCCGCGGCATGGCGGGCACGATGGTGTTGCTCTCGCTGGCTCTGACAGTCTGGGTACACCCGGCGTTCGTGTGGCTGACGGTATTCGTCGGCGTCAACCTGCTGCAGAGCGCGTTCACCGGCTGGTGCCCGGCGATGGCGATCCTGCGGCGGTTGGGTTTCCCGGGCTGAGCTCGGCCCACAGCCGCTCGGCGAGCTCCGGATCCATCGCACGAGCCTGGCCCAGCAGTTCGGCGCCGGCGGCCGTGTCGCCGCGAGCGCGGGCAAAGGCAGCGCGAGCGATGCGCTCGTGGAGCGACCGGAACTGGGCCTGTTCGAGGCGGTGCAGCAGGTCCTCCGCCGCCGTGAAATCGCCGCGTCGCAGCACGGCGAGGCAAAGGTTCGCCAGCGCCGGGCCGTAGCCCGGCGCCGCCTCGAGCGCCTGCCGGTACGCTCGTTCGGCCTCACCCGGTCGTCCGAGCAGCTCGAGGGCGATGCCGATGGCATTCCAAGTTCGCGGTTCACCTGGGCTGATCTCGACCGCTCGGGCAAAGCTCTGGAGGGCGAGATTGGCCTCTCCGCGCGCCAGGGCCACGTTGCCGAGCTGATAGTGGGCGGCGGGGTCACTCGCGTCGAGCTCGAGGCTCGCCCGTGCGTCCGCGAGGGCGCCTTCGAGGTCGCCCTGCTCGAGTCGCGCGATCGAGCGGAAGAAGAAGTCGCGCGTGAAGGAGTCGGGCGGTACGTCGACGAGGTTCGAGAGCGAGGCCGCCGCTGCCGCGACGGCGGCCGCGGCTATCGTCGGCGCCGAGCGTCGACGCTCGCGCCAGGCGTCGAAGAGTGCGAGCAGACCACCTCCGGCGAGCACCGCCATCGCCGGCCACAGTGGCAGGCGGAAGCGGGCGTTGACGAAAAACGCCACGATGGCCAGCGCGTGCATCACCACGAAGGCCAGCACCCACGCCAGCAGCCGGCGTTGGTTGGAGCTCCACGCCGCCCAGGCTCCGAGCGGCGCGAGGGCGAACAGCATCCACCAAGCTACCGGCATCAGCGCCAGCAGGCGGGATTCGTGGCTGATCGTGAAGGCCCAGGTCTTGTTGTTGGGGATCTCGCGGTTCCAGCACAGATACCAGACCTTGCGGGCCATCAGCCCGAGCCACGCGCCGGGATCGGCGCGGATCTCGTCCAGAGTCCGGCGGGTCCAGTAGCGCGAGATCGAGGCGGGATCGAGGGCCGCCGGCGCCTCCGCCCCGAGGCTCGCTCGATATTCCTCCTCGGCGAAGACCTCGACCGAGTCGCGGTAGGTCTCGCCATAGCTGACGGCGCGATCCTGGCGCGGGATCCGACCATCGGCGCCGAGTTTGTTGCCGAGGTAGAGGTTGACGCCGCCCGAGCTCGGGAGAAGCTGGAAGCGTCCGATCAAAGGCGTTTGCCACCAGGCGAAGCCAGCCGTCACGGCGAGTGCTGCGGCCGCTGCGATCACCACCCCACGAACGAGTCGCCGGCGCTGCCGGTCGCCGCAGGCGATCAGCAGCGGCCAGGCGAGGGCGAAGACCAAGGCGTTGGGGCGTGCCTGCAAGGCCAGAGCGAGAGCGATACCGAGTCCGAGCCACGAGCCGATCGCCGGCTGGTCGCTTCCAACCGCGCGAGCCGCGAAGTGCAGCTGGACTGCGCCCAAGAAAGTGAAGAGCGAGGTGATCAGGATCTCGCCCTCGAAGAACAACGGCGGCCCGGCGAGGGCGTAGAGCAGCCCCGCCACGGCGCCCGCCGAAGTTCGGCCGAAGAGCCGGAAGCCGAGGTCGGCGACCAGCAGGGTGGTTGCGACCCCGAGTAGGTGTTGCACCACGATCGCCGCAGCGAGGCCCCAGTCAGCCGACCACACCTCGAAAGCCGCGAGGAACACGGGGTAGAGCAGCGGCCGAAACCCGGTCAACAATCCCGCCGGAGCCGCCTCGCCGATCAGCGCCCGCGCCGCCTCGCGGTAGTAGGCACCGTCGAGGACCGGCACCGTGAAGAACGCCGACCGAACGTGCTCGACGAGGTAGAGGGCCCGGATCAGCGCCGCCAGGGCCCCCACCCACAAGAGTACTCGCCGCCGTTGGCGGAGCTCTCGGGCGGGTGCTGGAGCGCAGTCGCTGGCCACGGGGGCAGCTTAGCGCGATGGCGGACGGTTGGCCCGCGGCCTCCGGCCCTCAGACTCGGCGCGTCACCACCACCAGCCGACCCTCGCGGCCGTGGTGGCGGAACCCGAGGAGATGGAAGAGCTCGATCGCAAACCAGCGCGCGACGCGGCGGTCGACAACCCAGGTCTCGGCCAGATGAGGGTGCCGGCGAACTCCCGGCAGCCAGTGGACGACGCGGTCGATACTCATGCGCCGCAGCCACTTCGACAGCTCGAGCCAACGCCGGCCGACCCGCCGGATCAAGAAGAAGCCGTCGTCACCTTGAGCCTGGTAGAGGGGCATCAGCACCCGGCAATCTTCCTGGGCGCGGATCTCGCCATCGCGGTCGTGACCGAGCAGCTGTCCTTTGGCGACCGGGTCGAAGCTGACGAAACCGGGCAACATGGTGAAGCGCTCAGCCGGGGTGATGGCATGGCGGTAGCGCAACTCGACGAAGTTCGGCAGCTCGCGGCTGGCGTCTTCGAGCAGGGTCTTGGAAGCGACGACGTTGGCGTGGTCGAGCGCGATCAGACCTGCGCCCGCCATGGCGATCCAGATCGCGGCCTCGGCCCGGTCGACGGAGGTGGGGTCGTCGTGTTGGCCACTTTCGAAGCCCATCGTCACCCAGTCGCGTTCGGTGAGGAAGGACAGCAGGGTTCCCGAGAGCACCTCTTCGAGGCCCAGCACGATCGGCACCGGGTAGTGCAGGGCGAAGTCGCGGTTCGGCAGCGTGTCATCGACCACGGCAAACGCTGGGCTGGCGCCCGAGGTGGTGTGGAGGTCGAGGACGAAGATCTCCCGCGCCGTGCGCGAGCCGACTTCGCCATCGAGCACGTCGAGGAGCTCTGCGGCCTCCTCAGCCTCGGTCGGGCGTGGGCCATGGGGTGGATTCAGGCGCTCGGGCAGCCAGATGCGGTTCAGGTCGTGGTCGACGTAGCGCTTCTGCACCGCGACGGCTCGGCGGTTGCCGATCAGGGCGAGGTACACCCCGCGTACCACGACGCCCTCGGCGCGGATGCGCTCCGCCACGCGCAGCGCCGCCAGCCGGCCGGCCGGCTCGTTGCCGTGCATCGAGCCGATGCAGGTGAGGATCGGGCCGGTGCTCGGTCCTTCGATGCGGGCGAGCACTCGCTCGGGTGCGGGGTCGACCTCGGTCGGCACCGGAGCTGCGAGAACGGCGGAAGCTGGAGTCATTGCTGGGGTCTGGATCCTGAGAGGGGCGGACGACGTCCGAGGGTAGGCTACCGCGAAGCGTCGCCGCTGTCCATGCCCGGCGGGGTGGGGCGCGCGGCCAGGGCCGTCGCCAGGCGCTCGGAGACCGGCATCACCACGGTCATCGGGTGCCACTCGAGCGCGAGCCCCTGGTCGTCACGGAGCTGGCCGGTTTCGAGACGATGCGACGCCTCGGCGAGCGGCAGGCCGGCCGCCGCTCGTTCGAAGCGCTCGAGCAGCGTCACGTCGGTGGGGTCGAGGAGGGTGAACCACTTCTCGCTCTGGCGCACCAGATGGAAGTGCGCGGCGGTGGCGGCGATGCCGTCGCAGCCGATGCGCCGGCAGGCGGCCACCAGCAACGACACGACATCCTTCAGCAAGCCGAGACCGGGATGGTCCTGGCCGGGCAGGCGGGGACGCTCGGGGTCGAAGTGGCGACGGGGATTCTGGAGTAGCAACCACTCGACGAACAGCAGGGAGAAGCCGGGGAGCAAGGCGCGGTCGCGACGGACCCGCAACTCGCTGAGGAGCTCGCGTTCACTGGTGTCGCCCCAGATCCTCAGGGTGTCGCCCGAGGGCGAGCCGACATCCATGACGAGATGAGGCCGAGGAAAGCCCATAGTGCGCAGCCGATCGAGGAACCCGGTGCGCTCGAGCGCCAGCTCGAGACCCGGCAGGGTGTAGAAGTCGAGGAATCGACGGGGCGGCGCGGGCCCGTCGAGGCCGCCGAGAATGTCGGCTTCGGTCAGGCCGAAGTTGTCCTCGAGCGCGTCGTCGCCGCCGAGCTCGCTCGAACGGATCGCCTGAGCGACGCGCAGGTAGCGGTTGAGCAACACGCGGTCGCTGTGCGGCAGCTTGGGCTCGAGCCCGCCGGAGAGGATCCAGCCGAGGTATCGCGCGCTCGGTCGCCAGGCGTTGTCTCCGTAGCCTCCTGCGAGGGTCACGACCAGTGGAATGGGGTGAGCCCGGGAACGCACCAGATCGTGCACGAAGGCGTCTCGCGTGAGTAGCCCGGTGCGGCTGAGGCGCCAGTTGCCGAGCGCGTCCTTGGCCGCGGTGTCGACGCCGGCGAGGTAGAAGACCAGCTCGGGGCGGACCGCGTTGAACACCTCGGGGAGCGCGTCTTCGAGCGTTGCGAGGAAGGTCGCATCGTCGACGTCGGCTCCCAGAGCGATCGAGGTCGTCGCGGCGGCGGGGCGATCGTCCCAGTCCTCGTTGTGGATCGAGAAGGTGTGGACGCTCTCGTCGGCGGCAAAGCAGCGGCGCGTGCCGTCGCCGTCGTGGAGGTCGAGGTCGATCACCAGCACCTTGCCGGAGAAGCCCGTGTCCCGCAGAGCGGCGATCGCCACGGCGATGTCGTTGATCAGGCAGAACCCCTTCCCCGCGGCCGGTTCGGCGTGGTGGAGGCCGCCGCCGAGATTGAAACCGACTCGGCCGGTGAGAGCCGCCTGGGCCGCTAGGAGTGTGCCGTGGCACATCCGGCGTTGCGCATCGAGCAGATCGATCTGTTGTTCGATGCCGATCTCGAGGCCGAAGGCGCGCGTCAGCGAACCGGGTTGGGTCAGGCTTTCGAGGTAGGCCTGCTCGTGCACGCGCGCCAGGGCTTTCCACGAGATCGCGGGCGCCGGGCGTAGGTTGGCTTCATCGATCAAACGCTGCTCGGCGAGTGCCGTGACGATCCGTTCCGCCCGCCACGGATCGAGGGGAGAGGCGGTGATCGCGACGCGGTAGCGTTCGCTGAAGAACACCAGCGGCCGGTCGCGTCGGCGGCGGTGCCACCGTTCGATCCAGCTCGGACGGCGCGGTGGAGTGATCATCGAAGCCGCCCCGGATCGAGGTCGATCACGGTTGCGCCCCAGCTGCCGGCCCCGAGTGGCGCGTCGGCAAAGCGGACCACTCTCGGGTCGCGAGCCAACAGCGCTCGCACGCGCTCGCGCTGGACGCCGATACCCTTGCCGTGGACCAACCGGAGCGACGTCGATCCGGCCGCGGCTCGGTCGTCCAGCCAGTCGCGGACGAGCTCGGGCACGTCGCGCGGGGCGAAGCTGTGGAGGTCGAGCTCGTCGCCGAAGTG
Source organism: uncultured Thermoanaerobaculia bacterium (assembly GCA_964599475.1). Classification (GTDB taxonomy): domain Bacteria; phylum Acidobacteriota; class Thermoanaerobaculia; order Multivoradales; family CAZRFU01; genus CAZRFU01. The sequence continues at coordinate 15,806 of CAZRFU010000086.1, forward strand.
GAACGTGAGCGGGCCCTGATCGTCGTCGGTCACGACCGGAGTCTAATGGCGCGGTGACAGCGCGTGGCCGGCTTGGCCCGGCCGCGGTTCACCGCGGAGCGTGAAATGCGACTGCTCGCACCCTGGCTGTCAGGTGCGACCGGGTCGGTCGAGGACTTCGCGTACCGCGCGCGTCAGCCCCGACGCCGTGAAGGGCTTCTGGAGGAAGGCAGAGCCCAGGTCGGGGAGGCCGGGGTGCGGCGCGATGTCGCCGGTGTAGCCCGACGTGAAGAGGACCTTGACGGCGGGCGTGAGAGCTCTGACGCGCTCAGCCACCTGTCGACCGTTCATCAGCGGCAGGACGACGTCGGTCAGCAGCAGATCGATGCGGTCCGCCGAGCCTTCGGCCAGCAGCAGAGCCTCGCTCCCGGTGGACGCCTCGAGAACGACGTAACCCGCGCGGCGCAGAACGCGGGCGGCGAGCGCACGGACCTGGGGTTGGTCTTCGACCAGCAGGACGGTTTCGCAGCCTCCCGGCGTATCGCTCCTTTCGACGACGCGTTGCGGCGGAGACGCGTCGACGCCTGGGAAGTAGAGCTCGAACGTGCTTCCGCGACCGGGCTCGCTGGCAACCGAGATGTGGCCGTTGGCTTGGCGGACGATCGCGAAGACGGTGGCGAGGCCGAGGCCGGTGCCGGTGCCCGGAGCTTTGGTCGTGAAGAACGGCTCGAAGATCCGCGAGCGGGTCTCATGGTCCATTCCGATTCCCGTGTCGCTGACGGTCAGCGCCACGTACCTCCCCGGCGGAACGTCCTCGGGCTCGGCGACACGCGAGGCCTCGAGCACGACGTTCGCCGTCTCGATGGTCAGCGTGCCGCCATCGGGCATGGCGTCGCGCGCGTTGACGGCAAGATTCATCAGTACCTGTTCGAGGCGTCCGGGATCGGCCTGGATGCTCCAGAGCCCCGAGTGGCTGGAGACCCCGAGGTGGATGTCTTCTCCGAGGACTCGCGCCAGCATGTCCTTGATCGAGTCGACGGTCTCGGCGAGCGAGAGCACGCGGACGTCGACGGCCTGCTGACGACTGAAGGCAAGGAGCTGTTTGGTCAGCTCGGTCGCCCGCAGGGCGGCCTGGCGGATCTCCTGGATCTCTTCGCCGAACGGCTGATCGGGCCCGGCCTCGGCCGCCACCAAGTCGGCGTAGCCGAGGATCACCGCGAGCAGGTTGTTGAAGTCGTGCGCAATTCCGGCCGCCAGCCGCCCCACCGCCTCGAGCTTCTGGGCCTGGTGGAATTGGGCCTCCAGGCGTTTGGTCTCGGTCAGGTCGAGGGTCACGCAGATCGTCTCTCCACTCTCGAGGCGGGTGGCGGCGACCAGAACCGGGATGCGCCGTCCGTCTCGAAGCCTCAGGTCCGTTTCGAAGGCGCCTGGAGTTGCGGGCGCCTTCCATGGGCCGTGGAGCTCCGAGAGGACATCGTTGGCGAGCAGTTCCTCGAGGGAGTGGCCGACCATCCGTGCGAAGGCCTCGTTGGCTTCGACGATGTGACCTCGTTCGTCGCAGACGGTGAGACCGATCAGGCCGGATTCGGCGAGATGGCGGAGGCGTGCCTCGGTAGCGCGAAGCGCGCGAGTGCGGGTCCGGGCAGCGTCCAAGTAGGTCCGCACCCGCGTTACCAACTCCCTCGCTGAAAATGGCTTGTGGAGGTAGCTGTCGGCTCCGGTCTCGAGGCCCTCGACCAGGTCGTCCTCCCCGACCCGCGCCGACAGCAGGATCACCGGCACGGATTGGGTCGCGGGGGCCTGTCGCAGGGCGCGAAGCAGGCCGTAGCCGTCGAGGTGCGGCATCATGACGTCGCTCAGGACGAGGTCGGGCACGGCCGCTTCGATCAGCTCGAGGGCTGCCCGGCCGTCTGCGGCCGCGTCGACCGTCCAGTGGCGGCTGAGGATGCCGACGATGTGGCTGCGCATGTCGGCGTTGTCGTCGACGACCAGGATGCGGGCACCGAAGCCCTCAGGCGTGGCCTGGCTCTGCGGGTGCATCGGATCCCCTGCCGCCGGGGGACTCCATCGGCCGGCCTCCAGCACGAACGGGCTGGTGTGGCCCATCGTCGTCTCCCGCTCGGTGCCGGCAGCCACGACCCGGTCCGGCGGCAGGTGGTCGCACCCGAGCGGGAGGAAGATCCGGAAGGTCGTGCCCTGGCCGGCGACACTCTCGACCACGATCCGTCCCTGGTGTTGCTCGACCAGCTCCTTGACCAGAGCCAGGCCGATCCCGGTGCCTTCGAAGCTGCGCCCGCCACGTGCCTCGACGCGGTGGAAGCGCTCGAAGATGCGCTCGAGCTCCGAAGCAGGAATGCCGATTCCGGTGTCGCTGACCCTCAGCTCGACGCGCTCGTCATGCTCCTCCAGCTCGACCACGATCCGCCCCGCGAGGGTGAACTTGAAGGCGTTCGAGAGCAGGTTCGAGACGATCTTTTCCCAGTGGTCCCGATCGACGAAGACCGGCTGCCGGAGTAGTGGGCACGCGACGACAAAGGTCAGTCCGGCCGATTCGATCAGCGATTGGAAAGCGCCAGCAACACCTGCGGTCAGCGTGGCGAGCTCGGTCGGCTCGAAACGGGAATGCAGTCGACCTGCTTCGAGGCGGGAGAAGTCCAGGAGGGTGTTGACCAGTCGCGTCAGGCGCACGGCGCTGCGGTGGACGGTGCGCAGAGCTTCGCCACCGAGGGGGGCCTCGCGGCTCAGCGCATCCTCGACCGGGCCGAGGATCAGGGTCAGCGGCGTGCGGAACTCGTGGCTGACGTTGCTGAAGAACACGGTCTTGGCGGCGTCGAGTCGTCCCAGTTGCGCGTTGGCCTCTCGAAGCTCTTGGTTGGCGTGGGCCAGCTCCCGGCCCCGGCGGATGATCTCCCGCTCCATTGCCCGGGACTGGTTTCGGAGCTCGTCGCCGCGTTCGATGGCGAGCACCAGATCGGTCACGTCCTCCACGCGGTGCAAAAGGTAGAGCACCTCCCCGGAGGTCGAGAGGACGGGCAGGTTCTTGGGGCTCCAGTACTTGGCCTCGAACCGGCCATCAGGCCCGCGGATGTCGTAGCGCTGAACCGGCATAGTGTCGGGAGCACCGGTGGCAAGCACCCGCTCGAGGGAGGCGCGCAGGGCCGAAGTGCCGGTTGCGCCAGGGTCGTCGGGATTGTCGGGGAAGATCTCGAAGAGTGGACGGCCGATGATCTGCTCCCGAGTCGTGTGTGTGGCGGCCAGCCGTGCGTCGGTCGCGGCGACCATGGTGAACTGCGGCGAGTCCGGGCGCAGGACGAGCAGGACCTCGGTCGATGCCTCGAAAAGCTTTCGAAAATCGAGCGCCGGTGGATCGTCGCGACGACTCGGCTGCGGCAGGCTTTCCGTCATGAGGGCTCTCCAGTCGAACGAGGACCCGAGTCGGCCGTCGATCCAGTTCGCTGGGAATCGCTAACAGGAGATCGGCGGCGAACGCGACGGAAACGGTGCCGGTCCCGGTTCGGCGCCAACGATCCTGGTCGGTCTCAGTCGTCGGCGCCGGACGGGTCCGCGCCGCAGCCGGCACGCCCTGGATCGAGGGTACGACAATTCGCACGCCTCCGCGACCTCCACTTGGAGTACATCGGCGAGGCCCGGGTCGGGCTCTTCGCCCGCCCTCGCGACTTCAGTCCTCGACGTCGTCCTCGGTCAGGCCGTAGGTCGCCTCGAGCCACGCGGAGGCGATCCAGGTGGCGAGGATCAGGCGGCGCTGATCCGGGTCCTGCTCGATCGCGGCGAGGAGCTCTTCGGCCAGCGTCACACCGACTTCCTCGTCGAACGCATAGATGCACGGGGACGGCACGAGCTCGCCGTCGAGCTCGAGCGGTCGCACGCCGAGCACCTCACCCTCGGTGACGGAATCCTCGTCCAGCATGTTGACGACCTTGAAGCTGGTGCCGTCGAGCAGATCGACCAGGTCGAGGTGATCGGCGCCGATGTTCACGACCTTGGCGAGGCGCAGCGGTGCCTTGGCGAAGGCCTCGAGCACCCGACGCTGGTCGGTTTCGAGCTCGGCACCACCCTCTCCGAGCACCGCATCGCGCAGGAAGGTCTGCTCGGCGACGGCCTCGAGCTCGACCGGTCCTTCGGCGATCGCCCACTCGTGCGCCATGAACAACAGCCACTCGACCTCCTGCTCGTCATCGAGCGAGTCGAGGAACTCACTCAGGTGCTCGGGCTCCTCGAAGATGGAGAAGAAGCCGGCACCCACCGAGCCGCGCAGGGAGTCCGGATGCCCCTCG
>CAZRFU010000087.1:0-2322 GCA_964599475.1 uncultured Thermoanaerobaculia bacterium
AGCGCACGCCTGATAAGCGTGAGGTCGGTAGTTCAAATCTACCTAGGCCCACCAGGTTAGCGGTCCGGGAACGGGGCTGTAGCTCAGCTGGGAGAGCGCCGCCTTTGCAAGGCGGATGTCGTCGGTTCGAGCCCGATCAGCTCCACCAAGCCGAACTCCTGCGGATGCGCGGTGACGATACGAGTCGTCAGCGCGGATCCGAGCAGGATCCTGAAATCATCTTTGACAACTGAATCGGGTAGCTGCGAATCAAGAGATTCGTCGAAGAAAGCGCACTCAAGTTTAGAGCAAGTTACTAAGGGTGCACGGTGGATGCCTTGGCGCAAAGAGGCGATGAAGGACGTGGCAAGCTGCGAAAAGCTTCGGGGAGCGGCAAGCACGCTTTGATCCGGAGATGTCCGAATGGGGAAACCCGGCGGGAGTCATGTCCCGTCACCCCGCGGTGAATCCATAGCCGTGTGGGAGCGAACGGGGGGAAGTGAACCATCTCAGTACCCCCAGGAGAAGAAAGCAAACGCGACTCCGTCAGTAGCGGCGAGCGAAAGCGGATCAGCCCAAACCGAGTTGGTGTCAAGCATGCGGGCGTTGCCACCTCGGTGTTGTGGGATTGTTCTTGCCTCACCTGCATGTGGGGCGGGGAGTTACAAATCACCTTCCTAGCCGAAGTTGTCTCAGGAATGGTCTGCCAAAGAGGGTGAAAGCCCCGTAGGCGAAAGGAACGGTGACTCCCTTGAATTGTCCCGAGTACCACAGGGCACGTGAAACCCGGTGGGAATCTGGGTGGACCATCACCCAAGGCTAAGTACTCCTTTGCGACCGATAGTGAACCAGTACCGTGAGGGAAAGGTGAAAAGTACCCCTGTGAGGGGAGTGAAATAGTACCTGAACCCGTGCATCTACAAGCAGTGGGAGCACTATGCCGTCTTCGGACGGAACGTGCGACCGCGTGCCTTTTGCATAATGAGCCGGCTAGTTACTGTCACCGGCAAGGCGAAGCAACGTGCAGAGCCGGAGCGAAAGCGAGTCTGAATAGGGCGATTCAGTCGGTGGCAGTAGACGCGAAGCGAGGTGATCTACCCATGGCCAGGGTGAAGCTGAGGTAACACTCAGTGGAGGCCCGAACCTGTGTCGGTTGAAAACGGCTTGGATGAGCCGTGGGTAGGGGTGAAAGGCTATTCAAACCTCGTTATAGCTCGTTCTCCTCGAAATAGCTTTAGGGCTAGCCTCGTGTCTGCATCGCGGAGGTAGAGCACTGAATGGACTAGGGGGCCCACAAGCTTACCGAATCCAATCAAACTCCGAATGCCGCAGATGTGTATCACGGGAGTCAGACTACGGGGGATAAGCTCCGTGGTCGAGAGGGAAAGAACCCAGATCGCCAGCTAAGGTCCCTAAATATCAGCTAAGTGGGAAAGGTTGTGGAGACGCACGGACAGCCAGGAGGTTGGCTTAGAAGCAGCCATCCTTTAAAGAAAGCGTAATAGCTCACTGGTCAAGTGGCTCTGTGCCGATAATTCAACGGGGCTCAAGCTGATTACCGAAGCTGCGGGATTTCGGGCCTTCGGGCCCGGGATCGGTAGAGGAGCATTCTGTGTGCGAGAAGCTCGACCGTAAGGACGGGTGGAGCGCACTGAAGAGACCCTGCCGGCACAAGTAGCGATAAAGCAGGTGAGATTCCTGCTCGCCGAAAGTCTAAGGTTTCCTGAGGAAGGTCAATCCGCTCAGGGTTAGTCGGTCCCTAAGGCGAGGCCGAAAGGCGTAGTCGATGGAAAACAGGTCAACATTCCTGTACCGCCTGATTCTCGTTTGTACGATGGGGTGACGCAGAAGGGTAGCCCGGCCTGCCATTGGATGTGCAGGTTCAAGCGTGTAGGAGGGGTTGGTAGGCAAATCCGCCGGCCCATTACTCCAAGGCGTGATGTCGAGGCCTTCGGGCCACAAAGTGGGTGATCCCATGCTGCCAAGAAAAACCTCTAAGGAGAGGATCGGGCGACCGTACCGCAAACGGACACACGTAGACAGGGAGAATATCCCAAGGCGCTTGAGTGATCCCTTGTGAAGGAACTCGGCAAATTGACACCGTAACTTCGGGAGAAGGTGTGCCACCGAATGTGAAGGGCTTGCCCCGTAAGCACTTGGTGGTCGCAGAGAAATGGCCCAGGCGACTGTTTACTAAAAACACAGGACTCTGCTAAGTCGAAAACGACGTATAGGGTCTGACGCCTGCCCGGTGCCGGAAGGTTAAGAGGAGAGGTTAGCCGCAAGGCGAAGCTTTGAATCGAAGCCCCGGTAAACGGCGGCCGTAACTATAACGGTCCTAAG
>CAZRFU010000087.1:2425-19370 GCA_964599475.1 uncultured Thermoanaerobaculia bacterium
TAGGTGGGAGGCTTTGAAGCCGGGTCGCTAGACTCGGTGGAGCCATCCTTGAAATACCACCCTTATCGTACTGGAGTTCTAACTCAGGCCCGTTATCCGGGTCGAGGACAATGTCTGGCGGGTAGTTTGACTGGGGCGGTCGCCTCCCAAAATGTAACGGAGGCGTGCGAAGGTTCCCTCAGGCTGATTGGAAACCAGCCGTAGAGTGCAAAGGCAGAAGGGAGCTTGACTGCGAGACCCACAAGTCGAGCAGGTACGAAAGTAGGTCTTAGTGATCCGGTGGTTCCGCATGGAAGGGCCATCGCTCAACGGATAAAAGGTACTCCGGGGATAACAGGCTGATCTCCGCCAAGAGTCCACATCGACGCGGGGGTTTGGCACCTCGATGTCGGCTCATCACATCCTGGGGCTGGAGTCGGTCCCAAGGGTTCGGCTGTTCGCCGATTAAAGTGGTACGTGAGCTGGGTTTAGAACGTCGTGAGACAGTTCGGTCCCTATCTTATGCGGGCGTAAGAGACTTGAGAGGATCTATCCTTAGTACGAGAGGACCGGGATGGACGAACCTCTGGTGCACCAGTTGTCGCGCCAGCGGCACCGCTGGGTAGCTATGTTCGGAAAGGATAACCGCTGAAAGCATCTAAGCGGGAAGCCCACCTCGAGATGAGGTCTCTCTAAGACCCCTGGAAGATGACCAGGTATATAGGCAGGAAGTGTAAGCGTATCCGTAAGGGGCTCAGCTGACCTGTACTAATCGGTCGTGGACTTGCCATATTGAGTGAGTTTTGGTCGAAGTTTCGATTGTTTCGTAGCACCCGATTCGGTTGTTGAGTCTTTGTTCTTTGCGTTCAGTTTTCCGGTGATATTAGCGAGGGGGAAACACCCGTTCCCATTCCGAACACGGCAGTTAAGCCCCTCAGCGCCGATGGTACTGCACTGTAGACGGTGTGGGAGAGTAGGTCGTCGCCGGGGAGTAATCTCGAAAGCCCCCGCTCCAGCTGGAGCGGGGGCTTTTCCTTTTTGGGCGCAGGCCCGTGCCTGCGCGGGCACCGATGCTGCGGCATCAGGGCCGCTCGATCCATGCCAAGGCGTCGATAGCCTGCTAGAATGTGTGGGTTCCATCAACAACAGGAGGGGAACGGAGTTTGGCCATTACGAAGCAGCGCCCAGATCGTCCGCGTTTGAACCGCGAAATTCGCAAGAGCCCAGTGCGCCTGATCGGTCCTGCCGGAGAGCAGGTCGGCGTCATCAGCGTCGACGAGGCGCTCCGGATGGCTGAGGAAGACGGACTCGACTTGGTCGAGGTCAGCCCCGACGCCGATCCGCCCGTGGTGCGGATCATGGACTGGGGCAAGGTCAAGTTCGAACGCGAAAAGAAGGCCAAGGAGGCGCGCAAGAAGGCCACCGTCATCGAGATCAAGGAGGTCAAGTTCCGACCCACGATCGAGGACGGGGATTTCGACCGCAAGGTCGAGACGACTCGCAAGTTCATCGAGAAGGGCAAGAAGGTCAAGGTGACCGTGTTCTTCCGCTTCCGCCAGCTGCGCCGACCCGATCTCGGCTTCGGCATTCTCGACAAGGTCTCAGAGCTCTGCGCCGACATCGCAGACGTCGAGTCGCGCTCGAGCCTCGAAGGGCGAAGGATGGTGCTGGTCCTCGGGCCCAAGGCCAGCCACTGACCGGGGAGGCCGTCCGTGCGGGCGCTCCTCGATGTTCCGATTCAGCCGCAGCCGGACGACACCACCTGCGGCCCGACGTGTCTCGAGGCCGTGTACGCCTACTACGGCAAGCACGCCGACCTGCCGGCGCTGATCCACGAGGTGGAGCGGCTGGAGGGCGGCGGGACCCTCGGCGTGCACCTCGCCCGGCACGCGTTACGAGCTGGCTTCGCCGCCACGATCTACTCCTACAACCTGCGAGTCTTCGACCCCAGCTGGAGCCACCTCGACCGCGTCGGCCTGATTGACCGACTCGAGACCCAGGCGCGAGTCCGCTCGAAACCGAAGGTCCGCGCGACTTCGAAGGCCTACGTCGACTTTCTCCATCACGGTGGCCGAGTGAGCTTTGCCGAGCTCGACGTGTCGCTGCTGACTGCACACCTCGCCGCCGGCCGACCGATCATCACCGGCTTGTCCGCCACCTACTTGCATCGCTCGCCGCGCGAGATCGGCGAGACCAACAAGCCCGACGACATCCTCGGCGAGCCGGTGGGTCACTTCGTGGTGCTCTGCGGGATCGATCCGCCGACGCGCCGTGTTCTGGTCGCAGACCCGCTCGACCCGAATCCGGCGGCGGCGAACCGCACCTACGAGGTCAGCATCGACCGGCTGATCGGTGCTATCTTCCTCGGCGCCTTGACCTATGACGCGAATATGCTGGTCATCGAGCCGCGGAGGGTCTGAATGGCAGTTCTGGTGGTGGTCGAGAAGCCGGAGGATTGGCCGCACACGATCGCGGGCGTGGAGGTCGTGTCCGCCAGGCGGTACCTGAGCGATCCCCAGGCGATGGGACGCCCTGGCACCAAGGTCTTCAACCTGTGCCGTCGCTACCGGTACCAGAGCCTTGGCTACTACGTGTCGCTCCTGGCGGCTGCCCGTGGTCATCGGCCGCTGCCGAGCGTGGCGACGATCCAGGACTTCCGGCAGCCTTCGATTCTGAGGATCGTCTCCGCCGATCTCGAGGATCGCGTGCAGCGAGCCCTCCGGCATGTCTCCGGCGACGAGTTCGAATTGTCGATCTACTTCGGCCAGAACCTCGCGAAGCGCTACGCCCGGTTGGCGCGGGATCTCTTCAATCTCTTCCCCGCCCCGCTGCTCCGCGGCCACTTCCGACGTGCTGAAGACGGGTGGGAGCTGACTTCGCTGCGCCCGATCGCGATGCGCGAGGTGCCGGACACCCATCGCGGGTTCCTGGTGGCTGCCGCGGAGGAGTACTTCGCCAAACGCCGGCCGGAGGGGACACGCAAGGCTCCTCCGCGCTGGGATCTCGCCATCCTGGTCAATCCGGAGGAGGCGGAGCCGCCTTCGAACGAAAAGGCCATCGCCCGCTTCGTCCGCGCTGCTGGCGCCCTGGGTTTTGCCGCAGAGACCATTGGCCCCGACGACTTCGGACGCCTTCCCGAGTTCGACGCCCTGTTGATTCGCGAGACCACGGCAGTCAACCACCACACCTACCGGTTCGCTCGCCGCGCCAAGGCCGAGGGATTGGTGGTCATCGACGACCCCGATTCGATCGTGCGCTGCTCGAACAAGGTGTTCCTGGCTGAAGCGCTCAGCCGGGCGAGAGTACCTATTCCGCCAACCTGGATCGTGCACCGGGACAACGTGGAGCAACTCGCGGCGGAGCTCTCCTACCCCTGCGTGCTCAAACGACCCGACAGCTCGTTTTCCCTCGGCGTCGTTCGCGTCGGGGACGCCGAGTCTTTTCGCCGGGCCACCCGCGAGTTCCTGGAGACCTCAGAGCTGTTGGTGGTGCAGAGCTTCGTCCCGAGCGACTACGACTGGCGGGTCGGCGTGCTGGCGGGGCGACCGCTCTGGGCCTGTCGCTACTTCATGGCGCCTGGGCACTGGCAGATCATCAAACGCGACGATGCCGGCAAGGTCGCCGACTACGGCAACGTCGAGACCGTGCCCTTGGACCAGGTGCCGGCGCCGGTGCTCGAGGCGGCGCTCGGCGCCTGCCGGGCGGTCGGGGACGGGTTGTACGGTGTCGACTTGAAGGCGTTGGGGGAGAAAGTCGTGGTGATCGAGGTCAACGACAACCCCAACATCGACGCCGGCTTCGAGGATTCGGTGCTCGGTGACGAGCTCTACCGGGTGATCATCGGGGAAATGTTGCGGCGGGTCGAGCGCCGCAAGGACCTGCGCGAGGAGCTCGAAGCATGAGCCGCTTGCACCTCTTCGAGGGTTTTGGGGTCGAGCTCGAGTACATGGTGGTCGACCGCACCAGCCTCGACGTTGCACCGATCGCCGACCGGGTCCTGATGCGAGCCGCAGGTGTCGACAGCCCGATCTCGGACCTCGAGCGAGGACCGATCGCGTGGAGCAACGAGCTGGTGCTGCACGTCCTGGAGCTCAAGACCAACGGACCGGCCCCGCGCCTCGAGACCCTGCCTGCGCTGTTCCTCGCCGATGTGCAGGCCGCGGACGCCGTTGCCGGAGACCTGGGCGCTCGGCTCCTGCCATCGGCGATGCACCCGTGGATGGACCCGGCGCGTGAGACGCGACTCTGGCCCCACGAGTACAGCCCGGTGTACGAAGCCTTCGATCGCGTCTTCGGCTGCTCGGGGCACGGTTGGTCAAACCTCCAGAGCGCTCACCTGAACCTCCCCTTCGCCGACGAAGGCGAGCTGGTTGCCCTGCATGCCGCGATCCGGCTGGTGTTGCCGCTGGTCCCAGCTCTGGCGGCGAGCTCGCCGTACCAGGAAGGCCAGGCAACCGGCCTGCTCGACACCCGGCTCGAGCACTACCGGCGCAACTCTCAGCGCATTCCCTCGGTGGCCGGTCTGGTGATCCCCGAGGCGATTGGCTCCGAGGTCGAGTACCGGCGCGACATCCTCGAGCGGATCTGGGCGGACCTCGCGCCCCATGATCCTGCCGGCGTTCTGCGCGACGAATTCGCCAATGCCCGAGGCGCCATCGCCAGATTCGAGCGGGGAGCCATCGAGATCCGCGTCGTCGATGTGCAGGAGACTCCCCGCGCCGACCTCGCGATCCTGGCAGCCCTGGTCGAGCTGCTGCGAGAGTTGGTCGAACAGCACCACACCGCGCTCGAGCAGCAACATCAGATTCCCACCGAAGCTCTGGCGGTGGCCTTCCGTGCAGCAATCCGCGATGCGGAGCGCGCCGAGCTGGGCGAGGTTCCCGGCTGGCGCGAGGCCCTGGGGTTGCCCGCCGGGACCGCCACGGGGGCCGCAGCCTGGCAGCACATCCTCGATCGGCTGGTCGCACGCGGCCGATTGGCTCCCGTCTGGGAGGAACCCCTCGAAGTGATCCTCCGCCACGGGCCACTCGCTCGCAGGATGGTTGCCAGAGCCGAGCTTACTCCCACGCGGCAGGCGCTCGTGACCCTCGGGGAGGAGCTTGCCGGCTGCCTCGTCAGCGATCGGCTCCTGCTGCCGTGACCGGTGTCGTCGTCACCTGCGAACACGCCGGCAACGCGGTTCCCGAGGCCTTCGCGGAGCTCTTTGCAGGCCAGAGCGACGTGCTGAGCAGCCACCGCGGCTGGGATCCGGGAGCAGTTGAGCTTGCCCGGGTCATCGCACGCCGCCTCGGCGTGGCCCCCCACCTCTACCCCTGGACACGCCTGTTGATCGAGGTCAACCGTTCCGAAGGCCATCGCGCGGTGTTCTCGTACCTCACCCGGCAGCTCGACCCGCAGCTGCGCCACGTGCTCTTGCGGGACTTCTACCGGCCTCACCGCGAGCGGGTTACCGCGGCGATCGAGCGCGAGATCCAGCAGAGCGGCCGCGTCCTGCACCTGGCCGTGCACACGTTCACGCCGATCCTCGACGGCAGGCCGCGGGCCATCGACATCGCCAGTCTCGATGACCCCAGACGGCCCCGGGAACGGGCCTTCAGCAACGCCTTCCTGGCGGAGCTGCGAACCCTCCGACCCGCCCTTCGCCTTGCCCTGAATCGGCCGTACCGAGGCTGGTCGGACGGCCTCACCACCACATTGCGCGCCCATTTCCCCGCTGAGGCGTACCTCGGCATCGAGATTGAAGTTTCCCAAGCCTTCCCGCTCGGTGATGCCTCGGTGTGGAACGCGCTCCAGACTGACATCGCCGCGGCCTGTGAGCGCGCACTCGCTGCCCTGTCCAGCCCCTGAGCACCCCGATCGCAACTCCCAAACGCCCAGTCGGGTCCCCAGGCCCTCATCTCAGTCCCTGGTCCTGCTCCCGGCCTACGCCGCCACGGCCTCATCCCCCACGATCTGCCCGTCGCGAATCGTGACGACCCGTTCCCCCCGGCGGGCGACGGCCGGGTCGTGGGTGATCACCACCAGGGTCCGGCCGGCATCGCGCAGCTCCTCGAAGACGTGCAAGACATCCCGGCCGGATGACGAGTCGAGGTTTCCCGTCGGCTCGTCGGCGAGCACGATGTCGGGATTGCAGGCGAGAGCCCGGGCAATGGCGACGCGCTGCATCTGCCCGCCCGAGAGCTCGGTCGGGCGGTGATCCATGCGGTCGGCAAGGCCCACCATCTCGAGCAGCTCGTCGGCCCGATCGCGTCGCGCCCGGGTCGAGAGGCCCGCGAACAGCAGTGGGAGCTCGACGTTTTCGCGGGCGGTCAGCTGGGGCAGCAGGTGGAAACCCTGAAAGACGAAACCGATGCGACGATTGCGGACCTCGGCAAGCTGATCTGGTCCGAAACCCGCGACATCCTCACCGGCGAGTCGGTAGGAACCGGAGGTAGGCCGGTCGAGACAGCCGAGGAGATTCAGCAGGGTCGACTTGCCCGAGCCGGACGGACCGACGATCGTAACCATTTCACCTCGGGGAACCGCGAGGTCCACACCGCGCAGCGCGGCAACCTCCTGGTCGCCCCGGCGGTAGATCTTGCTCAGTCCACGAATATCGATCACGCTATCGCTCATTACCTACTCCTCTCGAAGCACCACCGCGGGCTCGATTGCCAACGCCCGGCGCGCCGGGAAGAGCCCGGCAAGCCACCCGACCACCCCGAGCAGGGCGACCGTGGCCAGGACCGCCGGCCAGGCAAAGGTCGGTTCCCCCAAAAACGCCATTGCCGGGCTATTGGCTTTTCGCTGCACCATCGCCAGCGCCTCGACCAAGCCGGCGCCGACCGCCATACCGATGGCGCCTCCGAACAGCGTCAGCCCCAACGACTCGATCACCAATGGGCCGGTGACGAAACGCCGTTTGGCGCCAAGGGCCATCAGCACGCCGAATTCCTCGTTGCGTCACCGAGGCGAACATGATGTTGGCGACACCGACACCCCCAACGATCAGCGTCAGGGCCCCGACGATGCCGAGAAAGAGCTCGATGCCGCGTCCGACGTTGGCCATCGTCGCCTGGCTCTGGCGGGTGTCCCACATGCCGAGGGCGCGGCGGTCGCTGGGGTCGAAGCGGAAGCGGTTGGACATCAGCTCGTAGAAGCGATCCTTGGCGGCCTCGTGGAGCTCCGGGCTCGCAGCCCTGAAGACGATATTGGAAAGCCGCCGCCGGCCCTTGATCGCCTCGAAGGTGGTGATCGGGATCACGGTGTTCGAGGCGTCAGGGCCGCCGTAGGTGCCCATCTGCAGCTTGTCGGCAAGGACACCGACCACGGTGAACGGCGTGTTGTCGACGAGCAGCTGCTGGCCGATGGGGTCATCGCTGCCGAACAGCTTGCCGGCGACCTCACCGCCGAGGAAGATCACCCGGCGTTTGGCGGCGACGTCCAGCGGGTTGATGAAGCGACCGCCCGGCTTCGGAATCTGGTTGCGCAACTCGCCCCAGGTCGCGTCCGCGCCGGTGAGGCGGTTGTTGATCACCACGTCGCCCCGAACCAACTGGCTTTCCCAGGTGCGCATTTCGCCGGCGACTGCCCCAATTTCAGGGGCCCCGACTCGCAGCAGCTCGATGTCGTCGCTGGTCGGGCGGATCGCGCGGCCCGGCGCGAACCCGCCGAAGGGCTTCTGGGTCTGGCCCGGCCAGATGATCGCGATGCCTTCGCCGAGTCCCTTCTGGCCGGCGGTCAGCGCGGTGCGCATGCCTTGGCCGAAGGACAACAACAACACGATGCTGACGGTGCCCCAGGCGATGGCGCTGATGGTCAGGATCAGGCGGCGACGCTGGCGCGAGGCGGTGGCGCGAAACAGGCGCCAGATCACGGCGAGGTTCATCGTTCAGCTCCTCAGGGCCTCGACCGGCTCCAAACGCGAGGCCGTGCGGGCGGGTGACCAGCCGGCGAGGAACCCAACCACGCCGAGCAGCGCTGCGGTGCCGAGGCCGAGCCCTAGAGAGATTTCGGGACTCCCGAGGATCTGATTGTTGCCGGCCGCCGCGCGGGTACCGGCGCAGATCACCCACGCGATCGCCAGCCCTCCGGCGCCTCCGAGCACCGTCAGTCCCAAAGTCTCGAACAGCAGTTGGCCGAGGATGAAACGCGACTTGGCGCCGAGGGCCATCTTGATCCCGATTTCGCGGGTGCGTTCTTCGACGATCACGTGCATGACGTTCGAGACACCGATCCCGCCGACGACCAGGGTCAGCACGCCGAGCACCGCCAGGAACGATTTGAAGGCGAGGAAGAAGTTGTCGAAGAAGCGCATCTGTTCGGTGGTGTCCCACATCATGATGGCTTCTTGGTCCGCAGGGTCGAAGCGGTGGATGCGGGCGAGCGCTGCGATCAGCCCGGCCTTGCCGACCTCGAGATCGGCGCCCTCGCGCACCCGGAAGATGAAGTTGTCGACGTAGCGCTCGCCGAACACCGAGCGGTAGGTCGTCAACGGAATCACCGCCTTGTCCTCGTCGCGACCGGAGTAGTTGGAGTCCTGCGTTTTCGGTTGCAGGGTACCGATCACCAGGAACGGCGCGCCCGCCAACTGCACCATGCGGCCAACCGCCTTGCCGGCGTCGCCGAAGAGGTCGACCGCGAGCTCGTCACCGAGAAACACCACGCGGCGGCGGTGCTGCATGTCGAGCGGGTCGATGAAGCGCCCGCCGGTTGCCGGAATCAGGTTGCGCATCACGCCGAAGGCCGGGTCGCTGGCGGCGACCTGAGGCGCGAGGCTCTGCGAGCCGGCCTTGATCAGCGCGCCACTGCGGGAGAACTCGCCCGACACCGCTTCGAGGCTCGGCACCTCACGGGCGACTTGTTCGAGCTCTTCAGGGGTGACGCGGATCGGCCGCCCGGGAGCGAGACCCTGCCAGGCCTTGCTGGTCTTGGCCGGGAAGGCGATGACGATGTTTTCGCCCAAGCCCTTCATGTTGACCACCATCTGGCGGTGCAGCGCGTCGCCGAAGGCGAGCAGCAAGGTCACCGCAGCGGTGCCCCACACCAGACCGAACAGGGTGAGAGCCGCCCGCAGGCGATGGCTGGCGAGGTCCCGTCGCCATTGGGTCAGCCAGATCTTCAGAACCCCCACGGTGGTTTCCTCAGGCCGCGATCTTCTTCGGGGCGCGTTCCACGACCTGGTCGCCTTCGGCGAGGCCCTCGGCGACCTCGACATCGAGTCCGTCGGAAAGGCCGAGCGTCACGTCGCGCCGTTCGGGTTCGGCCGCCGGATCGGAGCTCGGCACCTCGACCCACGCCTGCTCGCCTTCGAACTTCAGCAACCGTTCGGGCAGACGCAACACGCCGATGCGCTCTTCGATCACCACACTGGCGTTGGCCGAATACCCGGCACGCAGTTGATGGGTTCCGGCGTCTTCGATCGCCACCTCGACCTCGAACAGGGTCGACCCCTCGACCTCCTTGGCCTTGGGGGCGATGCGGTTGAGACGGCCGAGGATCTCGGCGCCCGGAAGGGCGCCGATCTCGAGCCGAGCCACCTGGCCGACCTGGAGGCGGCCAACGTCGATTTCGTCGACGGTTCCCTCGAAGCGCAGGGAGTGCATATCGGCGAGGCTCGCAAGCGGTGTGCCGGCCTGGAAAGTGGTCAGCGGGACCACCGGGTCGCCGACGTCGACTAGGCGCTCGAGCACGGTGCCGGCGGCCGGCGCGCGGATCACCGAGTCGACACCGCCGCGGGCTTTGACGATGCGACCGTCGCGCAGCAGTTGCAGCTTCTCGTTGGCGAGTTGCACGCCGATGCGCGCCTGATCGTAGGCCTCCTGCGCGGCGTCGAGCCGATCGGCGGCCAGTACACCGCCCGCATGCAGCGAGCGGGACCGTTCGAGATCGGCCGCGGTGCGGGTCAGCGTGACGTTGGCCGCCTCGAGGTTGCGCTCGGCTTCGGTGCGCGCGAGCGGTGTCGGGTCCGGCGTGAGCGCAAACAGCGGATCGCCGGCGGCGACCTCGTCACCAACCTCGACGTAGATCTTCGAGACGATGCCCGAGATCTGCGACTTGATCTGGAACTCCTGGATCGGTTTGATCGCGCCGGTGGCCAGAGCCTTGTCGACGAGGTCGCCGCGCTCGACCGGCACCAGGGTGTATTCGCCCGGCTTTTCGCCGAAGCCGTTCGAGCGGGCGACCGCAACACCAACTGCGCCGAGAGCGGCGAGGACGAGGACAACTTTGAGGATTTTCATGGTTCGGCTCCCACCGTTGGTTCGGCGACCCACTACGCGACCGCGTCCGAGGATGTTTCGGACGGGCGTGCGGTGGGTCGTCGGTGGCAAGACGCCCGAGAGACGCAAAGGGTTGCAGTCGGAAGAAGGGACCCGGGACCCGGGACTCGGGATCCGGCTCGGAAGTTGTGCCTGTTGCGGGGCCCGCGAGGTTGGGCCCCCAAATTCGCTCAGAATGTGCCCATGCCGCCGCCTGTGGTTCGGTTCCCAGTCCCACCGGTCCCCGGTCCCGGGTCCCCGATCCCCTTCTTAGAACCTCGGATCCAACTCCACCTTCTGCATTTCCCGCCGCATCGCCCGGCGGAAGAAGGTCGGCCCGAACCAGGAGTAGGCGACGATCAGCAACCAGACCACGTTGATCAGGCCGGCGGCGTCCTGGTGGCCGTAGTGGATCGCCGTCGCGGTGGCGAAGCGATAGGCGACGTAGGCGGCGAGCAGGACGACGATCGCACGGCCATCGCCGAGGCTTCCCATCCACGCCGACCAGCGCCACCACAGTCCCAGCCACCAGCTCTGGCGTGCCTTGATGGCGGTCAGCAGGTGCAGCGGGGCCTCGCGGTGGGGAGCGTTGCCGAGGGCCCACACCGCGTGCTCGCGGGCATCCGCGATCGCGCCGCGCCGCAGCAGCACCGAGCCCATCAACACGATGGCATCGACGTCTTCGGGTGCTTTGGAGAGAGCCTCGCGGGCGTAGCGTTCGGCCAGGTCGAGCTGGCCGCGCTCGAGGGCGATTTCGCCCAGGCCGACGATGACGTCCTCGTCGTCCGGGTCGAGGGCTCGGGCCCGCTCCAGACACTCCTGGGCCAGGTCGTTGCGATGTTGCAGGCGGTACACGCGGGCGAGACCTTCGAGCCCGAGGGTCCATTCCGGGGTGAGCTCGCAGACCCCTTCGAGCTCGCGAGCGGCCTGCGGCAGCCGCCGTTCGGCGACCAGCACCATGGCCCAGGCGTACCGTGCGAAAGCGAGCTCCGGGTCGAGCCCGAGAGCGGTCTGCGCTTCGTGGCGCGCGGCGTGAATGCGCTTCTGGTCGATCAGGCACAAAGCCAGCAGGGCGTGAGCCTCCGCCACCAGCGGATCCTCGCCGAGAGCCCGGCGCAGGCTCTCGATCGCCCCGTCGACGTGACCCGCGTCGAGCTGGCGGCGGGCGGCTTCGATCCACACGTTCATCGCAGCACCACCCGCCAGAAGCCGGAGAGGCGGTCGTCGAGCAGATTCCCGACGAGGTAGCCCACGATCAGCGGATACCACCCACTGCGCGCCATGCCGCCGAAGTGTTGCCACAGGGCGTGAGGGCGGCTCTGCCAGGTGTAGAGCTGGTAACTGACCGCGAGTTTGCACACCGACAGCGACACCACCGCGTAGCGCAGCGGCAGGCCGGTCAGGATCTGCTGAGACTCCGCCACCAGCAAAGCCGTCAGGAGCGCGATCAGCCCCAAGATCCCGAGGACCGCGGCGAACGCCTCGCGGCGCCTGGTCGGGCTGCCGAGGGCAAACGCGTTGAGAACGAACCACGGCCACGACAACATCGTGCCGACGAACATCACCGCGAGCAGCGGCCAGAGCGGGTCGACGACGTACCGCGCAAGCCCGGTCGGCAGGGGCTCGTCCTCGATGTGGTAGAGCTTGGAGCTCACTTGGCGTGGCGCTCCAGGAACGCCAACACCTCGTCGTATTGCCCACCTTCGTTGGCGTAGCGCGCGTAGTTGCGGGCGGTCGTCAACCACTGGCCGGTGGTGGACTTCAGGCGCTTGAGGGCGGCTCGTAGGTGCTCGGCGCGGATGCCGATCTCGCTGCCGGCATCGAGCGAAGCGGCGATCGCTTCGTCGGCGGCGGTCTCGACGACCTCGGCGAGATCGGCCCCGGAGAATCCCGAGGTGGCTGCGGCGATTTCGGTGATCGGGAGCTCACCTTCAGTCGGCCGTTCGGCCAGATGGAGCTCGAGGATGTGGCGCCGGGCCTCCCGATCAGGCGGGGCGACGAACAACACCCGATCGAACCGCCCGGGTCGCCGGAACGCCGGGTCGACACTCCAGGGCACGTTCGTCGCGCCGAGGATCAGCACGCCATGGTTGTTCTGGGCAAAACCGTCCATCTCGGCCAGGAACAGGCTGATCAGCGCCGACGCCGTGCCCTCGCGAGTGTTGGCCCGTTTGCCGCCCAAGGCTTCGATCTCGTCGAAGAACAACACCGCCGGGGCCGACTCTCGGGCCTGTTCGAACAGCGCCTTGAGCTTGCGCTCGGACTCGCCGATGTACATGTCGAGCACGTCGGCGATCGCCACGCTGAAGAACTTGGCGCCACTTTCGCCGGCGGTGGCCCGCGCCAACATGGTCTTGCCGCAGCCGGGTGGGCCGTAGAGCAGAACTCCGCCGCCGACGCGCTTGCGGAAGCGCTGGAACAACGAGGGCTTGCGAAACGGCAGGATGATGCGGCGTTCGATCTCGCGTTTGATCTCGTCCAAGCCGCCGATGTCGGCGAAGGTGATGCGTTCGGCCTCGGGATGGAGCAGTCGGTTCAGCTCCGTGCGGTCGGTGTCGTCGTTGGACACCACCCGGAGCTTGGGTCCGCCGGCGCGGCCTCCGACCACGCGGATCGTCGTGTGCAGGCGGGTCTCGAGCTCGGGATCCTCGAGGGTCGGGTTCTCCCGCACCGCGTTCCGGTAGGCGCGTTCGGCCTCCTCGCGCCGGTCGAGCGCGAGCAGGATTCGCGCCGCCAGCAGTGAGCCGCTGGGGCTCTGGGGCGGGCCGAGCACCGCGAGCGCCCGATCGACGGCGCCTGCGGCGAGCAGCACCTCGGCGGCGAGCTCCGCGTGCCCCTGGGCCTGCAGGGTGGTGTCCTCGACCGCCTCGAGCAGTGCCGCAGCTTGCGCAGGGTCACTTTCGCGCAACCCGCGCACCAGCACCAGGCGCAGCTCGAGATTGTCGGGGCTGAGCTCGAGCGCGGCGCGCAACGAGGCGAGGGTAGCGGCATCCATCGCTGGGAGTTTATCCGCGCCGCTGCAAGTCACCGCTCGAGCCTTCGCGCCAACCCGGCGCCAGGCGGTCGGCGATGGCTCCGAGCGAATCACCGGTCTCGGGATGAGCCCTGGTGGGGTCGAGCTCGGCGACCGGCACGATCGCGTGCGCAAAACGCAGCAGATCGGGATCGGGCAGGACGGGTGGGCCGGCGGGGTCGATGCGTTCGTCGTACACAACGACATCGAGATCGATCGTTCGCGACCCGAACCGATCACTGCCACGCACCCGCCCGAGCTCATCCTCGATCCTTCGCAGCTCGGTCCGCAAGGCCGCCGGCTCGAGGGTGGTGTCGAGGGCAACCGCAGCGTTGTGGAAGTCGGGCAGCTGCGGGCGATCGGCGGCCGGCGACACCCAGGTCGAGGAGGCCGCGCGCACCGTGCCGACCTCTGCGAGGCGAGAGATCGCCGCCGGCAGGTGGCGCTCGGGGTCGAGGTTCGAGCCGAGGAGGAGGATCGCGGTGGGCATGGGGGGGGAAGGGGTTGGGTGGTAGGGGTTGGGGGTTAGGGACGGATTGGGGATCCGGGATCGGGGATCCGGGATCCGCCGGAGCGGGAAGATTCGGAGAAGGGACTGAGGGACTTCGGAGCTCGGGAGCCTTTCCCGGCGTACGGGCAGCGGAAGCGCGCCCAATTGCGCCGCGCGTGCGAGCGCCTACGAAAGGCCGTAGAAGGCCCGATCGCGGGTGATCTCGACCGCCACCGACTCGGCAAAGCGCAAGGCCCCCGGCTTGTCGACCCGCACCGTGATCTCCGCCACGGGGTGGTCGGTGAGGATCATCCGGGCGAGGTCGTCGACCAGTGCCTCGACCAGGAACCGCTCCGAGGTCTCGACGTGCTCGATCACCTTCTTGGTGATCGTGCGGTAGTTGACGGCGTCGGCGATGTCGTCGCTCTTGGCCGCCGCCCGCGTGTCGACCCGCAGGTGGAGATTGACGACCAGGTCCTGGCGGTTGGTGCGTTCTTCGGGGTTGATGCCGAGGATGCCTCGGATCAGCAGGTTCTTGATGTAGATCGAATCCACAGTGGCTCCCGGTGCCGCACGACGCGGCGTAGGCATAGATGGTACCCCGATCGCACTCTTTGACCGTGTGGGCGACCTCCCGGTGTGCCGGCGAGCGTGGGCAAAAGGCGGCCTCGTGTATGCTTCTGGAGCATGAGCGGATCGGCATGGGGCCGCCGGCCCACGGAGGGCAGCCCCGGGGAGGATATGAGTTGATCGTCAGGCTTGCGCTCGGCGCGCGGGCTGGCCGCCATTGCGGGCTTATGGTCGCATGTCTCGCGCTACCGTCGAGCGCCGGCGGGCAGGTTCCCGGTCAGCGGCTCGCGGGGACTGGAGATCCCGTGCCCGGGCACGCGAACGCCCAGTTTCAAGAGGTTGCGCTGCCACAACTCTCGGGCGACTGGGTCATCGCCCTGGGGAGGTCTCAGAATCAGGCAGGCGTGTACGCCTGGAACGGAGTAAGTGGCTTCGAGGTGATTGGGCCCGGCGATAACCCGCCCGGCGTGCCTCCCGGGTCAGAGATCAGCCTCGAAGGCTACGACATCGGCGAGGGTGGGCTGGCCGCCTTCTCGATGGCCTGGGACGGTCCAGGTGGTTTGGGGGCGGGCGTCTGGGCTTGGCAAGGAGGGCAACTCACAAAAATCATCCATACCGGCGAAGTGGCAACTGGTTCCGCCGAGCCCTTCCTGTACCCAATACGGATCAGGGTTCGCGGGGAGGATGTCTATGTGCAGGCGCACGAAGGAACGGACGTTAGTTCTGGGACCTACCGGATCTACCACTGGTCTCCTCATGGGTCGGGAGTGGAGAGCATCATTGCGCCACCCGCCAACTACGCAATTCTGACTTTCTGGCCGTATGCCGATCGTCTCTATGTTCATGGAGATACTGCGCCCTCGGACCCTCGCCTATGGTCGTTTGACCTCGCCGGCGGGGACATGCGCGTCGAGTTCACCTTCCCGCCTCCCTTTCCCGGCTCCCCAGCAGGGACAAAATGGAGACCGAACGGCGGCATCCTCGCACCGTACTTCAAGGCGGAGGCCGCTACCGACCCCTTCATGTGGGGCTTCTTCCGACTGACCGGTAGTGGCCTGGTTGAGCAGGTGTTTGGCCCAGGTGGAATCGATCCGACAACAAACCTGCCGTACTCGTCGTTCGGCCCGGCCGCGTACTCTGAGGACAATGTTGCGCTCTCTTTCGGAGGGCCAGTAGGTCGGCGATTGGTCGTCTGGGAGTGGCCGGACAGGTTTCACTTCATCGCGGGCGAGCACGTCGAATATTCGGGGTCGGAGGTGATCTACATCGAGACGCTGGCAGGGAGCCTCGACCAAGGGAGAATCGCCTTCAGCCTGGTCCGGGCCAACGGAGACATAGCGGTCTGGATTGCGAGCTTCGGGAACACAGGCGAACCGGTCGTGGAAGTACCTGGTGCCAGTGTGGGAGGACTTGCCCTCCTGGCGGTTGCTGTAGGACTCGGAGGAATGCTGTCACTCAAGGCTCGGCCGGTTGGAAGGCGCCTCTGAGGAGATGGCAGTCGGTTGCGCCGCCGATGGTAGCGGCCAACGCGGTGTCGCTGGCAGTGGCGAGCTGGGGAGTCATGAACAAGATGCCTGAACCCTGGAGGCGCCTGGCAGCCCGTTGGTCACGCATGACCCAAGCTGTTGCCTCGGGGCTCCCCCTGGCCGGCCTCTGCTAGACTTCGCGCATATTGCCGGTTTGCCATGGAGGTGTTCTGGATGCGTAGCCTAGGTGTGGCGCTTGCCGCGTTCACTCTCGTGCTTGGCGGTTGCGACAGTGGTCCGTTGGCCGGTCTGAGGCTGACCGAATCGCCCAGCGAAGTGGCCCAGCAGCGGGTCGAGTACATCCTGACGTCGCTGCTGGCGGACAACAAGGATCCGGCCTTCAACTACCAGGGCGCGATCTGCAAGTGGTACAAGGACAAGATCTACCTGTCGGATCGCGACGAGCAGGAAGCGGCTCTCGACGGCTTTCAGGCCTGGTGGTACCACGGCGGCGGACCCGCGTCGGACACCATCCGCAAGTACTCGGTCGAGAAAGTCGATCCGGCCAAGGCCAAGGACCCGCCGGACACCTTCTACATCACGGTCAAGATCGATGGCGTGCGGCGCAAGATGCGGGTGCCCGCCGAGGCCCCGATCTCTTGGTCCTGATGGTGGCTGGCGTCAACCAGCGGTCGCTCCGGCTACCGTGGTGCTGGTCTAGGGCCCGGACGGACCTGGGGGCCGTGGCACCTTCTTGCGAAGCGGCCTGAATCGGGGTCCAGAAGTGCGCGCCGCGCGCACACCTGGGGCGCTCGCGCGGCCCGTACTCCAGGGCCAGCACCCTCGAGCTCCGAAGTTCCTTGGTGGCTTACCCCGCCAGATGTCGCGCGCTTTGCGACATTCCTCGACGGTGGCTACGCAAACACCAAAACATACGACACTTGCGCGGACTCGCGCGAGGTGCGACTGTCGGAGCTGAATTCGCGCGGCAGCGGGTTGCGCAACCTCGAGGACCGCACCGTCGGCGGCTCGCCTCCGCTCGGGCGTGAGGTCGTGCGCTCCGCTACGCTCGGCTCGGTGGTTTCCGTCGGACTGGCCTCGCTGCACGCGCGCGCGCCGAGACGCTGCGGCCGGCGTGCCGCTTGCGACTGCGCGACGCGCGACGCCGCTTCGCACACGACCTCACGCC
>CAZRFU010000088.1:0-18752 GCA_964599475.1 uncultured Thermoanaerobaculia bacterium
GGATCCGTGGGGGGCCGGGAGGGTGACCTCCCGGCCTACCCGACACCAGGGACCGGGTACTGGGGACCCGGGACCCGGGACCAGGGACCCGAGTGGGAGCCGGACCCACTCGGACGAAACCGACCCGCGCTCCGACGAGTCCCTGGTCCCTGGTCCCTGGTCCCTCCTCATTTTCATCCAACCGTGGTGGACACGGATGTTCCATTGCAACCGCTAGGAAACCCGCTATCCTCGGCCCACGCATCGACGAGGAGCCAAGATGTTCGAAACCCTCCATCACACCGTCGTCGCCGCCAGCAACCTGGTGTGGGGGCCGTGGACCATCCTCTTGCTCTTCGGCACCGGCATCTTCTTGTCGGTGAGGCTCCGTTTCCCACAGGTGACGCGCTTGCGCGAGGCCCTGCGGACCATGCGCCCCAAAGCCGAGGAAGGGTCGAAAGGACTGCTCAGCCCGTTCCAGGCCTTCATGACCGGCCTCGCCGGCACGGTCGGGACCGGCAACATCGCCGGGGTTGCCACGGCGATTGTGGCCGGCGGACCCGGCGCGGTGTTCTGGATCTGGTGTTACGGCTTCTTCGCCACCGTGATCAAGCTGGTCGAGGCCGTGTTGGCGATGAAGTTCCGCTCGGAATCGGAGGAGGGGCTGGCGAGCGGGCCGATGTTCTACCTCGAGCGTGGGCTCGGCCTGCGCTGGCTCGCCCTCGTGTACGCCGTGGTCGCCGGGGTCGCGGCCTTGACCACGACTCCCTTCACCCAACCCAACTCGATCGCGGTGGTGGTCGAAAGTGAGCTCGGCATTTCGCGGCTGGCGACCGGCATCGCGCTGGCGGTGTTGGCCTGGTTGGTGGTGATCGGGGGTGCCAAGGCGATCGGCAAGGCGGCGGAGAAGATTGCGCCGACGATGGTGCTGCTGTACCTCGGCGGGGGCCTCGTGGTGATGTTCACCTTTGCCTCGCGCCTGCCGGAGGTGCTCGGCCTGATCTTCCGCGAGGCGTTTTCGCTCGAGGCCGCCGGCGGCGGAGCGGTGGGGACAGGGATCATGATGGCGATGCGTTACGGCCTCGCCCGTGGCGCTTACGCCAACGAGGCCGGGTTCGGCACGGCAGCGGTCGCCTACGGCACCGCCAGCTCGAACCGCCCGGTGCAGCAGGGGCTGAACGCGCTGATGGAGGTGTTCATCGTCTCGTTCGTCACCTCGACCGTCAGCGCGATGACCATCCTCCTCAGCGGCGTGTGGCAGTCCGGCGCCAACAGCACCGCGCTGGTGGCGCAGGCGTTTGCCGGGGCGATCCCCGGCGGCGGCTACCTGGTGATGGTGTGTGCGATCCTCTTCGGCTACACCACGTTGATCGGCTGGGGGTACTACGGCGAGCAGTTCCTGGCCTACGCCTTCGGTCGGCGGATCGTGGTGCCCTACCGGTGGGTCTACTGTGGACTGATCGTCGTCGGCGCCACCACCAAAGTCGAGCTGGTGTGGGCATGGGGAGACTTGATGAATGGGCTGCAGATCTTCCCCAACCTGGTTGGTGTCCTCGGGCTTTCGGGGGTGGTGGCAGCGACGTTGCGTTCCGGTGATCGTGGAGGTGCACGGTGAAGCTGCGGACGACGCCGATCGACCTGCAGCTGCGACACACGTTCCGGCTGTCGCGAGGCGCGAGCGACGTGCGCCACAACCTCGTGGTCGAGCTCGAGCACGAGGGCCTGATCGGTCTCGGCGAGGCGGCGCCGATCGCGCGGTATCACCAGACGCGGGAATCGGCTGCGGCTGCGGTCGAGCTGATGTCGTCGCGACTGGGCGACCCGCGGCGGTTCGATCGTTCCGCGTCGGCGGCCGCGGTGCCGGGCCAGCCGTCCGCCGAGGCGGCCGTCGACATGGCGCTCTTCGACCTCGCCGCCAAACGGTGTGGGGTGCCGCTGCACGAGATGCTTGGGCTCGAGCCGTCGGTGCCGCCGACCTCCTTCACCATCGCGATCGATGCCCCGGAGGTGATGCCGGCGCGGGTCGCCGAGGCGCCGGAGTACGAGGTTCTCAAGATCAAGCTCGGCTCGCCCGACGATCGCGCGATGCTCGAGGCCGTGCGGTCGGCCACCACCCAGCGCCTGCGCATCGACGCCAACGAGGGGTGGACCCTCGACGAGGCCCTCGGCCACCTCGAGTGGCTTGCCGCTCTCGGCGTCGAGATGGTCGAACAGCCGCTGCCGGCGGCCGACCTCGAAGGCATGCGGGTGCTCAAGCAGCGAAGCCCGCTGCCGCTTTTCGCCGACGAGAGTGTCGGCCGGGCCGTCGACATCCCCAAGCTCGCCGACGCCTTCCACGGCATCAACATCAAGCTGATGAAGTGCGGTGGGATCGGCGAGGCGTTGCGGATGATCCACGTCGCCCGCGCCCATGGCTTGCAGGTAATGCTCGGGTGCATGATCGAGTCGTCGATAGCGATCACCGCGGCCGCCCAGATCGCCTCGTTGGTCGATTTCGTCGACCTCGACGGCCATGTGCTGATTTCGAACGACCCCTTCGTCGGAGCGGAGGTCGTCGGCGGGCGGCTGGTGCTGCCGCCTGGTCCCGGCCTTGGCGTCGCCCCGCGAGCTTGGGCGTGAGGCCGGCGCTCGTCGCGGCGCTGTCGGCGGTGCTGCCCGGCCTCGGGCAACTCGCCAACGGCGAACGTTCGAAGGGCCTTGGGGTCCTGTCGAGCGCGCTCGGCGTGCTGGGCGGCGTGGGGCTCGCCCTGTGGGGCCCCGAAGGGTTCCGCTCGTGGGTCACGGTGGTCTTGCTCGCGGCGGTGTACCCCTTCGTGTGGCTGCCGGCAGTGCTCGACGCCTGGCGTGGTGCCCGAGGCGAGCCTTCGGCGCTGCTCTCGGGCGAGCGGATCTGGTACGTCCTGGTGCTGCTCGCCACCATCGGTCCGATGGCACTGCCGGTGCTGTGGCAGAGCCCGCGCTTCGCCACCTGGCTCAAGTGGCTGCTGTCGGTCGTCGTCGTCGGAATCGCAGTGCTGGCGGTGGTCGTCGCACTGTGGCTCGGCCCGTGGATCGAGGCGCAGTTGGGTCTGGCGTAGGTAGGCGCGGCGGCATCAGCGCCTGCCCGGAGGATCGCCACCGGCCAAGTCGGCTCTATGGTCTCGGCGCTCGTCGCCGTAGTATTGTCCCGCGAACTGCCGAATGGAGCGCCCTGTGGACCTGACCTTGGACTGCGAACGCGAGATCGATGGCCGATGGTTGGCGGAGGTGCCGCAACTGCCCGGCGTCCTTTCGTACGGGAGTACCGCAGACGAAGCGATGGTCCGGGCGGAAGTATTAGCGCTCAGGGTGCTGGCCGAGCGAATCGAAGAAGGTGAGGCACGTCCTCAGCCCATTCGCTTCGCCGTGCCCGCGGCATGAGCCACTGGCCGGCCACCAAGGCCAGCAGGGTCCTGGCTGCACTGCTGCGTCTCGGATGGAAGCTCAAGCGGCAGTCCGGCTCCCACCGGCACACTCAGCCGGGACGGTTGGCCCGACGTGGTTTTCGCGTTCCACGATGGGGAGGAGATCGGCCCGCGAATGCTCGCACGCATCGCTAGACATACGGGTCTGAAGCCCGGCGATCTGTAGCTCGCCACTTTGCCTTCGCCGTCGCCTTCGGGGACAATCGCCGGGTGACGACCATCGATCCGCGTTCCGTCCCCGATCCCTTTCCCTTCGAACCGACCCCAACACCCGGTGTCTCCAAGGGTTGCCGCACCATCACCTTCGCCGGCTGTGGCCTGATGCTGGCCTTGGTGCTCTTCGGGGGTCTGGCGATCGTCTTCAAGGCCGACCAGCTGTTCTCGTGGGTGTTCGATCAGTTTGGTGCCCAGATCGAGAGTCGCCTCGCCGAGGATGTCGACGACGCGACACGCGAACGGCTCCGGCAGGCTCTGGCCGAGTTCTCGACGGCAGTGCGGGAGGGCAAGGTCAGCCCTGAAGCCCTGGTTGCGGCGCAGGAGCGTCTGGCCGAGGCAAGCCGTGCGCCGCGGATCTCGGAGGAGGCGGTGTTGCGGCTGATCGGGGTGCTCGAACGGGCGGTCGGCAGTGGCCCGAGCGAGGCTCCGAGCGAACCGGCCGACCCCGAGCCACCGCCCGAGGTCGATTCGAGCCCTCCGGGCACCACGTCTCCGGCCGGCTTGGTCGCCTGATGGACCGTTTCGTCCTGCGCTCGCCGTTTTCGCCGCAGGGGGATCAACCGGCGGCGATCGAACAGCTGGTCGAGGGCCTACGGCGTGGGGATCAGGAGCAGGTCCTCCTTGGGGTCACCGGATCCGGCAAGACCTTCACCATTGCGCAGGTGGTCGAGAAGATCAACCGGCCGACGCTGGTTCTCTCCCACAACAAGACGCTCGCGGCGCAGCTGTTCCAGGAGTTCCGCAGTTTCTTCCCGGACAACGCGGTCGAATACTTCGTCTCCTACTACGACTACTACCAACCCGAGGCCTACGTTCCGCAGAGCGACACCTACATCGAGAAGGAAACGGCGATCAACGAGGAGATAGACAAGCTGCGGCTGCGCGCCAGCAAGAGCTTGTTCGAGCGCCGCGACGTGCTGATCGTGGCCTCGGTATCGTGCATCTACGGCCTCGGTGCCCCGGAAGCGTTCTTCGGCATGTTGTTGTTCTTCCGCCAGGGCTCGGACGAGCTCGGCCTCGACGCTGCGCTGCGCCGGCTGGTCGGACTGCAGTACGAACGTACCCAGATGGACCTCTATCCGGGGGCTTTCCGCGCCCGCGGCGACGTGCTCGAGATCTACCCGGTGTATGAGGAGACGGCGTTCCGGATCGAATACTTCGGCGACGAGATCGAGCGCATCTGCCGCATCGATCCGATCCGCGGCGAGGTAGTGGGGGAGCTCGACACGCTGGCGGTATACCCCCGCACCCACTACGTCACCCCCAAGGAGCGCCTCGATCGCGCCATCGAAACCATCACCGACGAGCTGCGCGAGCGCTTGCAGGAGCTCGAGAGCCAGGGCAAGCTGCTCGAGGCTCAACGGCTCGAGCAGCGCACCATGTTCGATCTCGAGATGCTGCGCGAGGTCGGTTCGTGTGCCGGGATCGAGAACTACTCGCGCCATCTGACTGGCCGGGCGCCAGGTGAAGCCCCACCGACGCTGCTCGACTACTTTCCGGAGGACGTGTTGTTGGTGGTCGACGAGAGCCACCAGACCATCCCGCAGGTGCGCGGCATGTACGCCGGCGATCGTTCGCGCAAGACCACCCTGGTCGAATACGGCTTCCGGCTGCCGAGCGCGCTGGACAACCGCCCATTGACTTTCGACGAGTTCGACGCCCGGATGGGACAGCGCATCTACGTCTCGGCGACCCCGGCGCCGTGGGAGCTCGAGCGCACGGGCGGGATCGTGGTCGAGCAGTTGATTCGGCCGACCGGTCTGGTCGATCCGCCGGTCGAGGTCCGCCCGGCTCTGGGCCAGGTCGACGACGTGCTCGAGGAGATCCGCAAGACCACGGCCGCCGGCTACCGCACGCTCGTCACCACCATGACCAAACGCATGGCCGAGGAGCTCACCCAGTATCTTGCCGAGATGAGGGTGAAGGTGCGCTACCTGCACAGCGACATCGACACCCTCGAGCGGGTCGAAACCATCACCGCTCTGCGCCGGGGTGAGTTTGACGTGTTGATCGGGGTCAACCTGCTGCGCGAAGGGCTCGATCTCCCCGAAGTGGCCTTGGTGGCCGTGCTCGACGCCGATCGCGAAGGCTATCTGCGCAGCGAGACCTCGCTGGTCCAGACGGCGGGGCGCGCGGCACGCAACGTCGACGGCCGGGTGATTTTTTACGCTGATCGCATCACCGGGTCGATGGAGCGGGCGTTGGGCGAGACCCGCCGTCGCCGCGAAAAGCAGATCGCCTACAACCTCGAGCACGGGATCGAGCCGCGCACCGTGCTCAAGGACATCCACAATCCACTGGTGTTGCTGGGTGCCCTCGACTACCACGACGTATCGGTGGCGGCGTCGTTGGTCGCCGACCGCAACGATCTGCCCTTGTCGGAGCGGGTTCAGCGCCTCGAGAAGCGCATGAAGGAAGCGGCCAAACGACTCGAGTTCGAAGAGGCGGCCCAGATCCGCGACGAGCTGCGACGCCTGCGCGAGCTGCAGGTCTTCAGCTGAGCAGGCCGCGGAAGAACGCCTCGCGGCCGCGGGAGCTTTTCAGCGGCCTGCTCAGAAAATGGGGACCCGGGACCCGGGACCAGGGATCCGGAACGGAGACCGGACGGCGGACTTGATTTTCATCCTCCGGGGTGCACCACGGAGGGGTGCATGAGCAAGTGCTCAGAAAAGAGGCGTCTACGTAATTTCCCGCTGCCGACGACGTAGTCATTGCGAACGTGAGGCCCGGCGGGAGTGTCGATGAGAAGAACGTGGATCGTCGTGGCGGCAGTTGCTGCCGCGAGTGTCGCTGTTGTCGTGGCGGCTTTTCGCCTGCTTCCTGCCGGGGGCGGCCGGACGACGGATCCGGGCCGGCCCCCCGCTCGACGGGTCGACGCCCCCGGAGCGCCTGCAGAGGCGGTGTCGACGGACACGGCGGGTTTTCAGACCGCCCGAGTCACCACTGTCGATGGCACCATCTACACCGGCCGGATCCGCTGGGGCGGCAACCAGGAGGCTTTCTGGGACGATTGGTTCAATGGTGTCAAACGCGACAACCCGTGGGTCGCCATGATCCCGCCCGACCTCCTTCCCAAGGACCGGCGGCCGATCTCGCTGTTCGGCGTCGTGCTCACCCATCGCGAGCGACCGTTCGACTTCGACCGGCCATTCCTAGTGCGTTTTGGTGATCTCGCGCGGATCGAGGCTCGGGGTCGCGAGGTGCGCGTGAGTCTGCGGAACGGCGACGTGGTCGACCTCGATCGGCTGAACGCGAGCGACTTCGACGACGGTCTGAGGGTCTGGGATGCCGCAGCAGGGGTGGTCGATCTCGACAGCTTGCAGGTCCGCGAGGTCGAGCTCGGAGTGCCGGCGCCGGTCGGCGAGGTGCCGGCGCGGCTCCACGCGTCGGTGGTGACCGCCGAGGGAACCTACACCGGGTTCATCCAGTGGGACCGGTGGTTGGTATTTGCGGACCAGCGGCTCGAGGGTTACGACACCGCCGGTCCGGTGCAGGTCCCGTTCGCCGAGATCGCGTCGATCGCACGCCTCGGGATCGACCGGGTTGCAGTCACCTGCCGCGATGGTCGCACGGTCGAGATCGGCGGCACGCGGGAGGCACCGGGCAGTCGTGGTGTGGTCGTCGAGGATCAGCGTGTCGGTCGAGTGGTGGTGTCGTGGGAGGCCTTCCAACGCCTCGACCTCTCGCCGCCGACGGCCTCGATCAGCTCTGGGCCCGCCTACGACACCTTCCAGCCCGGAGCCGAGCTGAGGGGCTCGGTCACGACTCGAGACGGCCGCACGATCGAGGGGCGTCTGGTGTTCGACCTCGACGAGCATCGAAGCATCGAAACACTCGACGCTCCGGCGGGTGGTGTCGATTTCACCATTCCCTTCGCCGCCATCACCCGGATCAGTGTCCCCGAAGGTGATGCACCTGCCCAGGTCGTGCTCGCCGGGGGAGGGGAGCTGATGCTGGAACGTCGGGGCGACCTCGGTGAGGGCAACGCCGGCGTGTTGGTGCTCGTCGACGGGACGGACCAGCCGGAGTACCTGGCCTGGCCGGACGTGGCACTGGTCGCGTTCACCCACCTCCTCGAGGGTCTCGAGCCGTAGGTGCCGTTGGGGCTGCGCCTATGGGACATCGTCGATTCCAGTGCGCTGCCGCCGATCCGATCGACTCCCCGGTCCCTGGTCCGGATCCCAAGTACCCGGTACCCAGTACCCGGTACCCTCTCTCTACCTCTGCTGCTCCAACGTCCGCCGACCCTGGAGGTAGAGCTCGGCGCCGCGGGCGCCGAAGTAGCGCTTGACCAGCTGGTAGAGGTAGCCAGTCTGCAGTGCTTCGGCGATGTGCGCGTCGAGCGGGGCGATCAGCGAGCTGCCGGGAGGTGCGGCAAAAACCAGCCGCTGCGCACCGGGCAGGGCGAAGCTCGCGTGGAGCTCGGGATGGCGGGCGACCACCGAGTCGACGCTGACCGACTCGGCGAGGGAGAAGTCGGCCCGCCCGTCGACCACGCGGTCGTAGAAGTCTGCTGCGGTCGGTTCGACGTGGACCCCATCAAGGCCCCGCAGCACCTCTTCGAAGCTCGAGCCGGGGAAGGTCGAGGCGACTTTGCCGCGGAGGTCGGCTGGGGTCCGGATCGGGCTCTCGCGTCGGGTGATGACCATCGTCAGCACTGGGAAGTAGGACTCCGACAGCGCCAGGGTGCGTGCGCGTTCCGGGGTGGCGGTGAAGGTGGCCGCGAGCAGGTCTCCCTCACCGGCGAGCAGTGCGGGGACCAAGTCCCTCCACGTTGCGACCGGCTTGATCTCGAGCGTGACGCCGAGCTTGCGGGCGAAGGACTCGAGCAGGCCGTATTCGAGGCCGTCGAAGCCGTCGTCCTTGGGATGGAGGAAGCTGCTGCCGGTGGTCGGGTAGGCGAGCACCACGAGGGTGCCCTTGGCGTGGACCTGCACTGCAGCGTCGGAAGGTCGAGCTTGTCCACCGGCCGAGGACGCGAGCGCGAGGGCGCCGGCGAGAATGCAAGAAAGCCTGCTCCAGGTCATGGCCCGCGAGCTTACCAGCACCGTGCCGGAGGCCAGTTCGTGCGCTAACGCTCGCCTGAGCGGGTGACCGCCGCGACCTCGGCAGCCATCCACCGGAGCAGCTCGACACCCTCGAGGCTCCGAACCACGACCAGGTCGTCGCGGACTGCCAGGTGTGCCCAAGAGTTGGACTCGACCTCCCGCCGCCCGAGAATAACCGGTTGCTCCGGAGTCGCACGGAGCAGCAGGAGCTCCCCCTTTTCGTCGAGCGCGAGGATGCGATCCCGGGCGTGGACGACACTCCAGTACTTGCCGAAGCTCTCCGAGGTGCGCCAGCGCGACGAGCCGGTTTCGAGGTCGATGCAATCGAGGCGGCCGTTGGCGAGATGGAGATAGGCATGCCCATCGACCACGGCCGGGGATGACATGTAGCCGAAGGCTTTGTTCGACCAGAGCTCGCGCGGCTGCAGCCGGCCTTCCCGCGATTCGAGCGCGAAGAGGTGGGACTTGCCACGGTACGCACTGGTGAAGATCGCATCGCCGAAGACCGAAGGGGTGAGGATCATCATGCCGCGAAAGTTGTCGATATCCTGGGACCACAAGACCGTGCCGGTCGCCGGATCGACACCGTGGAGGGTGTTGCGTGCCTGCGCCAGTACCTGCTGTCGTCCGGCGATCTCGGCAAGGACCGGCGACGAGAAGGCGCCGCTGTCCTGCATGTCTCCATCGGTTTCGAGGGCGCGCCAGATCGTGGCTCCTGAACGCAGATCGAGGGCGACGATGGAGTTGGCGCCTTGAACGAACAAGCGTTCGCCCTCGATAACCGGAGACGACGCGAAGCCGAAGTCGGGGATTGCGGTGCCGAAACGGGTGGGGAGGTCGACGCTCCACACCAGCTTGCCGGTGTCGACCGAAAAGGCCCGCAGGGTTTCGCGCATGTCGCCGACGACCACCAGCTCGCCGTCGGACACCGGAGTGGCCCGGATCCAGTCGCCGTTGGCCGCGGCAAAGAACGGCACCGACCCGCTCGACGGCCAATGCTGCGCCCACAGTTGGCTGCCGTCGGTAATGGACAGAGCCCGTAAGCCGGCGGTTTTGGTGTCGAGGGTCTCTGCCACCAGGATTCGGTCGCCGATGATCAGCGGTCCCGAGTAGCCTTTGCCGGCCCGGACCTTCCAGACTGACTGCAGATCGTTGGGATCGTTGGTCCAGCGCACGCCGACAGCGCTGCCGTCCCGACGCGGCCCACGCCACTGGTTCCAGTCCTCGGAAGCGGCGAGGGGACCGACGGTGAAGAGGAACAGGAGGCAGATTGCCGTCGGTCTATAGTCTGTCCAGAACATATATGGACGATACTACGACGGACTGGAGGCTGCAAGGGGAGTGGGTCCGCCGGCTTCGTTCCCCATGCACCCCTCCGTGGTGCACCCCGGCCGATGAAAATCGGGACCGCCGTTCGGCCTCTTTCCGGATCCCTGGTCCCGGGTCCCTGGTACCCGGTACCCATTTTCTGAGCAGGCCGACGAAGACGCCTTGTACCGCCATGCCCCCGGCCGAAGGGGCCCTGACCCCGCCCCAGGGACCGTTGCGCTCGACGCGGCCATGTGGTTTGCTGGAGTCGAGAGCGTCACCACACTGGAGGTGCCCCGATGCGAGTTGCCTTCGTCAAGCCGCCGATCGGCGGGATTCTCGGCCTCGAGATGTTGACCTTCGTCGAGCCGCTGGGGCCGATCTGCATCGCGAGTTGTCTCGAGCGCGATGGTCACGTGTGTGCTGTCTACGACCTGCGCATCGATGGTGAAGAAGCCGGCCTGGCCGCCTGCAGGGCCTTCGAGCCGGACGTGGTCGGGCTGCAGTGCAACTTCACCACCGAGCGCTACCGCACGCTGCGGCTGGTGGAGCGGATCCGCAAGGAGCTTCCGGACGCATTCGTGCTGATCGGGGGGCACGACGCCTCACGCGAGCCTGCCTATTTCGGTCGCCCGGGCGTCGACGCGGTGGCGATCGGCGACGGCGAAGCGGTGATGCCGGACCTCGTCGACGCCCTCGCGACCGGTCGCGACTTGGGCACGGTGCCGGGGCTCTATCGCGAGGTCGACGGCCGGTGGGCGCCCAACAGTCGCCCGGCCCCACGCCTGGTGCTCGACGAGCTGCCGCTGCCGGCACGCCACCTGATTGCGCGGTATGCGCCTGAGTACTACATCAACTTCCGTCGCCCGCTGGCGCTCATGGAGACCGCGCGGGGATGCCCGTTCAAGTGTAACTTCTGCTCGGTGTGGAAGTTCCATGAGTCGAGCTTCCGCGAGAAGTCGCCGGAGCGGGTGGTGGCCGAACTGGCCCAGATCGAGGCCGAGAACGTCTTCATCACCGACGACATCTTCTGGCTCGACGTGCGCCGGGGCGAGGAGCTGGCGCGGCAGATCAAGGCGGCGGGTATCCGCAAGTACTTCACGGTTCAGACGCGCACCGACATCATCTGCAAGTTCCCACACCTGATCGAGATGTGGAAGGACTGCGGCCACCTGGCGATCTTCCTCGGCGTCGAGGCGGTGACCGACGAAGGCCTCGAGCGGGTCAACAAGAAGAACTCCGCCGACAACAACCGCCGGGCCCTGGCGATCCTGAAGGAGCTGGGCGTCGGCTTCACGCCGAACTTCATCGTCGACCCAAACTGGGATCGCGAGGACTTCGCCCGTCTGCGCAGCTGGATCGAGGAGACGGGCGCCTTCAACAGTGGCTTTTCGGTCCTCACGCCGCTGCCGGGAACCGACCTGTGGAGCGAGGCCAGTCAGCGGGTGACGACCAAGAACTGGGAGATGTTCGACATCGTCCACGCGGTGCTTCCCACCAAGCTCCCGTTGGAGGAGTTCTACGCCGAGTACTCGGGACTGTGGCGTCACGTGCTCGACGTACGCTACCGCCACCGCGGTCGAGCGCGCACCTACTTCCAGCTCGGAGCCGCTCTGGTCACCGGCAAGGTCAGCTTGTCGGCGGTGCAGAAGGGCATGAACATCGCGAAGGTGTTCAGCAAGCCCGAGACCTTCCTCGCCGCCCACCGTGCCGACCCGGGAGCCCTCTCCGCGTAGTCTGCCAGTACCCAGTACCCAGTACCCAGTACCCGATACCCGATACCCGATCCCTCCCTCACCCCCGCACCGGCCGCCACCGGTTCACCGCCTCGATGATCAGCAGCGGGACGAGTGCGCTCGCCAGGACTTGCGCCCAATCGCCGCGGTCGAGCGGGACCGTGCCGAGCGCACGTTGCAGCAGCGGCGTGTGGATGGCGAGGAGTTGGAGACCTAGGCAAACCAGGGTCGCCAACCACAACCAACGATTCGGCGGGATTTCGCGGTCGAGCACGGAGCCGAGCCGCGACCGGGCGGAGAAGGCGTAGAACGTCTGCACCATCGCGAGGGTCGCAAAGGACACGGTCGTGGCCCGAGCGAGCCCCGCGGAATCGTGCCCGTGGCGAGTCAGCGCGAGGCTGAATCCCGCGAGACAGACGGCGGCGAGGAGCAGGGCCTGCCAGACGATGGTGCGCGCGAGCGAGGCCGAGACCAGGGGCTCGCGGGCCGGACGAGGAGGGCGGCGCATGGC
The DNA here is from genome assembly GCA_964599475.1 of uncultured Thermoanaerobaculia bacterium. Classification (GTDB taxonomy): domain Bacteria; phylum Acidobacteriota; class Thermoanaerobaculia; order Multivoradales; family CAZRFU01; genus CAZRFU01. The sequence goes on from CAZRFU010000088.1 coordinate 12,242, forward strand.
GTCGCGGGCGGGTGGCTCGAGGGCGAGGGCGAGGGCCGGAAAGACGTCCGTGACCAGGTTCAGCCAGAGGATCTGCAGGGCGCCGAGGGGCAGCGGCATTCCCAGGAGGATTGCCGCGGTGACGGTCAGGACCTCGGAGAGGTTGCACGCAAAGAGGTAGTGGATGAAGCGCCGGATGTTGGCGTAGATCACGCGTCCCTGCTCGATCGCCGTGACGATCGTGGCGAAATTGTCGTCGCGGATCACCAGGTCCGACGCTTCTTTGGCCACCGCGGTGCCCTTGCCGCCCATTGCCACGCCGATGTCGGCGCGATGCAGTGCCGGAGCATCGTTGACGCCGTCGCCGGTCATTGCCACGACATCCCCGCGCCGTTGCAGGGCCTCGACGACCTGGAGCTTGTGCAGCGGTGACACGCGGGCGAGCACGGCGACTTCGTCCAGCAGCCGGTCGAGGGCGTCGGCCGACAGTCCGTCGAGCTCGCGTGCGTGGGCCACTCGCGTCGGCTCGGATCCGCTCAACAGGCCGAGTTGCCGAGCGACCGCCGAGGCTGTGGCGGGTTGATCGCCGGTGAGCATGACGATGCGGATCCCGGCAGCGGTGCAGCGCTCGATCGCTGCGGGCACCTCGGCGCGGATGGGATCCTCGAGGCCGATCAGCCCCAGCACCGTCCATCCGCGCTCGACGGCGGCGGCGTTGCCATCGTCGCCGATCGCCAGCTCGGCGACGGCGAGCACCCGCAGCCCGCGTTCGGCCATGGCGTGATTGGCCTGGAGGAAACGCTCGCGGTCGGCCGGGCCGAGTGGGCGGCAGCCGCGGGAGCCGTGGGTCCGAGCAGCCCCGTCGAGGATCGTCTCGGGGGCTCCCTTGAGGTAGGCGCGGCGAGATTCGCCGGCCGGGGCGTGCACGGTCACCATGCGGCGCGAGACGCTGTCGAAGGGCACTTCGTCGACACGCGGGCACGCGACCGCGAGCTCCGCCGGGTCGATACCGGCGTCGAGACCCGCGAGGATCAGGGCCCCTTCGAGCGGGTCGCCGAGCATGCGGACGCGCCCGGCGTCGTCGAGATCCAGGCGCGCGTCATTGCACGCGACCGCTGCTCGAAGGGCCGCCACGACCGATGGACTCGGCGCGGTGCTCGGCGAATCCGGTGGCCACGGCAGTTCGAGCCCGTCGACGAAGAGGTGGGTCACCCGCATCTCGTTGCGGGTCAGGGTCCCGGTCTTGTCGGTGCAGATCACCGTGGTCGAGCCCAGGGTCTCGACCGCCGGCAGCCGCCGCACCAGGGCGTTGGCCCGCGCCATGCGCTGGACGCCGATCGCAAGGGTCATCGTGGCGACCGCCGGCAGGCCCTCCGGTACGGCCGCGATGGCGAGAGAGATACCGATCTCGATCATCCCCATCAGCGATTCACCACGCAAGACCCCGAGGCCCACGATGGCAGCACAAGCGCCGAAGACGACCGCCACCAGCACGCGCCCCAGCTGGTCGAGCCGGCGTTCGAGCGGCGTGCGGCGGTGCACCGTTTCGCGGATCATGGAGCCGATGCGGCCAACCTCGGTTTCGGCGCCGGTCGCGGTGACCAGCAGACGACCACGACCGGCGGTGACGTTGGTCCCGAGGAACAGCATCGACGACTGCTCGGCCAGTGTGCATTCGGTGCCGCCGACCGGCTCGGCCGTCTTGCCGACGACCTGGGACTCGCCGGTCAAGGCGGCTTCGTCGACCTCGAGACGGACGGCTTCGATCACGCGGCCGTCGGCCGGAACGCGATCGCCGGCTGCGACCACGACGACGTCTCCCACCACCAGGGAGGCGGCGGCGATCTCCTGCACGACGCCGGATCGCAGCACGTGAGCGCGCAGTGCGGCTTGGCGCCTGAGAGAGGTCATGGCTCGCTCGGCGGCAGCCTCGGTGGCGAAGCCGATCGCAAAGTTCAGCACCACCACGACCAGGATGGCGGCCGCTTCGATCGGCTCGCCGGTCGCCAGCGCCAGGGCTCCGGCGACCACCAGCAGCACCACCACCAGGCTGCGGAATTGACGTGCGGCGATGGCCCAGCGCGAGCGCGGCCGGATCGGCTCGAGCTCGTTGGGACCGTCGCACTCGAGCCGGGCTCGTGCAGTGCTTTCGTCGAGCCCGACAGCGGCGCTCGTGCCGAGGCTCCGTTCGACCTCGGCGACGGGCACATTGTGCCAGGCCCGGATCGTCACGGAGCGATCAGGCGAAGCGTGGGACTGGCTTTCATGGTCAGGGTTCGTGGGTCCACCAGCGCGAGAATCAGTTCTTGGTCGGCGCGACGCAACACCAGCTCCGTATCGTATCGGGCAAACTGGCTGGGATGCGGCCGGGTCGGGAGATCGAGCTTGATCGGGACGAGTGGCACCTCGGAGAGGTTGCCCTCCTCGTCGAAGGCTCCGACGCGCAACTCGAGCTCGACCTTCCAGGCCTTGCCCGCGGGCTCGATGGTTACGTCGCCGAAGGGGATGACGATCGTCGCCGGCACCTTCATTCGCCGAACGCCGGACTTCTTGGGTTGGCCGAGCACGACCTGCAGGGAGGCGTCCGGGAGCGTCGCCTCACCGAAGGACAGGGCACTCTCCAGGGTCAGCGCCACTTCGTTCTCGCGCGAGAGGTCGACGAAATCCTGCCGCGCCCGCACCTCGAGAGCAGGATCGGAGACCCGCACTTCGAGGTCGTGAGCCTTGCCCTTGCCGCTGCGCTCGAGGGAGACTCCGAGCCAGTAGTAGGAGCGAGTGTCCTCGATCGGTGCCGACAGCGCCTCGAGCCGTTCGGCGTTGATGAGCGCAAGCCCCCCGGTTTCCTTGGCGGCGAGTTGCAGCAGGTCGTGGTGCTCGGTTTCGAGCAGGTTCTCGAAGTCGCCCACGGCCGCTTCCTGGGTAGCGTCGGCGCCACCACCGGCACGCAGACCCGGCACGTCGACACCGTAGATCGTGTAGGAGAGCAGGTTGGCGGCCTCGAGCATCGGTTGGATCAGCTCGCGACCGCGCGGGATCATGCGCCCAGGATTGGCCGACTGATCGCCGGCGGCCACCGCGTAGGGATCGAACGGCCAGCCGCCGGACAGCAGCAGCAGGACTCGCCGACCTTCGGCAGTCGGTGCCAGGCCGCGCATCGCCCCCGCTGCCGCCGAGGCCGAGCGGGTGACGTCGCGAGCGATCTCGAGGGCGCGCCGATCGATGGGCAGGCCGAGGGAGAGGCCGGTTTCGGTGGGGCCGGCGTTGGGGGCGAAGGCGCCGGGCCCGGTCGGCGTGTCGCGACGATCGACCAGTGCCTGGCGTTGATTGAACTCCGTGATGGAGCCTGAAGCCGGTCGATCGCGGGCCATGCGGAAGGCGCTGTCGGCGACCAGGCTCGAGCCGGTCCAGGTGGTGATGCTGGTCAGTCGCCGACCGTCCCAGGCCACCATTGCCAGCCGATCGTTGGGGCCGAGTTGGCCGTATGAAGCCTGGATCTCGTCCAGCACCTGGTTGCGCTCCGACGCCCTGGCGAAGAAGTCGTCGACGAAGACGAGGTAGCTGGTGCCGACCTCGGTGCCGGCCGAAACGGGGCTGACCACGGCCTGGCTGGTTCCGGTGCCGAGCGCCTTGCCTTCGCGGATCTCGCTGAAGTACTGGATGTTCACCGGCTTGTCGTCGACCAGCAGGGTGAAAGCCTCGGCAGGGAGCCCAGGCACTCGTTCACCCTGGCGGTTGGTCACGACCACCTCGAGGTTGATCACGTGGACGTCGACGACCTCGCCGAAGGTGGCGAGCTCCTCCTTGGCGAAGAGTGGGGGACAGAGCCAGAGCAGAGCAAGTAGGCAGGTGGCGATTCGGCGCATGGATTCGGTCTCCTTGGGCAAGGCGCGCACGGCAAGGTGCAGGTGTCGATCAGTCTACGCAAGAACTGGGCTTGGTGTTTGGCCCTGCCGGGGACCAGGGACCCGGGACCAGGGACCCGGGACAAGATGGACCCGGGACCCGGGACTCGGGGACTCGGAAGAGGGTGCCGGGTACCAGGCACCGAGCACCGAGGGCCGATTTCGTCTCCTGGACTTCCCCAGGCAGGTGTGACTGGGGAACTGCTCCCGGATCCCGGTTCCCGGTTCCCGGATCCCGGATAAGCTCCCACCCAGGGAGGATCGCGATGGCAAAGCGGGTGGTGGTGGTCGGCGCCGGCATCGTGGGTTTGAGCGCGGCGTGGTACCTGAACGAGCGTGGTCACGACGTCGTCGTACTCGAATCCGGTGACGGCAGCGATGGGTGTTCTTACGGCAACATGGGGCTGGTGGCGCCGAGCCACATCGTCACGTTGTCGGCGCCGGGGATGGTCGCCAAGGGCCTGCGTTGGATGCTCAACCCCGAGAGCCCGTTCTACATCAAGCCGCGGCTGGATCTCGACCTGCTTCGATGGGGCTGGCAGTTCTACGCCAGCGCGACCCACGAGCATGTCCGCCGATCGATTCCGCCGCTGCGAGACTTGAGCCTGCTGTCGCGAGAGCTCTACGTCGGCCTGCGCGACGCCGGCGTCGCCTTCACCTTCTACGAGAATGGCTTGTTCATGCTGTTTCGCAGCGAGAAGGGACGTCAGGACGAAGAGGCGATTGCCACCCTTGCTCGGGACGCCGGTCTCGAGGCGGTGACGATGAGCGCGGCTGAGGTCGCCGAGCGGCTTCCGGGCGTGCAGCTCGACATCCTCGGCGGGGTTTTCTACCCGCAGGACGCCCACGTGATCCCGCCGCAGGTCATGACGGCTCTGAAGCAGGCCCTGCCGGCTCGGGGCGTGGAGATCCGCTGGTCGACCGCGGTCAGCGGGTTCACCGTGGCCGGGGCAAAGGTCACCGGAGTCGAGACCAACGCTGGGGTGGTCGCAGCCGACGAGGTGGTGTTGGCAGCGGGCTCGTGGGCTTTGCCGCTCGGCAAGAAGCTCGGCCTCAAGCTGTCGATGCAGCCGGGCAAGGGCTACAGCTTCACCCAGCGTACGGTGCCGATCCAGCTTGCGTCGCCGGTGATCCTCTCGGAGACCAAAGTGGCAGTCACGCCGATGGGGCCCGATCTCCACATCGGCGGCACCATGGAGCTCTCCGGCTTCAACGATCGCAAGGATCCGCGGCGGGTCCGGGGGCTGTTGCGAGCGATGGCAGCCTACCTGCCCAACATCGAGGTACCCGAACCGACGACGGTGTGGAGTGGGTTGCGGCCGGTTTCGCCGGACGGTTTGCCCTACATCGGCCGGCTTCGCCGTTGGAGCAACGTGACCGTGGCGGCCGGCCACGCGATGCTCGGCATGAGCCTCGGTCCAGGCACCGGCCGGCTGGTGGCGGATGCCATCGACGGCACTGATCCCGGCTTCGACACCGCGGCGTTCGACCCCGAGCGTTTCACCTGAGGGACGACATGAGCGACGGCATGATGCTCGACAGTGGCTTGTGGATCGACGCACCGGACGTGCTCGACGAGATCGAGCGCCGAGCCAGGGGCGGTGCGCTCTCCACCGAACAGGCGACCGGTCTGCGCCACTTTGCCGAGCATGGCTTTCTGGTCATCGATCTGGAGCGCGGCATCGAGCTTGCGGACGAGCTGCTGGCCGGGGTGGACCGCTTGTGGGAGGGGCGGCCGGGCGACGTGGCGTACGCCTACGAGAGCCCCCCGCGGCGCATGAGCGGTGCCGATGCGGCGCTCCACCGGCGGCCCAAACATCGCCTGCACGACATCCACTCCCACGTCGACGCCGCGCGCGAGCTGTACCTCGACCGCGAGCTGTTTGGGTGGATGCGACTGATCCTCGGTGAGGAGCCCGTGGCGATGCAGTCGCTGTTCTTCGAGTTTGGCAGCCAACAGGTGTTGCATCGCGATACCGTGGTCGTTCCCACCGGGGCACCTGGGCATCTGCTGGCGAGTTGGATCGCACTCGAGGACATCGATCCGGGCTCAGGAGCCTTGATGTACGTGCCGGGATCCCATCGGCTGCCGTATTACGAGTTTGCCCCGGGAGTCTACGAGTTCGATGCGTCACGGATGGGAGCCGCCGAGATCCAAGCAGCCACTGCCTGGGACGACGCCCAGGCCGCGTCGCGGGGTCTGCGCCCGCAGCTGTTCACCCCGAAGAAGGGCCAGGCGCTGCTGTGGCATGCCTCGTTGCGCCACGGCGGCGGTCCGGTGCACGACGAACGCCTGACCCGCAAGAGTTTCGTGGTCCACTACTCGAGCGCGTCGACCTACCCGGTGCGTGCGATCACGGTGCAGGAGGCCGACGGCTCGATGGTGGTGTGGGAGACGCGGGAGATGCTCGAACAGACCGGCGGCTCGGGCTTCGACAACCCGTTGCGGGGGCGGCGGAGGTAGGAGGCAAGGTACCGGGTACCGGGTACCGGGTACTTCGGAAGGTGCCGTCGGCTCGGGTCCTCGATCGTCGATCCGGTTCCTACTCCCCTTGCCCTGATGCCCGTTCCGTGGTCCGATACCCGATACCCGATACCCGATACCCGATACCCGATACCCGATACCCGAT
>CAZRFU010000089.1:0-18269 GCA_964599475.1 uncultured Thermoanaerobaculia bacterium
CGGACACACCACCAAGAGGTGCGCGCTGCCACGCGCACCCTGGGGCGCTTCCGCTCCTGGTCCCCCTTCCCGTCGACCGACCGCCGGCCAGCGAGCAGGGCGGGGGTGCGGAGGTGCTCGCGGATCGGTGGAATGAGTCGTTCCATCGCCGCGCCGGGACTTCCATATCCGCCCAGCAAGGCGACCCGAGCAAGCGGCGCAGCCGGTACCCGCGGCACAGACCTTCGCTGGACCCGATTCAGCTCGTCGCCCTTCACCAGCAAGGGACGGAGGGGGAGACGCCGCAACTACCGCGAAGCGTGGCCAACGCTCTGTAGCGCCGACGTCGCTCTTCTCCGAACCAAAAGATCTTCTTCCGAATCCGGGTCTTCTTCCGACTTCGGTTGCGGTTGCGGCGTTAGTACCCGGTACCCGGTACCTTCTCGCCCCTTCCGTTTGCCGCCAAAGTCGGCGATGATCAGGGGCTCGTTGGCCGCGGCGACCGCTCGGCACCCCCACTGACAGTCTTCAAAGAGTAGCAACATGGGTTTTTCCTGCGGAATCGTGGGCTTGCCGAACGTTGGCAAGTCGACTCTCTTCAATGCTTTGACCCGTTCTCAGGTGGCTGCCGAGAACTATCCGTTTTGCACCATCGAGCCATCGACCGGCGTGGTGCCGGTGCCGGATGCACGACTCGCGGTGCTGGCCGAGAAGGCCAAGCCCCAGCGAGTCTTGCCCGCGGCGATGAGCTTCGTCGACATCGCGGGCCTGGTGCGCGGGGCTTCCAAGGGTGAAGGGCTCGGCAACCAGTTCCTCGCCAACATTCGCGAGGTCCAGGCGATCGCCCACGTGGTCCGCTGCTTCGACGACGAGAACGTGGTGCACGTCGACGGCGCCGTCGACCCCGCACGCGACATCGAGGTGATCGACACCGAGCTCGTGCTCGCCGATCTCGGGACGCTCGAGAAGACGGAGTCGCGGCTGGTGCGCGCGGCCAAGGGCGGCGACAAGGAGGCTCAGGGCCAACTCGCGGTGCTGGCCAAGCTCAAGCCCCACCTCGATGCCGGCAAGCCCGCACGGACGCTCGCAGTCAGTCCCGAAGAGGCGCGGATCGTGCGGACTTTTCAGCTGCTGACCGCGAAGCCGACGATGTACGTCGCCAACGTCCTCGAGGACGGCTTCGAGAACAACCCCCATCTCGACCGCGTGCGGGAAATCGCGGGCGCCGAGGGCGCGGAAGTGGTGGCGATCTGTGCGCGGATCGAGGGTGAGCTCGCCGAGCTCGAGGACGCCGACCGCGACGAGTATTTGCGCGACCTCGGTCTCGAGGAGCCGGGCCTGTCGCGGCTGATCCGGGCGGGGTACCGCCTGCTCGGCCTGCAGACCTACTTCACCTGTGGCCCGAAGGAAGTGCGGGCGTGGACCATCCCGATCGGCGCCACCGCTCCGGAAGCCGCCGGAGTGATCCACAGCGACTTCGAGCGCGGCTTCATTCGCGCCGAGGTGATCGCCTACGACGACTTCGTGACCCTCGGTGAGGCCGGCGCCAAGGATGCCGGCAGGAAGCGCGCCGAAGGCAAGAGTTACGTCGTCCGCGACGGCGACGTGATCCACTTCCTCTTCAACGTCTGAGGTCGGCTGCTATGGCACCACGTCGATGCTGACGTGGTGCGGCAGCCAGCTGCCTTCGAGCAGCACCAACGCCTGGCGCTCCAGCTGCGCGACGACCGGGCGCAGTGCCACCGCAAACGACGGCGCGTCGCGGACGCGAGCCGTCTCACCCCACGGACCTGACTCGCCGACCCCGGTCGTCCAGACCACCAGGGGCACCTGCAGGGCCTCGGCATAACGCCTCACCTGGGCCGGCGTCAGCCGGCTCGCGTCGGTCGATTCGCCATCGGTGAGGACGATGACCGCACGAGGCCGTTGGGTCGAGTGGGCAAACAGCACCGCCGAAGCTGCCGCGTCGGTGAGCAGCTCCGGGGCGCTCGAAGGTTGCGGCTGAAGATGCCGGAAGATCAGGTAGTGCAGCCCGACACCCGGCGGGCCGATCGGGCGCAAGACCGGGAAGAGATCGAAGACATCGCCCGCGGTGCTGGTGCGGCGCGGGCGCGCCCAGACCATGTGGGCACGAGTGCGGGAGGGAAGGGGACCGATCGCCCGGGTCCGTGCCAAGGAAGCCGATCGTTCGGCCTGCCGCCGCGCATCGCCGTCGAGGTAACGCCAGGCGGCCTCTGAAGCGACCACGACCAGCGTCGGTTCACCCCGCTCGACCGCCACCGGCACGACCTCCTGCCCCTCGGCTCGGACTCTGCCCGCGAGCTCGGCGGCCCCCACACGTGAGCCGAGTCCCTCGATCGGCACTCCCGTCAGCTCCGTGGCGATCTCGTCGCCGTAACGCCCGCCGAAGATCGCCTCGCTCACCACGGGCTCGTACCCCTCGAAATGGAGTGTGACTCGGAGATAGTGCAGCCGCTCGCGGTCGTGGCGGGGCAACGGGAAGCTCGCCAGGTCCTGGACCTCGATCGACTTGCCGTCGAGCTCGACGTCCCACCCCTCGAGCGGCGCACCAACCCGGCTTTCCCAGTGCACTTGCCCGAAGGACTTTCCTTTGGCATCCCGGCGCAGGGTAATGGTGGCGGCAGTTTCCGGACGCGGAAGGTTGACCAGCAGCTGTCGCCGCGCAACCTCGCGGCCGTGGCGATCGAGGCCTCGGGCCTCGAGGCGGTGGGGCAGCAGGTCGGCGCCGAAGTCGACCTCGAATCGCCAGGGCCTCTCGGTGGCACTGGCGAGCACCGTGCCATCGAGCCGCAGCTCGATCCGCGCCACCTCCGGGCCGGCATCGAGCTCGATGGTCCGTGGTCCGGTCACCAGTCCGAGCAGGAGTGTGAGGAACTCGAGCATGCGCCAAGTGTAGCGGGTGCACCACTGAGGGGTACATGGCAGCCTGCTAGACACCTTCCCAGCTCACCCCGTACACGAGGCGTGCTCTCTTTCCTGATCGATTGCCTGCGCCTTTGGACCCTTTGGGCCGTCCCGCTGCCGCCGCCCCAGGTGCGGGTGGCGATCGAGGACCTCGAGGGCGCTCGGGTGGCGGCGGCCGAAGTGCAGCTGTGTCGCCAGCTGCAGCGGGGAGACCGCTTGGGCTCGTGGCGGGCACGATGCGTCACCTTGGCTGAAACCGCTCCGGGTATCTACAGTGCCGACCGGCCCCTGGCCGGTGAATACGAGCTGACCGCCAAGGCGGTGGGTTTGGCTCAGCAGACGGTACGCGGGGTCGCGATCGGTTCGACCTCGGGAGATCTCGGCACCGTGGTGTTGGAACCAGAGGTCACGGTGAGCGGCACGGTGGTCGACGCTGCCGGCAACGGCCTTGTGGGGATCACGGTTGGGGCGCTGGTGGTGCTTCCCAACGGCCAGCGCACGCACCCGGCCGGCCGAGTGGAGACCGGCTCCGATGGACACTTTCGCCTGGCCGGATTCGCCGCCGGCGAAGAGGTCGTGATCTCCGCGGCAGGCCCACATCATCTGAGGCTCGAGACCCCGGTGGTGGCTCCCCGGGGCGGACTCGAGGTCGTGCTCACTCGGGGCGCGCGGATCAGTGGCCGGGTGGTCGATGAGGAGGGGGAGCCTCTGGCGCCGGTCACCGTCACCGCGGCACGGCCCGGATCGGGACCGTCGCTGCGAGACACCCCGATTCGGGAAGCGGCAGGAGCGGACGGGACGTTCGATATCGGTCCGGTGCCGGAGGGTCCCTGGGAGATCACCGCACGCTTCGGGACGGCGACGGTGGCGCGAACGGTCGAGGTCGAAGCCGCCGGCGAGGACGTCGCCGACATCGAGCTCGTCCTCGAACGGCCGGACGGAGAAGTCACCGGTGTGGTGGTCGACGACCGCGGGCGCCCCGTTGTCGGTGCGAGGGTCACGGCTCCGCCCAATGCCCACACCGAGTCCGACGCGGATGGACGCTTCGAGCTGAACGGAACCGCGGTCGGCGAACGGGTGACCATCCAGGCTTCGAGCGAGGACCGGCGCCGCACCTTCGAGCGGGTGCGAGTCGAAAGCGGGCTGGTCACCGAGGTGCGGCTGGTGCTCCCTGGGCCCAAGGTGCTGACGGGCCGGGTCGTCGACGGCGCAGGCAACCCGATCGCCGGCGCTGCGGTCGGGCCGATCCTTGGACCGTTCGCGGAAGGTCCCGGCACGACAACCGGAACCGATGGGGCCTTCAGCCTCGAGATCCAACCCCACCCTGCTGCTCAAATCGAGATCCGTGCCGAGGGGTTCAAGTCGGCGGTCGTGCCGGTGGCGACCGGCGCCACCGACCTCGGCGACGTGGTGCTTCACTCCGGACACCGCGTTGCAGGAATGGTTCGGGACCCCGATGGCACGGCCCTGCAGGGCGCCAGCGTCGTCGCCCTGAATGCAGCCGGCAAACCTGGCGGCAGCGTGACGTCGCGCTGGGACGGCTCCTGGGAGCTCGAGCTGGGCCCTGGCGAGTGGCGCTTCGAAGCCACCACCACAGCGGGGCAGTTCGGATCGGCGCAGGCGCGGGTCGGGGATCCGCCGCCCTTCGTCGAGATCGTGGCCGACGCTGCGCCTCGTCGACGCGGACGGGTGAGTGTCGATGGGGCGGTGGCGGTAGGCTTCCCCGTCACCCTGGCAAGCATCGGGGGTTCCTGGAGGCAGGCGGCTCGAACCGACGCCGACGGTGTCTTCGCCGCCAACCCTCCGGCCGGAGCAGCCGTTCGCATCGTGGTTGCGAGCCCCGATGGCGGGTGGCGTGTCGAACGGCTGGTGGCCGAAGGCCGTGACCTCGATGTCGCGGTGACCCTCGCACCGCTCACGATTCAGCTCCTGGGCGCGGCACTGCTGCCGCCCGGCACGGACGTTTTCCTGGGCCTGGCCGGCGACGGTGGGGACTTCCCGCGACGGTACGCGGTCGACGCGAACGGACGCATCGACGCCGGCCGCTTGCCGCTCGGGTCCTACATGCTGGGAACCAGCGCAGCGCCTCGAGGGCCAGGCGTGCCGATCGAGCACTCGGGTGGGCCGGTGGAGGTCGTGGAGCCGCTGAGGTGAGGTCTCGGGTACAACCCCAACGGACGGTTCCCCTTCTCTTCGGCCTCGTGTAGGCTTCCCTCGTCGACCTGATGGGTGGCGGCACGGCCGAGCCCGCGAGAGATAAAGGACCGACGATGCTGAGAGAGCTCGTACGGCGGACGAAAGTCCGCGAGATCATTGGTGATGTCATCCGCATCCAGGCGCCCGAAGCGGCCCTGGGTGAATTGGCTTTTGTGGAAAACAACGACGGCGAGACGTCGCTGGCGCAGGTAATCGCGATCGATGCCGAGATCGCCAGCCTGCAGGTGTACGCCGGCGGCAAGGGCCTGTCGACCGAGGCGCGGGTGCGGTTCCTCGGCAAGCCTCTGGACGTGCCGGTGTCGGCCAATGTACTGGGCCGCGTGTTCACGGGGGCAGGGGAGCCGCTCGACGCGCGGCCGACGCTCGAGGGTGATCGCCACGTTCCCGTCGGCGGCCCGACGGTCAACCCCACCACGCGTGAAATGCCTTCGCGCATGATCGAGACCGAAGTGCCGATGATCGACCTGTTCAACTGCCTGGTCGAGAGTCAGAAGATTCCGATCTTTTCGGTCGCCGGTGAGCCCTTCAACGAGCTGCTGGCGCGGATCGGCTTCCAGGCCGACGCCGACATCGTGGTGTTCGGTGGCCTCGGTCTGATCTTCGACGACTACCACTTCTTCCGCAGCCAATTCGAGACCCACGGGGTGTTTCACCGCACCGTGATGTTCGTCAACCAGGCCTCCGATCCGATCGTCGAACGGCTGTTGGTGGCGGATCTTGCGCTGACCGTCGCCGAGACCTTTGCGGTCGAGGAGGGCAAGCGCGTGCTCGTGCTGTTGACCGACATGACCGCCTACGCCGATGCCATGAAGGAGATCGGCATCTCCCAGGAGCGCATCCCGGCCAACCGCGGCTACCTCGGTGATCTGTACACCCAGCTCGCGCGCCGCTACGAGAAGGCCTGCGACTACAAGGGGGCGGGATCGGTGACGATCCTGTCGGCCACGACGATGCCGGGCAACGACGTCACCCACCCGGTGCCGGACAACACCGGCTACATCACCGAAGGCCAGTTCTACCTGCACGAGGGCGTGATCGATCCGTTCGGGTCGCTGTCGCGGCTCAAGCAGCGCGTCATCGGCATCGTCACCCGCGAGGACCACGGGCAGGTTGCCAACGCGATGATCCGCATGTACGCGGGAGCTCGCGATGCCCGCCGCAAGCAGGCGATGGCTTTCGAGCTCTCGGCTTTCGATCGTAAGTTGCTGCGCTTCGGTGAGTTGTTCCGAGAGCGTTTCATGGACATTCGGGTATCGATGCCGCTCGAAGCGGCCCTCGACCTGTGTTGGCAGACTCTGGGCGAGTGCTTCGAGCCCGAAGAGCTGCTGATCAAGCAGAGCCTGGTGGATCGTTACCTGCCGAAGAACCGGGCGCGTGAAGGCGCCCTCGCCACGGCAAGCTGAGCCGAGGAGGCGCCGCGCCCCGCGGTGCAGCCGATTCGATGGAAGGTTTACGTCTCAACAAGAGCGAGCTCAAGCGCCAACGCGATCAGCTCAAGCTCTATCAACGCGTCTTGCCCTCGCTCGATCTCAAGCGACGGCAGCTGGCGATCGAAAACGAGCGATGCCGCGCGCTCGAGGCCAAGCTGCGCCGCGAGCTCGAGGCGTTGATGGGGGGTATCGGCGCCGCGATCCCAATGCTCGCGAACGAGTCGATCGACCTCCTCGGCCTGGTTCGAGTGGTGGCGGTCGAGCTCGGAAGCGAAAACGTCGTGGGCCTCGAGCTGCCGACGCTCGCGCGGCTCGAGCTCGCCGATGCGACCTACTCCTACCTCGTGCGCCCGGTGTGGGTCGATGCGGTGGCCGACCGGCTCCACGAGGCCGTTCGCCTGAGTCTCGAGCTGATGGTTGCCGCCGAACGCCTCAAGCGGGTGGAGTACGCCTTGAAGCGGATCACGCAGCGTGTCAATCTCTTCGAGCGTGTGCTGATCCCCAACGCCAAGAGCAACATCCGCCGGATCGAGATCGCCCTCGACGATCTCGCCCGCGAAGCCGTCGTGCGCTCGAAGATCGCCAAGTCGCGGTTCGGGCGGGAAGCGCGGGGAGGTGGGGCATGAGCATCGCACCGCTGCTGCGCGTCACCCTGTGGGGGCGAGCGGCTCACAAGGACGAGGCCCTCGCGGGCCTGCAGGCCCTCGGGTGTGTGCATCTCGAGCCGCTGGTGCCCTGCGCGATCGCACAGGATGCCGCGAGCTCGGCACGTACGTCCTCGCGCGAAGCGCTGCGCTACCTGCTCAGCTGTCCGCACCAGCGCCGCCAGCTGACCGACGAGAGCCGCTTCGACGCGGGCGAGGTCGAGCGTCGCGCACTCGCCATCAGGCGCGAGGTTGCCGATCTGAGAGACGAGGCCGACGCGCTGCAGAAGCGGATCACCGAGCTCGAGCCCTGGGGTGACTTCGACCTGAGCCCGCTGGCAGGTCGCCGCGACGTGCGGCTGTGGTTCTACGCCGTGCCGCACTATCAACTCGCGAAGGTCGAGGACCTCGGGCTCACCTTCGAGGTGGTCGCCCGCGACCATCGTTTCTGCTACGTCGTGGTGATCTCGGGCGAGCTGCCCAAAGGCATGCCGGTGCGACGCACGCGCACCGGCAAACGGTCGCTTTCCGAGCTGCAGCGACGCTTGGCCGAGGTCGAGCTCGCGATCGAGGATCTCGAGGCCGAACGCGCGAGCCTGAGCCGGTGGTGTTTGCTGCTGGCGCGGTCCCTGGATCGCATCGACGATGCCTCGGCGCTCGCTCGGGCCAGCGCCGAATCCCTCGAGCAAGACGGGATCTTCGCCCTGACCGGTTGGGCCCCTGCCCAGACCCTCGAGGCCCTGCGCGAGTACGCCGCCCAACACGAGCTGGTGCTCGAGGCACGCCCGCCGGCGGCCGGTGAGGCACCGCCAACCCTGCTCGCCAACCGTCGCCCGTTCGATTCGGGGGCGGATCTGGTCGCCTTCTACACCGCGCCGGGCTACTGGACCTGGGATCCGTCGGCGACGGTCATGGTGTCGTTCACGCTGTTCTTCGCGATGATCCTCGCCGACGCCGGCTACGCGGCCCTGCTCGGGCTGGTGCTGCTGGCGACGTGGTCGAAGCTCGGCCGCAGCGACGGCGGACGCCGCCTGCGGCGGCTGTTCACCGGCATCGTTGGTGTGTCGATTGCGTTCGGCGTCCTCGCCGGGAGCTTCTTTGGGGTGGCGCCACCGGACGACAGCTGGCTTGGGCGCCTGCACATCATCGACTTCGGCGATACCCAGGGTTCGATGATGCTGTCGCTCGCCATCGGTGTCGCCCACCTGGTCTACGGGAACCTGGCCGAGGCCTGGCGCCTGAGGCGGCGAAGCCTGTTCGCGATGCTCGCCCCGTTTGGGTGGTCCATGGCGATCGGCGGAGGCTTCGCCTACGGCATCGGGCGCTTTCAGCAGCTCGCTGAGGTCGCCACCTGGGGCAAGTGGAGCGGCATCGTCGGCATGGCTCTGGTGGCCCTTTTCACCGGCTGGGATGCCCGCCCGCTGGGTCGGCTGGGTGCCGGCTTGGTGGCGATCACCAAGGTCACGGCGGCCTTTGGTGACGTGCTGAGCTACCTGCGGCTCTTCGCGCTCGGTTTCGCCAGCTCGCAGCTGGCCTTTGCCTTCAACTCACTCGCTGCCGACCTGACTGCGGCGAAGCCCGGTGTGGGCCTGCTGCTGGCTTTGGTGGCGTTGCTGATCGGCCACGGGCTCAACCTCATCCTCGGTGTGATGGGTGGGGTGGTCCACGGTCTTCGCCTGAACCTGATCGAATTCTTCAACTGGTCCGTTACGGAGGAGGGTCGGGTGTTCTCGGCCTTCAAACGAAAGGGAGACGACGCGTGGACACCTTCGTCCTGATTCTCGGTTGGATTGGCGCCTTCGCCCCGGTGGCCCTCGGGGCAATCGGTAGTGTCATCGGTTGTACCCGGGCCGGGCAGGCTGCGTGTGGTGCCCTGCTCGAGACCGACAGTGGCTACGGGCGCTATATCGGCGCCAGTGCAATGCCCTCGTCGCAAACGATTTACGGCATCGTCGTGATGCTGTCGCTGAATCGTGAGATGACCGCCGCGGTGGCGCCGGGTGTGTTTGCGATCGGCGTTCTGGCCGGTATCGCCCTGATGGTGAGCGCGATGGGGCAGGGCAGCTGCTGTGCCGCTGCGATCAACGCCTCGAAGAGCAAGCCCGAGGTCTTCGGCATCTCGATCGCTCCCGCCGCGGTGGTGGAGGGCTTTGCAGTGTTCGCCTTCGTGTTCGCTCTGGTGCTGGCCGGATCGCTTCCGGGAGCGGGGGCCTGAGATGGGTACCACCGCAGCACCGGACACCGCCTCGGGCG
Source organism: uncultured Thermoanaerobaculia bacterium (assembly GCA_964599475.1). Lineage (GTDB taxonomy): Bacteria > Acidobacteriota > Thermoanaerobaculia > Multivoradales > CAZRFU01 > CAZRFU01. Next base: position 9,449 of record CAZRFU010000089.1, read on the forward strand.
TCCGCGAGCTGATCTCGCGGCTCAAGGCGGAGGGAATCGAAGCCGGGCGCGAGCAGGCCGAGGCGCTGTTGGCGGAAGCGCACGCCGAAGCCGGTCGGATTCGCGCCGAGGCCAAGGAGGAAGCGGCACGTCTCAGCCAGGAGGCCGAGGCCCGCATCGCCCGCGACACCGAAGCGGCGCTTGCCTCGCTCAAGCTCGCGGCCCGCGACACCGTGCTCGAGGTCCGCAGCCGCCTGACTGCCGCTCTCGAGCGCCACGGCCGCGAGCTGGCCAAAGCCGAGCTCGCCGACCGTGATCTGCTTCGAGCGCTGGTGCTCGAGCTCGCCAAGGCCGCCGGCGCCGAGGTCCAGAAGAGCAGCGGGCCCGTCGAGGTACGGGTGCCGCAGCGTGACCTGGTCGACCTGGCTCAGGCGATCGTCGGCGAGACGGTTGCCGAACAGCACCAGCCGGCCCTCGCGAAAGTCGCCTTGGCGGCGTCCGCCGGCGCCCTGCGTCACGGAGTCTCCCTGGTCGGGGATCCCGAAGTAGGCTCTGGCGCACGCGTCCGTCTCGGCGCGTCCGAGCTCGAGATCGATCTCGGCGGCGAAGCCATCGCGGCCTTGCTGGCACGGTACATCCTACCGCGCTACCGCGCCATCCTCGACGGTGCCGCAGGCTGATCCATGGGCGGGGCGCGCTACTACCAGCTGATCACGAGCTTGCCGCGACTGCCGCGGTTCGAGCTTGCCGATCGCCTGCCGATCAGCCCCCAGCGGCTGGAGGAGCGCCTCGCCCTGCTCGAGAAGGGCGACGCCGCGGACCTGGCGCGGGCGCAGTCTTTGGTCTCATGGCAGGTCCATCCCACCGACCGCAGCGAGGCTGAAGCGATCGCCCTGTCGGATCAGGTTCTGCACGACATCGAGAACCGCGAGTTGCGGGACTTCGTCGCCTTCCGGCTCGAGCTGCGTACGGTGATGGCCGCTCTGCGGCGACGCCGACGCGGTGAGGGCCCACCCCCGACACGGTGGGGCGTCTCGGCCCGGACCGATTGGATCGAGCGCCACTGGGGCGATCCTCATTTCGGTCTCGGCACGGTGATCCCGTGGATCCCGGCTGCACGGGACCTGCTCCTGAGCGGCCAGGCGGCGGCGCTCGAGAAGTTGCTGATGGAGCAGACCTGGGTGCGCCTGGCGCGGATCGCCGAACGCTACCCGTTCGGCTTCGAAGAAGTGTTTTCCTACGTGTTCCGCTGGGACATCGTCCAGCGGTGGCTCACCTACGATGCGACGGTCGCGACCCGTCGCTTCGCCTCACTGGTCGCGGAGACGATCGATGGGCACATCCCCGGTTTTGGCTGAATCAACTACGGCGACCCGTCTGGCGCCGATCATTGCCGTTCGCGAGAGCCTCGTCACCATCGACGTCCGCGGTGTGGACGTGATGCGCAACGAGGTCGGTCACATCCTCCTCGGTGACGAACGCCTCAAGTGTGAGGTGCTGCGCGTGCGCGAAGGCAGCGCCGACCTCCAGGTGTTCGAGGATACCCGCGGTGTGCGGGTCGGCGACCAGGTGGAGATGTCGGGCGAGATGTTGTCGGTGGCGCTCGGCCCCGGGCTGCTCGGCACCGTCTACGACGGTCTGCAGAATCCTCTCGACGAGCTCGCGAAGACCCATGGGTTCTTCCTGCCGCGGGGGATCCACGTCGAGCCGATCAGCCGGGAACGGCGGTGGGCCTTCGTCCCCAAGGTGGGGATCGGCGACCGCGTGGTGCCCGGCCAGGTGCTGGGGACCGTCCAGGAAGGTCACATCGCTCACGGCATCATGGTGCCGCTCCGCGAGACCGCCGCCGCGAGGGTGACCTGGATCCGCGAGGGCAGCTTCACCATCGACGAAACCGTGGCGCGGATCGAACGCGAGGACGGCACCGAGGTTCCCGTCACCATGGTGCAGCGCTGGCCCGTGCGCCGGCCGGTCCCTGAACCGCTGTTGCGGCGACGCTTCGTCGAGCGCCTCTATCCGAGCGTGCCGCTGACCACCACCCAGCGCATCATCGACACATTCTTCCCGATCGCCCGCGGCGGTACGGGATGTGTGCCGGGTCCTTTCGGTGCCGGCAAGACCGTGCTGCAGAGCCTGATCGCGAAGTACTCGACGGTCGACGTGGTGATCATCATCGCCTGTGGTGAACGAGCGGGTGAGGTCGTCGAGACCATCACCGAGTACCCCGAGATCGAGGATCCGCGCACCGGACGGCCGTTGATGGAGCGCACCATCATCATCTGCAACACCTCGTCGATGCCGGTGGCGGCACGCGAATCGTCGATCTACACCGGCATCACCCTCGGTGAGTACTACCGCCAGATGGGCTACGACGTGCTCTGCCTGGCGGACTCGACCTCGCGGTGGGCTCAGGCGATGCGCGAGCTCTCGGGAGCGATGGAGGAGATCCCGGGTGAAGAGGCTTTCCCGGCCTACCTCGACTCTTCCGTCAAGGCCATCTACGAGCGCGCCGGGGTCCTCTCACTGCCGGGTGGCAAAACCGGCAGCTTGACCCTCATCGGCACGGTCTCGCCGGCCGGCGGCAACTTCGAGGAGCCGGTGACCCAGTCGACCCTCGGCACGGTCAAGACGTTCCTCGGCCTTTCCGCTGACCGCGCCTATCGGCGCTTCTTCCCGGCGATCGACCCGCTGATCTCGTGGTCGCGGTACCTCGATCAGCTCGCGCCGTGGTTCACCGAAAACCAGGGCAAGACCTGGGTGGGAGACGTTCGCCGAGCGACCCAGATGCTCGCCGACTCCGAAAGTATCCACCAGATGATGCAGGTTACCGGCGAGGAAGGTGTGTCGATCGACGACTTCGTCGCGTGGCAGAAGGGTGTGTTCCTCGACCTGGTGTTCCTGCAGCAGGATGCCTTCGACGATGTCGACGCCTCGACCAGCCGCGAACGCCAGTCATCGACCTTCCGCCTCCTGCTGCGACTGTTGGACGCGCCCCGGAACTTCCGAGACAAGGAAGAGGTTCGCGCCTTCTACACGCGCCTGGCCGGCTTGGTGAAGAATCTCAACTACAGCCGCGAAGGGACGCCGGAGTACACCGACTACCTCGCCCAGATCGAGGCCTTGGCGGAACGCTGATGGCGCTGACTCTGATCTGCCGTTCGACCTGAGGCACGTGCCGCAAGGCGGTCGCCTTGCTCGAGGAGTTCGAGATCCCGTTCCGGTACCGGGAGTACACGCAGGAGCCTTTGTCCGTCGACGAGGTGCGGATGGTGTTGACAGCATTGGGCCTGAGGCCGGCGGACGTGCTGCGCCGTCGGGATCCCGCCTTTGGTGAGCTTGGCATCGACGGCTCCGAGACGGACGAGGTCCTGATTCGCGCCCTGGTTGCCCATCCGACCCTGCTCGAGCGGCCGATCGGCGTCATGGGCAGCCGTGCGGTGATCGGCCGGCCGCCCGAGCGGCTGGTGGCGTTGTGGCGGTCCGAAGCGCAACAGCTGTAGCGGGAACACAAGCGGCTCTCACGGCGTAGTGCAAGCCGGAAGGAGACGAAATGCCGCTACATCGTTCCCGAGAGCATCGTGTCATTGCCGGCGTCTGCGGCGGAATCGCAGACTGGCTCGGGTGGAGCCCAACCGCCGTTCGGGTGCTCTACGTCGTGGTCTCGACCCTCTCGGTCGCCGTACCCGGGATCCTGCTCTACCTGCTGCTCTGGTTGCTGATGCCCAAAGCGCGGTCCTGAGCCGCTCCGGCGCAAGCCATCGCAGAAGGGGACTCCCACGGCGGGGAGCTTGCTAGACTCAACGCTCCCGGTCGAAGCCCATCCAAGCAGGAGTCCCCATGATCATCAATCCCCGCATTCGCGGTTTCATCTGCACGACGGCACATCCCGTGGGTCTGGCGGCCGTAGTGGAGCGGCAGGCCGCTCGGGCCGCGGCGCACCCGATCGCCGATCCACCGAAGGTCGCCCTGGTCGTGGGCTCGTCGATGGGCTATGGCCTCTCGAGCCGGATCACCGCGGCGTTCGGCGGCGGCGCCGCAACGCTCGGCGTGTGTTTGGAGAAGCCGGGCACGGAAGGTCGCACGGCTACTGCCGGCTGGTACAACACCGCCGCATTCCATCGCTTGGCTCGAGCTCAGGGCCTGTGGGCCGAGACCCTCGACGCCGATGCCTTCGCCGACGACACCCGTGCCGCCGCGATCGAGAAGCTGCGCCAGGGGCCTGGAGCAGTCGACCTGCTGGTCTACAGCGTCGCCTCGCCGCGCAGGACGGTTCCGGGCAGCGACGAGGTGGTCAAATCCAGCCTCAAGCCGGTCGGCGCGCCGTACCGCAACACCACCGTCGACGTGAACACCGGAGTGATCTCGGAGGTCGAGCTCGAACCGGCAAGCGAGGCCGAAGTTGCCGACACCGTCACGGTCATGGGCGGTGACGACTGGCGTCGCTGGGTCGACGCGCTGGAATCCGCGGGCCTCCTTGCGCCCAATGCGACGACTCTGGCCTATTCCTACATCGGGCCGCAGTTGACCTGGCCGATCTACCGCCACGGCACCATCGGTCGCGCCAAAGATCACCTCGAGGCGACCGCGCACGAGCTCGACCGCCGCCTCGGTCCAGGCGGTGGGCGAGCTTTCATCGCCGTCAACAAGGCGGTGGTGACACAGTCGAGCTCTGCCATCCCGGTGGTACCGCTGTACATCTCCCTGCTCTTCGGGGTGATGAAGGAGCGCGGCCTGCACGAGGGGTGCATCGAGCAGATGGTGCGCCTGTTCGCGGGCAAGTTGCAGGCGGACGTGGTCGAGCTCGACGAGAACGGCCGGATTCGCATGGATGACTGGGAAATGCAGCCCGAGATCCAGGAGGAGGTCGAGCGGCGGTGGAATCTGGTGCCGGAGCAGGGGCTCGAGGCCCTGGGTGATCTGGCCGGATATCGGCACGATTTCCTCGAGCTCTTCGGCTTCGGAGTCTCGGGCGTCGACTACGCCGCCGACGTCGATCCGGTCGTCTCGTGGTAGCCGAAGGATCTGGCAGGGGAGCCCGCTACGTCCCCGCTGACAGTGGTGGATCGAGCCGGAGCTGGGCGGCGCTTGCCGCTCTGTTCGGGCTGCTGCTGATCTTCTTCGTCGGACTCGATTTGCTCGGCCTCGGCTTCAAGCTGTTCGGGAAGGGCTTCGCCGAGGCGTTGATGCAGAAGACCGCCAATCCCTTCGTGGGGCTGTTGGTCGGGATCTTGGCGACGACTCTGGTCCAGTCCTCCTCGACCACCACGTCGATGACGGTCGGCATCGTTGCGGCGGGTGGGTTGACGATCGAGGGGGCGATCCCGATCATCATGGGAGCCAACATCGGCACCTCGGTGACCAGCACCATCGTGTCCCTTGGTCACGTCGGCCGCACCGAGGAGTTCCGCCGTGCGTTTGCCGGCGCGACCGTCCACGACTTCTTCAACTGGCTGTCGGTACTGCTGCTGTTTCCGCTCGAGCTCGCCTTCGGGGTCTTGTCCAAGAGCTCCTTGTGGCTCGAGAAGCTGGTCGAGGACGTCGGCGGAACGAAGCTGTTCGATCCGCTCAAGGCCATCGTTCGGCCCATCGCGGAATGGGTGATCGAGGGAGTGGGTCGTTCGGCGGTCCTCACCGTGGTCGTTGCGCTGGCGTGCTTGTTCGGTGCCCTGCGCTACCTGGTCGTGGTGCTCAAGGTGTTGCTCTCGAGACGGGCGGAGGCAGTCCTGCACCAGACCCTGTTTCGTTCCGCGCCGCACGCGTTGCTCGCGGGCATCGTCATCACGGTCATGGTGCAGAGCAGCTCGATCACGACCTCGGTGATCGTGCCGTTGATCGGCGCCGGAGTCGTCTCGCTCGAACGCGCTTTCCCCTTCACCATCGGCGCCAACATCGGCACCACGGTGACGGCGACCCTCGCCGCTCTGGCGACCGGCAGTGCCGCAGCGATCGCCGTCGCCATGGGGCACCTGCTGTTCAACGTCTTCGGCGCGGTGCTGATTTACCCGTTTGGTTTCACGCGGCAAGTCCCGCTGCGACTGGCGCGGATGCTGGGCGACGTCGCTGCCCGCAGCCGTGTCGCCGCCGGGGCCTACGTCGTCACCCTGTTCTACGTCGTTCCTCTGCTCCTACTCGCCGCCAGCGGCGCGTTGGGTGCGGAGTAGCCGGGAGGCTCCATGTTCGAGAAGCTTTTTGGATCGTCGTCGACGTTGGTCGAGTCGGCCTTTCGCGATGTCGACCGAATGATCGCCGATGCGGCCTCGATGACGGACATTGCCTTGGCGACCATCCTCGACAATCAGCCCCTCGAGGTCGACCTCGACCGTATCGACGACCGCGTCGACGAGGGTGAACGGATGGTGCGGCGCACCGTGCTCGAGCATCTGGTGATGAACCCCAAGGACCATCTGGTGGCCTCTTTGGTGCTCGCCAGTGTGGTGCAGGATGCCGAGCGCCTCGGAGATGTGGCGAGGGGGCTGGCTGAGCTCGATCGCCTCGCCCGCGAGCCACGCGTTGGACCGTTCCGCGATGAGCTGGCCGTGATCGCGGGTGAGATCCGCCCGTTGTTCGATGTCTGCCGCACCGCCTTCGCCCGCAACGACGTCGAGGCGGCCCAGCGCGTCGTCGCCAAGCATCGCGACCTCAAGAAGCGGCTTGCGACAATCGTCGAGCGGGTGGCCGCGAGCGAGCAGCCGGCGGCGCCGGCCGTGGTCTACGCCTTGGCCGCAACCTACCTGCGGCGACTCGGAGCGCACCTGTCGAACATCGCGTCGACGGTGCTCGTGCCCTACGACCGTATCCGGCACGGCGACGAGGAGGCGTAATCGCCAATCTGCTGATCGGCCCAGCTAAGTAACTGAGCATTTCGTCTGCTCACTGAATGAGCTTCTGGCCCGTCGGGTACGAGAAAAGTCGAGCTGATTGGAACCGCGGCGGCTGGCACGCGGCGTGCAGTGGCGACCTGCGTGGAAGCCTCAGGAGTGGTGGGGAATGTGGCCGTCCTGCGACGGGCGGAGCGGTCGCCGGTCGCGGAGCTCGGGCTGGTTGCGGAGGCAACGGGAGCGCTCTACAGCGCGGCATTTTCAGGCCGCTGGTCCGAGGCTCTGGCCATCTGCGAGTCGCTGCTCGGCTCGCCGGTGAAGTTGCTGTCGCGCCGAGGACGGCGCTGGTCGACCGTGGCGACGACCAGCCGCGGCCCGAGTAGGATTGCGGCCGACCTCGATCCCAAGGGCGTGCGCCTGCTCTGGGAGGACGTCCTGGGACCGGAGCAGGAGGTCGTTGCCGAGGTGCTCGAGGCCCACCTCGGCCGCGCGCTCGATCTCGCGCTCAGCGTGCGACGTCAGCTCGATCGTGCCGCGGCCGCGAGCGCCGCTCTCGATCGCATCCCCTTCGGCGTCATCCTCATCGATGGTCACGGCCGGATCGCCCGGGTGAATCGGACCGCTCACGACTTGGTCGCCGATCTGCCCGACGTTGCCATCGACGATGAGGACCTGCGGCTTCCGCAGGAGCTGCGCGGCGCGCTGGCGCAACTGATCGCGCGAGCCGTGGCCGGATCGGTCGAAACCGGCTCGAAGCTCACCGGTCACCTCGAGGTTCCCGGGCCGACGGCCAGGGCGCTGCGGATCCTCGTCGTGCCGCTGCACGGGGATGCCGGATCGGGCAACGCCTGTGCGCTGTTCCTCAGTCGCTCCGGAGGGGGTTTCGAGCCTCCCGAAGACGTTCTGGCGCGCCACTACGCCCTGACGCGGTCCGAGGCGCGAGTGCTCGCGCGCCTGTTACGGGGGCTCGAGCGCAACGAGATTGCCACCGATCTCGGCGTCGGGCGGGAGACCGTACGCTCGCACATCAAGTCGATCTACACCAAAGTCGGCACCACGCGTCAAGCCGATCTCGTCGCCGAGTTGCTGCGCGGGCCTGCCGGCCTGCGCTGGGACTGACGACACGTCCGCCGTAGGCCCCTGGCGGGCGGGCGCGGCCCAGTTTTCCACGGGCTGCTCAGAGAATAGGTACCGGGGACCAGGGACCCGGGACCAGACCGGAACGGAGACCGGACGGCGGACGTGATTTTCATCCTCCGGAGTGCACGACGGAGGGGTACATGGGGACTGCTAGGATCTCGCGACCACGGATCAACGCTGCCGGAGGTCGGGATGGCAACGGGATGGAAGTGTGCAGTGCTCGCGCTGGTCTTGGGGGCCGCGCCCGCCGTCGCTGGGACGAGCTGCCTCGAGGCAGTGTTCTTCGATCTCGGCGACACGCTGGTTGAGGCCGGCGGGGGTGGCCTGTTTGTCGTCCGCGATGGGGTCGACACTACCCTCACCGCGCTGCAGGCACGCGGCGTCCAGCTCGGGATCATCACCAACGTGCCGACGGGCTGGACTCTCGCCAATCTCCAGGCCGTCCTGGAGGAGCCGGCGCTGCTCGACGAATTCGACGTCGTCGTGTTGTCGTCGCAAGCCCCGGCGTCGAAGCCGAACCCTGCGATCTACACCTTCGCCCACGGCTTTCTGCCGAGCCCGGTGGCGATCACCGCCACGGCTTTCGTCGGCGAGACCCTGGGCGAAATCGCCGACACCGAGGTGGCCCCGACCCAGGGAGCTCGGTCGGTCGGCATGGTGGGAATCCATCTGTCGGACGCCGCGCCGAGCCCTCTCGCCGACTTCACCATTGCGACCAACGACCTGCCCGCGGTCGTCGACATCGTCGACACCACCTGTTTCGTGTTCGCCGATGGCTTCGAGCTGGGGGATACCTTGGGGTGGTCGGCGACCGTCCCGTGATTGGCAGGGGTACCGGGTGTGCGCCAGGCAAAGCCTGGGAGGAGGAAGTCGATGGGGTAGAG
>CAZRFU010000090.1:0-17719 GCA_964599475.1 uncultured Thermoanaerobaculia bacterium
GTCGAACTTGCTCTTGGTGACCGAGTCGTTGACGTTGATCGCCGGGAACAGCAGCTTGCCTTCCTTGGCCATGTGGTAGAGGCGATGGACACCGGTGGTGGTCTCCTCCGAGACACCCTTGATGCCGGCCGCCATCCGAGTGAAGCGGCCCGGGTTCTTGACCAGCTCGGCCTTGATCAGGTCGACGATCACACCCCACTCTTCGGGCTGGGTCGCCGGATCGAAGGTCGGCGCGATGCCGGTCTTCTCGGCCTGCGCACCCTCGTGCACGAACAAGGTGGCGTCGCCGCCGTCGTCGACGATCAGATCCGGGCCCGAGCCATCGGGCCACATCAGCGCCTCGGAAGTGCACCACCAGTACTCCTCGAGGGTCTCACCCTTCCAGGCAAACACCGGGATGCCCCGGGGGTTGGCGGCAGTGCCGCCGGTCTCGGTGCGACCCACGACCACCGCGGCCGCGGCAGTGTCCTGCGTCGAGAAGATGTTGCACGACACCCAACGCACGTCGGCGCCGAGGTCGGCCAGGGTTTCGATCAACACCGCGGTCTGCACCGTCATGTGCAGACTGCCCATCACCTTCAGACCGGCGAGCGGCTTGGTCGCGCCGTACTTGGCACGGGTCGCCATCAGGCCGGGCATTTCGTGCTCGGCCAGGCGGATCTCCTGGCGACCAAGGGTCGCAAGCGACAGATCACGGACCTTGAACGGGTCACGACCGACCTCGCGGGCGGCGTCGAAGGGGTGCAGTGCGGTGGCAGTGGTGGTTGGTGTCATGAGGCAAAGCTCCTCGAAGGGGAAATCCGCGCGTCGGCGACGGCGGCGTGGTGATGAGTTCCGGCGACCGCTGCGAACAGCGTCGGGCCGGTTGCCGGATTGGTGGAAAGGGTCGAGAACGAGATCAGATCGAGCTCCGCCCCGGCGCAAAGCCGGGCGATGCGCTCGCGGTCGAAGCCGAGCCAGACGTGGCCGAAGTGGGTGCGCAGCTCCTCGCGGTCGTGGGGCAACATGTCGACCAGCAAGAGACGACCGCCCGGCCGCAGCACCCGCCGCACCTCGGCAAGCGCAGCGGCGGGTTCGGCCAGGTGGTGCAGCGCGAGAAACAAGGTCGCGGCGTCGACCGATCGATCGGCGAGTGGCAACGATTCGAGCGCGCCGTGCCGGACCTCGACGTTGCCGTGGCCCGCCGTACGCTCGCGCGCGGCTTCGAGCATCGCCAGCGACTCGTCGACCGCGATCACCGTGCCGACATGTGGCGCCAGTGCCTCGGCCACGCGGCCGCTGCCGCTGGCGAGATCGGCCACCGTCAGACTGGGATCGAGAAGGGCAAGCAGCGCGTTGGCCTCGAAGCCGCGCCCGAACCACTCGTCCCGCAGGGCATCCCAGGCCACGGCGCCGCTGGCGAAGAACGCCTTCGAGGCACCCCGCCGCGCCGCCAACACCAGCTCGATCCGACCGAGGTCGTCACTCGCGGCCGCGAGCTCACGAGCCGCCTCGCGACTCGCTTCCCACAACCCGCGAGCTGCCTCTCCCTGGGCCTCGAGGTCGAGGCGATAGAAGTGCGAGGTGCCGTCGCGCCGCGCCGACAACCACCCGTGCTCGACCAACACCTTGAGGTGCCGGCTCACCGTCGACTGGGGCAGCTGCAACACCGTGCACAGCTCCCCTACCGCCAGCTCGTGCTCCTCGAGCACCACCAGCATGCGGCAGCGCGTCGCATCGGCGAGCGAGGCGAGCAGCGCCACGAGGGGCGTCTCGAGGGTCCTGGGTGAGGTGGTGTGACGTTCCATGCGGTCTAATATCCGTCGATCCGGATGGAAAGATAGCACCCGGGCGCGGCGACGTCAAGACCGGCAGGGTCGTCCAGTCCCCAGCGTGAACCACAACGCGCCGGATTGCTCGCCGCCCTCCGCGTTCACGCCCTCTGCAAGCGGGCTACCACCGCGAGGTATCACCGCTTTCGAATCCATCCCAGAAGATCACGCCGACGTTCAGGTAGCCGTAGACCCGGCCGTCGCCGCTGTCGTCGCGGGCTCGCGGGTCGCCGGCGAAGGCCCAATCTTCCGCCACACCTACCTGGATGCCGAGCTCGCCGACCGGGTTGGGTGGCGTCAGCTGATCCTGCGAGCGCAGCTGAAATGCCTCGCGCACCCGCACGCCGCTGCCGCAGTCGTTGCCGGTGCGATGGAACACGTGCGCCGCGCCCTGGACGCGGCTGAATACTCCACGTCGACTGGGCGAACCGGCCACCAACGTGTTGCCGGCTGCGGCCACACTCGAGCCCAGCTGGGCACCCTCTTGGGGCGCCTCCGACACCACCATCAGTCGCGCCTCGAAACCGGGGAGCGCGGGGTTCCAGGCGTACATCCGCACCCCGCCGACGTCCGGAACGCTCGGGCTCAAGCCGATGTTCAGCCCCGGCACACCGACGTAGAGGCACCCCCCGTCGAGCGCCACCGCCTCGCCGAAACGGGCTCCGCTTTGGAGCAAAGGGTTGTAGACCAGGAGCTGTTGCTCGAACCAGCCGGAGGTGCCGCGGCTGTAGACCCGCGCCGCGCCGTTGTTGCCGTAGGCCGGACTGCCTGCCACGACCCGCGTGCCGTAGAGGGCCACAGCGTGACCGAGCCCGTTGAAGTCGTCGTCGACAAAGAAGCCTGCTGCGACCAGGCGCCACCCGAAAGCTCGTAGATGCGCACGGACCCGAGGGGCAAAAGGCCGGAGCCGGGGAAACCGGCTGCCAGAAAACCGCCGCTCGCCGCCAGCGAGGACGGGTGGCTGGGATAGGTGCCGAGGACGGTGTGTTGTGTCGGCGAAGCGATCGAGGTCACCCGCAGCTCGATCTCAGCGGGCACGTTCGGCTGGGGGACCGGCGTCACGTCGACGCTGTAGAACACGCGTGCGCCGTCGGTGGCCACCACCGCCCGGTTGCTCGGGAACGTCGCCGAGCTGACCTTGGAGATCACCGCACCGGCACTCCAGCTGTTGGTGGTCGGCGAGCGGTGGAAGACCCGGATCGCAAACTCGCCCTCCGGCGCCACCACCAAGACATCGCCGTGCACGTCCAAACCGGCGCCGAAACCACTGCTCGCCACTCCCGCCAGCTCGAGCGATTCCTGCGCCGTTTCCACCCCGTCCACAGCAGCACCGCTCAGCAAGCCGGCCGTGAGCACGAAAACTACCAACAACGGGCGGCCAGCCGTCGTTGCGGCGTATCGCCGCCCCCTTTGCCGGACCGTCGCGGCGACGGCCCCGAGAAGATTCGGCACAGATCTGGTTCTCAAGGGTGAGCTCCTCCGATGAGTCCCGGCCGAGGGCCCGACGGAAAGCCGCAAGGTCCTCGGCCGCAAGGTCCTATGACCCCATTCACGACGGGCTGCCCAAAAACCGAACTGTGGATGATCGCGCGAGCCGCTCGCCGCCAGGCTGCGGTTGGTCACGACGGGGGTGCCTGCCGGCCCGAAGATAGCCCTGTTGCGGCAAACCTGGGGGACTCAGCACGGTGTACAGTCATGCAGACGGCACGCCGAGGGGCGGTCTACCGGAGACCGCTGGCCCCGGGGCCGACAGAAGGGACTCCACATGAAGAGAATGGGTGCGACGATGAAGGCGGTAGTGTTCGTGGAGCCCGGCCGTATCGCCCTGAAGGAACGACCCATCCCTCAGGTGGGGCCGCGCGACGCCCTCCTTCGGGTAACCACCACGACGATCTGCGGAACCGACGTACACATTCTCAAGGGAGAGTATCCAGTTGCGCCCGGACTGATCGTCGGCCACGAGCCGGTGGGGATCATCGAGGAGCTCGGCGACGCCGTCGAGGGCTACGAGATCGGCCAACGCGTTATTGCCGGTGCGGTGACCCCATGCGGCCAGTGTTACCCGTGCCTGGGTGGAGACCAAGCGCAATGCGGCGGCAAGGCGATGGGCGGCTGGCGCCTTGGCAACACGATCGACGGCTGCCAGGCCGAGTACGTCCTCATCCCCGACGCGACGGCAAACCTGGCTCCCATCCCTGAGAACCTGAGCGACGAGCAAGTGCTCATGTGCCCCGACATCATGAGCACAGGCTTCGGCGGCGCTGAGCGCGGCCGGATCAGGATTGGCGACACCGTCGCCGTCTTCGCTCAGGGGCCGATTGGGCTCTGCGCCACCGTGGGCGCAAAACTATCGGGCGCGACTCGGATCTTCGCGGTGGATGCCGTGCCTGAACGACTCGCCATCTCCCGCTCCCTCGGCGCAGACCTGACGATCAACTACAAGGAGCGCGATCCCGTCGAGGCAATACTGGAGGCCACCAACGGGCGGGGCGTGGACGTCGCTATCGAAGCTCTTGGCACCCAGGTTACGTTCGAAAACTGTCTGCGGGTGCTGCGGCCGGGGGGCACCCTCTCGAGTCTGGGAGTGTACTCGGGCAAACTGACCCTGCCCCTCGACGCCTTCGCCGCCGGACTCGGCGATCACACGGTCGTGACGACGCTGTGTCCCGGGGGCAAAGAGCGGATGCGCAGGCTGATGGATGTCCTGGCTTCGACCCGGGCCGACCTGCGACCGCTCGTGACACACCGGTTCCCGCTGGAGCAGATCGAGGAAGCCTACGACCTGTTCGCGAACCAACGAGATGGTGTGCTCAAAGTCGCCATCACACCCTGACTCCTGAGCCATCGGCCACCGCCTCTATCGCTTGAGCCCCAGCCTGATCTGCTTCTCGATCTCGATCACGGCGAAAAACGCGACTCCGGTGCCGACGATCAGCACGCCATCCCAGAAGGGCACGTCGCGGGTGCCGAGGATCGCGTGCGCCGCCGGGAGATAGGTAACCGCAAACTGCGCGACGGTGATGGCGATCACCACGCCCCAAATGACCTTGGTTCCGCGCACCGTCGCCCAAGTGAGCGAAGTGCCGTGGATGTTGCGAATGAAGAAGAGATGAAAGATCTCCAGCACCACCAGCGTGTTCATCGCCATCGTCTGCGCCAGCTCCACGGGATAGCCCCTGTCCATGGCGTAGGAGAAGATGGCGAACACCGCCGCCAGGAACAGCACAGCAACCAACACCACGTGCCACACCAGCTCGCCTGACAGGATCGCAGCGTTGCGGGGGCGCGGCGGGCGAGACATAGTGCCCGATTCGGTGGGCTCAAAGGCGAGTGCGATCCCGAGGGTAATGGCGGTGATGAGGTTGACCCACAGAATCTGCACCGCCGTGATCGGCAGTGCGAGACCCACCAACAGAGCGAGAACCACCACCATCGACTCGCCGGCATTGGTCGGCAAGGTCCAGCTGATCACCTTCTTGAGGTTGTCGAAGACCGTCCGACCCTCACGCACTGCCGCAGCAATCGACGCGAAATTGTCATCGGCCAGCACCAGATCAGCAGCTTCCTTGGCTGCCTCGGAACCCTTCAGGCCCATCGCGATGCCGGCATCGGCACGTTTCAGCGCGGGCGCATCGTTCACCCCGTCACCCGTCATCGCGACCGTGAGCCCGTTCGCCTGAAGAGCCGTTACGAGGCGCAGCTTGTGCTCGGGACTGGTGCGGGCGAAAACGTCGACGCTGGTGGCCTCGAGAGCCAACTGCGCATCGTCGAGCTTGTCCAGCTCCGCGCCGGTCAGAACCCGACTGGGGTTTTCGAGACCCACCTGCGCCGCGACTGCGGCTGCGGTTCCGGCGTGGTCGCCGGTGATCATCTTGACTCGGATACCGGCTGCCCGGCATTCGGCGACCGCCGCAATCGCCTCCGGCCGAGGGGGGTCGATCAGGCCTAGAAGGCCGATCAGGACGAGCTGTCCATCGAGCGCGGCCACGTCGATGCGCTCGTCCGTTTCGGTCCGCTCGGCAAGCGCCAGAACACGCAGCCCGCGGCGGGCGAGGGCCTCAGCCCGCTGGTGCCACTGCTCCACGTCGATGTCGCGACACATCCGCAATACCTGCTCTGGCGCGCCCTTGACGAAGGTGACGCGACCGTCAGGGCCTTCGGTCAGGACCGCCATGTAGCGGTGACGGGCGTCGAAGGGAATCGTATCGAGCCTCCTCCTGCGCACCCTCACCTCGCCCTTCACTTTGCCTGCGAAGGCCAAGAGGGCACCTTCCATCGGATCACCTTCGACGATCCAGAGATCGTCGTGCCGCCGCAACTCAGCATCGTTGCAGAGCCCCGCCGCCCGCGCGAGGCCCTCGAGGTCTCCCGACGGGGCGATCTCACCAAGAGGCGCATATCCATCCCCGGAGATTTCGAAGACGCCGTCCGGGGTCTGCGCCGCGACGACCACCATTTCGTTGCGGGTCAGCGTCCCGGTCTTGTCGGTGCAGATCACCGAAACCGAGCCGATCGCCTCGATGGCGGGTAGGCGGCGAACAATCGCGTTGCGACGCGCCATGGCCTGCACGCCGATCGCCAGCGTGATGGTCATCACCGCCGGCAGACCCTCGGGGATTGCCGCCACGGCAACTCCCACCACGGCCATGAACATCTCGGAGAACTCGTGGTGCCCGACGAAGTAGCCGTAGGTGAGCAGGAGGCCCGCGACGACCAGGATCAGATACGAGAGCCAGCGCGCGAAATGATCCATCTGCACGACCAAAGGCGTCGTCAACTGCTCGACGGCCGCGAGCATTCGACCGATACGGCCGATCTCTGTCCTTGCCCCGGTCGCGACCACCAACCCGCGCGCGGTGCCCTGTGTCACCAGCGTCCCGGACCACAGCATCGAGCGCCGGTCTCCAAGGGCAGCGTCGGCGGCGACAGGGTTTGCGCCCTTTTCGACCGGGACAGACTCGCCGGTCAGGATCGCCTCCTGCGTCGACAGCCCCCGAGCCTCCAGGATCCGCAAATCCGCGGGGACCTTGTCGCCAGCCTCGAGCAGGACGACGTCTCCCGGAACGAGGGCGGCGCCATCTACCGATATCCGGGCACCGTCGCGCATCACCGACGCGCGCGGGGCGAGCATTCCGCGGATGGCGGCCATCGCCGCCTCGGCCTTGCCCTCTTGAAGGAAACCGATCGCCGCGTTGGCCAGGACGACGGCCAAGATCACTCCGGTATCGACCCAGTGCTGAAGCGTGCCAGTAATGACCGCCGCCCCGAGTAGTACATAGATCAGAACATTGTGGAACTGTGCGAGGAAGCGACGGAGGGGCCCGCGAGCCTGAGGTTCGGGCAGGCGATTCGGGCCGTGACGAGCCAGCCTACGCGCCGCCTCCTCGTGAGTCAGTCCGTCCGGGCCAGATTCGAGGGCTGCCAAGCAGGCTCCGGCGTCCTGGCTGTGCAGCGCGGTCGGAATCGGCCGAAGCAACGGCTCGCCCGATGTGGCTTCGGTGGTCATTATCCGGACCTGGACCCTCGTTGTAGCCAACTGGACCCTCGCTGGTATCTTAGCGGCTTGCCCCGCGAGGTGTTCCTTCGTTTCCGACGTTCTGGACGGCAGCCTTCATGAGTAGCTGAACCGGAGCGGCTAAGCACGTCGGGAGTTCACCTTCACCGCAGGACCTAGTAGGGCTCTCCTGCGGCAGGCTTCGCTCTTCTCCGAACCGAAAGATCTTCTTCCGAGTCCGACTCCGGTTGGTTGCGTCCACACCAGCTGCCTCGCCTGGCGCCAACAGGCCGGTCGCCGACATCAGCAGCGGGACGGCCTTCTCGAAACCAGCTGCTCCGTACGGTTCGTCAAGAACGGTGTTCTCATCGGGTGCTCCTCAAGTCGATCCGGGCGCCGAGGCCGCGGCCCCGACCCCGATCGCGGGCCTGCGCCTCATTCAGGACCACGACTGCAAGAGCACAAACCGAACACCGTTCGGCGGGCCGAACGGTGGGCGCATAGCCATACATTTACTTATCTGCTATTCTGTACAAACGTTTGACTGGACCGAAGAGGAGAAGCCCATGAAAAACCATCCGCCAACGATCGTTGCGTTGACCGCCCTCGCGGTGGCGCTCGACCCGGCCGTGGCCCAGGGCCCTCCTGCAGATCCCGGCTTCGTGATGTTTCGTGGGGCCTCGTTCCCGATCCACGAGAGCGATGCCGAAGCCGAGGTGATCGTACGGCGCTTCCGAGGCTCGAGCGGGGCGGTTTCGGTCGCCTACCGCACCGTGGACGGCTCGGCGCTTGCCGGCGAAGACTACGAAGCCACCGAAGGTACCCTCGAGTGGGCTGATGGCGACTCCGCCGACAAGACCGTCACGATCCCGTTGGTGGTCGACGCCGTCGGTGAGCCGCTCGAGCGCTTCGGCGTCGTGCTGTCCGACGCAACCGGAGGCCTGTCGATCGGCGCCGTCGGCCAAACCACGGTGATGATCCTACCGCACGGTCAGGCCCCACCTCCGAGCACACGGCCGGACGAGATCCGACTGCGCAGCGCCGCCTTCCCTGCCTTCGAAGGTACCGGCGTCGGCAGCTTCGTCGCAGTCCGCAAAGGCTCAGGTGCCGGTGCCGCGAGCGTCGCGTTCGACGCGTTCTCCGGGAGCGCCACCGAAGGCGAAGACTTCGAGCCGGCTTCCGGAATCCTCGAGTGGGCGGACGGCGAGCTCGGCGAGAAGCGCGCCGTGCTCGCCCTGATCGATGACGCCCTGCCGGAACGGCCGGAGACCATCAGCATCGTCCTGAGTGACGCGATCGGCGCCGGCCTCGGCGGACGCGACACGGCGTCGGTGCTAGTCATCGACAACGACAACGGTGGCGGCGGACACTGCCTCGGCGACGACGAAACCCTCTGCCTTGGCCAAGGGCGCTTCTCGCTGCGTGGGACCTGGCGCAGCGGCCCGAATCAGAGCGGCGCGTTCCGTGCCGTGCCGGCCACCGACGACAGCGGCTTCTTCTGGTTCTTCGACGAAGCCAACATCGAGGTGATCGTCAAGGTCCTCGACGGGTGCGCCCTCAACGACCGCTTCTGGATCTTCACCGCAGCGACGACCAACGTCGGCTACACCCTCGAGGTCACCGACACCCTGACCGGAGTGGTCCGACGGTACGAAAACGCCCCCGGCGTCCGGGCTCCGGCCACCACCGACACCAACGCCTTCGTGTGCCAGTAGCCAGCAAGGACGCGGCGGCGAGGCCCGAGCCTGCTCAGGCAAGCCGACTGCCGTAACGCCGCGCCAAACACCTCACGCGGATGTCACCCTGTCCGCAGACCGGTTCCCGGCTTGCGGGTGGGCAGTGATAAGGGCTGGAGTGCCACTGCAGAGCTGATCGGAACCTGCGGCAACCCAGGCACCCAAGCCGGCGGTTGACTGTCCAGACTGTGGCAGGTATGGTGAGTAGCGTTCAGAGCGTCATCGACCGGTGCCTTCGTCCCTTCCTGTGTGGCGTGCCCGGCCAACTTCGCTCATAACCCAGCAGCTCGAGCTGCTCGAAATGGCGTTCGCCGGCGCGGCGATCGCACCTCACTCGCTCCAACCGGAGATCCATGCCTATGTCCAACCATCTGCTCACGGCGAGCCCGGAACCCATTGCGCCTGGGCGGGACGCCTCGAATTCTCCCGCGACTCTCACGCCGGCTTCCCAAGTACCCACCGATACCCTCGACCATCGCGACTTCGACGACGACCCCTGGTGGCAGGCGATTCCTACCTGGCGCAACCTCAGCCAGGGCGAGTTCTTCGACCACCGCTTCCAACTGCGCGAGAGTGTCACCACGATCGAGAAGCTCGAAGAGTTGGTCGCGCCGCTGGTCGACGATTCGTTCCTCGCCGATGTCCGCGCGGGGCTCTCCAAAGCACCCATGGCGATGCGAATCTCGCCGTACCTGCTCTCGCGCATCAACTGGGATGCTCCCTACCCGGATCCGATCCGGCGCCAGTTCATCCCGGTGGCCTCGAGCCAGCTGCCGGACCATCCACGCCTCACCCTCGACTCGCTGCACGAGCAGAAAGACTCACCGGCACCGGGCCTGGTCCACCGCTACCCCGACAAGGCCCTGTTCCTGGTGCTCGATGTGTGCCCGGTCTACTGCCGTTTCTGCACCCGCAGCTACGCGATTGGTGGCGCCACCGACACCGTCGACAAGCTCGACTTCAAGCCCAGCACCGCGCGGTGGGAGGAAGCGTTCGAATACCTGCGCGCCACACCCGCGATCGAGGACGTGGTGATCTCGGGCGGAGACGCCTTCATGTTGCCGCCGCGCCTGCTCGAGGTCATCGGCAATACCTTGCTCGAGATCCCTCACATTCGGCGGATGCGATTTGCCACCAAGGGCCCGGCGGTGATGCCGATGAAAGTCCTCAGCGACGAAGCGTGGACTGACGCGCTCACCGGCGTGGTCGAGCGGGGTCGCACGCTCGGCAAGGAGGTGTGCCTGCACACCCACTTCAACCACACCGCCGAGATCACCGCCGTCACCCGTGAGGCGATGCAGCTGCTCTTTTCTCGTGGGGTCACGGTGCGCAATCAGAGCGTCCTGATCCGCGGGGTCAACGACGATCCCGCCGAGCAGACCGCCCTGATCAAGAAGCTGTCATACATGAACGTCCAGCCGTATTACACCTACCAGCACGACATGGTCAAACACGTCGAGGAGCTGCGCACCCGCGTCGGCGACACCATCGAGCTCGAGCGCCAGGTCCGCGGCTCCACGGCAGGCTTCAACACCCCGCTCTTCATCGTCGACCTGCCCGGCGGCGGCGGCAAGCGCGATGTCCACAGCTTCGATGCCTACGACGAAGTCAGCGGCATCTCGGTCTACCGCAGCCCCCGCGTCGACCCTGATGCGGCCTACCTCTACTTCGACCCGGTCGACCTGTTGCCGCGAGAAGGTCGCGCCCGGTGGGAGGACCCCCAAGAGCATCCGCAGATGATCCGCGAGGCCCTCGAGGCTGCCGGTCTGTCGACCGCGGCAACCCGGCGAGCGCTCGGCGCGGCATCGGTGCGGGCGGTTCGATGAGGGGGAGAGAGGAAGGGACCCGGGACCCGGGACCCGGGACCCGGAAGCAGGGACCGGGGACCGGGGACCAGGGACCGGGGACTGGGAAGAAGAGCGGGACCAGGGAGCAGGGACCGGAGATCAAGGAAAAGAGAGGGAATGGGGAGAGGGGAGCAAGGAAAGAGGAGAAACCCGGAGGCGGGGGGCTGCAGCGGGTGCTGGTGGTGGGGAGCTGGGCCAAGGAGCACGCGACGGTGGTGCACCTGCAGGCCCACGACCTGGTCGAGGTCGACGTGGCAATGGAGATTCCCAATCCCGCCCTGCTCGAGCTCGCTGCCGAAAGCCTCGTCACCGGCGCGGATCCGGTCACGGAGATCCTCGCGTTCGCCGAGCAACGCCAACCCGACTGGGTCCTCATCACCACTGCAGCGCCCCTGCGCGCCGGCCTCGCCGATCGGCTGGAAGAAGCAGGATTCGCGGTGTTTGGAGCCTCCCGCGCGGCCTCGCGCTTGGAATGGGACAAGGCCTTCGCACGCGAGCTGGCACAGCGGTGGTGCCCCGACGTGGTGCCGCGATTCGCCACCTTCGAGGACGCGGCAGCCGCCGACGCGTGGGCGGCCGATCACGGCTGGCAGATTGCCGTCAAACCCCTGGGGTTGACCGAGGGTCTCGGGGTACGCGTGGCTGGCGACCAGCTTCACGGGCCCGCTGAGGTCTCGGCCGCCATCGGCGAGGTCCTCGCCGCCGACGGCGTGGTGCTGCTCGAGGAACGGCTGCTCGGACCCGAGCTGGCGGTCCAGGCGCTGGTAGACGGACCCCTCCTGGTCCCCACCCCCCCGGTGCGAGACTTCAAGAAGCTCCTCGACGGCGACACCGGGCCCAACACCGCGAGCATGGGTTCGTGGACCTGCGCCGACGGGTCTCTGCCGTTCCTTGGCCCGGGAGAAGTCGACCGCGCCGCCGAGGTGATGCGCGAGCTGGTTGCTGGCCTCCAAGAGGAGCTCGGCGCGCGCTACCGCGGCGTGCTCTACGGCCAGTTCATGTGTACCCGCGACGGTCTGCGACTGATCGAGCTCAACGCGCGCCCCGGCGACCCGGAGTGGCTCAATACCCTTGCCATCCTCGACAGCAGCCTGCTCGACGCCATCGCCACCCTGCGCCGGGGTGAGCTGCCGGCCCCGGTCTGGCGAAACCAAGCCACGGTGGTCAAGTACTTGGTGCCGCTCGGCTACCCTGCACAGCTCGATCTCGACCTCTCGATCGAGATCGAGCGCTCCAGCCTCGATCGCCATCTGGTCGAAGGTTTTCTCAGTGGTGGCCTCGGCGACAACGGAGCCCTCCAGGTTGGTTCGGAGCGCGGCGTCGCCCTGCGTGCAACGGCGGCGAGTGTGGTCGACGCCCACGTTCGCGTCGAGAGCGCCATCGCCGAGATCGGCGGCGACTTCCACCACCGCAGCGACATCGGCAGCGCGGTTCAGATTCGCGAGCACCAACACGTCACGCCACCCGACGCAATCACCCTGCGCCCTGCGCGCGAGCACGATGCGGCCGCGGTGACCGCACTGGCGGCAAGCTGCCCGCCTCTGGATGGTTACCAACTCCACCAGTACTCGATCTTCCTGCGCCACTTCGGCGACTGGTGTTGGGTGAGCGATCGCGACAACGAGGGCGAGACGCACGCCCTCGCCGGCTATGTCGTGGCGATGCCCACGACGACCAGCCCCGACACGGTCTTTCTCTGGGAGATTGCCGTGGATCCGGCTTTGCGCGGCGAGGGCTTGGCCCAACAGCTCGTCGCCCAAGTCGAAACCCGCGCTCGAGAGAGAGGCTTCGCCCGCGTCGAGCTGACCGTCGACCCGACCAATGCCCCGTCCCTGCGTCTGTTCGAGCGCCTCGCCTACCGCAACGTCAGCCGGCGCGAGGGGGCCGTGCTCGAGGTCGCCGGACAGCCGGCTGCCCGCGACTACTACGGCCAAGGCCGGCACTTCGTGGTGCTCGAGAAGCAGCTGTGAGCACCGTCGGTCCGTCACGCGTGACCGGCCTCCTGTGCCGACTGGCTGCGGCCTTCGTGGTGATCCTCCCGAGCACCACCACAGCAGCGGCTCAGGAGCCACTGCGAGTCGCGCTGACCGGAACCTTCCCACCGATGAGCTTCGTCGCCCCCGACGGCCGGCTCGACGGCTTTGATGTCGGCGTCGCGATGGCGTTGGGCCACGAGCTCGACCGCGAGGTCGAGTTTGTCACCACCGAGTGGGACGGCATCCTCGCCGGCCTGCTCGCGCGCCGCTACGACGCGATCGTCGGTTCGATGGCGATCACCCCAGAGCGCTCACGAGCCGTCACCTTCACGGCGCCCTACTACATCTCCGGACCCCAAGTGTTCGTCCCCCGCAGCAACCCCCTCGGGGTCACCGGTCTCGAGGATCTCGAGGGCCGACGCGTCGGCGTGGGCCTCGGTGAAACCTACGAGCACTACCTGCGCCGCAACCACCCCGAGATCGTTACGGTCCCGTACAAGCGCACCGTCGACATCTTCCAGGACATGACCAACGGCCGCCTCGACGCCTTTCTCACCGACCGCCTGGTGGGCCGCTATCAAGTCACCGCGGCAAAGCTCGACTTCGTTGCGGCCGGAGATCTGATCTACCGCGAGGAGATCGCAGTCGCCGTCCATCCGGACGACGCCGCGCTCGCCGCAGAGCTCGATCAGGCACTTGCCCACCTACGGCGGGAGGGCGAGCTCGCGGCACTCGAGACGCGCTGGTTCGGCCCAGCCGAGGAGGCTGTCGGCACCCGCTCTGGTCGAGATCCTGCCTCAAGCACTGAAGCGGAGAGCTCCCTGCCCCCCGGCCTGGTGGCGACCCGCCTCGTCCGCGGCTTCGGAGTCACGCTCCTGGTCGCTGCCGGCGGTATCGGTGTGGGCCTGCTGCTGGCAATACCCCTCGGCGTGGTGCTCCACCAGGCTCCGGAACCCCTGCGCAGCGGCATCCGAGCAGCCAACGACTTCATCCGCGCCACGCCGCTGTTGATCCAGCTGTTCTTCGTCTACTTCGGCGCCCCGCAGGTGGGCATCGGCCTCTCGGCGCTCCAGGCGGCAGTGTTCACCCTGGCGATCCACGGGGCCGCCTTCATGGGGGAGACCATACGGGCCGGGCTGCTCGCCGTGCCTCGTGGCCAACGAATGGCAGCCCGCGCCTTGGGCCTGCGCCGCGTCGACATCTTCCGCTTCGTGGTGTGGCCCCAGGCCTTCCGAGTGGCACTACCGCCCCTGGTCGGGTCGGTTGTCGCCCTGATCAAGGACACGGCCTTGGTTTCGGTGATTTCGGTCAGCGAGGTCGTCAGGGAGGCTCAGTCGATCATCAGCGTGACCTACGACCCGATGCTCTACTACGCCATCACCGCCGGCCTGTTCTTTGCGGTGACCTTCCCGCTGATGAAGCTCGCCACCCGCCTCGAGGCGCGGATTGCGGCGCGCGGGTACGCGGCATGATGACGAGAGCAGTTCCTCATGCACCCCTCCGTGCTGCTCCCCGGGCGACGAAATCGGGTCCGTCGTCAGGTCTCCGTTCCCGATCCCTGATC
This sequence comes from uncultured Thermoanaerobaculia bacterium, assembly GCA_964599475.1. GTDB lineage: Bacteria > Acidobacteriota > Thermoanaerobaculia > Multivoradales > CAZRFU01 > CAZRFU01. The sequence continues at coordinate 14,429 of CAZRFU010000090.1, forward strand.
CCGGGTCCCTGGTCCCGGGTCCCCATCTCCCGAGCAGTCCGATGATCCGCATCCGGAACCTGCGCCACACCTACCCCGGCGGCACCGCAGCGCTGGCGGGCATCGATCTCGACCTCGAGAATGGCGGCGTGCGTGCGATCGTGGGCCGCAGCGGCTCGGGCAAGACCACCCTGCTGATGTGTTTGGCTGGATTCCTCCAGCCGAGCGCCGGTTCGATCGAGCTCGACGGTGACCTGCTCGGCGCGATCCCCGAAGCTGAGCTGCGACGACGGCTGGGAGTGGTGTTCCAAGGCTTCCACCTGTTCCCCCACCTCGACGTACTCGACAACCTCGTGCTGGCTCCCACCCGCACCCGCAGGCTCGACCCCGTCACGGCGCGCCAGGCGGCGCGAGTTTCGCTGGCGCGTCTGGGGCTCGCCGACCTCGAGGCTGCGTATCCGCAGCAGCTCAGCGGTGGGCAAGCCCAGCGGGTCGCGATCGCCCGCGCGCTATTGCTGCAGCCGCGCTACCTCTTGCTGGACGAGCCGACCTCGGCGCTCGACCATCGCTCGACCAGTGAGCTCGCCCAGTGGTTGCGAGACCTGCGTGAGGAGACCACCTTCATCGTCGTCACGCACGATGCCGCCTTCGCCGGCGAGGTCGCCACCACCGCGGTTGCGATGGCCGATGGACAGGTGATTGCCGAGGGCGATGTCGCGACGGCCTTGGCCGCCCTGTGACTGGCGGCGAGACCTCCCCAACGATCAGTTTTGGGGTTTCAGGCCGAGGCCGCGCGTGCCGTTCCCGATCACCCCGCCACTCGGCGTCAGTCGGACACGCGCTGTTCTTCGCCCAGGTTTCCTTGCGAGTCGCGCTCGAGAACCACCGGCGTCACGGCACCTGCCGCAGGGGCAACCGGGCCGGACCACTGCGATCCACCGCTGCCGACCACCACGAGGCGTGCGGTACCGGGTGGGGCGTCGAAGGTTCCGACCCTTCCGGTCGACCACGGAAGACAGGGAGCCAGGTCGCCGTTGCCATCCCAAGCGAGCGCGGGGGCCCCGGTGCCGTCGACGGCGCAGATCTGCAGACTCTGCGCCACGGGTGGATCCTCGAGTGAGATGGCGAGACGGGCCGGGGGCGGCACGGCCACAATCCCCGCGTCGCCCGGCGCGGTGACGTCGACGATCGCCATGCCGGTTTGCCCCGGCAGACCGACGAACAACCGCCACGACCCGGACGACAGCGGCAGGCGCACCGAGCCATCCGATCCGACACCAACCCGGCGGCTGAGCCCAGCCGCACCCGAGGCGGAGTCGACCGCGACGACCAAGACCTGGGACAGCGGGCCCGCCGCGGCGACCAGCCGAAACGTCACCGCAGCCTCCGGCTCGAGCGCAATCACCAAGTCACTTCGCCGCTCGCCCTCACCGACCTCGACCTCGAGAAGGCCATCGGCGTGCCCGCGCGCACGGACGATCAGACGCCAGCGCCCCGGGGCGACCTTGGCCAGGCGAAACGAGCCGTCTGAGGTGGTGCGGGTTTGCGGCGGCTGGAACACCAAGTTGTCCGGATCGGCTGACGCGAGCTCCACGGCGGCAGCAGCCACCGGGCGCCCTTGATCGTCGATCACCTTGCCTTCGAGACCGGCGGTGCGGATCTCGATCAGCAACGCCTCCGCCTGACGCTCCTCGACCACCACCGGCCGCTGCTGACGCACCGGGAGTTGGCCTTCGAGCGAAAGATGCAGGGTTGCCGGACCCGGTTGCAGCCCGGTCACTTCGAAGGCGCCGGCAGCGTCGGTGACGGCACGGCCGCCATGGCGACCCTGCATGTCGACGATCATCACGGCAACCCGAGCGACGGGCGCACCATCGATCACCACCTGTCCCCGCAGGCTTGCCCGCTCCTCGAACTCGATGTCGGCGCTGGCGATCGTCTGCCCCACGGCGAGCTCGAGCTCGGCCGAGCCCCGCCGACCGTCGACCAGACTGACGTAGACCGTCCACAGCCCCGGCATCACCCCGGGGACACTCCAGCGGCCCTCGAAGTCGACCGAGCCGATGCCGAAGCTCGGCGACGACTCGGTACCGCTCTGCGATATCGCAACCACGTTGGCAGTTGCCAGGTCACCCAAGTCTGCACCGATGACCTGCCCCTCGAGTCGCCCCGCCACCGGCACCACGATCTCGTGGCCCTCGACGCTGGTCTCGAGCTGCATCGGCTCGGTCTGGAAACGCGCCATCGAGGCACGGTTCTCGACGAGGAATCGCAGCTCTCCCGGCTCGAGGCCGGCAAGCACGAAGGCGCCACTCGCGTCGGTCTGAACCGCCCTCGCCTGGTACCGTGCGACCGTGAACTGTGGGCGCACATCGCCCCCCACGAGGGGCTCGCCGGCGCCGTCGACCACCCTCCCGGCCACCCGCAGTCCTGGTTCCAGCTCGACCTCGAGGGTGGCCTCGGCGGCGATCTCGACCTCGCGGCGGTGGGTCCGAAAGCCTTCCGCCCCAACCACCAGCTCACTCCATCCCAGCGGGACTCCGGCGAGCTCAAACCGCCCATTCGCGTCGGTTGCGCCGCCGCTCCAACCCAGGCTCACGCGAGCCTCGGCCACGGCCGTACCCTCGACCGTCCGAACCATTCCGGTGACCTTCGTGCCGGCGAGCAGAACGATCTCGCGACCCTCGAGCTGATCGGCGGCGCTGATCGACAGCTCCTCGTTGAGGGCAACGCGATCCGCCGCCGTGACCGTGAGGAACGCCGAGCCGCGTTCGAGCTCGTCGAAGCGGAAGGTGCCGTCCTTGCCGGTTTGTGTCATCCGTGGCTGACCACTCGACATACTCGAGCCGGACGCAGTGACCACCTCGACTCTCGGGGTCAGCCGTACCTGCGCGCCTTCGAGCGGGCGCCCCCTTTCGTCGACGACTCTGCCCGAGAACGACAGGAGCGCCCACAGCGGGACGACATGGGGTGGCCCATCGACGGTGGCCACCAGCGAGCTCGTCGCGGTCGAAAAGCCCGGTGCCCGGATCATCAGCTCGACGTGCTCACCGACCGCCAGACCGCCGATCACCGCACGACCCTCTGCGTCCGTCGTCGCCACCGCGGCAGCCGCCGAGTCACCGCGCAGCAAGGCAAAGAGCTCGCCCTGCTCACGTGCGGTCCACAGTCGGGCCCCAACAACGGGCTGCTCCTCCTCGTCGACCACCAAGACCTCGATCGGCTCCTCGGCTCCGAGAGACACCGTCCCGAGCGCCACCGTCCCGCCGCCGTCGGCCATCGCCCCGAGGTCGATTCCCGGCACTCGAGTCG
>CAZRFU010000091.1:0-17307 GCA_964599475.1 uncultured Thermoanaerobaculia bacterium
GAGGGTGACCTCCCGGCCTACCCGACACCGGGGACTCGTCGGAGCGCGGGTCGGTGCCGTCCGAGTTGGTCCGGCTCCCTTCGGGTCCCTGGTCCCCGGTCCCGGGTCCCCACGACCTGGTGCACCCGGGCCGGTGAATATCGGATCCCGGATCCCGATCCCCATTTACCGGCCCACGACCAGCAGCAGGACGGCCCGCATGACCAAGTAGGCCAGCACCACCGCAACCGCCGTGCGGTGACTGCGGAGCTGGCGCCCGAAACGTTCGAAGATCGACTCGCGGTAGGCCGCCACCGGACGACCATCGCTGAAGCGCAGGACGTCATCGGCGAGCTCGGCCGCGCCGGGATAACGCTCGCGCGGATCGGGGCTGGTAGCCCGGGCGATGATCGCCTGCAGGGGTCGTGGGGTTGTGACCGGCGCTCGAGCGCACGCGGCGCCGACGACCTCGGCCAGGACCGTGCCAAGCGCCCATACGTCGGTGGTGGGAGCGATGGCACGCTGGTCGCCTCGCTCTTGCTCCGGGGCCATGTAGCCGCGGGTGCCGACCACCGATCCGTGGGCTGTCAACGGCTTTGGCACCGTGGCGAGGAGGGGTGGCGGCGTGGTCTCGTCCGCGGGTTGCTCATTGCATGTCTCTGCGCCGAGGATCTTGGCGACACCCCAGTCCATCACCAGGACCTCCCCCGATGCTCCGATCATGATGTTGGCGGGTTTGAGGTCGCGGTGGACCACACCTCTGGAGTGCGCGAAGGCGACCGGCTCGCAGATCCGCACGAACAACCGCAGGGCGTCGGCCAGGGAGGAGATCGAGTCGAGGTGGTCGCGCAGGGTGACACCGCGAACCCGCTTCATGACATACCACCGGCGTCCATCCGGCAACACGCCGGAATCGTGGACGGGGACGATTCCGGGATGCTCGAGTCCGGCCAGAATTTTGGCTTCCTGCTCGAGGCGCGTGGCGAGCTCGTCCCCCGCGGCCGGGTCGGCCAGAACCTTGATCGCCACCTCGCGCTCGAGCAGGAGGTCCGTCGCCGCATAGACGATCCCCATGCCGCCGCGGTCGAGCCGTTCGACGAGACGGTAGCGGGTCTCTGTGAAGTCGGGCTCGTCAGCCCCTGCGGCCAGACGCGCGACGATGTCGTCCGAGAGCCAGATCATCCATCGAACCCGAGTGCGGCCCGCGCTTCCGCTCGAAACTCCGCCTCGGTCGCCGTCACCTCGCGCAGCACCTCGAGGACTGTGGTGCGAAACCGCCGGCGCGCGGCTGCCAGATGGTTCGTGACGGTCGTTTCCGTCAGCTGGAGCTGTTGGGCAACGGCCCGATAGCTCGGTCGCTTGGGGTCGTCAGCGAGGTCGATGGAAGCAAACACTTGGTATTGCGCTCCACGCCCGTCGCGCTGGAGATCGCGCTCCAACCTCGCCACAGCCATTGTGAACACGCTGCGCCGCCACTCCCGTTGCAGCAGAGCCTCGGGATCCGGGTCAGCGGTAGCGACCCGGGCCAGTGCGTCTTCCGCTTCGGCCGGGTCGAGCACGCTGACATCGCCGCCGCGCTTGAGGCGCGACATCGACGTGAAATGGTTGCTGACGTGATGATCGACCAGCAGGCGCAGAAAGGTGCGGAAAGAAGCCTGCCGAGGGTCGAACTTCGACAGGGAGCTGCGCTCGAGGGCAGTCGTGAAGAACCCTTGGATCAGGTCTTCTGCGTCCTCCGGTGAGCACCCGAATCGTCCCCGCAGATAGGCTGCCAGCGGTTTCGAATAGAGCTCGACGACGGTCCCGAGGGCTCGGTTGCGCTGTGCCGAGTCGCCTGCGCAGAGCGCCTCGACGACGCTCCCGCGCGTCGAGGGGTACCCGCCGGCCACCTGAGCTCGAGCCATGGCGGCAATGATGGCAGGGCCCAGACCCGAAAACTAGAGGGGTTGGTGTTGGGTGTTGGATGTTGGGTGTCCTCTCGTGGGGACGATCCGGCTCCATTCAGGCCTCTCAGTCCCAGTCCCGCGGATCGGGGTCAAGCTCAGGAACGTCCACCCGGCGCTCCGAGGAGTCCCCGGTCCCTGGTCCCTGGTCCCTGGTTTTGGTCCCTGGTCCCGGGTCCCTGGCCCTGGTGCACCGGGAATGCATCCACCACCTACCAGGCACGCGACTTGCTGACACAATCGACACGACTCGGACTGGGTCGGAAGGAGGTTCGTGAGATGAGGTACACACCAACACTGACCCTGGGACTGGCAGGGCTGCTGCTTTCGGGGGTCGGTTTCGGCCAGGGTTCGTTGCCGTCCGCCTTCGGGGAGACCGTCGAGGTGCGGGTGGTCAACGTCGAGGTGGTGGTCACCGACAAGGCGGGCAATCGGGTGCACGGGCTGAGTCCATCCGACTTCAGCATCGAGGTCGACGGCAAGCCGATGTCCCTCGACTACTTCAGCGAGATCAAGGATGGCGTGTTGTTGGCACCGCCTGAAGGCGTTGCCGCGATCGCCGGTGGCGAGTTCGGCCAACCATTGGGCACCAGCTATTTGCTGTTCATCGACGACTACTCCTCGATCCCTCGGGATCGCGACAAGGTCTTGCAGGCCCTGCGCGAGGATGTGACCTTTCTCGGGCCGGCCGATCGCATCGCGGTGGTGGCTTTCGATGGGAAGAGCGTCGAGATGTTGTCGACCTGGACCGGCTCGTGGCCCGAAGTGCAGCGGATTCTCGACCGCGCCAAGGACCGGCCGGCCTTTGGCCTCCATCGGCTGACCGAGCTCAGGACCTACCGCCGCGACGCCCGCCTGAGGGTACAAACCCCCGGCGTGCGCGGGGACTTCGGCGACGCTCGCCTCGATATCGAAGAAGAGCGCTACGCCTGGTCGATTGCGGATCAGGTGGGGCGTTCGATCGCGGGCGCGACCGCGGCGATGCGGGGCTTTGCCAAACCTCCCGGTCGCAAGGTGATGCTGGTGCTCTCCGGTGGCTGGCCCTTCGATCCTGTCAACGTCGCCACCGGTGACCCTTCGAGGGGCTTTGCAGAGCGGTCGATTCCGCGGGGACGCGAGCTCTTCGCACCGCTGGTGGACACCGCCAACCAGCTCGGTTACACGGTCTATCCTGTGGATGTCCCAGGGCTCGAGGCGACGGCGATCGCCGACGCCTCGGCGGATCTGCCGACAGGCGGCAACTTCGATGCGAACCGCGAATACGAGCTCCATCAAGGCCTGTACTTCCTCGCCAACCAGACCGGGGGCGAGGCGATGCTGAATGCCCGGCGGCTCGAGCCGCTGCGTCTCGTGGCCCAGGACACGCGGTCGTTCTACTGGCTCGGGTTCACCCCGGAGCGACGCGGCGACGACGCGCGGCACGAGGTCGTGGTGCGGGTGGCGCGGCCGGGCCTGGAAGTCCGCGCGCGCGAGGACTACGTCGATTCTTCGCGTCAGGCCGAGGTGACGATGGCGGTCGAGAGCGCGCTGCTCTTCGGCGACGGTTCCACCTCCGACGGAGCGCTGCGGGTCGATCTGGGCGAACCGGTGCGCAGTCGCATCAACCGCGTCAAAGTGCCGCTGACGGTCGACGTACCGCTCGACAAAGTCACCGCCCTGCCGGTCGGCGACGCTTGGCAGGTGGTGGTGGAGCTGCGGGTTGCCGTGCGCGATTCCGGTGGATCGACCGCGGAGGTCCCGGTCGTCCCGATTACGCTCACCTCGGCGGAGGAGCCGGGACCAGGCAAATGGGGCCGATTCAAGACCGAGGTCGAGCTGCGCAAGGCCGACCACGATCTCTTGGTGGCCATCTTCGATCCTGCCAGCGGCAATCTGCTGACCAGTCCGGCGCGGTTGGAGATGTAGGGGGTACCTCTTTCCACGGCAACAGCGCCATCGCCACCGCAGGCGCGTAGAGGCCGATCCGATCGATGGCGCCGCCGGAGAGGATGCCGATGGCGCCGTCCTGGTGCTTCGAGTTGGTGCGGCCGAAGACGTGATCGTCGGCCGCGCCGAGCTCCATGCCCCCTCGCACCAGCTTCGCCACCGCTTCCGGCAGGGGGAACGCCGCGCTGCGGGCGGCGGATTTCGCGCTGCCTCGGTCGACGACCACCCAGGCGAAAGCCATGAGGTGGATCGGTCCTTCCTCGACGCCCGCTTCGATGGCGACGACGAGATCCTCGAGCGCGGCCAGCGACCGGGCGGCCCCCGCTCGTTGGGCCGCGCCGCGGTAGGTTTCGTCGTCCCCGACGGGTTGTGGCGCGACGCCGGAGTCGACCGAGATTCCGCGCAGGGACGCCGGCGGCCCGAAGAGCATGGTGTAGCCCCGCCGCGCCGCCTCGATCTTGGTGGGATTGAGCGATGCGACGAGAACGGGGCTCAGCATCAGGTCCTCCGCAGACGATGGTATCGTGAAGACTCGTGGTGTCGCTGCACCACGACCGCCGGAGCTGTGGTTGAGTCGGTGGCGTTCGAGGAGAGATTATGGCCACCAAACGGAAGACCCCACCCGAGGAGGGTGCTGCACCGAGCACATCGGAATCGGCGCCGCGCCCGCGGAAACCCAAAGCGCCCACCAAGGAAGTGGCAGTCGCGGATCCCCAGCCCGCCGCTGACGGAATCGGCTTCGCCGAGCTCGGACTGGAGCCCGCGGTGCTCGCCGCGGTGGTCGAGCTCGGGTACGAGCGTCCATCGCCGATCCAGGCGGCGGCGATCCCACCCCTGCTCGAAGGGCGCGACCTGCTCGGGCAGGCCCAGACCGGAACCGGCAAGACGGCGGCCTTTGCCTTGCCGTTGCTGAGTCGGCTCGACGTCGGACGGCGCACTCCGCCGCAGATCCTGGTGCTGACGCCGACGCGCGAGCTGGCGATCCAAGTGGCAGAGGCGATGGCGAGCTATGCCCGCAAGATCCCCGGGTTTCACGTCCTGCCGGTCTACGGCGGCCAGGCGATGGGGGTGCAGCTGCGGCCGCTCGCCCGAGGTGTGCACGCCGTCGTGGGAACACCTGGACGGATTCTCGACCACCTCGATCGTGGCACGCTCGATCTCGGTGGGATTCGCTCGGTGGTCTTGGACGAGGCCGACGAGATGTTGCGCATGGGCTTTCTCGACGAGGTCGAGGCGATTCTCGGCCGGACCCCGGAAGGTGCCCAGGTAGCCCTGTTCTCGGCGACCATGCCTCCTGCGATCGCGCGCATCGCCCGAGCGCGTCTGGTCGATCCGGTCGAAGTGCGGATCGAGAGCGCGACGACGACGGTGGCCTCGATCCGCCAGCTGTGGTGGGAAGCGGCAGGTGCCCACAAGCTCGATGCACTGACCAGAATCCTCGAGATCGGCGACTTCGACGCGGTGCTGGTGTTCGTGCGAACGCGCATCGCTGCGGTCGAGCTGTCGGAGAAACTCGAGGCGCGAGGCTACGCCTGCGGTTCGTTGCACGGCGACATGAGCCAGCCGTTGCGCGAGAAGACCGTCGAGCGCCTCAAGGCCGGAGCGCTCGACATCGTTGTCGCCACCGACGTGGCGGCACGGGGCCTCGACGTCGAGCGCATCAGCCACGTCATCAACTACGACCTGCCGCCGGACGTCGAATCGTACGTGCACCGCATCGGACGCACCGGTCGCGCTGGTCGCTCCGGTGAGGCGATCCTCTTCGTCACGCCGCGAGAGCGACGCCTGCTCGAAGTGATCCAGCGATCGACCGGCCAGCAGATCGAGCGTTTCCGGATGCCGAGCCTGAGCGACATCGTCGACAAGCGCGTCGCGCGATTCAAGGACGAGATCACCGAAGCCTTGACCACGGCGGACCTGGACCGGTTCGTCAGCATCATTCAGAGCTATCGCGACGAGCACGACACGCCGGTCGAGCAGATCGCCGGTGCCCTGGCGTTTCTGGCCCAGCGCGAGCGGCCGCTGGTGCCGGACCTGCCGGAGCTGCCCTCGGGACGCCCGCCGCGACCCGACAGGCCGGCTCGAGAGGACCGGGGGCAGGATCGGGGCCCGCGTGGGGAGAGCTGGGAGCCGCGGGGCGGGTTCGAGTGGCGCGCGTGGAGGGTCGACGTGGGGCGCGAGCAAGGGGTGTTGCCGGCCAACCTCGTCGGCGCGATCGCCAACGAGATCGGGATTGCCTCGCGGTTCATCGGTAGGATCGACATCCGCGAGCACTTTTCGGTGGTCGAGCTGCCCGGCGACCTGCCCCGCGCCGCCATCGAGCACCTGTCGGGGGTGGTGGTGCGAGGACGGCCGCTCGGGCTGCGGCCGTTCCAGCCTTCGGCCTACCCCTCGCCGGAACGCCGCGATCGCGACGCGAGGCCGCCGCGGGATCGGGAGCCGCGAGCACCTCGTGACCGCGGCGACAGTGCGGTCGGTCAGGCGCCGTGGCGGCCGTTTCCCAAACGCCCCAAGCGCAAGCAGTAGCGGTTGGCGGCGCTGCCGTCGGATGGGCGCGGGTCCATTCGAGGAGGGGCACCAAGGTACCGGGTACCGGGTACTGGGTGCTGGTCGGAGCCCTGAGCGGGGCTATGCGCAGTGTCCATGCCCTCGGTGGAGCGCTCCGGGGATGAGGATCTGATGATCCTTGATACCCGATACCCGATACCAATACCCGGCCGCGTCTCAGCGGCCTGCTGCGACGAGCTCGAGGGGGCCGGCCGCCGCGTTGCCCCACCAGACGCTCGGCCGCTGCAGGAGACCGGGGGCGCAGATCCAGGTTGCTCCGAGGTTCTCCAGCTGCGGGCGAAGTTCCTCGCTCGCAGGGCCGAAGAGGGCTGCGCCTTGCAGCAGGCGCCTGCTGCGCTCGAGGCGGTCGACCGCCGACGCTGCATCGGGGACGGGGACGATGGTCAGATGGCGCAATCCGGGAGTAACCAGCGGGTCGCCTTGGGGATCGACGGCGACTGCTCCGGCCTCGATCGGTGTGACCTCCCAGATCGCGCAACCGACGGCGTGAGCCTCGAGTCTCCAAGCCTGTACGGCGGCGAGGTCGGCGGTGGTCGCAGGACCTGGGGGGAGGTCGCGTGCGGCGCTGGTCAGCTGCCGCGCCAGCTGGCGTGCCAGGGTCTCGGCAGCCGCGTGATCGCCGATCGATACGACTCCCGCCAGTGACAGGCAGCCGCGTTGATCGAGCAGGGCGGTGTCCTGGACCAGCCCGGCGACCACGGCGTCGTTGATGCGCGCTGCGTCGATGACGGCACAGCTGGCACGCGGACCAAGGCCGACGACCTCGACGTCACGGGTACGCCAGTGCGCCAGAGTAGGATCCGAACCGTAGGCCAACACGGCGCCGGCTCGGGCGGCAGCGAGCTCCTCCAGGGCGGAGTCGCCGCCGCGCCAGACGACGGCAGCGAGGCTTCGCCCCAGATCCGGGAGGTGGTGCGCGAGCGAGGCGAGGAGGGCCGGTGTAGACCACGGCTCGTCGCGGGCGCTCTTGAGACAGAGCGGGCGACCACGGGCGATCGCGGGCAGGATCACCTGGGCCCCAATCCCGGGGACGGTTGCGGGCAGGATGGCGAGCAGTGGGCTCGCGACCTGCGGCATCCGCCAGCCCTGTTCGAGGAGATCGAGCGCATCGGCTCCGGCGAAGCCACTCAAGACGGCCTCGAGAGCGGCCCGGACCCCGGCGGGGGAGAGGCGCGCCGACGCGGCGATCGCGCGGGCCAATGCCTGATCGGAAAGCACCGCATCTACGGCGGCGCACCATGCCTCCCACACGGCGCGCGGCTCGAGGCGGCGGCGAGGATCGTCGGTGCCGGCGGCCTCCAGGGCCGTCAACACGGCAGCGATCGCCGCAGCGTCCCAGCGGCCGCGCGACAGACCTTCGCCGTCCGTGTCGACGTGGCTGGGCGGGGCGAGCTGGGGAGTGTGCCAGTCGCGCAGGGGAGTCAATTCAGCGGCTGATCGAAGGTGCGGAACTCGAACTCGACCTGTCCCGCATGGATGACGTCACCAGAGCTCAAGCGCCGAGCCCGAACTCGCTCGCGGTTGACGTAGGTGCCGTTGGTCGAGCCGAGGTCGACCAACACGAACACGTCGCCGTCGGGCACGATCTTGAAGTGGTGGCCGCTCATCGCCGGATCGGCGATCCGCAGGGTGTTGCCGTGCGAATCGCGGCCGACGCCGAAGCCCCGTTCGCCGCGCAGCATCAGCGAGCGGATCGCAGCGCCCGGCTCCTTGACCATCAGCAGCGAGCGCTGTGCCAGTACCCTGGTCTTTTCGAACGGATCGTCGTCGTCGCCGGCAACCTCGTCGCGGAGATCCTTGGGGATCGCGATCTCGGCGGTCTCCTCGCTGCTCGCGACCGGGCGATCGCGCAGCGCCAGCTGCAGCTCGCGCTCCTCGGCGGACCGGAGCTCGGCTTCGAGGGCTGCGGCCCGCGGATCCTGAACAGGTGCCGAGCCGTTGCGGCGCCGCACCAGCAGGACCACCGCCAGCGCTCCGGCGACGAGGCCAAGGGCGAGCAAGGTCAGCGGCCACCACGGGGTAGGGGCGATCGGCTGCTGCACCGCGACGGGCTGGGGTGCAGGCGCGGTGGTCGGCTCGGCCGGCCGCCGCTCGATCTCGGCGGCTTGTGCTGCGAGCTGCTCCTGCTCGGCAAGAGCGGCCAGGCGAGCTGAGCTTGCCGCGTTGACGGCGTTGGTGAGGGCACTGGGGTCGACCTGCTCGAGGCTGCCGAGGTAGGTGCCACGGGTGAGGAGGGCGATACGTCGCAGGGCGCGCTCCTGGACTCTGCCGATGCCGACGGGCACCACGGTCACCCCGGCCGCCTCGCAGCGGCGGGTGACGTCCTCGACGGTGGTGGCCGAGTTTTCGTCGAGGCCGTCGGTGATCAGCAGGATCACTCCACCGGTGGACTCGAGCCCTTCAGCTGCGGTGAAAAGGGCATCGTGCAGCAGGGTATGCCGCCCCGAAAGCTCGAGGGCATCCAGGGCGGCCGGGATCTCCGACAGGGGAGTGCCGAGTGGGCGCACCCATGTTGCGTCGTCGGCAAACGCCAAGAGGCCGGAGGGAGTGCTCCCGGGCAACTGCTGCAGCAGCGCCGTCATCCGGGCACGCGCCGCACTCAGCTCCGCCGGTCGCAGCGAGCGACTCGCGTCCATTGCCACCACCACCGGGAGGGTGGTCTCCTCAGCCACGAGGCTCGCCGAGCTCACGGCCATCAGCAGTCCAAAAGCTGCTTTGCGCATGCCAACCCTCCTCGGCCGAGTATACGTCGCCGGCCGGTTGCCGTGACCGACGCTCGGCCCAACCCCCAACCCCGTAGACTCCCAGGTACTGGGTACTGGGTACTGGGTACTGGCTGGGGCCGGACCGGGTACCAGGTCCAGGAGCTCAACCCCACGGCTCCCCGAGAAGTTCCTCGGCCGCGAGCGAACAGCCGCGCAGCTCGGCGTCGCTCGCTCGGCCGAGCAGAGTCAAGCGCCCTTCGCGGTCGAGGCGCCCGAGATCCTCGGTCAGGACGTGCACGATCGAGCCGGCGTTGGCGAGGTCGACGATCGAGATCAGCCCCTCCCGGTCGGGATCGAGGGGTGCGAGGGTGGCGGGATCGAGGATCTGGACGCGGACCCAGGGTGGAGCGGTGAAGGCGGTCGACGATCCGGTTCGAGCCGACGCGTACAGCTGGCTCGACAGCTCACTCATGCCGTACTCGCGGACGATCTGGTGGGGCGCCAGACCGAGGTGGGCGTTGACCAAGGCCTCGATGTCGCGGCGATCGAGCGACCGGCTGCGGCCCTTGTAGCCCCCGGTCTCGAACAGCAGCGAGCCCGCCGGAAGGGCCCAGGCCCGCCGGCGCGAGGTCAGCTCGTCGAGCAGGTAGACCAGGGCAAAGGCGGTGGAGAGGATCAGGGCCGGTCGACCGGCGGCGATCACCTCGCTGATCCAGGACTCGGCGATGGCGAGGTCGAGGCCGTGCTCTCCCAGGGCCCAGGCCGAGCTCGAGGCACCCCAAGTGGCGACGACGCGGCCGATCATGTGCGACAGACTCGAATCCGGAATCACGCGTGGTGGCGCGATCAGGGAGAGCATCGGGGCGCGGGATCCGGGATTCGGAGGAGAGGTGAGCGGAGTGGGAGCCGAGGGCGGGAGAGCGGCCGTCGGGAAGGTGAGGTCGACGGCGAGGTCGTACAGCTCCGGCCAGGGCTGGTGGTGCTCGCTGCGGCGGCCCGACCGGGTGCCACTGGAGCGAAAGGTCACGACCGCAGGTCCCACCGCGAGCGGTTGGCGCTTGAATGCGAGGGTCGGCATCGGCGGGATCGCGCGCCAGTCCTCGGCCTGCTCGGGATCGACGCCGCGACTCGCCCACAGCCGAGCGCAGGCGGGAATTTTTCGCGCTTGAAGGCGAGCAGCGCGGAGAGCCAACGCCCCAAATCCGTCCGGGTCCGGATGGCGCAGATAGCTTGCGACTGCCGCTCGCAGAGCCTGGGCTTCGCTGTCGACGGTCGCCATGTGCCAAGGCTACCAGGTCGGTCCGGTGGCGGCCCGCCCCGATGTGTTCTAATCTCGCGATGAAGTCCAGGTTCGAGGGGTCCCGATGAAGCGTGTGTCCCTGGTCATCGTTGCGGTCGCATTGGCCGCTGCCGGAGCCGTGGAGGCCGCGGAGCTCAGCGGCACGGTGTCGCTGGTGCGGCGGGGCAAGCCGAGCCGTTTGGGCGACTTGCGCGACGCGGTCGTGTGGTTCGAGCCGAAGGGGAAGGTCGAGCAGTCGGCACTGCGCCCAGACCCGCACGTGATGACCACCAAGAACAAGGAGTTCGATCCCCACGTCCTGGTGGTGCGACGCGGGGAGAAGGTGCGCTTCCCGAATCAGGACCCGATCCTCCACAATGTCTTCTCCGTGTCGGGCAAGAACAGCTTCGACCTCGGTTTCTACAAGACTGGTCCGGGCGAAACCGTCACCTTCAGCGAGGCCGGCCTGGTGAGGGTGTTCTGCAACGTGCACCATGCGATGGTCGGCTACGTCATGGTGCTCGACGCTCCGTTCGCCGCACGACCGGATGCCGACGGCCGGTTTCGCTTGAGCGTGCCGGAGGGTGGGGGGACCTTGCACGTCTGGCATGAGCGGTCGGATCCGGTCTCGGTGCCCGTCGCTGCGGGGGCGGCTGCCATCGGCAAGGTGGAGCTCGAGGTCTCGCGACCCCGGGTCCCCCAGCACACCAACAAACACGGGCAGGCCTACGCGCCGACCAGCAGCTATGAGTGAGCAGCGATGAGGAAGTTCCTGAGACTCACCCTCGGCACGCGAATCTTTCTGATCACGGCAACCTTGGTTGCCTTGGCGGTGGCGGCGGCGGTGGGCGTGACCTCGTTCGTCGGCGAGCGTATCGCGCGCCGGGCGGTGGTGCAGGCTCTCGACCGCAGCGCCTCGGTCCAAACGTCGTTCCAGGTGCAGCGCCAGGGCCAGCTGCGCTTGATCGCCCGATTGCTGTCGACGGATCCGAGCCTGCGGGCGTATCTCGCCGAAGCGATCGATGGTGGCGATCTGCGTTCGGTGCTGGATCTGCTCGAAGATCGTCGCGCCGACCTCGGCTCGGATTTCGTGATTCTGGTCGACCCCGAAGGCACCGTGCTCGCCAATACCGATCGACCCGACGATGTCGGCGAGTCGATGGAGGCGGACCCGCTGTTCGAGGTCGCCTACGAGCGCTTCGAGGCGAGTGGGGTCTGGGAGCGCGACGGACGGCTTTACAATGCCGTTGCGGTTCCCCTGCGCCAGGGTGCACTGCTCTCCGGGTTCATGATCGCCGGCTTCGGCATTGACGACTTGGTGGCCCGCGAGATCCGGCGGGTATCCGACACCGACGTCGCGATTCTCGCAGGCACCAGCTCGGCTCCCCGGGTGGTCGCCACCACCCTCGGCGGGGCCGAGCAGAGTGGCCTCGTTGGCGCGCTGCAGGGCGGCGGGACTGCGGTCGTACAGGTGCTGGAAAAGGGCCAGACGGTCGAACAGGTCGAATTGTCGCTGGGCAATCGCCGCTCGATTGCCCAGCTTCGGCCCCTCCTCGATCCCACCGGCACGCCGATCGCTGCGACCGTCTCGATCGCTTCTCTCGACGAGGCGATTGCGCCGTACCGACAGATCTCGATGACGCTTCTCGGTGTCGGGGCCGTGGCGGTATTGCTGGCCTCGCTGCTGTCGTGGTTGGTATCACGGCGCGTGATGCAGCCTGTGCGCGAGCTGGCGGACGCGGCGACGGCGGCGAGCAAGGGTGACTACGATCGGCGCTTCAAGACCAAGAGCAGCGACGAGGTGGGGCAGCTCGCCTCGGCCCTCGACAGCCTGCTGTCCGATCTGCGCGAGAAGCGCGACATGGAATCGTACGTTGCCGACCTGCAGCGGACCATTCCGGAGGGTGGCGGAGCCGCGGCCCTCGCTCAGGCCGAGACGTGCCGGGTAGCGGTCCTGGGCCTCGAGCTCAAGAACTACTCGACCTCCGGCACGACCAAGGACCCCACCGCCACCGTCGAGCGTCTCGGCCAGGATCTGCGCCGCATCGGCAACCTGGTCAAGCGTCAGAAAGGGAGAGTCGAGGCGGTCTACGGCCATCGCGTGCTGGCGGTTTTCGAGGGTGAAGCCTCGACCTACCGCGCCTTCACCGCGGCGGCCGACCTGCTGGCTGCGCTGGCGGCGCGGCGAAGTGCCTTCGACGAGGAGGAGCCTCCAGCGGCCGCGGTCGTCGTCGGCGACGCGGTGCATGGCACGGTCCTGGTCGGCGACGCCGCTTACCACGCGTTGGTCGGCCTTGCGGTCCAGCAGCTCGAGGGCCTGTTGCGAGAGGCATCTCCGGGTGACATCGTGCTGTCGACCCAGGTGTTCCAGGAGCTCGCGTCGGCATTCGAACGGGCTGGGCTGAGGCTCGCGCCGCAGCGTGGGATCCTCTCACCCCAGAACCTTTACCTCGTCTCGGGCGACGTTGCCGCGCAAATGTCCGGAGGCGCCCAGGCGGTGACGACGGCCCTCGGGGCGGAGCCTCAGCGGATCACCGCGGCGGGCGGTGGTATTGCGACCATGTCCGAGATCGCCCCGGGCTCGCTGTTGGGTGACCGCTTCGAGATCCTGTCGACCCTCGGTGCCGGAGGCATGGGTGTGGTCTACAAGGTACGCGACCGCGAGCTCGACGATCTCGTCGCGCTGAAAATGTTGCGCAGCGACGTCTGGGGTGACCGCGATCAGCTGGAACGGCTCAAGAGCGAGCTCAAGCTCGCGCGCAAGATCACCCATCCCAACGTCCTGCGGACCTACGACTTTGGCGAGATCGACGGGATCCCGTTCATCACCATGGAGTACGTGCGCGGTATTACCTTGCGCTACCTGCTGGACGAGAATCAGCGCTTGCCCTACTCGGCCGGCCTGCGGATCGCCCGGCAGTTGTGCCGTGGCCTCGAGGCTGCGCACGGGCAGGGAGTGATCCACCGCGACATCAAGCCGGAGAACACCATCATCGAACCGAGCGGTAACGCCAAGCTGATGGACTTCGGCATCGCTCGCCCGGTCAAGCGCATGACGCCGGGCCAAACCACCCCTGGGACGGTGATCGGGACACCCCACTACCTCTCGCCCGAGCAGCTCGAGGGGCGCGAGCCCGATGAACGGGCCGACATCTACGCGGTGGGCGTGGTGCTCTACGAGCTCTTCGCCGGCAGGCTGCCCTTTACCGGCGACACGCCGATGCAGATCGTCATCAAACACCTGCAGGAGGCTCCCGTGCCGCCGTCGAATCTATGGCCCGAGATTCCGTCGGCGCTCGAGAAGGTCGTGCTCAAGTGCCTGGAGAAGAATCCGGACAAGCGCTATCGCAAGATCGAGCAGGTCTTGGAGCAGCTCGATTCGATGCGTGCGTGAGGTGAGGCGCTGACGCCGTAGGAATTCCGAGGCTCGGGTGTTCCATAGGTGGCGGTGGACCACCGAGGAGAACCCCGAACCGTGACAGCAGTGACGTGGCAGGTAATGGAAGCAACCCAGCCCCAAGGCGGTGAGATCGATCAGATCGATCCCGATTGGCAGGTGCTGGAGCTGGTGGCACAGGGCGACCGTGAGGCCTTTGCCCGCCTGGTCGAGCGCCACCAGCAGCGCATCGTGACCCTCTGCCACCGCCTGCTCGATGACCGGGACGAGGCTCTCGACGCGAGTCAGGAAGTTTTCCTCAAGGCCTTCAGGGAGGCTCGGCGGTTCGAGCCCCGGGCACGGGTGTCGACTTGGCTGCACCGAATCGCCACCAACCACTGCCTGAACCGCCTGCGTCGACGCGCGATCCTGAGGTGGGTCCCGTTCGTCGGCGAGGGTGCTGAGGGTGAGGAGCGCGTCTTCGAACCGATCGCCGAGGGGCCCGATGCGGACCAGCAGTGGATCGCGCGCCGAGAGCTCGCCGCAGTGCGTCGGGCGATCGCGAGCCTTCCGCCGAACCAACGAGTGGTGTTGGCGTTGGTGAGGTTTGAAGGGATGTCATATCGTCAGGCCGCCGAGAGCCTGGGAATCACGGAAGGAGCCGTCGAGAGCCGACTGGTCCGCGCGATGCGGCGGTTGCAGGCGGCGAGGGCAACAGCATGAACAGCCACGATCACGACGTTCGAGCGATTCTGCGGCGAGAGCATGGCCGTGCTGATGGGCCTGTCGCAACGAGCGGCGAGTCCGAGCGGCTGGCGGCTTTGTGGCGCCGGCTTCCGGATCCCGGTCCGATCGAGCCGCCGCCGGGCTTTGCGGCCTCCGTGGTGCGCCGCCTCGAGGCCGACGAATTGCCCGAAAGCCTGACGGCGCTGTGGCGTGCTCCCTCGCTGGTGCGGGCGATGGCGGCCTGTGGCTTGGCCGCTGGGGTTGCGGTCGGCGTGGGTGTGGCCACCCTTCTGCCTCAGGCCGTGCCGGAGAGCACCGTGGCCGCGAGTGCCGCAGAGGAGTGGGTCGTGGGCACGACCCTGGCGGAGAGTTGGTTGTCGTTCTCCGAGGAGGGCTCGTGAGGCGCTGGGGTCTGATCGTCGGACTGCTGGTGTCGTTGGGCCTGAATGTCGGCATCCTCGTCACTCTGGTGGTGCTGCGAGCCTCTCGGCCTCCAGTCCAGCCCGAGGCATCACCTCCTTTCGGGGCCCCGAGTCTCGACGCTCCGGCCCAAGAGCAGTTCATCGACGGCCAGCGGGCGTTCATGCATTCGCTGATGAGCGAACGCCGCGAGATCGAGACGCTGCGGCGCGAGGTGCGGCGTGAGCTGCTCGCCGATACGCCGGATCGCGCCCGCCTGGAGACGCTGGTGGCTGAGCTTTCGGAGCGGACCACCGCGCTCGAGCGTCGTTTCGTGGACCACGTGTTGCACTCCCGCGAGGCTCTCGATCCCGAGGACGAGCGCCGCTACGTCGAGATGCTGCGCCGCATGCCCGAGCTGCGCGACCGACCGGGCCCGATGATGGATCGTCGCCGGCCGGGTGGCCCGCCCGGATCATGGCGCGATCGTCGCCAGCAGCAGCAGTAGTCGTCCCCTCGGAAGATGGGTACGGGTCACCACGGGCTGCTAGGCTCCCACCATGGAGACTTTCTTCCGCACCATCGAAGAGCTAACCGCCGGTCTCGATCACCTGCGCGACGCCCCGGCCGAGGTGGGTGTCCTCAGGCAGGTCGTTCGACGTCCGGCAGAGGATCAGCGCGAGGTCCTCGGCATCGGTGTGCTCGATCCTGCTCACGGCCTGGTCGGCGACAACTGGCGCGAGCGCTCCGGTTCGCGCACGCCCGATCGTTCGCCACATCCGGACTGCCAACTGAACGTGATGAGCGCTCGGGCGATCGAGGCGATCGCCGGCGGCGAGCAGAACTGGCGCTGGGCCGGGGATCAGCTGTTCATCGACCTCGACCTGTCGCACGAGAACCTGCCTGCCGGAACGCGTCTCGCGATCGGCACGGCGGTCATCGAGGTGACCGCGCAGCCCCACACGGGCTGCGCCAAGTTCGCCCGGCGCTTCGGTGCCGATGCCTTGCGGTTCGTCAACTCGGCCGAGGGTAAGGCGATGCGCTTGCGCGGGCTCAACGCCAAGGTGGTTGTGGCCGGGGAGGTGCGGCCGGGTGATCCCGTGCGCCGAGCCGATGCGCGGGTCGCGGACGGTGCCGATCGTGCGAGCGTGGTCACGGCGTGAGCCGGAAGCCGGTGATCCGACGCCATCTGGTGAGAGGCCCTTGCATTCCGGCCTCGCAAGACAGGAGAATCTACCCATGAACATTCGCGCAATCATGATCGTGATCCTGTGCGGCGGCCTCGCGCTGACCGCCGCCGAAGCGCAGCCTTTCGACGGCTACCTGACGCTGGTGGGAAACCCCTCCAACGGCGGAGTCGAGGTGCCTCACGACACCGACCTCAACCCAACGGGTGCGTTCACCTTCGAGGCGTGGGTCGGGATCTCGAATAGCCTGGCCAGCGAAGACTGCCGCAGCATCGCGGGCAAGAATTATCTGCAGGCGTGGTGGGTGGGGATGTGCACGGTGGGTGGCAAGCGCACCCTGCGCTCTTACCTCAAGGGTGGATCTTCGGCCCGCAACGGCGGCGAGATCCCCGCCAACCAACTGACTCACGTCGCGGTGGTGTTCGACGGCGCGCAGCGACGGCACTACATCAACGGTGAGCTCGCCGCGACCTTCGCCGAAGCCGGACCGCTGACCACCAGCGGCAGCCCAATGCGGATCGGTAGTGATTCCAGCTGGAACGTCACACCGTCCGGCATCATCGACGAGGTGCGGCTGTGGAACGTCGCCCGGACCCAGTCGCAGCTGCGCGAGAAGATCAACGTGCGGATCACGTCGGCGCAGGCCGGTCTGATTGGAGTATGGGCGCTCGATGGCAATGGCGACGACGACATCGGCGGGCACGACGGCTCTCTGATCGGCGCAGGGGCAGCCTTCCTGAGCTCGCCGGTTGCCTTCAACTGCTTCGACTCCGCGACCAGCTTGTGCATCCAGGACGAGCACTTCACCGCCAGCGTCCAGTGGCGCGTGCCCGATGGCGGTACCGGTCCCGGCACCGTGGTGACCTCGGCCGCCGATTCCGGTCTGTTCTGGTTCTTCGGCCCCGACAACTGGGAGCTCATGGTCAAGGTCTTGGACGGTTGTGCGCTCAACAACCGCTACTGGATGTTCTCTGCAGCGACGACCAACGTCTTCTACCGTCTGGCGGTGACCGACGTGCGTGCCGGCGAGACCAAGATCTACTTCAACTACCCGGGACCGCCGGCGCCCGCGATCACGGATACCAACGCGTTCGCGACCTGCCCATAGGCGGCTGAAGGGACCCGGGACCCGGACCGGATCCCCCTCCGATCCCCGATCCCCGATCGGGACGGCCGGCGACATGGTAGCCACTTTGGACCGGCAACATGGGTAACAGTT
>CAZRFU010000092.1:0-16795 GCA_964599475.1 uncultured Thermoanaerobaculia bacterium
GGGGGTATCTTCGTCGACAGCTCGGGCGGAGTAGGCCTCGTGCTCGACAACAGTGGTGTCGTGGGGAATCTTGCAGTCGATGGTGGCGGCATTGTCTGTGATGCTCCGGCGGCTTTTGGTCTCTCCACGGTGTTGCTGGGTGGCAACTTCACGATCGAGGCCAATGTCGCCAGCGGTAACGGAGGCGGGCTTTGGTTCGGTGAGGGGTGTCGGGGCGTGTCCTGGGCTGTCGACGGCTTCGCTCAGACGATCTACGGCAATATGGCCGCGGGCCTGGGCGGCGGGGTGTTCATCAGGAAGGGGCGCTTCGAGGCGCTGGGCGAGGGTGCGGCGATGGCGCGGATCGAAGAGAACTCTGCTGCCAGTGGCGGTGGGGTGTACGCCAACGATCTGGGCCTCCTGCTGGCGGAGCACCTCGACATCGTCCGCAACCACGCTGACAACTTTGGGGGCGGGGTGATGCTCGGCCATAACGGGCTCGCCTCGATCACGCCGTTCGGTGTGGGTCCGTCCACGTGCAGCGGCCCCGGCCGCTGTTTGCGCCTGCGCCAGAACGACGCCACGACGGGCGCGGCGATGTCGGTGGTCGGCGGCTTCGCCGTGATCGAAGCGGCCGACGTGTCCGGGAATGTCGCCACCTCGACCGGCAGTGCCGTGGCTGAAGTTCGCACCGGCGGACGACTCGGGGTGCTCAACTCGGTCGTCCGCAACAACATCGGTGCGGACCTGCTCGCCGTCGACAACACCAACAGCGAGCTCGAGCTGACGTTTTCGACCCTCGCGAACAATCTCGTCACTGCCGGCCTTATCGGAGTCGGCGTCAACGCCGCGGCCCTGCACATCGACGGCAACATGGTGGTCAACCACAGCGGGCCTTTGTTCTCTCGGTACGATCGTCCAGCGGCTCCGACTTTGCGGTGCACCATGAGCACCAGCGCGGCCCTGTTTGCCGGCTTGCCGCCGGGCACTATTCAAGAAGTGTCGCTGGTGCAGCCGGACCCCAAGTTCAAGGCCGCCGCATCGAACGATTTCCATCTCGTGCGCAACTCACCGGCTATCGATGCCTGTCCTGCGGCGAGCACGCCGACCAGTACCTCGGTAGATTTCGATGGCGAGGATCGAGACTTCGACAGTCCATGGAACGGGGTGGGTGGGGCGGTTGGCGACATCGGCGCCGACGAGTACGCACCCCTCTTCGTCGATGGTTTCGAAAGCGGCGACATCTCGGGCTGGAGCGGCGTTTCTCCGTAGTGAATCGGCAAGGCCACCTCGGCCTGTCTGGTGGGGCGCCGAGGTGGCGACGCGGCCAACGAGGTGCCGCCTGGTGGACCTGGTATCCTCCCGCCTGATGAGAACGATCCGGATCGGCAACGGCCAGGGATTCTGGGGTGACAGCGTCGACGCGCCGGTCGAGCTGCTTCGCGGTGGACCTCTCGACTACTTGGGGCTCGACTACCTCGCCGAGGTCACGCTGTCGATCATGAATCGGCAGAAGCTCAAACGCCCCGAGCTCGGCTACGCCACCGATTTCGTCGAGCTGATCGAGAGGGTGTTGCCGGAGCTGGTGGAGAAGGGCACGAAGGTCATCACCAACGCCGGTGGTCTCAACCCGCGCGCGTGCCGCGAGCGCATCTTCGAGGTTGCGCGGGCGCGGGGGATCTCGGGCCTGGCGATCGGCGTGGTCGAAGGCGATGACATCTACCCGCGCCTGGGCGAGATGATCGCGGCCGGGCACGAGCTCCGCAACATGGAGACCGGCGCGCCGTTGGCGCCACATCTCCCAGCGATGACCAGCGCCAACGTCTACCTGGGCGCACGGCCGATCGCCGACGCGCTCGATCTCGGTGCGCAGATCGTCTTGTGCGGGCGGGTCACCGACACATCCTTGGCGCTCGCGCCGATGATCCACGCCTTCGGCTGGGCCGCCGACGATTGGGATCGGATGGCGGCCGGCACCATCGCCGGGCACATCCTCGAGTGTGGGGCGCAGTGCACTGGCGGCAACTACAGCCGCTGGTGGGAGGTGCCCGACCTCTGGAACGTCGGCTACCCGGTGATCGAAGCCGAGGCGGACGGCACCTTCGTCGTCACCAAACACCCCGGCACCGGCGGGATGGTGACGGTGGGAACGGTTTCCGAGCAGTTGCTCTACGAGATGGGCGACGCCGAGGCCTACCTGACGCCCGACTGTGTGGCGGACTTCACCTCGATTCGGCTGGCCCAGCAGGGTCCGGACCGGGTGGCGGTTTCGGGCATCAAAGGGCGCGAACGCACGCCGTTCCTCAAGCTCTCGGGCTCCTACCTCGACGGCTGGAAGGCGACCGGCCAACTGACGATTTCGGGTCCACGCGCGGTCGACAAGGCGCGGCTGGCGGCCGAAGTGGTGTGGAAGCGCCTTGCTCGCACCGGTGTCGAGTTCCCGGCTGAGGACCGGGTCGAGGAGCTGGTTGGCGTTTCCGCGTGCCTCCCGGGAATCCTCACCCCGCCGGTCGATCCGCCCGAGGTGGTGCTCCGTCTCGGTGTTCGTGGTGCCGATCGCAAGAAGGTCGAACGCTTCGGCAAGGAGCTCGCGCCATTGATCACCGCCGGCCCTCCAGGGGTGACCGGTTTTGCCGGCGGACGCCCCAAGCCGCAGGAGATCGTCGCCTACTGGCCGGCCTTGGTGCCGCGCGAGCTGGTCGAGTCGCAGATTTCGGTGTCGGTGGAGGTCAGCTGATGGCAAAGGTCCGCCTCGAACGGATCGCCCATGCGCGCTCGGGGGACAAGGGCGACGGCAGCAACGTCGGCGTGATCGCCGACTCGGCCGAGGCCTATCAGGTCTTGGTCGCCACGCTGACACCGGACCGCGTCGCCGAGCACTTTCGCGAGGTCTGCCGCGGCCGGGTCGAGCGCTTCGAGGTGCCCAACCTGCTGGCGCTGAACTTCATCCTGCACGACTCCCTCGGCGGTGGTGGAACTCTGTCGCTCAAGACCGATGCGCAGGGTAAGACCCACGCCCAGGGGATCCTCGCACTCGAGCTCGAGGTGCCCGAAAGCGTGCTGGCGACGGTGGGCGAGCGGGCATGAGCGACGCTTCGCTGCGCCTCGAACGCGACGGCGAGATCCTGCACGTCATCCTCGCCGACCCGGGGCGGGCCAACGCTTTGTCGCCCGCTCTCGCCGTCGCGCTGACTGAAACCTACGAGCGCGACTGGCGCGCCGAAGGGGTGCGGGCGCTGCTGCTGTCGGCCGAAGGCAAGGCGTTTTGCGCCGGCGCCGACTTGGTCCAGATCGAGTCGATGCTCGAAGCTTCACTCGATGAGAACCGGGCGGAATCGGCCAAGCTGCGGCGCCTGTTCGAGGCGATCCTGCGGCAGGAGGCACTGACGGTCGCTTTGGTCCAGGGATGGTGTGTCGCCGGCGGCTGTGGCATTGCCACGGCCTGCGACTTCGTCTTTGCCGCCGACAATGCCAAGTTCCTCTACTCCGAGGTCAAGATCGGCTTCGTCGCGGCTCTGGTGGCAACCTACCTGCCGCTGCGCGTGCGCGGCTCCCATCTGCGTGAGCTCCTGCTCGATCCCGAGCCGATCGCAGCGGAAGCCGCGGCGGCGATGGGTCTGGCCAATCGTGTGGTTCCGGCCGCTGAGTTGGCCGCCGCCGGACGCGAGTACGCCCTGTCGGTGCTCAGCCGCGCCAGCTCGGAGTCGATCGCTCGCACCAAGCGACTCCTGCTGGCGGCGCTCGGCCAGCCGCTCGAGGTGGCCCTCGATCTGGCGGTGGAGGCGAACGCCGCCGCGCGGGGCACCGAGGACTGCCGCCACGGGATTCGTCACTTCCTGCGCGAAAAGAAGACGCCGGACTGGAGGGCCCCGCGATGATCCTGACCGACCAGATTCGCCGTGAGGTCAGTGACGCGCTGGCGCAGGCGTTCCTGCCGCTGGAGGAGCTTGTCGCGGCGATCGACAAGGCGGGAGTCACCCCGGCCGCCGCGCGGCCCGGTTGGGCGTTCTCGCGGCCCCAGATCGTCATCCGCCATCCGCTCGACCCCGAGTTTGCCGAGGTCCGACAGGTCGACGTGATTCTGGTCGGTAGTGAGGCCGGGTGGCGGATTCACGAGGTTCGTGGCCTGCCGGCGGCCTAGGATGGGGACCCGGGACCTGGGACCCGGGACCCGGAAGAAGGGATCCGGGATCCGCAGCAGTTCCTCATGCACCTCTCCGTGGTACACCCCGGGGGACGAGAATGGGGACCGTGGTTCGGCCTCCGTTCCGGATCCCTGGTCCCTGGTCCCTGGTCCCGGGTCCCATCTTCTGAGCAGGCGGAGGGATTGGCGGCTCGCCAAGGCCGGCGTCGGGATTCTTGCCGTGCTCGGGTGTGCGGCGCCTGAGGCTCCTCCCGCGCTCGATCTTGCGGCGGCACTCGGCGGGTCGGCCGACGGCTTCGAGCTGGTCACCGGGCCTCGCGAGCTCGAGTTTCCACGCGATCACTTCCCGCATCCCGAGTACCGTACCGAGTGGTGGTACGTCGTCGGCCACCTGGAGGTCGAGGGAACGTCTCCGCCGCGGCGTTTCGGCTACCAGGCCACGGTCTTCCGCACCGGCTTGGTGCCCGGAGAGCCGGAGGATCGAAGCAGCAGCTGGGCCACGACCTCCTTGTGGCTGGCCCACCTCGCGCTGACCGACGTCGATGGCGAGGCTTTCCGTTCTGCCGAGCGGCTGGTGCGGGCGGGGGCGGGGGTCGGAGGAGCCACTGCGACCACCGACGGACGGGTGGCGCTCGAGGTCGACGACTGGCGCCTCGAAGTGGGCGGAGAGCCCTTCGGGATGTCGGTCGAGGCGCGAGTCGGAGCAGCCGAGGCCGAGGACGGGCGCCCGTTCGGGATGCAGCTCGACCTGGTCGCCGAGAAACCCATGGTGCTCCACGGCGATCGTGGCTTCTCCAAGAAGGGGAACACCGAGGGCGCTGCTTCGTACTACTACTCGGCGACTCGACTCGCCGCACGGGGTGTGGTCGAGCTCGACGGAGTTGCCCTGCCGGTGGTCGGCAGTGGCTGGTTCGATCGCGAGTGGAGCACCTCGTTGCTCGAAGGAGATGTGGTGGGTTGGGATTGGTTCGCGGTGCAGCTCGAGGACGGCCGCGAGCTGATGGTCTTCGAGCTGCGCGACTCGGGCGGGCAGCCGAGCTACCGCTCGGGCACCCTGATCGACGCGGCCGGTGCCGCGCGACCGCTGGGTTCCGACGAGGTCGGCGTCGAGGTGCTCGATCGGTCGACCTCACCATTGGGGACGAACTACCCGAGCCGTTGGCGCCTCAGTGGCCCCGACGACCTCGAGCTCACGCTCCATCCCCTGGTGGAAGACCAGGAGCACCGCGGTCGCTCGCGCTATTGGGAGGGTGCCGTCGAGGCCCGCTGTGGGTCGCCGTCCCCGTGTGGCTATGGCTATGTCGAGCTCGTGGGCTATGCTGGGAGTAGCGCTGGAGCGCGCTCCTGGCGCTGAAGGAGAAAGCGATGAGAATCAAGTTTGCCGGTTTGTCGGCGGTGGCGCTGATGGCGTTGCCGATGGTGGTCGAGGCCCAGGGGCCGCGGCGGTCATTCGAGCTCGGCCTCTTTGGCGGGTATCGGATCGGGGGAGAGATCCTCCAGGAGGACAACGACTTCTTCCCGATCGATGTCGACATCGAAGACTCGGTGGCCTACGGGATCCGGGCCGAGATCCCGATCACCGACTGGGTGGCGATCGAGCTGCTCGCCAGCCGCCAGCCGACCGAGTTCATCGAGGACGATGACCTCTTCGGCCCGGACGAATCGCTGCTCGACGTCGACATCACCTACTACCACGTCGGCGTGCTGATGCAGTGGGGCCCGGGTCAGGTGCGGCCGTTCGTCGTCACCAGCCTCGGCATCGGCCAGATCAACCCGGACCTGCCGGGTCTGTCGACCGAGGAGCGGCTGTCGGCGAGTGTCGGCGGCGGCGTCAAGGTGTGGGCGAATGACCACGTCGGCTTCCGCTTCGAGGGCCGGGGTTATTGGACCGACATCGATGACGAAGAGCACGACGACCGTTACCGCTACCGCTACGACGACGACCTCTACCAGTTCGAGGTCAGCGCCGGTCTGCAGTTCGCGTTCTGACGGACGGCTGAGGCCTGCCGGGCCCTCGGGTCCGGCAGGCCCCAAAGTCTGGCAGGCCCCAAATCTGGCAGGATAGCCCTTCGATACTGCACGGAGGCCTATCCATGATTCCGGTCAAGCCCAACCTCGCTGAATCCGCTGCCATCGGCTCACTCGAGCGGTACCAGGAGCTGTACCGCCAGTCGATCGACGATCCCATGGGCTTCTGGAAGGAACAGGCCAAACGCCTGACCTGGTTCCACGAGCCGGACGAGGTTGGCTACTGGAACTACCACCGCGTCGACTTCTCCTGGTACGAGGGCGGCAAGCTCAACGCCTGCTTCAATTGCGTCGACCGGCATCTGGCCAAACAGGGCGACAAGACCGCGATCATCTGGGCCAAGGACGAGCCGGGCCAATACGAGCACATCACCTACCGGCAGTTGCAGCGGCGCATCTGTCGCGTCGCCAACGTGCTCAAGGCCCATGGGGTGCGCCGTGGTGATCGCGTGTGCATCTACCTGCCGATGATCCCCGACCTCGCCTACACCATGTTGGCATGCGCCCGCATCGGCGCGATTCACTCGATCGTGTTTGCAGGCTTCTCCGCCGAATCGTTGCGCGATCGCATCCTCGACGCCGAGTGCAAGGTGATCGTCACCGCGAACGAAGGCCTGCGCGGTGGGCGTACGATCCCGCTCAAGGCCACCGTCGACGACGCTGTGCGTGGCCTGTCGATGGTCGAACGGGTGTTGGTGGCGCGGCGCACCGAGCTCGAGCCGCCGATGCAACACGGCCGCGACTTCTGGCTCGACATCGAGGTCAGCAAACAACGCGCGACCTGCCCGAACGAGTGGATGGACGCCGAGGATCCGCTGTTCATCCTCTACACCTCGGGCTCGACCGGCAAACCCAAAGGGGTGATGCACTCGACCGGCGGCTACCTGGTCTACACGTCACTGACGCACGAGCACGTCTTCGACCTGAAGCCCGACAGCGTCTACGCCTGTGTCGCCGACGTCGGGTGGGTCACCGGGCACAGTTACATCGTCTACGGCCCCCTCGCCAACGGCGCCACCACGGTGATGTTCGAGTCGACGCCGCTGTACCCCGATCCGGGCCGCTACTGGCAGCTGGTCGACGACCTCCGGGTCGACATCTTCTACACCGCACCAACCGCTATCCGTGCGATCGCGCGTGAGGGCGACGAGTGGGTGAAGAAGCACGGTCGCACC
Source organism: uncultured Thermoanaerobaculia bacterium (assembly GCA_964599475.1). GTDB lineage: Bacteria > Acidobacteriota > Thermoanaerobaculia > Multivoradales > CAZRFU01 > CAZRFU01. The sequence continues at coordinate 7,327 of CAZRFU010000092.1, forward strand.
AGCCTGCGCGTGCTCGGCACGGTGGGTGAGCCGATCAACCCCGAGGTGTGGAAGTGGTACCACGACGTCGTCGGCGACGGTCGCTGTGCGGTGGTCGATACCTGGTGGCAGACCGAAACCGGCGGGATCCTGATCACCCCGCTGCCGGGTGCGACGCCGGCCAAGCCGGGCTCGGCGACCTTGCCGTTTTTCGGCGTCGAGCCGATCCTGGTCGACGAAACCGGCCAGAAGATCGAGGGCAACGACGTCTCCGGCCACCTCTGCCTCGCGCGGTCGTGGCCGGGCCAGGCGCGCACCATCTGGGGTGACCACCGCCGCTTTGCAGAGACCTACTTCTCGACCTATCCCGGCCTCTACTTCACCGGTGACGGCTGTCGTCGCGACGAGGACGGCTACTACTGGATCACCGGCCGGGTCGACGACGTCCTGAACGTCTCCGGGCACCGCCTCGGGACGGCAGAGGTCGAAAGTGCCCTGGTCGCCCACGCCGCCGTCGCCGAGGCCGCGGTCGTCGGCTACCCCCACGACATCAAGGGCCAGGGCATCTACGCCTACGTCATCATCAACCCCGAGTTCGAACGCACCGAAGAGCACGAGCTGGTCGGTGCGCTCAAGGAACAGGTGCGCCACGCGATCGGCGCGATCGCCCGTCCGGACGTCATCCAGGTCGTGCCCGGCCTGCCCAAGACCCGCTCGGGCAAGATCATGCGCCGCATCCTGCGCAAGGTCGCCGCCCTCGAGCTCGATACTCTGGGCGACATCTCGACTCTGGCGGATCCGGGAGTGGTCGAAAAGATCGTCGAGAAGCGCCGCGAGATGAGTGTGTGAGGCCTCGTTGGTTTGCGGCCTTGGCCGTGGCGTCGCTCGTGGCGGGATCGCCCGAGGGTGTGGTGGCGTCGGCGCCTGGGGCGGCGGTGTCCGAGGGTCTGCCGCCGCTTGCCTGCATCCAGGCCTTGCGCTCGGCGCGTCTTGCCGACGCCGCGGGGAAGGTCGAGGAGGCGGAGCGGGGCTATGAGAGTGCCCTCGACGGGTGCGGTCGCCACGTCGTCGCGCTGCTCGAGCTCTTCTCGTTCCTGGAGCGCCGGGGACTCGACCCGACCACCCGCGCCGCGGTGGTGGCGGAGCTCGAGCGCCGGCTCGACGATCCGGACTTGGTCGTTCCCGACACCATCCTCGAGCAGCTGGCTGCGAACACCGCCACGGCGCCCGAGCTCCTCGCGGCCGTCGATCGACGCTGTCGATCGCTGATCGACGCCGGTGCCGACGCCGCCCGTCAGCAGGCCCTGTGGAGGGCTCGCGGGCGCATCGCGGAACGCCGCGCAGACCTCGAGACGGCGATGATGGCGGCGCGGCGACTGTTCGAGCTCGGCGAGTACAACTTCGAGGCGGCACTTGCGTGGCACAGCCTGGCCAGCGAGCTGCGCCGGTGGGACGAGGCGCTGCAGGCATGGCGGGCGCTGGCGCAGGTGGACGCAGAGCCTACGTCTGCTGAGTATCAGTGGGACTGGTACGAGATCGAGCTTGCCGGGCGTGCGGGTCTCCTCGATCAACAGCGTGCGGCGTTGCGGGCAAAGTTCGCGGCGCCGCCGAAGCCCACGGACCAGGTCTGGGAGCTGACCACCGGTCTTGCGGCGGTGTTCGCCCTTCGCGATGCCGGACAGCACCAGGAGGCGGCCGAGCTGGTGCGCCTCGTGACCGCCCGCCATCCCGAGCGCCGCGAGCCCCGGCGGGTGTTGGTGCACCTCTATGCCGATCAGGCGGAAGGCCAGGCGATCCTCGATCAGGCCGTCCAAGGATGGATGGCAAGCGATGACCCGCAGGAGGTGGCCTACGGTATCGTCGATCTGATCGAGGTCTCGCGCCTGGCCGAAGCGGAGACCGTCATGGGGCGCCTCGCGGAAATCGGGGGTGATCATCCGGACCTGTGGGAGCGCGTGCGCAACGCGGCGATCAACGCTCGGGCGATGGCGGTGGCGCTCGAAGCTGCCCGACGCTGTGCCGAGCTCTGCTTCAACCAGCGCGAGGCGCAGTCGGCGTTGGGCAACGTCCTGCTGACGCTCGAACGGTGTGAGGAGGCGCTGGTGCCCCTCGGCCGGGCACTCGAGCTGGGTGAGACGCAGGTGATGGGTGCGATCGACTTCTGTCGCGCGCAACTCCAGCGCTCGCGCCGTTAGCAGTTGCCCGAAGGTACCAGGTTCCGGGTACTCGTCAGGAACGGGGCATTTCGGCGGCTTGCTCGCGCTGCGGCTCAGTCAGAAGCGGGCGACCCAGGCGGCGTAACGGTTCTCGAGCTCGGCCTCGGGCATTTCGTAAATCGCAACCAGGGACTCGAACGGATCGAAGCCCTCGGCGATGGCGAGCAGGAGATGGCTGAAGCGTTCCTCCCAGCCGTCGCCGCCGTGGCGCAGGAAGTGGATCAGCATCCAGGCCGACGGGTAGAAGTCTCCCGCGCTGGCGCCGTAGAAGAGGCGTCGATCGGCCTGCAGCAACTGCGCGACGGTCAACCCCAGCCCGGCCTTGTGGTCGCGTTTGACCGCGTCGATCGACGACCCCTCGCTGGTTTTGCCTCGGATCACGCCACCCCAGTGGCCGAGGGTGTAGCGGTGGCGCAGGGTACGGCCGGGTTCGAGCACTCCGCGGCGGATGCGGGAATTGCCGATGTACTCTGCCAGCCCCTCCGACAGCCACTCGGGGGTCGTGTGGCCGGGACGGGTGATCATCCGTTCGGTCCAGACGTGGGTCGCCTCGTGCACCATGACGCTCAGCAGCTCTTCGGGGGTCGAGACCTCGGCATGGAAGACGAGCAGCCCAGGTGCGCGGAAGATGCCCAACACGCGCGGGTCGTAGATCTCGAAGTCGCGCATCAAGCCGTCGAAGGCACGCTTGTTCCGACAGATGATGGCGATCGTCCGGGTCGGCATCGGCTGCGGCTCGATCGTCGCGAACATTTGATCGAGCGTCACCAGCGCCGCCTCGAGATTCGAAGCGAGCGACTCGACCGATCCTGCGTGGCCGTAGTCGCTGAGCACCACGAAGCGTGGGGTTTCGATTCGCCGTGTCGACGATGGGTCGAGGTGGCGCTGCACGATTCCCAAGAGGCGTTCGAGCTCGCCGACCTGTTCCTCGAGAGGGCGCGCGAACCACGGCGCGCGTTCCTCGGTATTGGTCGGTTGGCGCAACAGGCTCTGGCCGAAGCGCTCGCCGTGTGGCCCGCGCGGGGTCACCGGCATCATCAGGCGGTGGACCCGCACCGGTTCCGCGCTCGGAGCCCAGCGCCAACGGACGATCTCCCGCGCGAAGTACGCCTCGATCTCGCGGTCCCAGCTGCCGCTCGGCTTGACCCAGAGCACTTTGATCAATGTGGCGCGGCCGGCCCCGTCAACCGTGACTTCGAGGCTCACCTCGAGCTTCTCGATCCCGGGAACCTCCGGCTGGTCGAGTGGTGGCGGGTACCACAACAACACCGGTGGCGGCGCGGCGACGGCAGCAGCCGCAGCGACCCAGAGCAGCAGCACGGACACGGCACGAGGGAGGCGTGGCATCACCGAGAAACCTACCCTCTTCCGCCGATTTGGTCCAGTTTCGGCGCGATCCGGCTGTTGGCGTCTTCCGAAGTACCCGATACCTGGTACCCGGTACCTCTTCCAATCTAGATTCCCAGCTCCTCACCCTCGACCGCGATCCCACACCCGGCGGCGCGGATCTCCTGCGCCGCGGAGTCGCTCGGGTCGAGGGCTGGATTGGTGCGGTTGAGGTGGATGAAACGCACTTTGGCGCGTTCGGCGACCGGGAGGCTTGCGAAACGCGCCAAGGATTCGCGGATGAAGGGGTGGGGGATGTCCTGCATCGCCCGGCCGGGGATTTCGCCGTCCGCGAAGAAGGTGCCGTCCACGTAGGCGACATCGACCTGGGCGATCAGGTCTTCGATCCGTACGCCGCGCTGATCGAGCTTCTCCCACTTGTCGATGTCGGGCAGGAACAGGGCCGACCGCCGGGGCCCACGGATGATGAAGACGACGGTTTCGGAGTACTCGTCGCGGTGGGGTACGAGGATTGGGGTGACGCTGAGGCCGGATCCGAGGTCGACCGGCTGGTCGGCGGCGAGCGGTGGTAGCGCGATGTTGCCGAGCTCGACCAGCTGGCTCCAGGGGCCGTTGCCGCGGAGGAACTCCCCCATTCGCGGCATTGCCCACACCGGTACCTGTTTGGCGCCCATCACCTCGCGCCCGAGGTGGGCGAGGCCGAGGTAGTGTCCGATGTGGGCGTGGGTGAGGAAGATGCCGTCGAGACCCGGCCGCGCCGAGGTCGGCACGAGGCGATCGAGGAGGTGGAGCTGCTCGGGAAAGTCCGGTGTGGCTTCGAACAGGTAGCGTTTACCGGCTGCCGGATCGATCAGCGCGAGGCTCGTCACCAGGCGGCGGGCGGCGGGTTCCCATGCCGCCACGTCGGTGGTTCCGGCCTGCGGGACGCCGCCGTCCTGGGCGATGCCGAGGACTACCAGCCTGGCCCCGGCCTTTGGCGGCTCGTCGCCGAGCGCCATGGGAGCGATGAGGAGGCCCGCGGCAAGAATTGTCTTCATGCTCCAAGCCTACGCCGAAGAGGCGCGCGTGGGCCGCTCCCGCGGCCCCACGACGTGAGCCCCGATCCCTGATCCCCGGTCCCGGGTCCCCCTCTCACTCCGACCTCCGTCGCTTGCGTTCCTCCTGTGCCTCCCGGGCCATGCGGCCGAAGCGGCGGTCGGCCTGGCGGGCGAGGCGCGGGTCGGTCTGTCGCTGATGGTGGTCGATTTCGCGCTGAAGGCTGCGGTAGCCGGCGAGCCGATCAGCCGGGAGCCGGCCCTCGGCCACGGCTTCGACCACCGCACAGCCGGGTTCATGGTGATGGGTGCAGTCGCGGAATCGACACCCCTCAGCCAGGGTCGAGAGGTCGTCGAACGCGGCATCGAGGGCGTCCTCGTCGGCCCACAGCTGGACCTCGCGGATGCCGGGGTTGTCGATCACCATGGCGCCGCTCGGCAGCTGGATCAGCTGGCGCTGGGTGGTGGTGTGTTGGCCCCGTTGATCGTGTTCCCGGACAGCTCCGGTGCGCATCACCTCGGTGCCGGCCAAGGCATTGACCAGCGTCGACTTGCCTGCGCCGGAAGAGCCCACGACAGTCACCGTGCTGGCGGCGCCGAGATAGGCGGCCAGAGGGGCGAGGCCCTCACCTGTCGTCGCCGCCGTGAGATGGATCGGGATCCCCGGAGCCACCGCCATGGCGTCGAGCCGCGCCATCGCGGGATCGTCGCGGAGGTCGGCCTTGGTCAAGACCAGCACCGGCTGGGCGCCACTGTCCCAGGCGAGCACCGCGAGGCGTTCGAGCCGCCGCAGGTTGAAGTCGTGGTCGAGCCCCATCACCAGGAACACCGCGTCGATGTTGGCGGCCAGCGGCTGCGCACGATGTTCCCGTCCGGCCGCTCGGCGCACCAGACAGGTTCGGCGTGGCAGCAGGGCGTCGACACGCGCGGCTGCGGTGTCGAGGTTGGAAACCACCACCCAATCGCCCACCACCGGTGGGTCCTCGCGGAGGTTTCCGGCGATGGGTGCTTCGATCTCAGCGAAGCCGGCGGCGAGCCAACAGCGCTCGCGGCTGGTGGAAAGCACCCGTGCCGGGTGGAGCAGGAGCTGGGAGGTGGCGGTCAGGTCGGCGAAGGCCGAGGCGAAAAACGAGTCGAAACCAAGCGAAGCCAAACGAGCCGCGGACGTCGCCGGCGGCAGGGAAAAGTCGTACACTGGAGCAACCCTCTCGATCGAGACGCGGGCAAAGCCCGCAGGTGTCGCCGTCCACAGTTGGGCCGGGCGACAGCGGGGCCGACCTCAGCCAGGGGCGAGGTCGGCGGCGCAGTGGGTATCGAGAGGTCTCAGACAGTCATAGGCAGTGAGATGATAGCAGGGAGTTCCGGGATCCGGAGTCGGATCCGGGAGCGCGGCGGCGTCTGCTCTCGAGTGGGCTGATCCCGGATCCTCGGTCGGTCCCCGGTCCCCATTGGGAACCACTCTGCACACGCGCGGGTCTTTCCTTGCAGCCAAGGGAGGTGACGATGAATACGTCGACGCGGATCATGGATCTGATCGAGCAGGGCGGATGGACGATGTGGGGGCTGCTGCTGTTGTCGATGGTGGCGATTGCGGTGATGGTCGAACGCGCCGTCCGGCTGCGTCGCGACAGGGGCGACGCCGTGGCACTGCTGGCGCAGGTGCTGCGGGCACTGCGCGAAGGCCAGGTCGAGCGGGCGCGAGCGGCCTGCAGCGGAGCCAGAGGCACCGCAGCGCGGGTGCTGGGCTACGCCGTCACCCACCTCGACAAGAACCGGCAACGCCTCGAGCCGTTGGTCGAGGCCACCGCTCGGCGCGAGCTCGATCGACAGGCGGCGCGGTTGGTGCCACTTGCGACGGTCGCCAATCTTGCGCCGCTCCTGGGTTTCCTCGGCACCGTGTCGGGCATGATCGCCTCGTTCGGCGCGCTGGTCGAGTTCGGCATGACCAACCCAGCGATGGTCGCCCTCGGGATCAAGGAAGCGCTGGTGACCACCGCTGCCGGCCTGGTCGTAGCGATTCCGGCACAACTCGCATTCAACGTGTTCACCATGCGCCTCGACCGCGAGCGCCGCGAGCTCGAGGGTGTCTTGGTGGCGTTCCTCGACGCGGTCGAAGACCGTGTTGGATAGAGGCCCTGCGGCTGGTTAGGGGCTCCACTCGCCGGTGTTCCCCTCCTCGAAGTCGGCTGCGAAGATCCACTCGTCGGCGAGCCAGAGGTCGACGGCGGTGCCGTCGACGCCGTAGAGCACACCCCGCGAGTCGGCGGTCGGCATCAGCCACACGACGTCGCGGGTAGGATCGATCGCTGGATGCAGCAGGCTCCCGGACCCTCCGGTCGCGGCAACCCGTCGGAGGTCGAAGCGCTCGTCGACCTGGGAGTCGGCGCGGTAGATGACCCACGCGCCATCGCGGGTCAGGGTCCAGTCATCGGCGACATCAGCTCCGGCCGGCGCGACGAGGAGGTTGGTCAGGGTCGTGCGCCCCGCCGAGGCATCGAGCGGACTGCTGTAGAGCCAGTCACGGGAGTCGAGCGTGAGGTCGCCCCCGAACACGACGGTCGTGCCGTTCGCGTCGATCTCGAAGCGGTCGATGGCGCCGCCGGCCACGATCGAGCCCGAGAGATCTGCGGCGTTGCGGCCCGAGCCGGCGACCTCCGCACTCCACAGCTCGCTCACACCGTCGTCGTCGAAGTCGCCGCGGAAAACCAGCCACTGACCGTCGACGCTGAAGGTGAGGAAGGAAGCTGTTGCGCCGCCGCCGTGGTTCGGTGTGACGATCCGGCTGGATGCTGCAGGGCCGTCGATTGGTGAGATCCACACCTCGTCGAGACCGTCGGTGAAGACGTCCCCTTGGAGCGCCACGTGGGTACCGGCCGGGCTGATCTCGAAGGAGGTGATGTCGCCGGCGGGAACCGGGGTGGGGCCCAGCTGGACTGACATTGCGGCCGGCCCTGCCGTGGGCACGCTCCACAGCTGATCGCGGCCGTCGACGACGAGGTCGCCGCGGTAGACCACCCGCTGGCCGTCGGGGGAGAGATCGAAGGCGGCCACGTCACCGTTCACGACCGTGGGGAGGCTGAGCGCCGTTGCGGTGCCGCCGGGGCCACCGAGGGCGGCACTCCAGAGCTCTCGTTGGCCCGCGACCTGAAGGGAGCCGATGAAGACCACTCGAGCGGAATCCGCGGTGAGCCGGTGCCCAACGGAGATCTCCTGGCCGGCTGCTAGGTCCGGGTGGAGCTTGACGGCGCTCGCTGCAGGTCCGCCGATCGGCACCGACCACAGCTCATCGACTCCGGCGACGTCGAGGTCGGCGCGTACCACCACCCGAGAGCCGTTGGGAGTGACTCGCCAGGAGGAAAGGCCGCCGCCGGCGACCGGTGCCGGGCTCAGTCTCACCGCGGCGGCGCCGGGGCCGTCGACCGGAACGCTCCAGACCGAAGCTTGATCGACAGCGTCGACCTCGGCATCGAAGACCACCCGGGCTCCGTCCGGCGAGATCGAAAAGCCGATGGTCGACGCCCCGGCAGCGAGAGCTGGCGTCAGGAGCACGGCCGAAGAGTCCGGGCCGCCGATCGGCACGCTCCAGAGCTGGGGGCCCGAGGGGGTCTGGAGTCGGTAGACCACCCGGCGGCTGTCGGGCGCGATCTGGAACTCTTCGACTTCGGAGCCTGCACCCGGCGACCCGCTAAGGCTGATTCGCGCCGAGCCGGCTCCGCGGCGGACCGACCACAGCTCATGCGAGCCGGGGAAGGCCGAGCTGTCGTTGGTGTACACGATCCATTCCCCGTCGGGGCTGACTCCTGCGTCGTCGATCGTGGTACCTCCCGCCGAGGGTGCCGACAGTTGGCGGGCACGAGGATCCGCGTGCGCGGAGGTTGGTACCAGGCAGGTGAGGACCAGGGGCAGCGACAGGATGCGATGGTTCATGATGGCTCCCTCCAACTCCAGGAACGGATTTCGGCGCAGTCTCCTGACATGTACTCCAACTGGAGGTCGCGTGCCGACCGAAAGCGCGAGATCATGATGCCGAGGAGGTGCAGCATGCCGTACAACCGCCACCTGATCCGCGATTTCGAGAAGTCCCAGCGAGACCAGCCGACGTGGCCGGTGGTGCTGTCGGAGGGGGACTCCTGGTTCTCCTACGCCAACGCCATCGGCGAGCTCGACGATCCCCACGACACGGCGCAGCCTCAGCACCAGCGCCCCTGGTCGCTGTTGCGGCTCGAGAAGAACGGTGACGAGGTGATGACGATCCTCGCCGGGGGGCAGCGCTCCTTGCTGCGCAAGGCTTTCGCCAGATGGCCGCTGGATGCGGTGTTGTTCTCGGGCGGAGGCAACGACATCATCGGCCCGGATCTGCTGTCGTTGTTGCGGCCATTCGTGATCGGCATGACCGCCCGCGACGTGGTGCAATTCTCCCGATTCGAGCGCCGGCTGCGGCAGATCCAGGACTGCTACCGCGAGTTGCTCGACCTGCTGATCGACGCCGGGCAGGACACCCGCGTGTTCGTCAACAGCTACGACTACGTCGAGCCCTCCGATCAGGGCGCAACGCTGTTCGGGCTGGTCAAGGTGTCAGGGCCGTGGGTCAAGCCGCATCTGGTCGAGCGTGGAGTCCCACCGAATCTCTGGCCCGGCGTGATCATCCTGCTGATCGACGCTTTCGCCACCGCGATCGACCAAGTCGCCGCCGAGCCCAGAGGTGTCGATCGGTTGATTCGCGTCGAGACCCGCGGGGTGGTGCAGGGTGCTTGGAAGGACGAGATCCATCCAAGCCCAGCCGGCTCGAGGCGGGTGGCGGCGGCGTTCGAGCAGGCGTTGGTGGCGGCGGGGGTGCTCTAGTGCTTAGCGGCGCAAGTTGGCGATATATCGCTTCGGCGTGACCGGGTGCAC
>CAZRFU010000093.1:0-15163 GCA_964599475.1 uncultured Thermoanaerobaculia bacterium
CCAGCTCGGATGCCGAAGGCTCATGGCCTTCTCATCCGATTCTGGTACCCGGTACTTCCGATCCCCGATCCCCGATCCCCGGTCCCCAATACGCAATCCCCAATACCCAACCTGATAAGCTCCCCGCGGATCAACGGGAGTCTCTTCCATGCGCCACGAGTTGACTTTGTACACCGGCGCCCATCGGGGTGCAGAAGCTGCCTTTCGCGAGTTGGCGAAGCAGTGGGAGATTCCCACCGTCGCCTACAGCTTCGAGGGCAACACCATCGAAGCCGACCCTCAGGGAGTCACCCAGCTCACGGCCGAGCAGTTGCAGAAGGGCGACGTGAGCATGGAGATCGTCTCGCGACGCCTGAACCGTGGCTACCACTCAGCGGATCGGATTCGCAAGGTGACGCAGACCCTCTTTCATGTGGTCAACAACTCGTACCACGTGTTCGTCGTCGGCGTGATTCAGCCGGATGCGACGGTCAAGGGCGGCACCGGCTGGGCGGTCGAGCTCGCGCGCTTCTTCAACCGTGAGGTCAGCGTCTACGACCAGGAGCGCAAGGGCTGGTTCACCTGGCGCCACGGCGATTGGATTCCCGATCTGCCCGCGCTCGGCCATCGAGCCTTCGCGGGCACCGGCACCCGCAATCTGACGGATCACGGTCGCGTCGCTTTGGCAGACCTGTTCCAGCGCTCACTTGGCTGAGTCCGAGGCCGTGCGCCTCGGTCCGCTGGTTCCGGCGAGCGGCCATGGCGCGCTGCGCCAGCAGACCTTCGTCGACCTCTCGTGGGACCGGGAGGCGTTGCTGGTGTCGTTCGATGTCGAGGACGACGACCCGTGGGCAACCCTGCTCGATCCCTGCGGCCCGCTGTGGGAAGAGGAGGTCGTCGAGGTGTTCCTGGCGCCGGGTGTCGCAACACCGACACGGTACGTCGAGATCGAGGTCAATCCTCTCGGCACCTGGTTCTCCGGGTGGGTTGAGTGTCCTCACGGTGACCGCCGGGAGCTCAGGCTCGACCGTTCGTCACCCTGGCTCGGCGCACGAGTCGAGGTCCGGCGTGACCAGTCCGGTTGGGGTGCCGAGCTGTACCTGCCATGGCGCGGCATCGGAGTAGGGGTCCCGCCCGCCATCTGGAGGGCGAACTTCACCCGGATCGACCGCCCTCGCAGCGGTGCCGCCGGCGAATTCGGCTGCTGGTCGTCGACCTTGACCGAGCCGGCGGACTTTCACCGGCCGGCCCGCTTTGGGATGATGGCGCTCGATGGACTGGGACCCGTGGCCGAGCTCGAAGACCTCGTGGAGGCTGACCTGGGCGTCCCGGTCGTGCGGGTGCCCTTGCGGAGGAGATGATGAAAAGACCCACCCCAATCGCTCTCGATGGCCCCGGCATTCGTCTCGAGCCGCTCGGCCGCGAGCACGCCGCGGCACTGGAGCGGGCCGCTTCCGATGGGACCCTCTGGGAGCTGGTGTGGACCTCGGTTCCAGCACCCGGAGAGGTCACCGGCTACATTCAGGCGGCGCTTCGGGGCCTGGTCCAGGGCACGATGTTGCCCTGGGTGGTGCGCGAGCTTGGGTCCGGCGAAATCGTCGGCAGCACGCGCTTCCACGACATCGTCTTCGATAGCGATCGCGTCGAGATCGGCTACACCTGGTACGCCAAACGCTGGCAACGCACCTTCGTCAACACCGCGTGCAAACTGACCCTGTTGCGGCATGCCTTCGACGATCTCGAGTGCGGTGTGGTGGGCCTTCGCACCGACATCCTCAACCTCGACTCGCAGGCTGCGATCGAGCGGCTCGGCGCCCACAAGGACGGCGTCATCCGCCGGCTGCATCGACGCAAGGACGGCACCATCCGCGACACCGTGATGTACAGCATCCTGCGCGAAGAGTGGCCGGCCGTGCGCGAGCAGCTCGAAGCACGGCTGCAGACCCGCCCGGCCTGACGCGGCCCCCCCAGGTATCTGGCCCAGTACCCAGTACCCAGTACCCAGTACCCAGTACCCAGTACCCGGTACCCCACTCGCCTCAGCCGGCCCCTGAGTCGCCTGCGAGGAACTTCACCGTCGTTACGACCTGCCCGCTGTGCCGTGCTGCGTGGTGGCCGATGTGGTGAAGCAGGTCTCCGCTGGTCGTCGGGAGCTGCTTGCGGCCGAGGTGCCTGGCCTCGCCCAACGCGTCTGGGGTGAAGGTGGTGAGCCCCTCGAGGGTTCGTTCAACGGTGGCCCGGAGTCGAGCGATCAAGCCTTCGAGAGGCTCGCCGTCGGCGAGCTTCTCGCGTTCGAGATCGGCTCGTTGGCGCTGGTCGAGATCCCGGCCCACAGCGGCGGCGAAGAGCCGCTCCGTGCTGCCGGCGAGGTGACGGAGGTGGAAGCCGATCGATGCGGCACCGTTCGGTGTCGCCCACGTCGCCCCGAGTGAGAGATCTGCAGTGGCGCGTTCGATGTCCTCGAGGGCCTGGAGCAAGGCGTGGGCGGTCGACTGCAGTTCCGGGATGATCCCGGGGATCGCGCCCCGCAGCCAGACCTCGACGGTTGGGGGTGTCATGTTCGAGCTCATCGCTTGATTCTGCACGATTCTTCGATCCCGGCCGAGTCGGGCTCCCAGCAGCGGGCTGCCGAGAGCCTCCGCGGCCTGATCCAACGGAGTCGCCGAGGTCGAGCGGTTTCTGCGTCGGGCGCAACCTCCTTCCGGAGATTCGCGTATCCGCGGCATGAGCTTTCCTCGATTGGTCTCGGTGGTGGTCGGACTCTTGGCGGCGGAGGCTGCGTTCGCGCAGCGCGATGGTTGCCACTCCGTGCGAGGGTTCACCTCGTCGATCGTGGTGGCGTCCGCCGACGAGCCGGGCGAACGCCTCCTGGTCCGCGGCCGGGTGATCGACCGCCAGGGCAAGGCGCAGGCCGGCGTCGAGGTGCGGGTGTACCACACCGATGCCGCCGGCTACTACTCGCGCGGCGGGATGGAGGAAAGCCAAGCGCGCCTGTGTGGTGTGTTCCAGTCGGCGGCTGACGGCGGCTACGACATCGACACCATCCTGCCTGGTGCTTATGCCACAGGGGGGCCGGCGGCTCACATCCATTTCCAGGTCGTGGGCGGCAAGGGAGAGTTCTTTACCTTGACCTGGAGAGCTCGCTCCGGGGATCCAGCCACCGGCAACCGCACCACCTCGCCGCGACCGCTGGTGAAGACGGAGGATGGCGTGTGGGTGCTGGAGTACGACTTGGTGGTCGAGTAGGCCCGAGGTCCTGCGAGGTCCTCCGGCGGATCCCTGATCCCAGATCCCGGGTCCCTTCTAGGAGGCCGGCGCCTCGATCCTCAGACCGGTGAGCACGGCTCCCGCCGGGAGCCACAGCCGCAGGAGGTTTTTGGTCCCCCCGGGTGCGGCGACGATGGCGGCGCGCTGCTCGTCGAGGTCTGCAGCAGCAATCTCGGTGTCGCCCGGCGTGAACAGGGCTAACCGACCGCCGGGCTCTCCCGATGCCTCGGCAGTGATGCGAACATCTCCTGCCGGCAGCACCAGGCGGAACGTGACGAACTGGCCGTCGTGGGCAAACTCGATCGGCCGCCGGCCATCCGGCCGCATGGTCCAGGTCGAGGGCCAACCCCGCAGCTGGTCGACGTGGCTCGGAAGGACCAGAGGCTCGGTGCGTTGGCCACGCAGCCGGTAGAGCTCGAGCAGCGGACCCCGGCGGGTGCGGGACGGCTCGAAGGCAGCCACCTTCTCGTGCGTCGCAAACAGGCGCTCGTATTCGGCCTGGATTTCCTTGTGGAACGGCTTGGTGTGGAGGGCCGGGTCCATGAACCGGCTGTAGGCCGGACCGGCCACCAGCAGGTAGTCGTTGTGCGGATCGGCGAGCTCCTCCGGGCTCCAGCGCACGGCGAAGCGGCGTTGCTCGCTGTCCCACGGGTCCTCGATCCGAGGCGTGTAGTGCTCGCGCAGGATGCGGGTCCCCTTGGGCACGTTGGCGGCGATCCACGTGACGCAGGCATCGCGGGTCGTGGGCGTGGCGAGCGACACGACTTCGAGAGTCCCGGCAACGGCGGGCACGAGCAGTGTGGCCGTCAAGCCGAGGCCGGCGGTCAGCCGCCACAGCCACCCTCGTGACCACGCGAGGTCGAAGAGCCGGATCAATCCGATCCCGAGCAGGGCCGCCAGGGCCGCCAGGATGGGATGCAACGTACGTTTGACCGCGATGCTCATCGACAGCGCCAGTCCCAGCTGCAGCAGCGGATAGGCCCCAACCAGCATCACCCGACCGCGCCGGCCCCGAGCGAGCAGCAGGAGCCCGATGGCACCTGCGACGAGCGCGAACCAGCCGAAACTCTCGAGCAAGAGCTGGCCGTAGTAGGCGGCATTGCTCTCTTTGGCGATGCCGGCCCAGCTGCGGTTGGCGTAGAGACGCACGCCGAAGAACAGGTCCTTCTCGCCGTACAGTGCCTTTTCGGGGATCACCATCAAGCTTGGTGTGCTCGCGAGCAGGGTGGCGATTGCAGTCCCTGCAGCGCCGAAGAGCCCCCACTGCCAGCGGCGGACGGCTTCGCGGCGCCGCCAGCCCAGGACCCGCCAGCGCAACCACACCAGCGCGATGGCGAGCGCCACCAGGCCTGCGGGCCATTTGCTGCCGGCCGCCAGGCCCGCCAGCGCCCCGGCGACCAGGTAGGTCGACCAGCGCTCCTCGTCGACCAGGCGTGCAACGACAACCAGCGTCGCGAGGACGAAAAAGGCGGCCGGTACGTCGCAGAGCAACAGATGGTTGGTCTCGAGGATCAGCGGCGAAGCCAGCGCCAGGAACCCTCCCACCAGCCCGGCACGGGCGTTGGCCAGGCGCCGCCCAAGCATGAAGGTGAGGACCGGGGTTGCCATGCCGAACAAGGCGGTGAGGCCGTGCAGCAGGATCCACACGGTCTCTTCTTCGCCGCCCGAGCCCCAGATCGCCGCGATGACACCGTCGACCGCAGGGGTGAAGAGGGAACGGCCCCACAGGGTCAGCGCCGAGAGGTTGTAGAGCAGGTGCGGATAGATGAACGAATCCCGGACCCAGTGGCCCTGGTTGATCTGGCGCGCGTGGCCGACGTAGGTGCGTTCGTCGCCGTTGAAGCGGATCGATGCTTCGTGGTCGATGCCGGCAAATGATGCGATGACCGCTGCCACCGCCAGTGCCCACAGCAGGTGCCGACCGAAGCGCATCGTTGCGGCGCAGTGGCGAGCCTGCCCATCGACGAAGCGGATCCACCACCAGCCGGCGATGACCAACCCGCCGATCACCAACAGCCGCGACAGGTTCGGTGGCGGCGGGTGCCCCGCCACGCTCATAATCCAGGCCAGGATCGGCGCCACCAGACCGAGCACGAAGAGCAGATGCCGCCGCATCCGCACGAGGCTATCAGGGCCGAACCCCGATACCATCCCAGCGATGGAGCTTTCGATCGTCCTGGTGCATTACCACACGCCGGAGTTGCTGGGGCCCTGCCTCGAGGCGCTGGCTGCGGCAGTTGCTGGCGCTGGGTTGGCCGGCCGTGCGGAAGCCGTGATCGTCGACAACGGTGGCGCACCGGCTGAGCTCGCACCCGTGGCAGGTCTCACGACGCGGATCGCCGACGCCGGTGGCAATCGGGGCTTTGCCGCGGGCGTCAACCTCGGCGTCGCGGCCACCACCGGCGCCAATGTCGTGCTGATGAACCCCGACGTGGAGGTGGAGGTCGGAACCCTGGAGGCGCTGCTGGCTGCGCTCGAGCAGGGCTTCGACGTCGTGGGCCCGCAGTTGGTGTGGGATCGCAACGCGCGTCTGCTGCTGCCGCCGACCGAAGTGCGCAGCCGCAGCGCGGAGCTGCGTCGTCAGCTCGCGGGTGGTGGTGCTCGCGCGCAGGCGGCAGCGCGGACGCAGTGGCGCCGACACGCGTGGCGCCATTGGAAGGCAACTGGACCAACGCCGTCGTTCGAGCTCTCGGGCGCGCTGCTGGCAGCGCGTCGCGGATCCTTCGAGCGATTCGGTCCGTTCGACGAGGGCTTTTTCCTCTACTTCGAAGAGACCGAGTGGCTGCGCCGTGTGCGCCGGGGAGGAGGACGAGCCGGTTTCGTTCCCCAGGCCCGTGCGCGGCATGCCTTCGCCCGCTCGAGCATCCGCGAGCCCAGCGCCGCGAGGTGGTTTGCCGAATCCGCCGAGCGCTTTGCCCAGTTGGCCTGGGGCGATGGTTTTCTCCGCGCGATCGAAGAGCGGGTTGGGAGCCGAGCCGGTTCGATCCCCGAACCGCCGTTGTCGCCGCAGCTGATCCTGACCGGCCGGCCCGGTTGGGTCGAGGTGTCACCGAGCGCGGGTGGTTTCCCGGCGGCGGCGGAGCGCATCCCCGCCGGGGAGTTGCAGGCCTGGCACCTGCCGCCCGAAGTCGTCGACTCGTGGGCGGCGGGAACCTGCCTGTTTCTGCGTGAGGTCGACGACGAAGGCCACGAGCACGGATGGGCGAAGGTGGAGCTGTGACCGCCGGGGTGCAGATCCGGCCATTCCTGCCCGGCGACGAGGTCGGGATCAACAACGGTTTCAACGAGGTTTTCGAGACCAACCGCACCCTCGAGGAGTGGCACTGGAAGTTCGGCGATGATGGCGGGCTGGGTCGGATGCTGGTGGCGCTTGTCGCCGGCGAGATCGTGGCGCACTTCGGGCTGTTGGTCGTGCCGCTGTGGTGGCGAGGGCGCCGGCTGCTGCTCGGACAGACCGTCGACTGTTACGCCAAGAGGCGTCAGGGCGTGGTCCAGTCGCGGGTCTTCGAGCAGCTCTTTCAAGCCGTTCGGGAGCACTTTGGGGCCGAGCTCGATGGGTTGTTCGGATTCCCGGGCCAGCGCCACATGAAGCTTGGACAGCTGCGTTTGGGGTACGCACCGGCACGCCCGGTGGTGGTCTGGAGCCGCGCGCCTCGTCCCCGCAGCGTGCCGTCGGTCCTGCAGCCCAGCCCGTGGCCACCGGCCGACCGGATCGATCACCTCTGGCAAGCGGCGCGAGGGCGGCTGGGCGCTTCGTTCGAACGAGACGCCGCGCAGTTGCGCCGGCGATTCTCCAGCCGGCCCGGGGTCGAGTACCTGCCCGTGGTGGCGGCGCGCTGGTGGGGAAGGCCCGAAGCCCTGGCGGTAGCGCGCCTTCAGGGTGGGGCTGAGCAGACCCTGTTGGTGACCGACCTGCTGTGGGACGGTCGCCGGGAGCGCGGACTGGCGGAGCTCGATCGGTTGCTCGATGCCGAGGCGCACGCTCAGGGCGCAACCCAGATCGAGATGTGGCTTGGTGGTGATCCACTGGCGGAGGCGCTTCTGGCGAGCCGGGGCTGGCGGAGTGAACGCCATCCCTTGGGTCTCGGCGCCACCGCCGTTTCGTTTCGCGAGCACTTCGACGCCGCCGATCTGCTCGGCCAGCTGTACATCACGATGGCAGATGCCGACCTGGTGTGAGCTCGGGGTCTCGGTATACGGTACTGCGTAGCGAGGCCGATGATGCCGAGCGCGTACTGCGGGAGGAGTCGCCGATGCACAGGTGGATGTGGTTCAGTGTCGGGGCCGTTGTCTTCGCCGCGACGGCGGCGGGAGCTACCGAGCAAACGGCGCGCACCAACGAAGAGCTGGCGCGCGAGCTGATGGTGCTGACCGGGGCGGGCGACCTCGGTCGCCAAGTGATGGGACAGATGGTCGACGCATTCCGTCAATCGAACCCGGGCATCCCGAGCCAATTCTGGGATGAGCTGGTGGCGAGCGCCAACGCCGACGAGCTGATCGACATGGGCGTCGCGGTCCATGTCAAGCATCTGACCCGTGCCGAGCTCGAGGCTGCGATTGCTTTCTACAGCTCGCCTGAGGGGCGTTCGTTGGTGGCCAAGCTGCCGGTCGTCATGCAGGAGTCGATGGCCGCAGGCCAGGCCTGGGGTGAGAAGAAGGGCCGCGAGATTGCGGAGCGCCTCGAGCTCTATCAGCGCACGGGAGAGTCCCCCGGCCAAGGCGAGGAGAGCACCCAGGCCGGCAGAAACTCGAAGGATCAGTAGCCGGCCCGGGGACGGGGACCGCGGAGCGGAGAAGCCGGCAGCGCAGCCGGATGAGCCCAAACCCGCGATGAGTGCGTTTCGTGGGGTATGAGCCTCCGCCAGACTGCTTCTCCCGCCCGCGCCGCCACCACCTCTGGTCTGATCCGCGAACTCCCGCTCGACGAACGCCCTCGCGAGCGCCTCCTCGCCGGGGGTGCCGCCAACCTCTCAGACGCCGAGCTGATCGGCATCCTGCTGCGAACCGGGACGGCTGGTCGATCCGCCATCGACGTGGCCCGCGAGGTCCTTGTCCAGGCCGGGGGCTTGCGCGGCCTCGCCGAGGCGACCGCAGGCGCCCTTCGACTGCCGGGTCTCGGAGCAGCCAAGACCGCCACGGTGTTTGCGGCGGTCGAGCTGGCGCGGCGGCTGGTGCGGGCCGAGGTGCCGACCGGCGATCTGCTCTCCCATCCCGAAGCGGTCGTTCGCTACCTGGCGGTGCGCTACGGGCGCCGGTCGCAGGAGCTGATGGGAGCGCTGTTCGTCGACATCCGCAACCGCTTGGTCGACGAGTGTGAGCTCTATCTCGGCACCCTCGCCCGCGCCGCCGTCGAGCCCCGAGCGATCTTCGAGCGGGCGCTAGCCTGCCGAGCCGCCGGCTTCCTCCTGTTCCACAACCATCCGAGTGGCGATCCGAGCCCGAGCGCCGAAGATCTCGTGTTCACCCGCCGTCTCGCCGATGCCGGTGAGGTGATGGGGATCCGCCTCGTCGACCACCTCGTCGTCGGCGGGGCCGGAAGGTTCGTGTCGTTGCGCCGCCAGGGCGGGTGGTAGGCGGAAATGCGCCGGGCTGCTCGGGAGATGGGGACCCGGGACCCGGGATCCGGGATCAGGGACCCGAGTGGGATCCGGTCCCACTCGGAGGGAACCGCCCCGCACTCGGACGGGTCCCCGGTCCCTGGTCCCTCCTCATACCCGATCCCCGATCCCCTCCTCGTCTACCACTCCAGGGTCAGGCGCAGCCACAGCGTGCGACCCGGCTCAGCGACCCGTCCGATTGGATCGAAGCCGGGGATCGCCGCGGCGCTCCGACTGAGGTGCTCGACATAGCTCTCGTCGAGCACGTTGTCGACCCCCACCGCCACCAGCCAACCCGGCCGAGGGCGCCAGGCGCCGTTGAGCGACAGAACCGCAAAGCCATCGCTGGGGCCGAGGTCGAGTCCGGCAATCGAGCCTGCCCCGATGTCGACGCGATCCTGATCGGCGACGAGGCGCATCAGCCCGCCGGCCGACCAGGTGCCGTCGTCCCAGCCGAGGCCGAGCCGCAGCTCGTCCGCCGGGATCTGCGCCAACGGCACGCCATCGGTACGGTTCTCGCCGCGGACGACGGCCACGGTGGCGTCTGCCCGCCACTGCTCGAAGCGCCGCACCACACTCGCCTCGCCACCCCAGGTCGTGGCCTCGACGTTGCGAGAGACGGTGATTCCGGGCTTCGCCGCTGTGCGGTTGTCGAGCAGGATCAGGTCGCGATGGTCGGCCACGAAGAGCGACATCGAGGTCAGCCACGTGCGATTCTCGGAGCGCAGGCCGAGATCGAGCTGCGTCGTGGATTCGGGCGCGAGGTGGAAGGCGGAAATGGAGGACTCGCCCTGCCGATCGGTGGCGAAGAGCTCCCAGTAGTCGGGGAACCTGGTCGTCGTGCCGAGGCCGACGGAGAGTTGAGTGGTGTTGGTCGGCGTCGAGCTCCAGCGCACGAACGATGACCACAAGAGGTCGTCGCGAGAGACGCTGGCGGTTGGGTTCGGTCGCGCCATCATGCCGATGCCGAGGCGCTGTCTGAGGTCCTCCGCCTCCCACTGGTCGACGCGCAGGCCCATCACCAGGGAACCGCCGCGGCGGGGCTTGAACGTCGCCTCGGCGTAGGAGCCGAACGAGGAGTACTCGGCGTCTTGCGTCGGGCTCACTCCGGCCAGCGGCATCATGTCCTCGTTCATCGTCGCGCGGGCTGTGTGCTGGTCGCGATCCCAGCCGGCGCCGAGCTCGACCTCGACCGAGGGCGCCGGAGCGAATCGCGCGAGCGCCCTCGCGCCGAGGTTTTCGCGGGTCGGGTTTGACGCCATCCGTGCGCCGATTGGGGCGCGCAGGGTGAAGTTGTCCATCAGGTGGTCGACCTCACTCGAGAAGGCTCGTGCCTCGGCCTCGATCGGGCCACGCGCGCGCGCGAACATCCACGAGCCCCGCAGTGCGAAGGCGCGGCGATCGAAGACGATGCCGTCCATGGCGCGGTCCGCGTAGGCGGCTTCGCCGTCACTGCGGCCCGCCGACAGCACGATCTCGCCGCGGTCCGATGGTCGCCACAGCAGGTCGAGGTCGGCGCTCCAGCGCTCGCCTCGAGAGTGGATGGTCGTGCCGTCACCGTCGCGGTAGTCGTCGTTGGCGGACCTGGTGGCGATCGCTCGGACGGTAGCGCGGTTCGAGCCGAAGGTCACGTCGAAGGACTGGTCGTTGCGCTCCGCGCTGCCGCCGACCAAGGCGACATGCCCGCGGCTCGTCTGGTCGTCGAGCAGGGCAGAGGTGCGCTCGAAGATCACGACGGCGGCGCTGTGGCCGCCACCGTGACGGACACTCTGCGGCCCCTTGACCACTTCGACCCGATCGAACGCGACGGGGGCGATGTAGGCGGTAGGAGGGTCCATGCGGTTGCCGCAGCCGCCGGCGACGGCGGTTCCGTCGACGACGATGCCGAGGCGTGAGCCCGCCTGGCCGCGAAACACGGGGTCGGCGTCGATGCCTCCCTTGCGCACCTGCGAGAACCCGGGGATCGTGCGCAGCAGCGAGGCGCCGTCGTGGGCAGGCAGGGGTTGTTGGGGTGCTTTCGGGTCGAGGACGACCGTCGAAGGGGCTTGATCACGGGCTCCGGTGACGATGACCTCGTCGAAGTAGGTCGCTTCCGAGCGGGCGGCCGGATCACTGCTTGCCGGCTGAGAGCTCGTCGATTCCGGGGCGGGGTCCTGCGCCGAGCTCGAGGATGGGAACATCAGGAGGGCGGCCAGGGCCGCGCTCCACAGGGACTGTTGGAACATTGGGACATCTCCTTCTGGATTCGTGGGGCCGGCGCGCGGCTCGCGCACCAAGGCCGGTCGGGGCTCGCCACCTGGCGAGCTCCATCTGCTGACTGATCGTTCGGGGGCGGCCGAGGCGGCCTTCCCGCCTCAGCAGGCTCGAGGAGGAGGTGTCTCCGGAGGACGTGGCGCCACGAGCTCGCGGGGCTGCGGCGTGCCAGGCACGGTGGAGGTCGGGGGGAGGTGTGTGGGGCACGGCGGGGCCGCGATCGTGGCCCAGTCTCGCCGGGTCGACCCCTCGGGGCCACCGTGCTCGCAATCGCAGCCGCCGCCGATACTCGGTCCGCTCGTGCGCGAGGGGCACGAGCCGCCGCCGAGTGGGCAAGCGGTGCCGTCGATGGCACACGCACCGATCGAGCAGCCGCACCGGTCCGGGCCAACGAGGAAGCGCCACAGGGGGCCGGAACCGGCTCCGAGCAGCAGAACCGCCACGAAGGCTGTGACCTTGCGGCGGGCCGCGGGGAGGTCCATGCCGAGACTCTAGATCCAGCGCGTCCCCAGCGGACCACCCATGGGGGTGGCATCGGTGCGACCCAAGCCTTCACGGCAAAGCACTCTTGACAGAAATGCGCCAAGGGCATAATCTCGACACGAAGTCCGGACTTCAGCCAAGGCATCCTACGATTCTTGCCAATGTCGAAATGGAGCGTCCGCACATGCGCCGAGTGAGCTCTTCGAGTGTCCTGATTGGGGTGGTGTGTCTTTTCGGGGGCGACGTCGCGCCCACCACTGCCACCACCTGTGCAAATCCGACCTGCCAGCGCGATCCAACCTGCAACACCGAGGCGCTGCCGGCGCCGCCCGCGGTCTGGGGGGCCCTAGAACCCGTCGACCTGGGCCCACTGCCGCTGAATCGCGACCAGAGCGCCTGGTCGCAGGAGGGCAACTTTCACGACGGCGCGCATCCGTTCTGGCTCGACGTCGACACCGAAGGCAGCTGGGCATTCGTCGCGCACCACACCGGGCTGCAGATCTGGGGCCACGGTGGAGGGGCTGCTTTCCCCCAGCTTGGATCGATCCACCTCGCCGACATACCCGAGGTCGAGTTCTGCTCGGTCCCCGAATTCAAGTACCCGATCGGTTCAGTCGCCGTGCCGGTCGGTGACGCCGATGTTGCGGTCCTCGGCGGACAGCAATGTGAGATGGGCCTGCTGGTGCTGGACGTCGGTGACAAGGCTGCCCCCTCCTTCAGGTACCAAGCCGACGGGGTTGATCTTCGCGGAGTCTGGTCCACCGTGGACGGAGTGCCGCGGGCCGTCGGTGCCTTTGCCGAGGGCGGGCTGCACGTTTACGACCTCGCGGTGGCACGAGGCCTCGCGGCGCCGTGTGTGGAAACCACACCGGGCGAGAACGGTTGTGGCGTCTACCTTGGACGCCTCGGCACCATGGACCAGCTGCGGGCCGTCCACGGGCTCGGGAGTCACGTTGCGGCTGCGGGGGAGCGTTTCGAGCTCTTCGACCTGACGGACTCCTCGAGCCCACGGGTTTCGTTCGACCCCGGCGCAGTTGGGGCCAATCTGGGCGTGGGCATGTTCAGGGTGGGTGGGGCGACCTACCTTGCAGGAATCCACGCCCTTGCCGGGGCAGGTAACCCGCTCGAATTGGCGATCTGGGACGTTACTGCGTGCCTTGCGACCGCCTGCGCCGGGACTCCACCGCTGGCCGCCGCCCCAGTCGTGCTCGTCGGCGACGCTTCTGCGGCTAACGCGCAGCTGAGTACCTCGGCTCGCGCCGGGCGACCGCAGCTCTATGTCGGCACCGAAGCTGCGTGCCCGGGTACGCAGCAGGCCGAGTGGTTGTTCGAAGTGAGTCCACAGGCTCCAGGCATCGCGCTGGACGAGGTGACGGTGGGGTCCGACTACTGGCGCTGGTACTACGCCACCAACCCGGACGGCACCTTCGCCGTCCGCCCGCGGCGAGCGGCGTTCCTCGGCGACACCCTCTACCGCGCCGGCTGGAGCATTTTCGACGCCCATCGAGCGGTCGCATCGCAGATCTTCGACGACGGCTTCGAGAGCGGCGGGACCGGCCAATGGTCGGCGGTCTCGCCCTGACGAGCCGATCGATGCGCCCCGGTGGTCAGCAACCGCCGGGGCTTACTCTGCCGATACCCGATACCCGATACCCGAATACCCGATACCCGATACCCGATACCTGGTACCCGGTACCTTCTTCCTGCTAGTGCTCGTCCTCATCCTCGAGCTGGTGCTTGGCTTCGGCGATGATCTTGTCCTGCACCATCTTCGGCACTTCTTCGTAGCCGATCATCTCCATCTGGAAGCTCGCGCGACCCTGCGTCATTGACCGCAGCGCCGGCGCGTAGGTCAACATCTCGGCGAGCGGGACCAGTGCGTCGATGATGGTTTGGCCGCTGCGGGTATCCATGCCGGAAGGGCGGCCGCGGCGTTGTGAGAGGTCACCCATGATGTCGCCGGTGTACTCCTCGGGGCTGGTCACCTGGACCTTCATCACCGGCTCGAGCAGGGTCGGGGCGGCTTTGGCCATGGCTTCCTTGAATCCCATCGAGCCGGCGATCTTGAAGGCCATCTCGGAGGAGTCGACGTCGTGGTACTGGCCGTCGAGCAGACGCACGCGGAAGTCGACCACCGGGTACCCGGCGAGATAGCCGCGGCGGCGTGACTCCTGGATGCCCTTCTCGACCGCCGGACGGAAGCCTTGGGGAATCGACCCGCCGAAGATCTCGTCGACGAACTCGAAATCGCCACCGCGCGGCAAGGGCTCGATGCGGATCTTGCAGTCGGCGAATTGGCCGCGGCCGCCGGTCTGCTTCTTGTGGCGACCGTGGCCGTCGGCCGGCTTCTTGATGGTCTCGCGGTAGGGCACCTTGGGTTGGTGCAGCACGACCTCGACCTTGGAGCGGTACTTCATCTTGGCGACCGCGATCTCGACGTGCAGCTGGCCGGTGCCCGAGAGCAAGAGCTCACCGGTCTGAGCGTCGCGGCCGCTCGAGAGACTGGGGTCCTCCTCGATCAGTCGGTGTAGCGCGTCGCCGATCTTGTCCTCGTCGCCCTTGCTCTTGGGCTCGATGGCAAACGACATCGCCGGAGGACGGATCTCGAGCCAGCCGAGTTGCACCGGAGCGCTCTTGTCGCACAGGGTGTCGCCTGTCTGGGTGACCTTGAGCTTGGCGACACCGGCGATGTCGCCGGTAACCAGCTGGGATGTCTGCGTGCCCTGCTTGCCCTGGAGATGCAGCAGGTGGCCGAGGCGTTCGCTCTCGTCGCGGTGGGAGTTGACCAGGGTAGCGTCGCCCCCGATCGTGCCGCGCAGCACGCGCAGGATCGAGATCTTGCCGGAGAAGGGATCCGAAAGGGTCTTGAACACGATCGCCGCCACCGGGCCATCCGCCGTGCTCGCGATCTCGCTGCCGTCCGCGGCGACGAAAGCCGGGCGCGAGAGCGGGTCGGGTGCCACGGCCACCAGCAGGTCGAGCAGCGCCGAGGTGCCGACCTGGTGGAGGGCATCACCACAGGTCACCGGGAAGATCTTGCGGTTGGTGATCGCTCGGCGCAAGCCGGAGAGCAGCTGGTCGTCGTCGAGGGTGCCTTCCTCGAAGAAGTGCTCGAGCAATTCGTCGTCACTTTCGGCAACTTGCTCGATCAGCTTGTTGCGCGCCTCTTCGGCCGCGTCGGCGAGCTCGGCGGGGACCGGGCCGCTGCTGCCCTTGCCGTCGCCTCCGCGCGTGAAGGTGTGGGCGGTACGCGACAGCAGATCGATCACTCCGGTGAATCCGGACTCGGCGCCGATCGGCAGTTGCAGCGGCAGCACGGCGCGATCGAAGCGTTCGGCCAGCGCGGCCACGGTGGCTTCGAAGTCGGCCCGCTCGCGGTCCATCTTGTTGCAGTGAAACCACGTCGGCTGGCCGATCTCGCTCGACTCCTGCCACACCCGTTCGGTGACCACCTCCACCCCAGCAACGGCGTCGAGCAAGACCAGCGCCACGTCGGTGGCGCGCATCGCAGCCGCGGTTTCGGTGAAGAAGATGCCGTAGCCGGGGCAGTCGACGAGATTGACCTTGTAGTCGTTCCAGGGAGC
>CAZRFU010000094.1:0-15150 GCA_964599475.1 uncultured Thermoanaerobaculia bacterium
TGCTCGCGCTGCGCAGCGAGCGACAAAGCGCCCGCCTGGCGGCGGCTCGCGAGGTCGAGGAGCAACAGCGGGCGCTCGAACGGCAGGTGTGGCACGCCGAGAGGCTGGCGAGTGTGGGGCGCCTGGCGTCGGGCTTGGCACACGAGATCAACAATCCGCTGGCGGGAATGACCACCTGGCTCGATCTCCTCGAGGAAGACCTCGAGACCGGCGCAGCGGATCGGGCGCGGGCAACCGGAGGGAAGCTGCGGATCGGCCTCGAGCGGATTCGCGACATTGTCTCGAGCACCTTGACGTTTGCCGATCCGGGGCGCGGGGAGGCTGCAGACGTCGACCTGCGAGCCGTGGTCGAGGACACGGCCTCCTTCGTCGATACGCTGATGCCCTCGGTCACGATCGAAACCGCGCTCGGGGCGGACCCGGTCGTCGTGCGCGGTGATCGTCCGGCGCTCGGCCAGCTCGTCCTCAACCTGCTGGTCAACGCCGCCGAGGTTCAGCAGCGCTCTGGTCGAATCCGCGTCGAGCTCAGCACCAGCCCGAAGCTGGCCTATGTCCTGGTCGAGGACGATGGCCCGGGAATTGCTCCCGAGGTATTGGCGACGATGTTCGAACCGTTCGTCTCCGGCCGCGGATCGACCGGTCTCGGGCTCTCGGTATGTTTCGGCATCGTGACCGCCCACGGCGGCACGATCCACGGCGAAAATCGCGGCGAACGAGGCGCTCGTTTCGTCGTCGAGCTGCCGCGGCGCAGTGAAGGAGGAGAGGGATGAGCTCAGCCACGATCGTGTTGGTCGACGACGAAGCCTATGTTCGCGAGTCGTTGGCGGAGCTGTTGATCCGGCGTGGCTACGACGTGCGCTCCGCCGCCGCCGGCGACCAGGTGCTCGCCGATCCCGAGCTGATCGAGGGGTGTGACCTCGTCGTCACGGACCTGCGGATGCCGGGGGTCGACGGCCGCGAGCTGACCGAGGCGCTCGCCGTGCGGGCGCCGCAGCTGCCGGTGATCGTACTGACGGCCCATGGGACGGTGGCCTCGGCGGTCGAGTGCCTGCGTGCCGGCGCGTCGGACTACCTGGTCAAGCCGGTCGACCAGTCGGCCTTGCTGATCGCGATCGAACGCGCCCTCGAACGGTCGGCCCGGGGTCGCGAGCTGGAGGAGCTGCGGCGCAGTCGGGACACCGGTGGCCACGGCCGGCCGCTTGGGGAGTCCGAGCCGTGGCGGCGGGTGATGGACCTCGTCGACGTCGTGGCGCCGACCGACACGACGGTCCTGCTCGAGGGAGAAACCGGTACCGGCAAGGAAGAGGTGGCCCGGTTGATCCATCGCCTGTCGCCCCGGCGCGACCAGGCCCTGGTGGTGGTGAACTGTGCGGCGATCCCCCCGGAGCTGTTCGAGGCCGAGCTTTTTGGCCATCGGCGCGGCGCCTTCACCGGCGCCACCGCCGATCGCGATGGACGGTTTCGAGTGGCGCACCGCGGCACGTTGGTTCTCGACGAGGTCAACTCGCTGCCGCTGGTCGCTCAGGCCAAGCTGCTGCGAGTGCTGCAGGACGGGAGCTTCGAACGGGTGGGCGAAAGCCGCCCGACCAAAGTCGACGTGCGGCTGGTGTGTGCGACCAATGCCGATCTCGAAGCCGAGGTCAAGGCCGGCCGGTTCCGTGCGGACTTGCTCTACCGCATCAACGTCGTGCCGATCCAGCTGCCGCCGCTGCGGGCACGCGGCGGCGACGTGGTGGTGCTGGCACGAGCGTTTGCCGCCGAGTTTGCGGCGCGGTTCGGCCGCACCTCGAAGGGGCTTTCGGCGGCGGCGGTGCGGTCGCTCGAGGCCTACCCGTGGCCGGGCAATGTGCGCGAGCTGCGCAACGTGATCGAGCGGGCGGTGCTGCTCGAACGCGAGACCGAGCTGTCGGCGGCGGCGCTGCCGGTCGCCACCACCCCGCTGCCGGTCGGCGATCGCGGGCCGGACGATTTGCGACTGCGGTCGCGGGTGATGGAGGCTGAACGCCTGGCCCTGCTCGAAGCGCTGCAACGGGCCAAGGGCGTGCGCAAGGATGCCGCCAAGACTCTTGGGGTCGACGAGAAGAACCTCGCCTACTACCTGCGAAAACACGACCTGATGGGTTGGACTCCGTGGTGAAGCGCCGCCGGACGCACAGCGCCGTGCTCGCTGTGCTGTCCTGGGTAGTCGGGGCCTGTGGGGCTGATCCCTCGACGACCGCCGAGGATCGTGCCATCGTCCTGACCGACGTCTCGCGCAACAGCGGCATCACCTTCGTGCACGATGCGGGCTGGAGCGATGCGCGACGGCTGGCCGAAACGATGTCGGGTGGTGTGGCGATCTTCGACGCCGACCAGGACGGTTTGCCGGAGCTGCTGTTCACGAGCCTCGGCTCCGTCGGGGCATCGGGCGCCGGCGTGTCGGTGTGGCGCAACCGCGGCGGTTTGCGCTTCGAGGAGGTCGGCGGAGCCTTGGCCTCGGATCGGCACACCATGGGCCTTGCGATCGGCGACGTGGACGGCGACGGCGACCTCGACGTCGTGGTCACGGCCATCGACGGCGACGAGCTCTGGCTCGGTGGCCCCGGCGTCAGCTTCTCGCGGGCGCCGGTGGACCTCTTCGAGCCGCCACCGGTGGGCTTCTCGGCCGGCGCAGCGCTGGTGCAGACGGCCCACCGCGAGCGCCTTGCCCTCGTGATCGCGCGGTATGTCGCCTGGTCGGGCGATGAGGAGCCGCGCTGTCTCGACGCCCGCGGACGCCACCGCTATTGCACCCCCGAGCGCTTCGAGGCGGTTTCCTCGCGCTGGCTCGAGGCCGAGGAGGATCACGGCTGGCGTGATGTGGCTGGACGCTCGCCGTTTGCGGGGTTCCCCGCCAAAGCCCTTGGGGTGGTAGTCCTCGATGCCAACCAGGACGGCCGGTTGGATCTGGCGATCGCCAACGACACGGTGCCCAACCAACTGTTCCTGGCCGAGGCGAGTGGCGCTTTCAGGGAGGACGGCGCGGGAGCGGGTTTCGCCGTGGGGGTGGCCGGCGTGGCCCGGGGGGGTATGGGCATCGCGGCAGCGGAGTTGTTCGGGCAGGGGCGGGAGGATCTGGTGGTGGGCAACTTTTCCCTCGAGGCAGCCGGGGTGTTTCGCGCGCTCGGCGACGGCTTGTTCCGCGATGTCGCCGCTGAGGTTGGGCTCGGCCTCGCGACACATCTGCCGCTCAGCTTCGGCGTGGTCACTCCCGATCTCGATCTCGACGGCTCGCCCGAGGTCGTGGTGGCCAACGGTCACATCGAGCCGTCGGTGGCGGACTTGACTGCGCGGCGCGAGCAGTGGCGTCAGCCTCTGCAGGTCTTTCGCAACGTCGACACAAGATTCGAGGCCCTACCGCCGATCGGTGCGTTCGTCGGCCGCGGGCTGGCGACCGGTGATCTCGACGGTGACGGCGACCTCGATCTGGTGCTTGCGCAGAACGGCGGCGCACCGGTGATCCTGCGCAACGACTCCCACGGCGCACGCAGCTTGCGCGTTGGTGTGCGCGGTCCGTCGGCGAACCGGGCAGGGCTCGGCGCGCTGGTGCGTCTCACCCGAGCGGACGGCCGAGTGCTGGCGAGGCGGGTCGAGCCGTCCGGCTCGTACTTGTCGGCATCGGAGCCGATCGCCACCCTCGGGCTCGGCGCCTCGACGCCGGAGCGCTTGGAGGTCGAGTGTCCCAACCAAGAGAAGCGCCGGGAGGTGGTCGACCTCCCGGCGCAGGGCACGATTACCGTGTCGTGTGAGGACTGACCTCAGTCACACGGGAACGCTTCGATCTCGGTGATGGCTCGGCCGGTCGACCCGAGCGCGTTGAAGAAGGTTCGGGTGGTCGAGGTGGTGGTGTCGGTGACGCGGAGGATGTACTCCACGTCGGTGGCGGCAGCCGAGAACACCCACCAGTGCCCGTTGACGCCGCAGCCGTCGAGGACCTTGACCAGCAGCTCGGCGTTGTCCTCCTCGAAGAACGAGAACACCCCACTGGTGGCGTTGAGGGCGGTGGCGGTCCCAACACCGACCGGACCGGCCGCGCCGGTGCGCCAGTCGACGTCGAGCGCGAAGCGGCCGCCGAGGCACAGGGTCGTGCCGGCGGTGCCGCAGGGCGGTGCCGGTGGCGGGTTGGCTGGTCGGAGGAAGTTGGCGTAGACCTGGTCGGCCAACGCGCGGCCACCGGCGAGGGCGTCACGGTTGTCGTACTGCCAGTGGATGCCGCCGTAGATGCGGCTCTGGCCGGCTTCCTCGGCCGCCTCTGACAACGAGTCGAACGAGCGAGTTACGCCGGGAAGGCCGTCGGAGCCGATCTCGAAGGGGCTCGCGTCACCGAAGAGGTGGGCGAGGATGCGCGAGGACGAGCCGCTGAAGGTCGAGTGGCCCGAGGTGTACGTGGGGAACGGCGGTGTCGTCAGCAGCGAGGACCACGCGGCATCCGGGCTGGTGTTGTCGTTGCCGTCGTTGCCGGCTTCGCGGATCGCGGTCACTGGGCGCCAGTGGTGGAAGTGGTACTTGTTGTCCCAAGCGGCGATCGCCGCGTCGGCAACCGTCATGGCGACCAGCGCCATGGTGCGCGCCGAGTCGACCAGATCGAGGTGGTTTTCGGCCACCAACCCTTGCGCGATCTCCATCCAGTGGCCCGGCGGCGTGTTGGTGCCGGCACCATCGTCCCAGAACTTGGCGATCTCGGTCTGATCCTCGGTGCGCTGCGAGCCGGTGGCGCGACCGAGGCGCTTGACCTCGATGAAGCTCTGGTGGTACGCCCGCTCTGTAGGGGTTGGCGGGGGGCCGGCCGAGCGGAAGTTCGAGCCGCTGGTCATCGTCCATGGAGTGACGTACGGCCACTGCGGCAGCAGACCTGGGGCGTTGGCGGGCGGGGTCGGCGACCACCACCACACGCCACCGAAGACCGGGTAGCTGACGGCGAGAGCCGAACCATCGTCCTCGCGCAGGTCGATGATGGCCTGTGCAACCGCCGTGCCCCAGGCGATTCCGGCATCCTTGGCGGCACCGTCCGCGATCACCGCGAGTTGGGCGTCGAGCAGGGCGTCGGCGGTGCCGGGGTAGAGGTGATCGAGGGCAGTGGCGCCGGCGGCGGCGATCGCCGCCTCGAGCGAAACCTCACCCTCCGGCGCCGCGCCGTGGTCGGCGTAGGTCTCGTAGCGACCGTCCAGGCTGCTGGCTGCGTCGTGGATCGAGACGTGCACGATCGCCATCGCACGGGTGGCGCGCGGTGGGGGAGTGCGGGTGGAGCGAATCGCGTCGAGCAGCTCCGCGTTCCATTCCGTAACCTGATCAGCCGCGATCGGGCTGGCGAGAGAGGCGAGCAGGAGCGCGCAGGCTCCGAAGATACGACCGTGCATACGAGAGTCTCCTTTGGGCGTGAAGTGCTTCACCACGAGCTCACGACGAGTCCGAGTGAGAAGCCAGTCGAGTCGCCGGTGTTACGGCCGTCGAGCGTATCCCAGGCGCGGGCCGAGAGGCCGAGCTGGGGCGTCAACGCAACGTAGAGCTCCGCGTCGATGCGGTCGTGCTCTTCCTTGTTGCTGGGGAAGGTGAAGCCGGGCTCGCCGATGTCGGTGCCCGACGAGGCCCGCTGCAGTCCGTAGCCGAGGGCGGCCCAGACCCGCGACCCGAACGAGCGGCCAACCTCCAGGCGCAGGTTCGAGGTGTCGGGAGCGTCGTCGCCGCGGACGGCGTAGGTGGCTTGTGCCGACACCAGCCACGCGCCCGTGCCGCCGGCCCAGCCGGCGCCGACGATCGCGTCGGTGGTGTCGTCACCCAGGGAGATGGGGGCGTTGCCCTCGTACGAGCCGGCCGGGGTGCGCAGGCTCGCGCCGAGCGAGACTCGATGGTTCCACGCTCCCCGGTCGACGTCGAGGAGACGGAACTGCACCGAGGCCTCGAGGTCCTGGACGCCGCTGTCCGAGAAGCCGGCAAGACCATCGGTGTCGACGTCGACGTAGGGGAGGCTGACGGCGACCGAGATGCGATCGGTGATGCCGTAGCGGGCCCAGAGCGAGATCGTGTTGGTCTCGACCTCTCCCAACATCGGCTCGGAGACCTTCTGTGAGCCGACCCAAAACTCGTCGTAAGACTCCTGCGACACGGACAGGGCGAGATTCCACTCGCCGGCGGATGGTTGCGACGGGGTGATCTGCAGCGCCGCTGCTGGGACAGCGAGACCGGCGGCGGCGAGCAGCAAGAACGGTACTTTGGTCGTGGACATGATTCCTCCTGGGCCGGCCCTGGCGCAAGGCCCGTGCCACGCTCGCCCGCTTGGTCGCCACACCGCGAAGTGCCCTTGTACGTTTCGGATACGGAGCCTGCCGTTGGGATCCGGAGGCGCAGGCCCACGATTCGCACCCGGTTTGACCATAGAAAATCCGGTAGCGAAGAATTTTCCCGGGCCGTGGCCGGCCAAGACCCTCGCGCGGCCGGCGTGGCCACGGAGGGGTCCATCGCAACTGCTACGCTCCCGGTGTGGCCGTCCGCACCAACCTCGAGATCGCCGCGGTGTTCCAGGAGATGGCCGAGTTGCTTCGGTTGCGCGGCGGCGACCCCCACCGGGCGCGGGCTTTCGCGCAGGCCGGCAAGACCATCGAGAACCTGCCGCAGCCGGCGGCGAAGATGATCGAGCAGGGCTCACTGCAGCGACTGCCCAAGGTGGGTGAGGGCACCATCCATCGGGTCAAGCAGATTCTGCGCAGCGGCACCTGTGACGACCTCGAGCGGCTGCGCCGGACCCTGCCCGCCGGCTTGCGCGAGATCATGGAGGTCAAGGGCCTGGGTGCCCGGACGGTGCGAACCTTATGGGAGCGGTTCGGCATCGCCACTCTGGATCAGCTCGAGATCGCGGCGCGGGGAGGGGGGTTGGTGGCGATAGCTGGGTTTTCTCCCGAGCGGGTCCACCAGCTGGTGCATGAGATCGGCGTGGTGCGCGCCCGGCGGGGTCGCTTGCCCCTGGCCGACGCCGACCTGCTGGTCGGCCGGCTCCTGGCATCGGTACTGGAGCGGTCGAAACCCACCAATGTCGAGGCAGCCGGGAGCATCCGCCGACGCATCGCCTCGATCGGCGATCTCGATCTGATTGCGGCGGCCGAGGACGTCTCTGCGGTCGTC
Source organism: uncultured Thermoanaerobaculia bacterium (assembly GCA_964599475.1). GTDB lineage: Bacteria > Acidobacteriota > Thermoanaerobaculia > Multivoradales > CAZRFU01 > CAZRFU01. Next base: position 7,135 of record CAZRFU010000094.1, read on the forward strand.
CGTGCGTTCGTCACGGTTCCCGGTGTTCGCGAGGTCTTGGCCCAGGGCGATTCGGCGGCACGGGTGCGGCTCGAGGACCACCGTCAGGCCGACCTCTGGGTGGTGCGTCCGGAAAGTTGGGGCGCCTGCCAACACGCCTACGGTGGATCGGCCGAGCACGTCGTGGCGCTGCGCACCCGCGCCGGTCGGCTCGGCCTGCACGTGAGCGAGCACGGTGTCGCCGACCGGGCCAGCGGCCGAAGGCTGATCTCGGGCCGCGAGGAGGCCGAGATCTTCGCCGCCGTTGGTCTGCCTTGGATCGCGCCGGAGATCCGGGAGAGCCTGGGGGAGATCGAAGCCGCGGCCGAGGGGCGTTTGCCGCGGTTGGTCGACGTGGCAGCGTTGGGTGGCGAGCTCCACTGCCACACCACCGAATCGGACGGCAGCGGTTCGGCCCTCGACATGGCGCGGGCCGCGATCGATCTGGGGCTGGAATACCTCGCCATCACGGATCACTCGCCCAACCTGCCGATCACCAACGGGCTGTCGCCAACCCGGCTGAAGGCACAGGGCGAACAGCTGCGGCGGCTCGAGGACGAGCTCGGCGCCCTGCATCTGCTCGCGGGCGTCGAGGTCGACATCCTCGCCGACGGTTCACTGGACCACTCCGCGGCGGTGTTGGGGAGGCTCGACTGGGTGGTCGCCAGCGTGCACGATCACCTCGATCAGGACGCGGAAGGGATGACCTTGCGGGTGATTCGTGCCATCGAGTCGGGCGTGGTCGATTGCATCGGCCATCCCACCGGACGCCGGCTGGGCCATCGCGAGTCGAGCTCGATCGATCTCGAGCGCGTGCTCGAGGCCGCCCGGCGAGTGGGGGTGGCGGTCGAGATCAACGGCCACCCCGGCCGCATGGACTTGGACGAGGTCGGTGCACGGCAGGCGCGCGAGCTCGGTGTGATGGTGTGCATCGACACCGACGCGCATTCGCCGGCCCACCTCGCGCGGCGCGAGTACGGACTGGCGATGGCGCGTCGCGCGTGGCTCGAGCCGGGCGACGTGCTCAACTGCCACGCGATCGAGGTGTTGCGCAATCGTCGCCGCGATCGCCTACGCCGCCACGGCGTTGCCGTGCCGCGCGGGATGGAGCGGCTCCAGAGCGGGCGGTTCGCCGCCGTCGAGACAGCCGCAGCTCCCTTGGCGGTGCCGGCGGACGCCGGCGTTGCCAAGCCCGAGGTACTCGACCTCGAAGGCGAGCTCAGCCCGGAGCTGGTGGAACGGTTGCAGGCCTTCCTGCAGGGCACCGAAGCCCCCGACCTCGCCGCTGCCCTGGCACGGCTCGGCGGCAATCCGCTCCAGCGTGCCTACGAGCTGGTTGTGCGGCAACGGCAGCGTTAGTGACTATCGTGCTGAATGCTCCTCCGGAAGTTCGACGGGTGGGCGGCAGGGGGGACTGAGGGAGTCCGATCCGACATCAAGCCCCGAAGGCGCGAAATATCCGGAGCGGCCGACTGCCGGTCAGCGAGTCGAGTGCTCGCCGCGGATCAGGACCGCACCGTCAGCGACTCGCCGGCGCTTGGGCGTGAGGTCGTGCGCTCCGCTTCGCTCGGCTCAGTGGTTCGAGTCGTATCGGCCTCGCTGCACGCGCGCGCGCCGAATCGGCCGCGGCCAGCGTGCCGCTTGCGACTGCGCGACGCGCGACGCCGCTTCGCGCACGACCTCACGCCTTGGCGCTCCGGCTCGACGACCGCCGCGAACCCTCGTCGACTCCCGCCATCCAGGCTGCGACGTTGACGACGGACACACCACCAAGAGGTGCGCGCTGCCACGCGCACCCTGGGGCGCTTCCGCTGCCCGTACATCAGAACGCCGTGTCCGAAATCCTCCGACAGGATCCCCCCTCTTGCCCGGACCTCCTGCCGGTCAGCGAGCAGGGCGGGGGTGCGGAGGTGCTCGCGGATCGGTGGAATGAGTCGTTCCATCGCCGCGCCGGGACTTCCATATCCGCCCAGCAAGGCGACCCGAGCAAGCGGCGCAGCCGGTACCCGCGGCACAGACCTTCGCTGGACCCGATCCAGCTCGTCGCCCTTCACCAGCAAGGGAGGGAGGGGGAACGCTGCAACCACCGCGAAGGCCGGTGACCTCTCCGCGGCAACCGGGCTCGCTCTTCTCGGGGCCGAAGATCTTCCTCCGTGTCCGGGTTCCGCTTCGGGACAATGGGCCGCCCTCCGGGTCGCGCCAAGCGTGAGCGAGTGGGGCGTGTAATCGTGGGCCGGAAGGGGGCCGCGTTGGTGTTGCTCGCCGGTACTTCGGCGCTGTGCTATGCTGACCTGGCTTAGAGCGAACAAGCTATGGAGGGCCTCTCGTGACCGCTAGAGCCAGCAGATCTCTCTCTCTCTCTCTCTCTCTCTCTCTCTGATTTCGTCGGCAGCCGCAGCGGCAGCCGACGCTGAACCCGCGGGCTGGCGTAGCGATCTGCGGTCGCTGGTTGCTGTCACGATCGTCAAGACCCCGCCGCCCGAGGGTGAAGTGGCCAGCCTGCCGGAGTCGGTGCGGCAGCGTCTGGGAGACCATACGCAGGAGTATGAAGGGTTTGTTGTGGCGCGAGTGCCTGCCGAAGAAGCCGTTGGACTGGCCGATCTCGCGTGGTCCCTTGGGTATCCCGCTCACGTATCCGACGACCGGAGAGTGGCCGGCCTAGCTCGGAGCTTCGATTTGGATGCGCCGGTGCAGCGTCTCGGTCGATGGAGGGAGCGGGAGCAGGACCCGCAGGTCGTCGAAGGGCTGTTCTGGGTCCAGTTTGCGTATCCGCTGCGAGCCGAGTGGCTCGCAGCGCTGGAGGATTGCGGAGGGAGCGTGGTCGTAGACCTCCCGCAACGCGTTGCCCTCGTCCGAAGCGGATCGGCCGCTTCACTCGCAGGATGCGCCTCGCTGGGTAATGTGCTCGATGCAGTGGAGCCGGTGGTGACGACCGACAGGGCCGAGCCGGAGATCTTCGACGGAGCGGCTGTCGAAGTGACTCTGCTTCCGGGCGTTGAGCTCGAGGATCTCGGAGAGGTTGCGGCCTTAGCCTCGTCGCGAGAAGACTACGAGCTCAGGTGGATCGAGGCCGATGATCCCGAAGGTGTCCGCCGGCTGTTCGAGCATCCACTGGTTCTCGCCCTCGAGGTCCGACCTGAGCAAGGCGGCGGGCCATCGGACGAAAGGCAGAGTAAGCAGGTTGCGCGGCAGTGGGACCCTGCCACTGGCGCCGCGACCGGCGCCGCCGGGAGCTATCTGACCTGGCTCAGCGGGCGCGGGTTTGGCACCGCGGCGAATACGGGGACGGTGGCCTTCTTTGAGTCGGGAATCGACAATCAGTCGACCGCCCTGAGCCACGTCGACCTAGCCCCTCGACTTCTTGGGCGGTACCAAGTCACTCTGGCCCTCCCAGGGCCGGTCCTCCCGCCGAGCTTGATCCCCGACGAGAACGGCCATGGGAGCTTGGTCGCCAGTGTTGCGGTCGGGTCGGGCACAAATAGCGGCACGCAGAACGGCTTCCGGCGAGGTCTTGGTGTGTCCCCCTACGCGAGCTTCTATGGCGTCGACCGCTGGACCTGGACGGCGGGTAGTACTACCTGCAGTGGGGACCAGACAGTCTCGGCAGATACGAAGATCCAGACTGCCCATGGTTGGCTGGGCACCCAGACGCCGCCCGCGACAATCTCCAACCACAGCTGGAACTACTCCATCCAAACTCCGACCGTATGGAACTACCGAAACCTTCTGGCGCGGGTCTACGACTCGGCTCCCTGGGACGCAGACGGTTACGCCACCACCAGCATTCAACCGATGACGCTGGTTGCGTCGAGCGGTAACTACGACCCTCATCTCGCGAGCCCAACGCCAGCGACACAATACCCAGCGAACGCCAAGAACGTCGTCTCGGTCGGCGCCGTCGACGGATGGAATGTCGGGGAGGCGCCGAGCTCATGCCCGCCCCTACCGATCTCTGATCCCTACAACGGGCCGTTTGCCGTCGCGGAGTTCAGCGCCTATGGGGACAACTCCGGCGGCGCTCTCCCGTGGGTGCCGGATAAGTTTCCTTCCCCCAAGCCTGGGAACCCCGGCGAGCCGTTGCCTCGCGTGAAGCCGGATGTCGTGGCGCCGGCTTGGCGCGCCGACGGCGCGCGGCCGTCGACCCTACAGTGCCCCGGCGCCGCCGCACTTTGCGGCACGAGCGCCTCGCTGTTCAGCTATGCTCGGGGCACCAGTTTCGCGGCGCCCGTGGTCTCCGGTGCTGCATCGCTGTTGACCAAACGGTTTCGCGAGCTCGTGCCGAGTGTCGAGCCGCGAGCGACGTTGCTCAAGGCGGCGATGGTGGCGACTGCCGACAGCCTGGGGCCGATCGATCCGCTCACTGGTGAGGTCAACTGTACGGACTGCCGCCCGAGCCAGCAGTATGGCTGGGGTCTGCTCAACCTCGATCGGCTCACCGCCACGACGCCGTCGCGCTTCTTCGTCAACGAGACCTTCCCTCTGACCGGAGTCGGCCAGTCTTGGCCGACGAGCGAGCAACTCTTCCGGCCCGACGACCCTGAGCTACCCATCCTCATCGCCCTAGTGTGGAACGACATTCCGCGGCAGGATGGGATCCATGCCGCCAACTGGGCGCTGAAGCGCAACCTCGATCTCGTCGTCGTCGAGCATCAGGGCTCGCAGTATTGGGTCGGCAACAACTTCGACGAAAACATTCTCGGCGTCGACTCCGGCTGGTCGCGTTCCTTCGGCTTCGTCGGCGGTGTCGTAGCCGACACCGTCAACAATGTCGAGTTGGTGCTGATTCCGCAGGGCGGACAGTTGCGTCTGATCCTGCAGGTGCTCGATGTGGCCCACGGATCCATGCCGCTCGGGAGCCCTGCCCTCTACCAGAATCAGCCCTTTTCGCTGTACGCTTGGAACCTCGAGCCGTGTGCCGGCTCGTGTTGACCAGAGCCTGGGCGGCCCTCCTCATCGGGATTCCCGCCGCTCAGGCAGACGTGCCGCTGCGGCGGCTGGCGGGCAGTGGCGATCCGATGCCCGGCGCGCCACCCGGCATGGTGTTTCACGAGCTCGCCTTTCCCCAGGTCGCCGGGTCGTGGGTCGTGGCCGGCGGCTATTCCGGCAACGAGCGGCAGGGCCTGTATGCGTGGGATGGCTCCCAGTTCTGGGTGGTCGCTGACGACGACGTGGCGCTGCCTGGCGCGGGGCCGTCGGATCGATTTTCGCTCTGGCACGACGTGGGCAATTGGGATGTTGGGCCAGGGGGCCTGGTTGCATTCACGGCTGTAGCGCTGCAGGTGCAGGGTGGCCTTTGGGCCTGGAGACCAGGGCTTGGACTGACGGAGATCGCCGTGACCCCGGAGGTCATCCCAGGCATGGAGGATCCACTCGTTGGCTTCTCCCACCCGGTCGTGGGTGGCGAGAGCGTCTTCTTCGTTGGCAGCTTCGGTTCGCCTCCGTACTTCGAAGAAGCGATCCTGCGGTGGGACGCTCAGGGCCTCGTGGTCTTCTTTGACCCGCCGGACGGTTCGGTAGGGGCGTTGCGGGCGACGAACGACCGGCTCTGGTTTCTCCAGGGTCAACCAGCGCAGGGATCACAAGAGACCGAAATGTGGTCGTGTCGGTTTGACGGCAGCGATCTGCGACTGGAGTTCGACTTCGACACCTCCTACCCAGGCCTGCCGGGATCGGGATGGTTCGAGACAGGCAGGTATGTGCCGGAGCCGGCGGTGTTTCGATCGAGCCCCTGGCCGGATCATCCCGGTCTGCATGGGTTGTTCCACATTCTCACTCCGACCTCGGTCGAAGCCTGGCTCGACCAGGACGATCCCGAACCGAGCGGCGGCGTGTGGGACCGCTTCGGGCCGCACCTGGCCGGCTCGGGAGAGCGGGTGGTGTTTTCGTTGCACGATCCGGTGCCGCAGTCGTCGGTCTCCGACTATCGCCTCTACGTGCGCGACGGCGACGGCAGCTTCCGCTTCATCCTCGCCACCGCAACGATTCTCGAAGGGCAGTTCGTCGGCATTATCGACATCCTGCCTGGGAGCATGGACGGCGACACGTTGGCGATGGGAATCCTGCGCTCGAACGACTCGGCGGTGTGGCTGGCGGATCTCGGCGCGCCAAGCCCACCAGTGGCCCTCGAGATCCCGACGTCCGGCCCGACGGCTGCCGCCGTGCTGGCTTTCCTGCTTGGGGTAGCAGGATTGGGGTCGTTGCTGAAGAAGCGCCGGTGCGCCCGAACCTGAGTCGGCCGGAGGGTGAACCGGCCGACTGCCGCTATCCCAACGGCTCGGTTCGATCGATCAGGAACGGGGCGTCGCGTTCCGGCAGGAAGGTCTGGTGCTGGCGGCTCGCGAGGGTGACGAAGGCTCCGAGTGCGGCGAGGCTGGCGCCGTGGAAGGTGGCGCCGGCGAGCAGGAGCACGGGCCAGGAGCCGGGGGCACCGCTCGAGATCACCCACGCCGCCATGCCGAGAGCCAGGCCGGTTGCGACCATGCTGCCGATCAGCAGGCGCACGCCGACGATGTCGGCGTAGACCGAAATTGCCGACAGGCCGTGGGTGACGAGCGAGACCAGGTTCATGCTCGAATGTCCGGCAAGGCGGCGGGCGCGGTGGGTGGGGATTTCCACTCGAGGAATGCGTCCGCGGACGACGGCCGCGGCGTAGTGGTTCCAGACCTCGGGCGACACCACCAGGCGTCGCAGCGCGTCCCACGGCAACACCGAGAAGTTGCCGATTCTCACCGGTTTGCCGACGAGGATCTGGTGCAGCCAGCGGTAGGCGTGGTAGCCCGCCTGGAACACGGCACTTTCGGCCCGGCGCATGCGTGCGGCGAACACGGCGGATTCTCCACCGGCGGCGTCGAAAGCCGCCAGCAGACGCGGCACGTCGGCCGGGTCGTCCTCGCCATCGGCATCGAGCACCACCGTGACCGCGTTCGTGCGGTGGGCGCCGATCCAGCACAAGCCCACCGCGATCGCCCGCTGGTGGCCGAGATTGCGCCGCAGCCGCAGCACCTGGCCGGAGCTGAATCCGGCGGCCGGCAGGGCGGGGACGGCCGCCGTGGTGGAGCCATCGTCGACCACCAACAGCTCCGCCACGCGCCCTGCTGCTGCCAACATCTCGCCGAGGCGCGGTAGCAACAGACCCAGCACCTCCCAGTCTTCGAACACCGGGATCAGGACCACCAGCGGGGACGCCACGTTCGGCTCAGACGTGCTGATGGGACTTGACCTCGCGGCGGAAATCCTCGCCGCCGAGCTCCACGATCCGCGCCATTTCGTAGAGCCGACTGACGAGCGGCACCGAGATCCGTGTCGCCAGCCGGTCCGGGGCGAGCTGTTGTTCCGGCTTCTCGTTCGCGCCGGGAGGCGCCACGCGGTAATTGGTGGTGACGATGGTCGGCAGTTGGCGAGTGTAGCGGGTGTTGAGGATCAGGTAGAGCAGGTCGTTGACCCAGGCGCTCGGTTTGAAGGCGCCGAGCTCGTCGAGCACCAGCAGATCGGCGTCGAGCACCGGCGCCAGCACGCGCGACTTCGAGAACGCTGTGTCAGCATCGAACGAGAACTGGATCTCGTGGATCATGGCGGTGCAGTCGACGAAGCGACCGCGGATCTGGAAGCGGCGGATCAGCTCCATCAGCACTGCCGAGGCGAGGTGGGTCTTGCCGGTGCCGGCAGGCCCGATCAACACCAACCCGGTTTGGGTGGTGCCGCCCTCGAGGTCGGTGAACTCGTCGATGTAGCGACGACAGAGCTCACGGGCACGGGTGAGCGAAGCGGGTTTGCCGTCGGTTTTGAAGTGCTCGAGGCGGCAATGGCGATAGCGCTGCGGCACGCCCGCTGCCTCGAGCAGTCGCGGCCCGGTCTCCGCCTCCTGGCACGAGCAGCGCCGAGCCGTGCCGGCACCACCGTCGGCAGCTACCACCCAGCCGCGGCCATGGCACTTGAGGCAGGTGTCGCTCACGTCGGGATGCTACCCGAAGTCCACACCCGGGCTCTGGCGGCCTCAGG
>CAZRFU010000095.1:0-1552 GCA_964599475.1 uncultured Thermoanaerobaculia bacterium
GAGCAGCTCTTCGGGATTGGTGCCGCGCCCGTCCTCGAAGCGAGTCGTGAATCCGTAGGGATGCTCGGCGAGAGCGCCGCTCTCGGTCGAAATGGTACCGCGCCCGCTGCGCAGATCGCCGGACCACACGGCGGATCCTTTGCGTTTGATCGTCATCGTCGTTTCTCCTTTTTGGCTCGAGCCGCCCCATGCCGCGCGGGCGCTTCCATCAGACACCTGCCGCGCCAGCCCACGCAAACGGCGTGCCTCGCAGCGCAGAAAAGAGCGGCGGTCATCGCCTCCACAGCGCCGTTCTCGAGCAGATGGCGGGTCTCGGGCCAGGCCCGCCACCCTCCGCGGACCCGCCTGAGCGCAGCACCCTCGTCCATCGCCACGCAAGTGTGATCGGTGAATCGACGCGCCAACAGGGCAACGCGGGCCGGATCACCGAGCGCGAGGCGATGGCGGGCGTGCGGCAGGGGCAGGATGTCGTCGAACAGCCCCAAGCCCACTTCGATCACCTCGGCGTTGCCGGCCCCCTGCGGCGGCGAATCGTGGAACACCACCACTCGAGAGGCACAACACATCGCACCGGCGGACCAGGCGAACACCGGCTTGTCGCTTCCGAGCATTCCGAGCACGTCGAAGAGCCGCAGCCGATTCAGCAGAATCAGCACATGACCGCCGGCGATCGCGAGGGCATCGCAGCCATCGAGCAGCGTGCGGATCTCGGCCTGCTGCTCGAGCAGCTGCGGGTGGTGACGCGGGTCGAGGTCGGGAGCGTAGACCCGCTGAATCGCCTCGATCCGCTCCAGATGGTGACGATCGAGAGCGCGCACGATCTCGAGGGCGGACTCCTTCTCGGGCTCGAGCAGCTCCTCCGGCCCTTCCGCGACCAGCAGCTCCCGCGCCGCGTCGAGGACGTGGGCGAGGCGGCGGCGATACAGGGTCTGAAGCTGCCGCAGCGCCTCCTGACGCGCCCGATAGGCCTCGAAGTACCCCCGATCCGCCAGGAACAACGACTCGGCACGCCGATACAGCTCGAGCTGCACGACCGGCCGACCGAGGTGCTCGGAGAGCTCGTCGACCTCGCGCTCGCGCTCCTGCCAGCCGGCCGTCACCGCGGCGATCTCACCCGTGACGCCGACCTCTTCGACGGCACGGATGACGGTCGGGCGCAAACGTTGGGGTCCGAGGAGGACGACGGATCGCATCAGCTACAATTCGCTTCGAGAGCACCCGAGCGGATGGCCCGAGCGACGCTTCGTGAACCACGGAGTTTACCGTAGGCCGCTCGAGTCTCCGCCACTCCCCGCGAGGTTCCCATGCACGTCATCTTCGTCGAGCCCGTCTTTCCCGGCAATCAACGGCGCTTCCCCTACGCCCTCAAGGAGGTCGGCGCCAAGGTCTCGGCGATCGGCGAGGTTCCGGCGAGCTATCTCGACGACGACATGAAGCGGGTGCTCGACGACTACGAGCAGGTCCCGTCGGTGGTCCACGAGGGAGCACTGCTCGAGGCCGTTCGCAAGCTCCAGGGGCGTTCGTGGGTCGACCGGCTCGAGGCGACGGTGGA
>CAZRFU010000095.1:1567-11947 GCA_964599475.1 uncultured Thermoanaerobaculia bacterium
CTGCCGGTGGCCCGGGTGAGAGAGGCCTGCGGCATCCCCGGCACCACCTATCGCACCGCGTTCCTGTGTCGTGACAAGCCGGCGATGAAGGATGCCCTGCGCGAAGCCGGGATCCCCACCGCCCAGTCGACCGGCGCCTCGTCGGTCGAGGAGGTCGAGGCTTTCGTCGAGCAGGTCGGCTTCCCGGTGATCCTCAAGCCCCGCAGCGCCGCCGGCGCCTCCGGAGCCTACCGCGCCGATGACGCCCGTAGCTTGCACCACGCGATGGAAGCGTCCGGCGTCACGGACGGCCATTCGGTGGCGGTCGAAGAGTTCATCGAGGGCCACGAAGGCTTCTACGACACCCTGTCGATCAACGGCGAGATCGTGCACGACTTCATCTCGCACTACTACCCCAACGTGCTCGATGCGATGCGCGAGCGCTACCCCAACCCGTACCTGATCACCACCAACCGCCTCGACGCCCCAGGCTACGCGGCACTCAAGGAAATGGGGGCCAAGGTCAATCAGGCGCTCGGGATCGGCACCTCGGCCACCCACATGGAGTGGTTCTACGGCCCCAAGGGCCTCAAGTTCTCCGAGATCGGCTGCCGTCCTCCGGGTGTCCGCGTGTGGGACATCTACAGCGAAGCCAACGACTTCGACCTCTACCGCGAGTGGGCGATGGGCATCGTGCACGGCCACGCCGGACAACGCCCCTCGAGACGATTCGCCGGGGCGCTCCTCAACCTGCGGCCCGAGCGCGACGGTCGCGTCGTTGGGTACGAGGGCCTCGATCAGGTCCAGCGTGAGGTCGGCGAGTGGATCATCGACTACCATCTCCCTCCGGTGGGCAGCGGCACTGCCCCCTTCGAAGGCGGATACATGGTCAACACCTGGATGCGGCTCAAGCACCCGGACTACGATCAGCTCCGCGCCATCTGTGACTGGATCAGCCGCACCGTGCGGATCCGCGCCAGTTAGTCTCCCGCCTCAACCCACGCGGCGGCACTCCCGCCCCGAGGAGCTTTGACCCGACATGAACATTTGCGTCGTGGGGACCGGCTACGTCGGTCTCGTCACCGGAGCGTGCCTCGCCGACTTCGGCATGAATGTCACCTGTGTCGACAAGGAAGTCTCGAAGATCGAGCGACTGCGTCGCGGTGAGATCCCGATTTTCGAGCCCGGCCTCGACGAGATCGTCGAGCGCAACGTCGCCGCCGGCCGTCTGCACTTCACCACCGACCTCCCCACCGCGATCCGCGGCGCTTTGGTGGTCTTCATTGCGGTGGGTACTCCCCCCAAGGCCGACGGCTCGGCCGACCTCTCGTTCGTGGTGCAGGTTGCCGAGTCGATCGCCGACAATCTCGACGGCTACAAGGTCGTGGTGACCAAGTCGACCGTCCCGACCGGCACCGGACAACTGATCGAGGACACGATCAACGTCAAGACCGGCGGCTCGCAGCCGTTCTCCGTGGTTTCGAATCCAGAGTTTCTGCGGGAAGGCTCGGCGATCGAAGACTTCATGCGACCCGATCGCGTCGTGGTCGGCGCCCGCGATCCCCAAGCGATCGCCATCATGAAGGACGTGTACCGCCCCTTGTTCTTGATGGAGACACCCTTCGTGGTGACCAACGTCGAGACGGCCGAGCTGATCAAGTACGCCTCGAACGCTTTCCTCGCCACCAAGATCTCCTTCATCAACGAGGTCGCCGACCTGTGCGAGCTGCTCGGAGCCGACGTTCACCACGTTGCCAAGGGTATGGGCCTCGACCGGCGTATCGGCCCGAAGTTCCTCCACCCCGGGCCCGGCTACGGCGGATCGTGTTTCCCCAAAGACACCCAAGCGCTGACCGACATCGCCCGCCGTGCGGGACGACCGTTCCAAATCGTCGAGGCGGTGATCGACGTCAACGAGCGCATGAAGCAGCGCGGAATCTCCAAGGTCGAAAAGGCTTTGGGTGGGATCCTCGGCGGCCGCACGGTCGGCTTGCTCGGGCTCTCCTTCAAGCCGTTGACGGACGACATGCGCGACAGCCCATCGATCCCGCTGGTGCAGCACCTGGTCGAACATGGCGCTGCGGTGCGGGCCTTCGACCCGGCATCGATGGAGCATGCCCGAAGCATGCTCCCGGCGGGGGTGACCTACTGCGACGACGCCTACGCCGTCGCGGAGGGCGCCGACGTGGTGGTGCTCGTGACCGAATGGAACGAGTTTCGTTCGCTCGACCTCGACCGGCTCAAGCGCACGATGACGCAGCCGGTTCTGGTCGACCTTCGCAACGTTTACGATCCCGTGCGGATGGCCACGATGGGTTTCACCTACGACTCGGTTGGTCGAGCCGCGCGCGACCTGCCGAGCTGAGCGATGGTGGGCCAAGGCGACAAGCACCCGCTGCTTTCGGTGGTCTGCCCCTTCTTCAACGAAGAGGCGATCCTCGCCAAGGCCCTGCCCCATCTGCTCGCGAGCCTCGAGAGTCTCGAAGTTCCCTGGGAGGTGATCGTCGTCGACGACGGGTCGACCGATGCCGGCCGGGCCATCGCCGAGAGGGTCGCGGCTGCCGATCCCCGGCTGCGGGTCGAAGGCTACGACCGCAATCGAGGTCGCGGCTACGCGATCCGCACCGGGATCCAGGCGGCTCTGGGCGAAGTCGTGGTGACCACCGAGATCGACCTGTCGTGGGGCGACGACATCGTCCAGCGCCTGTTCGCCGCCTGGCGTGAGGATCACAAGACCGACATCGTCATCGCGTCGCCGCACCTGCCCGGCGGCGGCTACCGCAACGTGCCGGCGATCCGGGTGTGGCTTTCTTCCCTCGGCAACCGCGTGATCCGCGCCGGCCTGGCGTGGAACATCACCATGAACACGGGGATGACCCGCCTCTACCGCCGCGAACGCTTCCTCACCCTGCCGCTCGATCAGGACGAGAAGGAACAACACCTCGAGATCCTCGAGAAGGCGTTGGCGTTCGGCTGGCGCATCCGGGAGATCCCGGCACTGCTCGAGTGGCGCCACGACAAGCTGGCTGCGCCCGGCAAGCGGCGTCGATCCTTCGGCCCCACGGTGGTCAGATTGATCCGCACCCACCTCTCGTTTGCGGTGGCAACGGCGCCTTTTCGGCTGCTCTACCCGGTCGCGGTCGCGCTGATCCTGCTCGCTGGGGGGTTCTTCGCAGCCGCCGTGTGGGCTCTGTTCACGCCCACTCCGTCGATATTCTTCCTGCTCGTGTCGATGTTCCTGGGAATGTTCGCCTTCCTGATCTTCGGGCTCGGAGCGTTGGCACAACAGGCCCGGGAGACCCGCCGCGAGATCTGGCGCATGCGTCGAGCGCTGCGTGAAGAGCGGCTGACGAAACGACCTGAAGAATCGACCTGGACCGAGCCGACCAGCCGACCCGTGTGATCGCGCTCCGGTGACGGGAGGCGTTGACAGCCCGTCGAAAAACTCCCGTCGGCCGCCACTGAGCCCTTCCACGGGCTGGTAGGATCGATGCACATCACCGATTCGAGGATTCCGATGCGCCAAGGCACTGCACTCATGGCCATGTTCGTCCTCTCGTCGTCGATCGGCGCCGACGGAGAGGGCGACCGCGAGAGAGCCCAGGGAGAGCCGCTGCCCGTCTACCGTGTGTACCCTCAGCCGGTCGAAAGCCCGATCCACACCAGCCCTCCGCCTCCGGCCGACGCTCGCGAGGCAGTGGTCGATCCGGCATCGATGGCGGCATCGCCTTTCGCCTGGCACGACACCGATGGTGTGGCCGGCGCAGAATTCACCATTACCCGTGGCAACAACGTCTCGGCCTCGCTCGACCTCGACGCCAACAACACTCCCGATGGCGCACCCGACGGTGGGCCGGACCTCGAATTCGACTTCCCCATCGATCTCGACAGTGGGCCCGAGGCCTACCGCCCGGCCGCGGTGGCCAACCTCTCGGCACCTATCTGCTCGGCCAAGCTCCCGATGGCCCCGGCTTTCGGGGAGCTCCCTACTCGACCGACATGAAGGATCCCCGTACCTACGCCGACACCGTAACCGCAGCGGTGCCTCACGGGATCGGCGCAATCGGGGCTTCGATTCTCCTCGAGGTCTATTGGGAGCTGGTGGGCGTCCACGGATTCAACCCGGACCTCGGCGCCTCTTGGGAGACCGGCGGCAACAACCTCGCCACGCAGCTGGTCGTCGACGGCCTCAAGCTCCAGCCGTGCAGCCCGGGTTTCGTCGACGTGCGCAATGCCATTCTCGCCGCCGACACCGCGCTCACCGGCGGCTCCAATCGGTGTCCGCTGTGGCGTGCGTTTGCCCGTCGCGGCCTTGGGGCCTCGGCCAACCAGGGGTCGAGCTTCTCGAACACCGACAACGTAGCAGCCTTTGATCAGCCGTTGGCCTGCGCCATTTTCGTCGACGGCTTCGAAACGGGCGATACGAGTGCCTGGTCGTCGGTCGGCCCCTGACGAGCCAGCCTCGACCCCGCTCTACCCGCCGCGTTGGCTGACCAGGTGCCCGATGATCTGTTCGCCGTGCGCGCGGCTGTTCTCGATGAAGATGCGGTCGGTGGCGCGACCGGCGCGCAGCGTTCCGGCGACGTAGAGACCCGCCTGGTTGGTCTCTCCGGTGGATGGATCGTGCTCCGGAACCAAGGTGTCCGGATCGAGCGCGACGCCACATCGCCTCAGCAGCTCGGTGTCGATGGTGTAACCGATCAGGATGTAGGCGGCGTCACACGCGATCAACCGTTCGCCTGCGGCACCTCGGACCAGGACGCCACCCTCGACGAAGCCTTGAACCTCGGTCTCGAACAGCGCCTCGATCGATCCTTCGTCGACGCGGTTCTCGATGTCGGGCTTGAGCCAGTACTTGATGGTCGGTTTGACCTCCGATCCACGATGGACCATCACCACCCGGACACCATGGCGCCAGCAGTCGAGCGCGGCTTCACAGGCGCTGTTGCCGGCACCCACGATCACCACGGTCTCGCCGACGTGGCCCCAAGGCTCGCGGTACCGCGCCAACACCCACGGCAGCTCGTCACCCGGCACACCAAGCCGACGAGGCTGGTCCCAGTACCCGGTGGCAAGCGCCACGGCCCGCGACCGGCGGGTGACCTCGATCCCCTCGCGCCGGCGTGAGCTCACCGTCCAGACCCCGTCCGCTTCCCGCTCGGCGCCGAGGACCTGCTCGCGCAGCACGACCGGCAGCTGCCATTGTTCGGCGACCGCGCGGTAGTAGGCCAGAGCCTCCCGGCGAGTCGGCTTGGTGCCTGGGATGGTGAAGGACACGCCCGCGATCTCGAGCTTGTCGCGCGTGGTGAAGAACTCCATGTCGGTGGGAAACTCGCGGATCGAATTAGCGAGGCTACCCTTCTCCACCAGCACGGCGTCGAGACCGGCCTTGCGAGCCGCAGCGCCGATTGCAAGGCCCGTCGGCCCGGCCCCAACCACCACCAGGTCGAGAACGTCGCCGCTCATCCCAACCGCCCCCGCCACAGGTGGTCCACCGGGCCGACGCCACGCCCGAGCGGAAACGCGGCTTTGATCGCACCCTGAAGGTACTCGAGGGCGCCGGTGACCGCCTGCTCGAGGGTGGCTCGGCGCGCCAGCCGGGCGGCGATCGCGGAGGAAAGGGTGCAGCCGGTCCCATGCGTCGCGGTGTTGGACTGCCTCGCGTGCACGAAGCGGGTCGCCCGACCTCCCTCACACAGCAGATCGACGAGCTCGGCTCCCGTGCCGTGACCACCCTTGATCAAGGCAGCTCCGGCGCCGTCGCGACAGAGTGCAAAGCCCGCCTTGCGCCGCTCGGCTTCCGTATCGACCTCGAGCCCGGTCAACATCGCCGCCTCCGGGAGGTTCGGTGTCACCAGGGTCGCGAGCGGGACCAGTCGCTCCCGCAGCGCCGTGACCGCGTCCTCGGCCAGCAGGCGTGCCCCACTCTTGGCGACCATCACCGGATCGAGCACGATCGGCACGCCCGGCAGACGGTCGAGGCGACTCGCCACTACCTCGATCGTCGCCACATCCCCCAACATCCCGATCTTGACGGCATCAGCGCCGATGTCGTCCAGCACCGCATCGAGCTGAGCGGCGATCACCTCGGGTGGCACGGGATGGATCGCCGTGACCGCTACGGTGTTCTGCGCGGTGATCGCAGTGATGGCACTCATCCCGTAGACCCCGTGGGCGGCGAAGGTCTTGAGGTCGGCCTGGATGCCGGCCCCGCCGCCCGAATCGGAACCGGCAATCGTCAGAACCCGCGGTCGCGACGGTTGGCTCACGCCACCTTCCGGCGGCTGCGCCACACCGTGATCCCCACGCCCAGGGCAAACAAGCCGAGCGCAAAGGCCTGGGCGAGAGTGAACCCGCCGAGGAATCGATCATCTTTGGCGCGGAAGAACTCCACCACGAATCGCTCGACCGACAGCAGCGCCAACACCGCGCCGATGACGAGCCCGGGTCGTTGGCGACCGAAGCGTCCCAGCAGCCATACTCCCAGGCCGAAGATCACCAGTCCGCCGAAAGTCTCGTAGAGCTGGGTCGGATGAACGCGCAGCAGGGTGTCGTCCGGCACCGACAGCGGCACATCGATCCCGAGATCGCGCCGCAGGTAGCCCGCCGTGCTCGGTGGCAGGCCGACCGGGAAGGCCACGCCCCAAGGACGGTCGGTCGGGACGCCGTAGTCGTCGCCGACCAGGAAGCAGCCGACGCGCCCGATAGCGTAGCCGAGAGCCAGGCCTGGGGCCGCCGCGTCGGCGACCGACCACACCTGCAGCCGTCGGCGCCGAACCGTCCAGATCACCGCTGCAGCACCGCCGAGGAAACCGCCGTACCAGACCAACCCGGCACGATCGAAGAGCAGGTGCCAGTCGCCGTGGAGCGCGGCGTAGTAGATCTTGGCACCGACGATGCCGCCGATCCCCGCCGCCATCAAGATCCCGCCGGCATCGTCGTCGGTGCCGGCTCCGAGCTTGACCAGGTTGCGCGACAACACGGCGTAGCCGCCGAAGAAGGCGAGGGCCATCATCACCCCGAACGGGCTGATCGAGAACGACCCGATCGAGAACAACTCAGAAATCATCGGTACTCCACAAAAGATTGCCTCACGCGTGAGCGTGGAAGAGCCGAGGCTATCGCACCGCGCCCGACGTCGGCGAGAGGAGGTCTCGTTGGTCCGGGGAAGGTACCCGGGACCCGGGGCCGGGCACCAGGGACTCAGACGGGGCCAGTGACCCGATTCGCCGTTTCCTTCTCAATGCCGAGCGTGAGGCATGGCAGCACTACCAGCGGCTGCGACGACTTCTCGAGATCCTGCTCCTTCCCGAGCCGGAAGCCACCGAGTCCATCCTCGCCGACTGGGCCACCACGCCCTGGGCGACTCCGCGACTGTGGACCGACGCCTATCTCGCCGCTTGCGCCGAGGCGGGTGTCGCCTCGTCACCTTCGATTGCGACTTCCGCCGTTTCGAACGCACCGACCTCCTGCTCCTCGACTGAGGGGCCGCGGGTCCTAAGGCGGCAGCCGCCGAGCGTCGAGCACGACGATGCGCGGCCCTTGATGGCGTCCATCGCCGGGGTCGACCGACCACAGAGGCTCGAGCGCCAGGAGCTGGCGGTAGTGTTCCGCCATGTCGCGATGGTGAGGCTTGTCGAGCTCGCCGGTGAAGAACCGACCGTAGGCGCTCTCCGAGAGGATCACCAGCTCGTAGCCCTCGGCCAGGATCTCGGCGTTGCTCTTGCGGGTCACGTAGCGGTCGACGGTGACGTCGTAGCGGTTCGGGTCGAGCTTGGGGCCGTACCACTCGGCGAAGATCTTGGTGCCGGGCGGGTAGCTCGCCTCGATCCACTGCTCGCACAGCTCGCGTGTGCTCGGGCGCAGCAGGGTTGCGAGCTCGCCCAGGACTTGTCGGCTCGGAGCCAGCAGCGCCAACGCTGCCACCAGGGCGAAAGCCCCCTGAGCCAGCCGCCGCCGCTCCGGGGTCTCAATGCCGCTTTCGGCCCGGTCTGCGAGAGAGCCGACTCCCACCCCGACCATCACCGCAAGACCGGGCAACAGCGCTGTGAGGGTGCGTTCGACGGCCATGCTCATCGAGGCCAGCAGGCCGAAATGCACCACCGGCCAGGCCCAAGCCCCCCACAGCATCCGCCACCCCTCGCGCGGCACCAGCGCCCACCCCAGGATCGTCAGCAACACTGCGAGCCAGCCGAAGTCCTCCACCACCCGCCAGGCGTACCACTGCCCGAGGCTCTCGGGTTGTACCCCGAGCCAGCCCCCCTTGGCGTATTGCCGAACGCCGAAGAACAGATCTTTGCCTTCGCCCGCAAAGGCGTCGCGCCAGTGCACGAAGAACGCGGGCATCGCCGCGAGCAACGCCCCGATCGAGCCGATCCCCGCGACGAAGAGCCCCCACGACCACCGTCGCGTGCGAAGCACCTGCAGCACCCAGGCCCCCACGATCGCCGATGCCACGACGCCAGCCGGGTACTTGCACGCGGCGGCCAGTCCCGACATGGCACCCGCGAGCAGCCATCCACGCCACCCTCGAGCTCGCTCGAGGTCGACCAACAAAGCCGCCACGACAGCAAAGCAACAGGCTGCGAAGAAAGCCGACGGGCCCTCCGCGATGAACTGCCGGGCGATCCGGGCGTGGAGGGTCGAAAAGGTGAGGACCGCACTTGCCGCCAGCGCTGCCGTGGCTCCGGCAAGCCGGTGCGCCGCCACCGCCACCGGAATCACGCTCAGGCCGCCCAGCGTGGCGGCAACCGTCCGCAGCACCGCCCAGTCGATGGCAGCGTCGTCGAAGCCGCTGCCGACGATTGGTGTCATCAGCCAGCGGTCGAGACCCGGCATCAAGTCGATCAGCCACAGGGAGAACGCCCCGAGGTAGTAGACCAGATGACCGTAGTGGAAAGCCCGGGGCAACAAGCCCCCGTCGTCGACGACCCTCCGGGCGAGGCGGACGTAGTAGCTCTCGTCGCGCAGCGCGCCGCCGCCGAGCTCCCAGCCGATTCCGCCGACCCGGATGGCGATCGCGGTCAGCGCGAGGATCGCCACCCCGAGCGCGGTCCAACGATCACCGGAGTCGGCCTGTCGCCACCAGGCCCTGACGCGGACGCCGCCCCACGCCACGGTTGCCAGCACCACCAAGGCGACGAGGCTCAGCTCCACCGACCGAGGCCAGGCGCCGCCCCTTGCTGCGGCTATCCACGCGACAGCGACTGCCATCCATCCGGCGAGGATTGCTCGGCTCACGCGGCAGTCGAGGCCTCGGAGGTTCGTGCCGCGAAGGCTTCGAGCTGATCCCGGATTGCGGCTGCTGAGCCGGGGTCCAAACTGCGGTCGAGCAGCGCCAGAGCCTCGAGAGCAGCCTTCCGCGCGGCCGCCATATCTCCACGCGACCAGGCCAAGGCAGCGTCGATTCGGGGTGCAGCAGCGGCGTCGACAATGCCCGGCCGGCGGGCAAGCTCCGCCCACTCGGCAGCGGCAGGGGCGTCTCGCCGCACCACGCCTTCGAACCACACTGCTTCGGTCGCCCAAGAGGGCTGCAGTGTCGGGGGAGCCTCGGCCAGTTCGGAAACCACAGCCGCCAAGTGTTCTCGGGCGACATCGAGCTCGTTGCGATCCACGGCCGCGTAGTACCTCAATCCATTCAGCGCAAGTCGAAACAGCCCGTGGGCGCGTGCATCGACATCGCCCTCGAGGATATCGCGCGGCCAGTCCCGCGGGCGCGCCCCCGCCATCGACAGAGTCCTCCAGTCTTCCGAGTGGGGGCGCACTCTCAGCTTCCTACGCGTGGAGGCCGCCGGCAGTCCCGCGCTTGCTTCGTCGCCGCCGATCCAACCATGCGCTTCCGGCCAGGACGCCCGCCGGGTACCCGACGTCGACCACCGGCGGCGGCAAGACCACCCCGATCAGGCCGCGTGCCGCGGCGATTGCGGTGTAAGCCGGGACCTCCGACAGTTCGCCTTCGGCCGTCGTGGCCTTCGAGGCAGCAATCCAGTCGAGGACGTCGGCAGCGCAGACGTAGCGCCCGCAGGTGCGATGGATGCGCTCCCCCAGCCCGATGCGCAAGCGTCCTGGACGCTTTTCGCAGAGACGACGAATCCGGAACGCATCGCGGCCCAGACGGTCGCCCTCGAACAAGCCGCTGTGCCCGTATTCCCCGTCGTGGCGATGATCCAGGGCTAAGACTCCGACCACGTCGAGGCCGGTCCGGCGGTGGAAGTCGAGCATTCGAGGCAACTTGGATCGCCCCAAGACGACGTTGTCGGGCAGCAGCAGGGCAAAGGGTTCCCCGCCCACCGCCTCGCGGCAGCACAGCAGCGCATGTCCGAGCCCGAGCGGTTCGGACTGCTCGACCACGTTCACCTCGATCGAGGCTCCGGAGCGGACGATCCAGCGACGCGCCGCCTC
>CAZRFU010000095.1:11957-14856 GCA_964599475.1 uncultured Thermoanaerobaculia bacterium
GACCTCACTCAACCCGGCGTCCCAGGCTTCCGCAAGAACCAACTCGAGTGCCGGTGTGGCGCCCAGCGGCACGAGCTCCTTGGGTACCAGGTCGGAGAATGGCCGCATGCGTGTCCCGCGACCGGCACACGGAATCACCGCGCGGCGGCAGGAACCACTCACGGCTGCAGGGCGACCGCGTCAGCGGTGAAGGCGAAGTAGAACCACCACCCCGGCTCGCCGAGGTGTGTGTCGCGATCGTCGCCGGCGGAACAGTTGCCGGTGCCGCCCGGCAGCAGGAGCGACAGCGGTTGTCCACCCACCACCGGCACCGTCGCCGGAATCGGCGTCGCATCGGCGTCGGCCTCCCGAAGGAAGCCGCGCATCAGGCCGCCGACGAGGCCGCTCGGCGCCGCATCGACGGGGGTCGCTGCGAGCTGGACATCGTGGAGGGGCAGCACCACCTGCCCGAGATCGAAGACCATCGGACGAGCCGTACTGAGAACACACGGTCCAGTCGCCGTCGCCACCGCCGGCACGTAGCCGGAGGTGGTGCCAGGCACCACCTCGAGGCAGGCCCCCGCCGCAAGCCCGACGTAGCTGGTGGTCTGCGGAATCCCCTCGGCCGGAAGCCCGCATGCGGCCGGTGGGAACGGCGCTCCGCACTCGCCGCCGGCCAGATCGATGCGCTCGCCCGCCGCGACCGGATCCCACGGGCGCAACAACACCAAGGTCGAGAGGTCGAGCCACCCATCGGAATCCCCGTCCGTCGTGATCGCGGTTTCGATCTGCACGTTGAGCGCTGGGGCAAGGCCGAAGGGCAAGGGCTGATCGGTGAAGTCCGAACAGCCCACGACCGGCACGTCGATCGACACGTGCGGATCGCGCAGATCGAGGTCGCTGATGCGCAACGCGGTCGCCGGCGGCACAGAGGGCTCACCCACCGACATGGTCCACGCGAGCGTGTTGCCGCTCTCGAATCCGTCCGCGAAGATCGGCACGGGTGTCCCCGCAAACGCCGCCGACGCCGCGCTCACGACGCACCATCCCAGCAGCAGCCACGCGGGCTGCCATCCGTATGCCACAGCGATCGATCTCACTCGTGCGACGCCGACGCCTGCAGCATCCGCCGCCGACCGACCAGTACCAAGGCCGCAACCATCAACGCCAGAACCAACCCACCGGCTCCGACACCGCCCAAGGCCGGCACCTCGAGCGGATTCGGGGCGCCGCCGATCGCAAACGAGACGTTGGATCCCGGTGTCACGTCCCAGAAGGCGACGAAAGTGTAGGTCGTTCCGGCAGTCAGACCATCAGCAGTGAACGTCACCACCGCCTCGTTGCCGGGGGCACCGGCCAGGGCCAGCTGACCCGTCCCGGCAGTGCAAGCGGGAGCGCCGGCTCCGGGGCAAACCGCGATCACCGTGCCTTCGTTGTTGAGCACCACGTTTTCGGTCGCAGACCCCGCCGGATCGACGGTTGCGTTGGTGAAGGTCCACCCGAGCCCTTCGAGTGCGGCCTGGGTCGTCCCGAACAACATCGCGTAGGGAATCTCGGGTGGAAAGGCGCCGGCTGTGAACACCGGCACGCGTGCCTGGGGAAACTCGGGCTGGCTGCCCTGGTAGCACGTGCTCGACAGGAACGAGGCGGCGTTGTCGAACAACACGCTGCGCTCGACGATCAGGAAGTTGTCGAGCACACCGGTGGCGTCACTCGCGATCTCGACGTCGACGGTGCTGCCGGTCGCCACGAAGCTCAGCTCGAAATAGCCCTGATTGAGGATCACCGGATCGCTGTTGGTGTACCCCATCCCAGTGTCGCCGTTCTCGCTGGTCGAAATCTGACACCAGACATTCGAGGGGCCGAGGCGACCCAGACCCCGGTCGATCTGAGCCTCACTTGCGGCCGGCACGACCAGAATCGAAAGCAGCACGAAGGAGTTGAAACGCTGGCGCATCACGGACTATCCTCCCGAGCTCGGCGCGGCTCGTGTCGAAACCAGAAGTGGTAGATGGCGATACCGTCGGCGTCGGCCTCGATGGCAGCGTGGCCCTCGTCGACCGCCTTGACCAGACCGCGGTTGGCAAAGCTCATCAGCATCGGCGCGGGCCTGCTCTGCCCGGCGCCGGGCTTGGGTTGGGGCTTCGGTCGAGCCGGCTGAGCCGTGCCCGACTCGGGCGCCGAAGCCGCCGGAGCTTCGGCCGTGGTGGCGGGGGCGTCGAATCGTCCCTCCGTGCGCACCGTGGCGATGGCGTCGGCAACGGCTTGGTCGGCATCCGCCAACGGGCGCTCCGAAGCCACCACGTAGAGATGTTCCTCACCGGTCACCTCGTCGAGCTGGTACCAAGCGCCCGGCTCGGGCAGTCGCGTCTCGAGGCCACCGGGAAGCTGCAGATCACCAGACTCGGGATGGAGCACGGCAGCCGTACCGTCGGCAAACCGCTGTACGAGGTAGACGTACGCCGGGCGATCGACGCCGACGACGACTTCCACCAAGTCTCCGCTGGCGAGGGACGCTCCAGCCTCGAGGGTCTGGAGCAAACGGCCTGCCTTGCCGTTGACCCGCACCGACAACGACAGAGCTGACGACGGCTCTGCCTCGACCACCTTCTCGACACCCCGCACCTGAGCCCAGGCGGTCCCGAGTCCACTCGACAGTGACAGGAGTAGAACAGCGCAGCAACGAACCATGACACGACCTCGAAGCATGTAGGCATGAGTATAGACCGGGTATCGGGTATCGGGTATCGGGGACCCGGGGTGCACCACGGAGGGGTGCATGGGGAACTGCTCAGAAAATGGGGACCCGGACCCGAGTGAGAGCCGGACCCACTCGGAGAGAACCACCCAGCACTCCGACGGGTCCCAGGTGTCGGGTAGGCCGGGAGGTCACCCTCCCGGCCCCCCACGGATCCGGACG
>CAZRFU010000096.1:0-14810 GCA_964599475.1 uncultured Thermoanaerobaculia bacterium
TCCGCCTCTACCTCCTTGAAGCGACCCTCGATCCTGCCCAGCTCCAGCCGCGCCTCGAGCAACCGATCAAACGCCCGCGAGACTCCTGGCAACGCCGCCACCGCGTCGACTCGCGCCTGATCCGGACCCAGCAACCGCCGCTCCCGACCTCGCAACACCCCCAACCAACGCTCGGCCTCCCCCTGCCACAGACCCTCCGTGCTGCGCTCGGCCCGGACCTCGAGCTGGCCCATCACGTTTGCAGGATCGGCGTAGACCTTCGCTACCACGCGGGCCAACTCCGCTCGCTTGGACTCGACCTCGGCCCGGGCCGCCGGCAACGCCTCGGCGTAGTAGGCGGCCTGGCGCTCACGGAGGGCGGCTCCGCGGATCGCTGCTTCGGCCTCCGCGATCGCCTCCCGCACTTCTTCCCGCGCCTTGACGATCCCCCCATAGTCGAGCTCTCCACCGTAGTCCTTCGCCAAGTCCTTTGACCGAGACACCGACATCCGCTCCGACAACCCCGACACCAGCGAGCTCCGATCGACCTCCACCTGGTCACGACCAAGTACCGCTCGATCGGCGGCCGACAACGACCCGACATCGACCCCCCGACCCG
The DNA here is from genome assembly GCA_964599475.1 of uncultured Thermoanaerobaculia bacterium. Classification (GTDB taxonomy): domain Bacteria; phylum Acidobacteriota; class Thermoanaerobaculia; order Multivoradales; family CAZRFU01; genus CAZRFU01. The sequence goes on from CAZRFU010000096.1 coordinate 599, forward strand.
ACACCAACTGCAACCGACCTTCCACCGCTGCAGCCTCGAGCAGCTTGCCATCCGCCGCCGAGCTCGCACCAAGCGACACCGGCGCGTGCAACCGCACTTCCTCGCGGTGACGAGACAGCGCCACGTACGGCCCATGACGGTTCATCAAGGCGTCTGCCAACACGTGGACCCGCTCTGAAAGATCAGCCCTCCAACTCGAACCGCGCGGAGAAGTGCCGCAGCGCCGGGGGTTGCGAGACGATTCGCACCCCGGGAACCGTCGCTCGGTGTTTCGCCAACTCGGCCACCGACTCGACCACGTAGTCGATGTGGCTCTGGGTGTAGACCCGTCGGGGGATCGCCAGGCGCACCAGCTCCCGCGGCGCGAAGCTCTCCGCCCCCGTGTCGGGATCGCGTCGGCCGAACATCACCGAGCCGATCTCGACGGTGCGAATGCCTGCCCGCCGATAGAGCTCGACCGCCAAGGCCTGGCCCGGGTACTGCTCGCGCGGGAGATGCGGCAGGAACGACGCGGCGTCGATGTAGACCGCATGCCCGCCGGGAGGTTCGATGATCGGGGCTCCGGCCGCGGCGATCCCACGTCCGAGATACTGCACGGAGGCGTGCCGGTACTCCTGGTACGAAAGGTCGAGCGCCTCGTAGAGGCCAACCGCAATCGCTTCGAGGTCACGGCCGGCAAGACCACCGTAGGTCGGGAAGCCTTCCGTCAGGATCAGCAGCTCCTCTTCGTGGCGAGCGACCTCGGGATCGTTCGAGCAGAGGAAACCGCCGATGTTGGCCATGCCGTCCTTCTTGGCACTCATGGTGCAACCGTCCGCGAGCGAGAACATCTCGCGGGCGATCTCGAGCAGGGAGCGATCCTCGTAGCCCGCCTCCCTGGTCCGGATGAAGTAGGCGTTTTCCGCGAACCGGCAGGCGTCGATGTAGAAGGGAATGCCGTGGCGCCGACACAAGGCCGAGACGGCCCGCAGATTCGCCATCGACACCGGCTGGCCTCCCCCGCCGTTGTTCGTCACCGTGACGAACACCATGGGGATCCGACCGGGAGGTTTCGAAAGGAGCTGCTCCAAGCGGTCGAGGTCGATGTCGCCCTTGAACGGATGAGGTTCCGTGATCGCCGTGCTCTGTGGGCTCGGGAGGTCGAGTGCGACCGCCCCGACGGCTTCGATATTCGCTCGAGTCGTATCGAAGTGGGTGTTGTTGGGAACGATGTCGCCCGGCTGCAGCAGTGTGGCGGCGAGGATTCGCTCCGCAGCCCGGCCCTGATGTGTCGGGATCACGTGAGCAAAGCCGAAGATGTCCCGCACCGCCGCCTCGAAGCGATACCAGCTCGTGCTGCCGGCGTACGATTCATCGCCCACCATCATCGCCGCCCATTGTTGGGCGCTCATGGCGCCGGTCCCGCTGTCGGTGAGCAGGTCGATGAGGATGTCCTGCGCGGGAATCTTGAAGAGGTTGTACCCGGCCTCCCGCAGCACCTCCTCGCGTTGTTCCCGCGTCGTGCTGCGAATCGGTTCGGTCGCCTTGATGCGAAACGGCTCGATGATGGTCTTCACGAATGGCCTCCACCGGCAGACTACCCATCCCGGGGTCGGGTTCGCGCCATCCGGCAGGGTGGGGGTGTCAGGGGTTAGGGGTCAGGGTTGGCACCGGCCTTGCTGCTCGGTGACGCGGAGTCGCTTCACAACCCCCGTCACCTCGGCTACAGTCCGGAGCTATGAGCACAACCAGCACACGATCGACGGCGCTTCTCGCGGCGGCAGGGCTGATCCTGGCCGCCGGCCCGGCGGCAGCAGGCGGCGCCACGCCGTCTTCGCCACCGACCTCCCAGGAGGACACCCAAACCACAGAAGGGGTCGACGGTACCACCGCGGCGGGGGTATGGATCTGGGTCGATCCGCTGACCGGCACCCTGACCTCGGTGCGACCCGAAGGTGTCCAGCCGCCGCTTGACCCGAACAAGCAGCTCCAGCAGGATCCCGAGACTCTGGTCCCGTTCGCGCTCCGGGACGGTGGCCGAGGAGTGCGAGTTGGCGGGCACTTCGTCTCGACCTTCAGGGTCGAGGTCGACGCCGACGGCATTCTCAGCGCGGTCTGCCGAGATGAGCACGACCACAGCGTCGACGAGGCGACGCCGGCTGCCGACGAGGCGCCCACGTCATGAGCCACACACGAATCACCTTCGCCGGCGCCCTGCTCCTCGCCTCGGCCGCCGCCGGGATCGACATCAACGCCACCGTCCGCACCGATCCCGCTTCGCCGGCGGGGACCGCGCGCGACGGCAAGGTCCGCGTCTACGCCCCACCGGCACTCGAAGGAGGGTCGTCGATCTCCCACTTCGACACCTCCGCCAGCCCCGATCTGCTGATGGAACCCTCGATCAGTCCCAACCTGATCTTCGGCGAGGTCGACCTGACCGACGAGCAACTTCGAGACATCGGCTGGAGCAGCGGAGCTTCGACGTTCGTCGCCAACTACACCGACGCTGCGGGCACGGGATTCTTCGATCCCAGCCGCGGGGCACAGCGCCGCGCCGCCTTCGAGTTCGCCCTCGGCATCTGGGCTGCTCGCCTGCGCAGCAGCGTCCCGATCCGGGTGGCGGCGAGCTTCGCGGCGCTCGAGTGCAGCTCCAGTGGCGGTGTCTTGGCCCAAGCCGGCCCGGAGTTCGTCTACGAGAGTTTCGCCGGGGCACCGGTGGCGAGTACCTGGTACCACGGAGCCCTCGCCGAAGCGCTGTCGGGACAAAACTTGAGCGTCGAAGACGACGCCGACCCGAACGCCGCCGACATCCGCGCCACCTTCAACTCGAGTATCGACAACGGCTGCCTGGGTGCCGGCACCAGCTGGGACTACCGCATCGGTCCGGGCACGCCGGGCAACCAGATCAGCTTCGTCATGGTGGCCCTCCACGAGCTCGGCCACGGCCTCGGGTTCTCGACCCTGGTCAACTCCTCGACCGGGGCGCGCTTCCAGGGTCTCGACGACATCTACATGCGCAATCTTCTCGACCAGAGCACCGGCAAGTTCTGGAACCAGATGTCGAACGGCGAACGTGCCGTCTCGGCGGTCAATTCCGGCAACCTGGTCTGGAACGGCCCACGAGTCACCAGTGCGGCGCCCGCAGTGCTCGGCGCGGCACCGTCACTGCGCGTGAACTCACCGAGCTCGATCGCCGGCTCGTATTCCGCAGCCGATGCCACCTTCGGTCCGCGCCTGAGCAACACCGGCCTCACGGGTTCTGTGGTCCTCGTCAACGACGGCACAGCGACGCCCAGCTTCGGCTGCCAACCTCTCACCAACGCAGCAGCCGTGGCGGGCAAGATCGCCCTGATCGATCGCGGCGAGTGCTTCTTCGTCGACAAGGTCAGGAACGCGCAGAATGCCGGCGCGATCGCCGCCGTGATCGTGCACAACGAACCGGGTCCTCCCCCCTCTCTCGGCGGCGACGGTCCGGACATCGTCATTCCGGCCGTGCGCATCTCTCAGACCGACGGCCAGCTGCTCAAGACCACCTTGGCTGCACCGCCAGGCGGAGGCGGAGGTGGCGGTGGCGGAGGAGGAGGGGGCGGCACGTTGCCGGCGGCCCCGAGCAACCTCAGCGCCACCCCCGCGTCGGCCACCGCCATCGCCCTCGCCTGGACCGACAACGCCGTCGACGAGACCGAGTTCCGCATCGAACGCCGGATCGGTGCGGGCAGCTACACGCAGATCGCCACTGCGGCAGCCAACACGACCAGCTTTGAGGACGACACCCTCAGCCCACAGACCACCGCCACCTATCGGGTGCGGGCGCGCAACTCCGCCGGCCTGTCGCCCTTCTCCAACGAGGCGACCGCCACCACCCCGGTCGGCGTGCCCCTCGCCCCCTCGGCGACCCGTGCCAAGGGCACCGGGACCAACAGCGTTCTCGTGTCGTGGAAAGACCTCTCCAACAACGAAGACGAGTTCGTGGTGGAGGTGCGCGAGATCGCTGCAGCAGGAGGCACGCCGCGGCGCTGGAGCTTCGGCGACGGGCCATGGCAGGAGACGGCGACCGCGCCGGCGAACGCAACCTCGACCGAGCTCCCGGCGCTCGAGGCCGATCATCTCTACGAGATTCGTGTCGCAGCGCGCAACACGTCCGGAAGCTCGGCCCCGAGCCCGGCTGCCGCCGCCGCCACCTGGCGGAGCCCCGCTGCACCGCTCTCCTGTGATCCCGAGAGCTCCCTGTGCCTGCTCGACCAGCGCTTCGCTCTCGAGGTCGTGTTCTCCGCGCCCAACGGCGCCGAAGGACAGGGCCGGCCGATCGAGCGCACTTCCCAGAGCGGAACTTTCTGGTTCTTCGATCAGCAGAACGTCGAGCTGCTGGTCAAGGTGCTCGACGGCTCGGTGATCAACGGCAACGCGTGGTTCTTCTCCGGGGCGCTGTCGAACGTGGCCTACTGGATCGTGGGCACCGACACCGAGACCAAAACCACCAATGTCTGGGTCAACCCCCAGGGCGAGATCTGCGGCATCGCCGACATCGACGCTTTCGATCTCCCGAGCTCGCCGGGAGTGCAAGGCGCCTCGCTGCAGAACCGAACCCTCGCCGCCCAGGGTGCCACCGGCTCCTGTGTCCCCGATGACGAGACGTTGTGCCTGCAAGGCGGCCGAGTCGCCGTGCGCGCAACCTGGCGCCTGACCGACGGGACGACCGGCGTGGCCCGCGCCGTGCCCGACGCCGGGGGCGAGCAGACCGGCTTCTTCTGGTTCTTCGACCAGAACAACCTCGAGCTGGCGGTCAAGGCCCTCGACGGGCGGGCGATCAACGGGCACTTCTGGTTCTTCTGGGGCGCCCTCTCGAACGTCGAGTACGAGATCACCGTCACCGACACCGAGCTCGGCACCATCGCCACCTACCAGAATCCACAGGGGACGATCTGCGGAGATGCCGACGTCGAGGCCTTGCCGGAGGCGCCGTAGTAGCTGCCCCTCCACCCTTTCCATGGTACTGCCCCGTTGGAGGAAATCGGAGCCGTTCGAGTACTGCGACCAAGGTACCGGGTACCGGGTATCGGGTACTGGCCGGAGTGCGAGAGGCATTCCCGTCTCTTTCGGGTCCCTGGTCCCGGGTCCCGGGTCCCGGGTCCCCGCTCCCTGGTCCCCTTCGAGCGATTTCGTGTACACCTCGCCCGAAATCGACCTGACCCTATGTAGTGCTGGTGATCGCGGCGTTTTGGGCGATTTCCGACCCACCCCTTTTCTCCCCCTGCAGGGGGAGGTATAATGAGCGGGCCGCTGACGGCGCCAGGACTGAGACACCCCCGTGGGCAAGGCAAAACCAAGGTGGTGACTACGGCGAGGCAGCCGCGGCGGCTTTTCCTTTGGCATCGATGTCCCCTTTTCGCCGCGTTCTACGTATCGTAGGATGAGCGACAAGGAGACACTCTTCAATGCATCTACGCCATCTGGTCGGATTCCTCTGCTCCGCGGTGTTCCTCCCTGCACTTGCCGAAGCAGGAGGCCCCACCACACCCAACCCGATTCTTTTCGTCACCGTCTACCCGATCCACGCCGACTTCGCCACCATCGGGTCGACCTTTGCCAACCACATGGCGAGCGTCACCCAGGCCGGCCGCGGCGGGGATCTCTACATCCGCTACCCCAACGGCACCTTGCGCAACCTGACCGCCGAAGCAGGGTATGGCTCGACCGGCGTGTTCGTCCCGCCGAACGACTGGGGCGGTGCACCTCCTCCGCCGGGCTTCCAGGACGCCAACGCCATCGCCGTGCGCGATCCCGCCGTGCACTGGAACGGCCAAAAGGCGGTCTTCGCAATGGCGGTCGGGGCGGCAGCGCAGCAGTACCAGGTCACCCAGAGCCTCTGGCAGCTGTACGAGGTGACCGGCCTCGAGCAAGGGGGAACCGCGGTGATCACCGCCGTCCCCAACCAGCCGACCGACGCCAACAACATCATGCCCCACTACCTCTCGGACGGAAGTCTGGTGTTCGTATCGGATCGATCGCGCTCCGGTGCGGCACACCTCTACCCCCAGCTCGACGAGTACGAGTCGACCCCCACGCCGACCGGTCTGTGGCGACTGGACCCGACAACCGGTGATCTCAGACTGCTCGAGCACTCTCCTTCGGGCTCGTTCACTCCGATCGTGGACTCCTTCGGCCGCATCGTCTTCACCCGCTGGGATCACCTCCAGCGCGACCAGCAAGCGGACGACCCCGGCTCGAACCCCTACGGCGCGTTCGACTGGGCCCACGAAGGGGCGACTGCGCCGATCCTGGGGTCGCGTCTCGACATCTTCCCGGAACCACGTCAGGAGAACGCCATCCCGGGTGTCAACGGCCTGCGCTTCAATCACTTCTTCCCCTGGACCCTGACCCAGGACGGCACCGACTTGGAGGTGCTGCAGCACCTCGGTCGCCACGAGCTCCACTCATATTTCAACCACAGCTTCAACACCGATCCGAGCCTGACCGACTTCAACCCCGGGAATCGGACCAATCCCAACTCGATCGAGAACATGTTCCAGATCGCCGAGGACCCCTCCACCCCCGGCCGGTACGTTGGGGTCGACGCGCCGGAGTTCGGCACCCACGCGGCAGGGACGATCATCGCGATGCAGGCCGGGCCGACGTCCAATCCCGACGCCATCGTGGTCGACTACCTCACCGCCCCCGACACCAGTCCCGGCCATTTCCGCGACCCCCTGGTCCTCAGCGACGGTACCCTCGTCGCGGCTCATACCTTTGTCCAGACCAGCACCGGCGCCGGCTGTGCCGCTCCCGGAGGCGATGAGTGTTACGACTTTCGGCTGCGCACGCTCGCCGCCGGTTCACCCTACATGAGCGCGGACCAGCCGCTGACCGCCGGGATCGTCAAGAGCATCTCCTTCTGGGACCCCGACGCCCTCGTGACCTACACCGGTGAGCTGTGGGAGCTCCACCCGGTCGAGGTCGTCGCCCGCACTAGTCCGCCCGCGCCGGTCCCGCCGATTCCCGCCCCGGAGCTCTCGGCTTTCAGCGCCGCCGGCGTCGATCCCCAAGTCCTGCAGCAATGGATGGCCGACCAGAACCTGGCTCTGGTGGTTTCACGCAACGTCACGACTCGCGATGCCGCCGACCGCCAGCAGCCGTACAACCTGAAGATCGCGCACTCGTCCACCCAGACCACGGGCTCACCCGACACGCCCCTGCGCGAGGTCGCCTACCTCCAGTTCCTCCAGGGTGACCAGATCCGCGGCTACACCTGGGGTGGCACCGAGCCCCGCGCGGGCCGACGTGTGCTGGCTCGCGAGATGCACGACCCGGCAGCGATCGACGCCAACGGCCCCACGACCGGACCGGCCGGCAGCGTACGCCTCGGCGACGACGGTTCGATGGCGGCCTTCCTCCCGGCTCACCGTGCCACCACGTGGCAACTCACCGGGCCGGCCTCGAGCAGTTTCACCCCGGTCGTGCGCGAGCGCTACTGGCTGTCGTTCCAGCCGGGCGAGGTCCGCGTCTGCGCATCGTGCCACGGCCTCAACACCGAGGACCAGGCCGGAAGCGCCGTACCGACCAACGTGCCCGAGGCGCTGATCGAGCTGCTGCAGAGCTGGTCGGCGACCGGTTGGATCTTCGCCAACGGCTTCGAGTCGGGCGATACCGCAGCCTGGTCCGCGCAGACGCCGTGAGGAAGGGAGCGGGGACCAGGAACCAGGGACCCGGGACTGGCGAAGGGTGTTCGAGGATGTAGACTCCCCCCCACGAACACCACCACGAGGCCCCCTCTACCGGCAATGGCCCGCTTCAACGATACCGGCGTGATCGTCACGGGTGCAGCGTCCGGCATCGGCGCTGCCACCGCCCGCGCCTTTGCGGCCGAGGGTGCACGCGTCTGGTGCCTCGACCGCGACGGGCTCGAGGCACGTGAGCTCGCGCGCGACATCGGAGGAGAGGCTCACGAGCTCGACATCACCGACGAGTCCGGTTGGGAGGCTTTCGAGGCGCAGCTTCGAGGCAACGGGTCGATTGGTGTCCTGGCGCACTGCGCCGGCGTGTCCGCCGCGAGCCCCTTCCTCGAGACCTCCCTGGAAGAATGGCGGCGAGTCTTGGCAGTCAACCTCGACGGCGCCTTCCTCGCCACCAGGACTGCGCTGCGCCTGTTCGGCGATCGCGGCGGCGCCGTGGTGTTGGTGGGCTCGGCTTCGGGCATTCGGCCGGCCGCCGGAGCCACTGCCTATTCGGTGAGCAAGGCCGGGCTTTCGATGCTCGCGCGCACGGTGGCCAAGGAACACCGCGACGCTCGCCCATCCGTCCGCATCAACGTCGTCTCTCCTGCGGGCGTGCGCACCAACCTGTGGCGCCAAATGCCATTCTTCGAAGCCCTGGTCGAGCAACACGGATCGGTCGACGCCGCCTTCCAGGCCCTCGAGATCGGCGGCGGCAGCCGGTTTCTTTCGCCCGAAGAAGTGGCCAACGTGGTGCTCTTCCTCGCCTCCGCCGACGCCGAGGCGATCACCGGAACCGAGCTGCCGGTCGACTCGGGCTACGTGCTCTAGCAGCCATGGGCTGCCCGGCTCGCCAGCGCGTGCCTTGGTACACTCCGCCGATACGCCAACAATGGAGCCGCCATGAAAGCAACTCTCGTCCTCGCGCTCGGACTCGCCGCCGTTGCAGCGTCCGCCCAGACCATCGACCCGCAGCGAGGCGCCGATCCGGCCGTCGACTATCGATCGCTTGCGGCGCTCGGGCCCTGGGACGACCGCAACTACTCCCTCACCGCGTCCGACCTGGCTCTGCTGGCGCCCAACGAAGCCGAGCTCAACGTCAAGATTCCCGCGTTCTACCGCGTCCAGCTGCGGCGCGAGCGACCAGAAATGCTGCGGGAAGGGCCGGTGCAGTACCCGCACAGCGCCGCCCCGATGTTCCGAACCCTCTACGGCGGTTACCTCGTCGACGGCACGCTCTACCGGTCCGTTGTCCGCGACACGGCGACGAGGCAGTGGCGCGTGGATCTCAGCCGCCCATGGGTGTCGCAGAAGGAGTGGACCCAGGCCGCCCTGCTCGACGGTGAGGCGCGGGTGACGAGCCCCACCGGTGCAGCAGAGTCCGCAGTTGCGATCAACCCCGTCAATCCCAACCTCGTGATCGCCGGAAGCAACGGCCCCGGAGGCGGGCAGAAGATGCACTACTCGACCGATGCAGGCGCCACCTGGAACGCAGCGGCCGCCCTGCCCCTCGGCGGGACCTGCTGTGACCCTACCGTGGCCTGGTCGAGTGACGGCACCAAGGCCTACACAGCAACCCTGGGCAGTGCCGTATTCTTCTACCGTTCGGGCGACAACGGTCAGACCTGGACCGACCTCAACAACGAGCCGCCAGGCAATCCCGGCAACGACCCGCGTCGCGAGCTGGGATCGGGCGTCGACAAGGAGTACCTCCACGTCGATACGCACCCGACGTCTCCGTTCCTCGACCGCATCTACCTCTCGTGGCATCAGAGCAACGTCTTGCGAATCGCCCGTTCGGCCGACTTCGGCCATACCTGGTCAACCGTCGTGCACAGCAACGCGTCGGACATGCGCGGGATCGGCAGCGACATCACCACCGACAAGAACGGCCACGTCTACCACTTCTGGCCGACGTTCAACAGCCAGAAGATCAAGGTGCTCAAGTCGACCGATGGCGGCGCGACCTTTGATGCTGGCACCGATGTCGCCTCGACACAGGGCAGCTTCATTTTCCCCGTTCCTTCGATGGAGACCCGTGAGGTGTTCATCTACGCCTCCGCCGACGCCGACCGGACCAATGGTCCGTTCGCCAACAGCATCTACGTCGCCTGGACCGACTCGACGGGAGCAACCGGCTCCAACCCGACCAACAACCACGCCCGCATCCAGGTCGCTCGATCTCGCGACGGCGGCGCCACCTGGGACGTTTCGACGCCGCACGCCACCGTCGACGCCAACTCGGTCGATCGGTACCACCAGTGGCTTGCCGTGGGCCCCGACGGCGCCGTGCACGTCGTGTTCTACGACACCGAGGGCGATGCCACGCGCAACTCGGTGCACCTGAATTGGAGCGTCTCAACCGACGGCGGCGTGAACTGGTCGACTCCTGCTGCCTTGACCACCGTGCGCTCGAGCGACATCGTCGACAGCTTCGAGTTCGGCGACTACAACGGCCTCGACGTGGTCGGCAACCAGCTGATCGCGATCTTCACCGACAATCGCAACGAGGCCGGTGGGGGTGGTGATTCCGTCGACGTCTACGCCGCAGGGACCTTCACCGCCACGGGCATCTTCAGTGACGGCTTCGAAGGCGGCAATACGACCGCCTGGTCGGCGACCGTTCCGTAGCACGCGGCTCGGCTCGTGGCACCCGGGCGACGAGATTCCTGCGCCCTGATTCCAGGTACTCCTCGGAGTGCTCAGCCGAGTGCTCAGCCTGCGCACCCCTCAGCCGACGCGCAGGACGCCCTTGGGCTCGAGCAGCGGAGGATCCCCAGGGTAGCTCACGCGTTCGAGGAAAAGCCCCGAAGGCGGCGCGGTGAACGTCGCCGTGTCGACCTCCGGCAACCCGCCGGCGAGGACGTGCGCGAGAGCATCCTCGGGCAGTCGCCCGGCTCCGACCTCGACCAGAAATCCCACCAGGCGCCGGACCATCCGCCACAGGAAGTGTGAGGCCGCCACGCGCACGAGGACCAGATCGCCCTCCGTGACCACCCGACAGTCCTCCACGTGGACGATGGTCGAGTCCTGCTGGTTCGGCGCCGCACAGAAACGTACGAAGTCGTGACGCCCCACCGCGGCCACGGCAGCCCGTTGCATCGCCTTCGGGTCGAGCGAATCACGCACCCACCACACCAGTCGCTTGCCGAACGCCGTGCGACGCCGACTGATCTGGAACAGGTAGGACCGCGAGACCGCGTCGTGGCGAGCGTGGAAGCGCGGTGAAACCCGCGCCACTCGGCGCACGGCGATGTCGAACGGCAACCGCTCCTCGAGATCGGCGCGCAGGCGTTCGGGATCCACGTTGTGGGCCAACCGGGCGTGGGCGACCTGATGGAGGGCGTGCACGCCCGCATCGGTCCGCCCCGCACCACCGAGATCGCTCAGGCCCAGCTCGAGCTCCTCGAAAGCTCGCGTCAACGCGCCGGCTACCGACACCGCATTCTGCTGGATCTGCCAGCCACGGTACCGCGAGCCCTCATACTCGAGATCCAGCCGGTAGGTGAAGCGACGGTCCGCGCGAGGTTCGTCGCGGCGGCGGCGGGGCGGAGGCGGGTGATGGCGGTTCGATCTGGGCACGTCGACGCTCCTCAGGCCGGCAGCTCGTCGGCCTTGGCCAAGGCCTGCTCCCGCTCCCGTTCGATCCGGAAGAAGTCGCTGAACGAGCCCTTGGGGGCACCGGGGGCGGCGGGGAGACGGTCGAGCAGGGCTGCGAGCAGGCGTGGAGGCTCCCTCGAGCTTTCGGGTCGGCGCGGCCACGCGGCGACGAGGTCGGTCCACAGCTTGAGGGCTCCGAAAGCGACGACGAAGAGGGTAGGTCGTCCGGTCACCGCACCCAGCCATACGCCGCCGATGATGGCCAGGTGCAGCACGGCGGTCCGGCCGAGCAGAGAGCGTGCCTCCTGCTTGACCCAGGCAAACGGCCGCTCGCCCAGCCCGACGAGGTCCCGCATGAACGACAGCACCAACAACCCGATCACCACCACCAGGCCTTCGCCGAGCTGGCGTGGATCGATCGCCACGGCCGGGTCGTGCCGCGGCAGAATCACGACGAGGAAGAACACCAGGAAGAGACCGTGTGCAAGCGTGAAGACGGTGCCGAACAGCACCACTTCCGTCAGCAGGGTTCCGGCCTTCGTCCCCTTCTCCGCGCCGCTTGCGAAATGTGCCCGGAAATGCCCGCGAGCTCCGGTGGCACGCCGGTGGAGAATGACCCGCGCGACCACGAACGGCAGCGCAATCAGCGTCTCGAGCCAGTAGAGCGCCAGGGCGGTGCTCGTCGACCAGCCGGCGAGGAGCCCACCCAGTGGGACGGCGTTCAGACCCAGCGCCCGCAGCAGCCGAACGATCACGATGGATCAGTCCCCCTGAGCGGGGAGCTTGGAGGCGACGGTCGGAATCGAACCGACGAATGAGGGTTTTGCAGACCCTTGCCTTACCACTTGGCCACGTCGCCGCACTGTTGCTCGAGGCAAAGTCGGCAGTCTGAACGAAAACGGGACGGTGGAACCGTCCCGGGAGCTTTTCAAATTGGAGCGGGAAACGGGACTTGAACCCGCGACCCCAACCTTGGCAAGGTTGTGCTCTACCACTGAGCTATTCCCGCTCACCTGAGCGTTGCCGCTCACGGGAGGAGGATGGTAGCCCGGAAGAAATCGGCTGTCAAGAGCCTTCGATGCAATCGGGCGGTTCATCGGCTGACAGCCTCGAAGGCATTGGGGATGTGCACGACGCTCCAGCCGGTGGACCCGGGCTCGAGACCGACGACATCGAAGCGGCACTCGCCCTTCCACGGGTGGTCGAGCAGCCAGTAGGCGGCCGCCCGCGCCAGTCGGCGCTGCTTGTCGACGCTCACTGCGGCGATCGCCGGCCCATGGTCGGTACTTCGACGCGCCTTGACCTCGACGAACACCAGGGTGCCGACATCATTGGCGATGATGTCGATCTCGCCGACCGGCGTGTCGGCGTTGCGCGCGGTGATCGTCCAGCCGCGCGCAACGAGCCAATCGGCGACGAAGTCTTCGGCTCGCAGACCGCGATCGCGGGTGGAGAGCTCGGACTCCCAGCCGCGATCCCTCTCTCCCCTCACAACACCACGCGTACGGTCCCGCCGAACCAGGACATGTCGGCCTGCACCGCCCCGCTCGCAGAGAATGCCTGGTTGCGCGAGAACGCGAACGCCCCGTCGCCGGCGGCAATGGCCGTGAGCTCGAGCTCCACCAGCGTCCCAGACCCGCCGACCCCGGTCACCGCACCGAGGCGCGAGACGCCAATCACCAGGCGCCCCGGCGAGGGTTCGGCGATCTGGTACGAGGTTGGGTTGCCGTCCGAGCGCAGAAACCCTCCCTCCGAGCTGCCCTCGAAGCGGAAGAGCCCCACCGGGTAGGTGAGCTCGAACCCGACGCCAAAGAGGTTGTTGACCTCGTTGGCTGATACCAACAGCACCAGACGGGTGGCCGTGCTCGAGGTCGAGCGCGTCAGCGCGATGCTCTTGGCCCCGCTGCCGCCGGGCGTGAAGGTGATCCCGGGCTGCGGTCCGGTCCCGCCCCCTCCTCCTCCACCACCGCCGCCACCGCCACCGCCGCCACCACTTCCGCCACCGCCGCCACAGGCGATCGACAGCACCACCAGGGTTCCTGCGACCAACAACATTCGACGATTCAAATCCCGCTCTCCTGATCGCGAGCCATCCGGCGCAGGAAGCGCTTGGCCTTCTCGCGCCGCAGCCCGCGGAGGTAGTCGACGAACAACACTCCGTCGAGGTGATCGATCTCGTGAAAGATGGCGCGAGCGAAGTACCCCTCGGCCTCGAGGGTGAACCGCGCGCCCGAACGATCGAGGGCCGTGACCCGGCACCGATCCGGACGCACGACCTTCTCGTTGAAATCCGGGATCGACAGACACCCTTCGTAGTCTTCCGCCGAACCGGCCTGTTGCTCGATCTGAGGGTTGACCAGCACGTGAAGCTGCGACGGGTCCTTGCCGGCGGAGAGATCCACCACCGCAACCCGGCGCGACACACCGACCTGAGGAGCCGCCAGCCCCACACCCGGAGCGGCGATCATGGTGTCGATCATGTCGTCCACGAGCCGCTCGAGCTCGGCATCGAACGCTTCGACCGGCACCGCCTTCTGGCGCAGCACCGGATCGGGATAGAGCACGATCGGGCGCAGCGCCATCTACAACTTCCCGATCTTGTGCAACATCGTCGCGAGCGCGCGGTCGGTGTCCTGGTCACGCAGCAACGCGAGGAACGTGCGGGGATCGGGATTGCCCGTCAGGCACGCCTCGAGGCCTGCCCGATTGAGCGCCAGCACGGCACCGCGCTCGAGCACCGTGATGTCCGCCGGCGAGGCCTTGCGCTCGAACAGCCCGGATTCGTTGAAGATGTCGCCGGGCCCGAAGCGCCGCAACTCGTACCCGTCGGCAGCGTTGGCAGCCAGCAACCCTTTGGCGACGATGAAGAGCGTTTCATCGATCTTGCCGCGTTCGGTGACCAGGTCCTCGACTTCGGTGTAGCG
>CAZRFU010000097.1:0-14597 GCA_964599475.1 uncultured Thermoanaerobaculia bacterium
CTGCTGGCCGCATGACGGCCATTATAACTGCAATTAGCGCTGCTAAGCACTAGGGCGTGAGTAGCCCGAGGTTGACTGCGGCCGTGAGGCCCAGGAGCAATCCGCCGACGAGGCCAGCTCCCGACCCGATGAGGAGGATGGCGGGAGCCAGTCCTTTCACCTGAAGCCAGCGAGCGGTGAACAGAGCACCGGCAGCCATCGCGATCCCGACCGTGGCCGCACCGCCAAGAACTGCAGCAAGGGCGACACCCAACACCACCCCGGGCCCAACGAAACGAAACCACGAAGGCCGGTTCATCATGGCGAGTACGCCAGCTCCGGCGAGCGTTGCCGCTAGTCCGAGGAATCCACTCATTTGGTCGCTCCGATGTCGAAGGTTCGTGGCTCGGGAGGAGGGGCCGCAGTCGTCACAGGCTGGGCCCAATCTCCCCCCGCGCACCTGGATTCTCCGAGTCTCATTCGAGACCGCGAGCGGCGCTAGTGACAGCGTCGATCAAATTCCTCTTGACATCCAGGACGGAGCGACCCACAGGAGTTCACCGGGTTCGTCCGCAGCGGCGCCAAGCCTGCCGCGAATCTCCTCCCCCAAACCTGGGTGCTCTGCGTTCAAGTCCTCCAGGAGGCCGACAATGGCGGGCTCCTCTAGGTCGCCAAGCAACGCACCTTGAATGCGACCAAGAACCTCCGCGGCGATCGGGCAACCGGGGCGACTGTCCGCTTGCTCGGCTGCCCCGATGGAATGGCAGGCGCTAACGCAGAGAACCAAGGCAACCAGCTTCCCATTCATGTGGCGGGATGTCCGTGAACTGATTGATATCCCACGACTCGTGCCACTCGCGGGTCTCGGTGGAGTGGAACCACTCGTGAACCCGGAAGCAGCAGTTGACAGACGGCTGGCTGAGGCCGATCGGCATCGGCCGAGGGCGACCGGTGAATGCGCGCACTTCGCTCCTTCCGTTGCCGAAGCGAGGCCCGACAGAGGCCCGGCGGGAAGGGAACTCGCCGCACTCACGACTGAGAGGTTCTCGCCACTGGGGTTGGCTGTCAAGGTCCGTTCCTGCCGGCTTCACTGCCGAGGCGCAAGGCCGCCACTCGACACCGGCCCGTCGCGAAGAGGTGCGCGCGCAGCGCGCACCCTGGGGCGCTTCCGCAGCCCGTACGCCGGAACGCAAATCGCCGAAACTCCGGATCCCGGATCCCGGATCCCGGATCCCGGATCCCAGGTCCCAGTCCCTTTCCGAAGTACCCGGTACCCAGTACCCGGTACCTTCTTACCCCCTCACCCTTACCCGCGCATCCAGCGCGACGCCACCGCCGGCTCGTGCGAGGAAGGGGTTGACATCGATCTCGGCGATCTCGGGGTGGTGCTCGACCAGCTGGGCTAGGCGGCAGAGGGCGTCGGCGAGCTGGGTCTTGTCGACCGGGGCCTTGCCGCGCACGCCGTCGAGCAGCGCTCTGCCGCGGACGCCGTCGACGACATCGACAGCCTCGGTGCGGGTCAGCGGCGGCACCGCAAAACGCACGTCGCCCAAGGCTTCCACCAGCACGCCGCCGAGCCCGAACATCAGGATTGGGCCGAAGCGTTCGTCGGTGGCGAGGCCGAGGATGGTTTCGACCCCACCGCGCACGAGCTCCTGGACCAGGAAGCCACTCGGCTCGAGCCCGGCGCCGCGCAGTCTCGTCGACATTCGCTCGATTGCCTGTTCGAGCTCGGCCGCGGTGCGCAGGTCGACGGCCACGGCTTCGAGCTCGGTCTTGTGCACCAGGCCGGGAGCGATCGCCTTGACGACGACAGGCCAACCGAGCGCCTCGGCGGCGGCGAGCGCCGCCGGCAGATCAGGGACGATCACCCGTCGCGCCGCCGGGATGCCGGCCGTCTCGAGCAGCCGGAAGGCTTCGTCGGTGCCGAGCCAGCCGTCGGCATCGGCGCTGCCGAGAAGGCTCGCGATCGCGGTGTGGTCCATGGCGAAGTCGCCTTCGGCCTCGGGCTCGCGCCGTCGCCAGGCGCCGTAACGCGCCAACCGCGTCAAGGCGTTGGCGGCACCTTCGGGGAAGCGGTAGACCGGCAGCAGCTCGCGTCGACCGGCGGCCTTCTCCCAGAACACCTCGTCGGCCATCATCACCGCCAGCACCGGCTTGGCCGGGTGAGACGCAGCCCCAAGGCTTGCCGCCTCGAGCACGTCGATCGGATCCGACAACAAGGGCGTGACGTTGATCACCATCGCCATGTCGACGCCGGGGTCGGCGAGCACCAGCTCGAGGGCCCGTTGGTATTGCTCCGGAGTTGCGGAGGCGATCATGTCGACGGGATTGGCGAGGCTTGCCGCCGCCGGGAGGAAGGAGGCCAATCCGGCGCGCGTGGACTCCGAGAGCTCGGCGATTTCCAGGCCCAGCGCGACGAGGGCGTCGGTCGCCATGATCGCCGGTCCACCGGCGTTGGTGACGATCGCCACCCGATCGCCGCTCGGCAGCGGGCAACGATCGAAGGCGCGGACGACGTCGAACATTTCCTCGATGCTGCCGGCGCGGACCACGCCGCACTGCTCGAGGAACGCCGAGACGGTGACGTCGGGGCCGGCCAACGCGCCGGTGTGGGAGCTCGCGGCGCGGGCGCCGGCAGCGGTGCGACCCGACTTGACCACCACGATCGGCTTGCGTCGCGCCACCCGTTTGGCGATGGTGGTGAACCGCCGCGGGTTGCCGAAGGACTCGAGGTACATCGCGATCACGCGGGTCGCGGGGTCGTGCTCGAAGTGCTCGAGCAGATCGTTGCCGGAGACGTCGACCTTGTTGCCCATCGACACGAACTGGGTGAAGCCGATGCCGAGGTCCGCAGCGACGTTCAGGATCGCCACCCCGAGCGCGCCGGACTGCGAGACGAAGCCGAGCCCACCGGGCTGGGCCGGGGTTGGCGCGAACGTGGCGTTCATGCGCACGGCGGCGTCGGCGTTGATCACGCCCATGCAGTTCGGGCCGACGGCGCGAGCTCCGGCCGCACGCAGCCGCTCCCGCAGGGTTGCCTCGAGCACCGCCCCTTGGCCGCCGGTTTCACCGAAGCCGGCGGTGATCACCACAAACGCGCGTGTGCCGAGGCCGATGGCCTCGTCGACGATCGGGATGACCAGGTCACGGGGCACCAGCACCACCACCAACTCCGGAACCTCCGGGAGATCGGCGAGGCGCGGCCAACAGCGCAGGGAGTGGATCGTCGAGGCGCGCGGATTGACCGGATAGATCGGCCCTTCGTATTCGCCCAGCAGCAGATTGTGCAGCAGTGACCAACCGATCGAGTTGCGGTCACGCGAGGCGCCGACGATGGCGATGGACTTGGGAGCGAGGATGCCGTCGAGAGGGCGGGGGCTGTTCATGGCCGGAGCGTACCGCAGGCCCGTTCCTGATCCACCGGCCGACGGTGCGGGCTCGGCCGGCCAGGACCCGGACTCGGAAGAAGATCTTTGGGTTCGGAGAAGAGCGACGCTGGTTGCATCAGATCGTCGCCCAAGCGTCGCGGTAGTTGCAGCGTTTCCCCCTCCCTCCCTGCTGGTGAAGGGCGACGAGATGGATCGGGTCCCGCAAAGGTCCGTGCCGCGGGTACCGGCAGCGCTGCTTGCTCGGGTCGCCTTGCTGGGCGGATATTGAAGTTTCGGTGGGCCGATGGAACGACTCATTCCACCGATCCGCGAGCCCCTCCGCACTCCCGCCCTGCTCGCTGGCCGGCGGTCGGTCGACGGGAAGGGGGACCAGGATCCTGGGAGCTCCAGGATCCCGGAGGAGAGCGCCGTGCGGCGTTCCGGTGTACGGGCAGCGGAAGCGCCCCAGGGTGCGCGTGGCAGCGCGCACCTCTTGGTGGTGTGTCCGTCGTCAACGTCGCAGCCTGGATGGCGGGAGTCGACGAGGGTTCGCGGCGGTCGTCGAGCCGGAGCGCCAAGGCGTGAGGTCGTGCGCGAAGCGGCGTCGCGCGTCGCGCAGTCGCGAGCGGCACGCCGGCCACGGCCGACTCGGCGCGCGCGCGTGCAGCGAGGCCAGTCAGACGGAAACCACCGAGCCGAGCGTAGCGGAGCGCACGACCTCACGGCCAAGCGGAGGCGAGCCGCCGATGGTGCCCTCGTCGCGTCTTCGAGGAAGGTCCCGCGCCGCCCGAAGGTCCCAGACGAGGGAACAACTGACGGCTAGCCCTAACCCCTAACCCCTAACCCCCTCCCAGCCTCCGCCACCGCTCCAAACTCCGTGTGGCCTCCGCCGCATCCCCGACCGCGCGTGCGGCGTCGGCCTGGAGTCGCCACGCCAGGGCCCAGCCGGGTGCGATGGTGGTGGCCTCGCGGGTGTGGCGGAGGGCGGCCGGTGCCTGTTTGGCGGCGAGGTCGAGTTGGGCGAGGCGCAGGTGGAGCGCGGCACTCTGGCACCCGGCAGCGACGCCTTGCTCGAGGAGCTCGCGCTCGCGTCGGCCATCGCCGCTGTGGGCGGCGGTTTCGGCGAGGCCGAGCCAGGCGCCGGTCAGCCGCGGGTTGAGGCTCAGGGCGCGGGTCCACTCGGCCTCGGCGTCCTTGGTTCGCCCCATGCGGGCCAAGAGGTCGCCGCGCGAGAGGGCCAGGAAATCCAGGGCCGGAGCGTGGCGGATGGCGCGGTCGAGATCGGCCAAGGCGCCGGCGTGGTTGCCCCGGCCTTCGTGGGCGGAGGCACGCGTCGACAGGAACGGGACGCTGTCGGGGCTGTCTTTCAGCAACGTATCGAGGATTGCCAGTGCCTGATCGACGGCGCCTTCACCCAGCAGTCGTTTGGCCTTCTCGTGCTGCTCGAGCCGAGCCGGGCCGAGCCATGGGTCGGGAAGGCCGGAGCGAGCCAATGCCAGCAGGTCGTGACTCGGCACTCGGCCCGACCCGGCGCCGACGTAGCCGAGGCTGCGCAGTGCCGCTGCGGTTTCGGGATCGGTTGACGGCTGCGCCTGGCGTCGTGTCTGCGGGTCGTCGAGCCGACGCCGTGCGTCTTCGAGGCGGCGGGCGATCCGCCGTTGCTGGTCGATGCGATTGTCGCCTTCACGCGGGTCGGTGGACAGGTCGAAGAGCCGAGGTGTGGGGCCCACGACGAGGCGCCAGGGGCCTTCGGTCACTGCCTGCAGCGGGCTCCAGCCCCAGGCGCTCCACGGCAGCCAGGTCTCCGACAGCACCGGCCGAGGGTCGGCGGCCTCGGTCCGCAGGGGCATCGGTGGGGCACCGCTCGCGAGCAGCGGGAGCTTCAGGGTCGCGAGCAGCGTGTTGGCCAGGTGCACCGTGCCATGCGTGCCCGGAACCTCGATGCCCGGCGGCACGCCTGTTCCCGCTAGCACCAGGGGCACCCTCAGGACGGCCTCGTGCAACAGCAGGCCGTGCCCGGCTTCACCGTGCTCACCGAAGGCCTCGCCGTGATCGCCGACCACCGCCACCACTCTGGGGCGTTGCGGTAGGGCCGCCAACAGCCGGCCGACCTCGCGATCGACCACGGCGATCTCGCGCAGCCAACTGGCGCGCTCGTCGGCCGAGCCGCTGCCGTCCGCGGGTTGATACGGCGCGTGTGGATCGTAGTAGTGCACCCACAAGAACAATGGCGCGTCCTTCGGTTTCGAGCGCAGCAGTTCCAGCGCTGCATCGGTCGTGGCGATCGCGTCGCGCTCGGGGTAGCCGAACTGTCCGAGGCGCTCAGCTGGAGCCCCATCGTCGTAGTGGTCGAAGCCGCGGTCGAGGCCGAAGCGCCGGTCGAGCACGCGCGAGCCGACGGCGGCGGCGGTCCAGTACCCGGCTCGGGCCAACGTCTCGGCCAGAGTTGCGACGTCGGCCGGCAGGGCGCCGACACCGTTGTCGCGCAGGCCGTGTTGCGGCGGGTCGAGCCCGGTCAGCAGCGACGCGTGCGCCGGCAGGGTCAGCGGCGCGGGAGCGATCGCGCGTTCCACCACCACTCCGTCGTGAGCCAGCCGTTCGATCGTCGGGGCGAGCCCGACGGGACCTCCCCATGGCGCCAACGCGTCGGCACGGATGGTGTCGACGGTGATCAAGACCAGATCGGTCCTCGCGGGTGCAGCCGCCAGCGCCGGTGGCGTCGTGGTGAGGGCGAACAGAGTGAGCCAGCGAGCCGTCATGCACCCGGAGCCTACACGGTCGCCACGAGCACGGGGACCAAAATGTGACTCGCCGGACACTCGGCGTCGTGGTATGGTGATTCGATCCCTGTAACTGTCGTCCCGTCGTGGAGGAAAACATGCGGCAAGTGATTCCAACGTGGTGTAAGGCACTCGGTGTGCTCGGTTTGGTTCCGGCTCTGGCGGTCGCCCAAGTCGAGCCGCAGTACAGCCCGGCCTTGACGGCGAAGCTCAAGCAACACGAGGCGTTCGTCATGGGCGACCACTACGTGAAGTGGGCGGACGCCGGTGCCGCCGGCAGCGGCCTTGCCGCAATCGGCTTCGAAGCGATGGGCTCGTCGGCGGATCAGGTGTTCGTCGACATGCGTACCGGCCGAGTCGGCACCATGATTGCCTCCTTGCCGCTGTTGCCGGGTGTCGGCAACAGCCTCGCGTGGGACAACGTCGGGTTTGCCGTTGCTCCCACCGGACACGCCAATATCGCGGCTGCTGCGGCACCGGTGATCGAGGCCGCCGTGCGCGACTTCGCCGGCACCCTCGGGATCGATGCCGACGAGCTCGCTTTCCCCGGCAAGATCACGGCTCTCGACGAAGGGCGCCTCATCCACGTGTGGATCCCGCGCCAGATCGACGGCGTGCCGGTGCGCAACAACTACCTGACGGCGGTGATTCGCCACGGCAACCTGGTGCTGATCGGCGCCCCGAACTGGGGTGACGTGGCGGTGGCTCGGGCCGCTGCCGTGGATACCACCACGGCGCAGATCGGCGTCGAGGCCTACCTCGGCGAGGCTCTGCCGGTCGAGGGCTGGTGGCGCAAGCCGACCCTCGAGCTGGTGCCGATGCGCGCCGGTGGCATCGGTGCCGGTGCCTTCCGGGTGCGCGAGGGCGTCGAGTACCGCCTGGTGTGGGCCGTCGGGCCGCGGATCGAGGGAGAGGATCACTTCGAGGCCCTCGTCGACGCCCACTCGGGCGAAGTCCTGGCGCTGACCGATACGCTGCACTACGGCGTCGAAAGCACCCGCGAGGTCGTGGGTGGTGTGTTCCCGGTGAGCAACGACGGTGTCGCCCCGGACGGCGTCGAGCAGGCCGAGTGGCCGATGCCCTTTGCCTTCGTCACCAACGGTGCCAACACCCTGCTGACCGACTCGGGTGGCAACATCAACACCTGCGTCGACGGCACCATCGGGGCCACCCTCGAAGGGCCGTACGTGCGAATCAACGATCTGTGCGGTGCGACGTCGGAAAGCACCACCGGCAACGTGCTCGACTTCGGCACCAGCGCCGGGACCGATTGCACCGTGCCTGGCGGCGCCTCCGCAGGCAACACCCACGCCGCCCGCACCGGCTTTCACGAGCTCAACCGCCTCTATGAGATGGCCCGCTCGCACGTTCCGGAGTTCGCCTTCCTGCACCAGCAGATTCTGTCCACCATGAACTTCAACAGCAACTGTAACGCCACCAGTGGTGGTCCGGTGCTGACCTTCTACCGCTCGGGTAGCGGATGCCGCAACACCGGCGAGATCGCCGGCATCTTCGACCACGAGTGGGGCCACAGCATGGACGGTGCCGACTCGGCGCCGGGTGTCTCGAGCCCGGGTGAAGGCATCGCCGACATCTACGCGTCCCTGCGGCTCAACACCTCCTGTATCGGCCGTGGGTTTCGATCGACGAATTGTTCGGGTTACGGCAATGCCTGCCTCGACTGCACCGGCGTGCGCGATATCGACTGGGCGGACCACACCAACAACGCCCCGATCGTCATTACTGGTGGTAGCGGCGTCGGCATCGAGGCTTGCACCGGCAGCGGCGCCCCGTGTGGCGGCAGCGTCCACTGCGAAGGCCAGGTCTACTCCCAGGCGGTGTGGGACCTGTGGAACCGTGACCTCACCGCGGGGCCGTTCTCCTTCGACCTCGATCGCTCGCGCGAGCTGGCGACGGTGATGACCTTCCACGGTGCGACCAACGTCGGCCAGTGGTACAACTGCTCCGATCCCGTGGGCAACAACAACGCCGTCGGTGATGGCTGCAACGCCAACGGTGGGTACCTCAACTACCTCGCCGCCGACGACGACGACGGCAATCTCGCCAACGGCACACCCCACATGACCGCGATCTTCGCGGCGTTCAACCGCCACCAGATCGCCTGTCCGACGCCGACGGTGCAGAACTCGGGTTGCGCCGGGCGTCCGACCACGGCGCCGACCCTCAGCGCCACACCGGTCGACCGCGGGACCTTCCTGTCGTGGACTGCCGTCGCCGGCGCACAGCGATACCGCGTGCTGCGTGCCGACGGCGTCTTCACCTGCAACTTCGGCAAGACGATCGTCGCCGAGGTCCCGGCCGGCACGCTCAGCTACCTCGACACCGGCGCCCTCAACGGTCGCGACTACTCCTACCAGGTCGTGGCGGTCGGAACCGGCGACACCTGCTACGGCCCTGTCAGCTCGTGCCAGACGGTGACGCCGGTCTCCGGCGCCAACGTCGCCGCAGTGCCGGGGACCGAAGCGCTCGTCCCGACCAGCGGTGACGCCGACGAGTTCTTCGACAACTGCGAGCAGGCGACCTTCTCCTTCGATATCGACAACACCGGGTCCTCGGCCCTCACCAACGTCCGCATCGAGGATGTCGATACTCCCGCGGGACTGTGGGTGCTCGACTCGCTGCCGAAGGCGGTCAGTGCCTCCGTCGCCTCGTGTGCCTCTGCGACCGCCTCGTTGACCCTGTACCTGGCATCCCAGCCCTACGACGGAGAGCTCGAGTTCACCGTGCACCTCGGGGCCGACGAGCTCGGTGCAACAACTCGACCGGTGACGATTCGCCTCGAGAACCTGGAGAGCGACTTCCAGTTCGCGGCGTCGAAGACCTTCGGATTCGAGGTCGACACCGAGGACTGGGTGACCGAGTCCGGAACGATGGTCAGGGCCACGGCCGGCGGCGGCGCAACCGGGAGCACTGCGGGTTACATGCGTTCGTCGACAGCGCTCAACAATCAGTGCGACATCGTCGTCTCTCCGCTGCTCAAGCTGGCGTCGGACTCGACCCTGGCGATGTTCACCAACTTCACCATCGAGCCGCAGAGCGGGGGAACCTGGTACGACCGAGCCAACGTGGCGGTGCGCGAAGCCAACGGCGATCGCACCGTGGTCACGCCGTCCTCGGGCCGCGCGTACAACGCCAGCGGCGGCGGTGGCGGTTGCCTCGGCGTCCAGGCCGGCTGGGCCGGCACGGCAGCGAGCTGGGCCTCGAGCAACTGGACCGCTGGCGCGCTGGGCTCCGCCGGTCTGGCGGGAGACCCGATCCAGCTGGAGGTCACCTACGCCACCGATGGTGCGTTGGCTCCGGACGGATTCCGCTTCGACGCGGTCACGGTCAGCAACGTGAGCTTCCAGGTACCGGATGCTCAGTCGGACTCGTGCTCCGGCGGTCCGGTGATCTTCACCGACGGCTTCGAGAGCGGTGACAGCTCGGCGTGGTCGGCGACTGTCCCCTGAGCTGATGGTGACTTCCGGCGGGAGATCCCCGTCGGCGCTGGTGGCAATCCTCCTCCTCGCCTGCGGGTGGGGAGGAGGTTCTGCGTTGGGAGCAACCGCGGCTCACCGACCCGATGTCGTGCTGGTGACGGTCGATACCCTGCGACCCGATGCCCTGGGTTGGGTGGCGGGACGCAACCAGACGCCCGTCCTGGATCGACTCGCGGCGACTGGTGCAGCGTTCCCGGCGGCGGTGTCACCGGCTCCGGTGACGCTGCCGTCTCACGCCTCGATGTTGACGGGGCTCGAGCCGTTGCGTCATGGTGCGGTCGACAATGGAAGGCCGTTGCCGGCCGAAATCCCGGTGCTCGCCGAGCGACTTCGCCGAGCGGGCTGGCGCACGGCGGCCTTCGTCAGCGGAGCCCCACTGACACGCCCTTTCGGTCTCGATCGCGGTTTCGATGTCTACGATGATCGGCTCCCGCACCGAGGGATCGAACGCCGGGCGGCCGATACCGCGGCGGCGGCGGTCGAATGGCTGGGGCGGCAGACGCAGTCGCCGGTTTTCATGTGGGTGCACTTCTTCGACCCCCACGACCCCTACGAAGCTGCAGGGCCACCGAGCGCCAGCGCACGGGAGGCCTACGAGGCGGAGGTGAGAGCGGTGGACACCGCCTTGGCCCCTCTGCTCGGTCTGCCGCGACTGGTCGACGCCTTGGTGGTGATGGCTGCCGACCACGGCGAGGGTCTGGGCGAGCACGGCGAGATGACTCACGGCCTGTTCGTGTACGAGTCGACCATTGCGGTGCCGCTTGTCCTGCGTTGGCCCGAGCGAATCAAGCCCGGCCGCAGCAGTGCTCCCGTCCGCCTCGTCGACATCACTCCCACGGTCCTCGACCTGTTGGCCCTGCCGGCTCTCGCGAAGGCCGATGGGGTGAGCCTGAGGCCGTGGCTCGACGGCTTTGGCGGTGAGCCCCCGGCGGCAGTGTCGATCAGCCAGCGCGGATTCGCGAGCTACGGATGGGCGCCGCTGGCGGCAGTCCGCAAGGGTCGGTGGAAGCTGATTCGAGGGTCGCGGACGACGCTTCACGACGTCGAATCCTCCTTGGGCGAGGGGCGCGACGTTGCCGGGAGCGAACGCCGTCGGGCAGGGGAGCTGGCCACGATCCTGCGGGAACGGCGCACCCAGGCCTACACCGCGGCGGCGCCCGCTCCAACCGACGGCGAAGCCCTTGCGGCGCTCGCAGCGTTGGGATATCTGGGCACGGGCGGCACGGGTCTGGCTCCCATCGACGGGGCTGGTCTTGCCGACCCCCGTGACCGGATCGAGGTGTGGAATCAGCTTTCTGCCGGGCTGTCAGCGGCAGCCGGCGGTGAGATGCAGCGTGCGCTCAGCCTCTACGATCAGGTTTTGGCAACCGAGCCGAACAACCCGTTTGCGCTGTCGCGCTCGGGTTGGGCACTCGCCGAGCTCGGTCGCCTCGACGCTGCGATCCAACGCCTGCACCAGGCTGTCCGCCTGCGGCCAACGGACCACGAGACCCATCGCGTCCTGGCGACGGTGCTCGAGAGGGCGGGTCGCTTCGGTGACGCTGCCGACGCCTGGGAGACGGTGGTCGGCCGCGCCCCGAAAGACGTCGATGCCTGGGTTCAGCTGGCGCGTCTCGCGCTCATGGCCGACCGCCGGAGAGAGTCGCTGACAGCGATGGAGCAGGCGGTGGCTCTGGCTCCGGAGCGCTCCGACCTGCGGAGCCTGCTCGAGGCTGTCCGCGGCGAGGCTCGGCGCGATGGCCCGTAGCAGGATCACGCCGCAGCTTGGCGGCGATGGGACACGGGATCGCTCGGGCGCATGGCTTGCCGCGCTGCTCGTGGCACTCGCGGCGAGCCATCGACTGCTGTTCCTCTGGAGCTTCGAAGATCGATCCTGGCCGTTTTCGATCTTCTACTTCGGCGACACCAGAGTCTTTTTCGAGCACGCGCTCGACCTGCTGCGCGGCGTTCTGCACCAGGACGGCATACCCTTCAGGCCGCCGCTGTTCCCGTGGGTTCTCGCCGGGGTCTACGCGTTCGTCGGAGCCGATCCGGCGACGGCAGCCGTTCCGCACCTCGCGGTTCGGACCGTCTTTGCGCTCCTCAGCTCGCTCACACCGGCGTTGCTGTTCCTGCTGGCGCGGCCCTATCTCGGAGCGAGGGCGGCTCTCGCCTTTGCGCTGCCATGGGTGTGGTTTTTTGGTGCCCTGGTGCTGGCGGTCGCGCCGGTCGGCGAGGGTGTCTACCTCGTGGTCCTGCTGGCGGTGCTCATCTGGTGGGCTCGCGTGGTCCCGAGCCCGGTGGGGTGCCACGAGCCTGGCCGGCTCCGCTGGTGGAGTGGATTGCTCGTCGGCGCGGGGATCGGTGTCTTGCACCTGCTACGGGCCGAAGCGGTGGTGATCGGAATCGGCCTGCTGGTGCTGACCGGCTGGCCGCGCCGGGAGGTCAGGCTCCGGGTGGGACTCGGCTGGGCGGCCGTCTTGGCTTGTGGCTGGGGGCTGGCCCTCGCGCCCTCGACCTGGATTCACTGGCGCCACCTCACCCGGGCAAACGAGACTCTTGCGCCGGCAGAGCCTCTGCCGACCTTCGTCCCGGTTTCGCTCTACGGCCCTCTCAATCTCGCGCTGGCCAACCACCCGAGCGCGGATGGGCGCTTTTCAGTCGAGCTGCTCGAAGGGGCCGGAGCGAGTGGCAAGCTCGACCTCGGAAATCCACGGCACCTCGACCTGGTCCTGAGGGGTGAGCGCCGGGCTCGGGAGTGGGCGTCGGCTCATCCCGATCAGGCGGTTGATCTGGTTGCTGCGAAGTGGCAGTGGGCGCTGCGAGCCGGTCAGCTCGGCTGGGGCAGTCGCAACTGGCCAGGGGGACTCGAGGGCCGGCGTGAACCCGTTGACGTCTTCGTGCCGACGTCGCGCTGGGGTTGGATCGTGTGGGGACCGCTCGCCGTTTTCGGCGCGGTCACGCTGTGGCGCCGCGGGCCCGGTCCCCGGCGCGTCGTGCTCGTCGCCGGGATTGCCGCGCTTGCGCCCGCCGTCGCGATCACCCTGTTCTTCGGCTACGTGCGACAGGCCCTGTTGTGGATGCCCTTTGCACTCGGGTTTGCCGGAGTGGGCGCCCTGACGCTCTTCGACCTCGTCCGCCGTGGTCGGTCTCCCTCCACGGATCGGTCGCGCCCCCTGCTGGTGGTGGCAGCCCTGTTCCTGGTTGTCGAGATCGGGCTGTTCGTCGCCGGCGCCCCCAAGATGAGGGCCTCGGGAGCAGCCGACGAACGAGGGCGAATCATCCAGGACGACGTGGTCGAGCTCGCACCATGGTGAGGCTCGCTCTCTGGTCGGAGGGAGGTACCGGGTACCAGGTACCGGGTACTGAAGACCGGATTTTCATCCGCCGGGGTGCACCACGGAGGGGTGCATGGGGAACTGCTCACAAATCCCTGCGCAGCACTCCGGCAAGTACCCGGTACCCAGTACCCAGTACCCGGTACCCTGCAAGTGGTGCACGAAGAGTCCGTGTGCGATCCAACCTCGCCGCACCACGAGGGGTGTGACAACCTTCAGGCCACCTCGATCTCGATATCGACCGTGGATGAGCCTTGGTGGGTGAACCAGGTCACCTTGTCGGCGACCAGGTCGAGCTCGACGCGGTAGCGGCCTGGTTCGGCGATCGCGGGGAAGTGTCCCTCGACCTCGACGGTCTGGCCCGCATCGACGTCGTGCGGCAGCGGCACCCACAGCCAGCCGTAGGCGACCGACTTCTCCTCGCCGGCGCGGTAGAGATGGCCGCCGAAGTAGGTCGTTCCGTAGCCCTGTGCCGGACCCGCGAGGAAGCGCGTGTTGCCGCGATTCGTCACGGTGGCGCGAAACGCGGAGGGCTGCCCGGCGATGGCGTGGTAGCGGGTCGACGACGGCGTGATCTCGGCGCGCAGCAATTCCGGTCGGCGCGTCGTGGGGATGAAGTCCCCGCGGTAGAACAGCAGGATGTGACCGGCGACCAGGTGTTGGGTCAGCAGCGCCCAGTGCTGTTCGAGCCAATCCCCGGAGATGAAGGCTGGGAGTTTGTCGGCTGGGATCTCGAAGCCCGCGCCGAGAGAGTCGATCAGCAGGTTGACCTTCGAGAAGCCCGCGTCAAGAGCTCGCTCGCGGACTTCCTCGACCACGATGTCGTTTTCTAGGACTCCGGTCTCCTCCATCTCCATGCGGCTGGTGGCGCTGTCGCTGTGCCTACGGCCGGGCTCGATCATGCCGGCGATCCCGCCGGGACGCAGGACACGCGCCAGCTCAGCCAGGATCTCGCTCTGGTTGGGCACGTGGTGGAACGCGTCGTAGCAGATCACGCGGTCGACGCTGGCGTCAGGGAGGGGGATGTGGTGTCCGTCGTAGGCCAGGAACTGGGGCTCGAGGGCCCAGTTCACACCGGTCTCGCGTTCGAAGGCGGCCCGGCCGATCTCGAGGGCTGAAGGCGACACGTCGACCGCGATCGTGGGGCAGCCGAAGCGATTGAGGAGGAGAGAGAGCCAACAGGTGCCCGCTCCGAGCTCGAGCACCACGTCTCCCGGCGCCAGGCGTAGGTGGTGGACCAACAAGCCGACATCGTGGAGGTGGCGGCCGAAATGGATCGCGTCGCTGTAGGGCTTTTGGCCGACCCACCGTTTGGCGTCCTCGCTCATCGCCGCGAAGTAGGTTTCGTTGGCGGCATTGAACTCGTCGGTGCGGGCGGCGAGGTCGGTGTGGCGGAAGGTCTCCGCCGGAGGCGGCAAGGCCGCACCGTGGCGCAGCGCCAGCCGCATCAGCCGGCGCAGAGTCGTGCGTACGAACGGTACGCGCTTCCAGAGGTACTTGGCGAACGAACGGACAAGACGCGGCGATGCCATCCGGGGATGGTCGCACTACGAAGGGGCATGCGCAAGTGTTGCTTGGGAAGGGTACTGGGTACCAGGTACCGGGTGTGCGCCAGGCAAAGCCTGGGAGGAGGAAGTCGATGGGGTAGAG
>CAZRFU010000098.1:0-14450 GCA_964599475.1 uncultured Thermoanaerobaculia bacterium
GTGGCAAGAAGCACGGGGTTGAAAAAGGTGGGGAGTTCCGGGATCCGGGATCCGGGATCCGGGAACCGCCGGAGCATCTTCGCCCGATACCCGCTACCCGATGCCTTTTCTTTCCGGGTCCCGGGTCCCCGGTCCCTGGTCCCTGGTCCCCTCTTTCCGGTACCCAGTACCTTCCCCTAAAGGTGCCCGATCGACCGCGCGTAGTACTCGAGCAGCGGCCGATCGGCGGCAGCGACTGCCAGTCGTTCCTCCTCATCGACCACCACCAGGCGCCGCATCACCAACATCCTCAAGCCGACGTCGAGGGTGTAGTCGAGATCCCGGCGCGGAGTATGGACGTGGGCCCCACTGGTCTCGAGGCGCTCGATGCGCTCGAACACCCTCGCCTTGAGCTCGATGGCGGCGAGAGGATGTGTCGCCGCGAGGAGCTCCGCTGCCACCACCGCAACCGGCACTACCGGCACGGCCTTCCCCACCGCCTCCATCAGGTCGTGCCCCAGGTCCGCAACCGCTGACCGGAAGGCCGTTTCGTCGGTCTGAAGGGCAGCCCAGTCGACGCGACGCCCGGCCGACCAGGCCTTCACCGAAATCGGGGAGCCGAACGTCGCACAGGCATAGCCGAACCGGTACCACCGACTGGCTGCGAGCAGCCGAAAATTCCGCGCGACGAAACGCAGCGTCGTTCCGGCAGCCGCAAGGGGTGAGCGCCGTTCGCGGTTGGGGTCGAGATCGCGAAGCAGCGTCCGATCCTCGAGTGTGCGATCGTAGTTGAGCCCGACCGGCACGAACACGATGTCGCGGCTTCCCGCCGGCTCGTAGCCGCGCAGCATGTACGCCAGCAGGCCGAGTTTGGGCGGTCGCAACGACCCATCACGCGAAAGGCCACCTTCCGGATACATCGCCTGGGTCACGCCGGCACGGGTCGCCATCGCCACGTACCGCTCCAGCACCCGACGGTAGTGGGCGTCTCCCGAGCTGCGGCGCACGAAGTAAGCTCCCATCGAGCGGATCAGGCTCTCGAGCGGCCACATCCGCGCCCATTCCCCGACCGCGTACGACAAGGCCGCCCGCTCCGCCGCGAGGTAAGCCACCAGCACGTAGTCCATGTTCGAGCGGTGGTTCATCACGAACACCACCGTCGAATATGGGTCGACTGCGGCCAGCGCCGCCTCGTCCTGGTACGAAAGACGCACTCGGTACAGGGCGCGGGCAACGGTCTTCGAGATCCAATAGCCGACCCGAAAGTAGGCGTAGGCCGAGAAGCTCGGAACGATCTCGCGCGCGAAGGTTTCGGTTCGTGCGGCCGCAACGACCGACGATGCCCCGGTCTCCTCGGCCCAGGCACGTTCAGCCTCGAGTACTTCGGGATCGAACCGCAACCGTTCGATCAGCACCCGCCGAGCCGTCAGCCGGAAGGGTTGAATGCGCACGTGCAAGCGGCTGTTGATCTGGTCGAGCACTCGCCCTTCGGTGCGCACCAGCCACCAGCGCACCAGCGGCCGCGCCACGTGGTCCCACAGCGCCCACGCCGCGAGCAGCACCAGCGGCACGAGGAGCCACACAGGCAGGGTGATCGATGACATTGAACGGGATCATGTCATTGGGGGAGGTATTGGGTATTGGGTATTGGGTATTGGGTATTGGGTATCGGGTATCGGGTATCGGAAAGAAGGTGCCGGGAAATCGGGAATGGGGATGAGAGTGGGGATGAATGCGACTGGGTCCCGCACCGGTGGGCGGGAGCGATCGCAATCGGCTGGTCTAGAGTGTGTCCATGGAGAGAGGGCGACGCTGTTGAGGGCCTGGAACCGATTTCTCGTCGTGACCGGCCTGGTGGTCGCCACGTTGTTCGTTGCCTGGAAGTCGCTCGCGGCGTTCCGCCCACCACCGGAAGTCGACGTGGTCGAGCTGGCGCGCGAGCCGATCGAACGTACGCTGGTCGCGACCGGGCGCGTCCGGCCCGACCTGGCGATCGAGCTCGGCCCGCTGGTTACCGGCCAGCTCCTCGGCGACCTGCCCGCCGAAGGCAGCCGCCTCGAAGCCGGAGCAGTGGCATTTCGCGTCGACGATCGGGCCGCGCGCCAAGCTTTAGCTGCCGCTCGAGCAGCAGTGGTTGGGATTCGCGAGGAGGCCGCCCAGGCCGAACGCGAGCTCGTCCGCCTGCGAGCGCTCGCCGGCGAAGGACTGGTGTCCGCCGCGGACCTGGAGAGCGCGGTGGTGACCGCCGCCCGCGCCGCTGCCCAGCAGGTCGAGCGTGAGAGACGCTTCGACGAGCTCCAGGTCGACCTCGCCACCTATGAGGTCAGGGTCCCGTTTGCGGCCGTGGTACTGCGCCGCCTCGTCGATGCCGGCGCCAACGTCGACGGCTCGACCAAAGTCTTGCGTCTCGCCTCGACCGGCCCCGCCACGATCGAGGTCGAGATCGACGAGCTCTTCTACGACGCGTTGCGTCTCGGCGCTCCGGCACGGCTGACACCCCTCGGCGGCGGCACGGTCGTTGCGGGCGAAGTGATCCACATCGGCGACGCGGTCGATCGCACCAGCGGTGCTGCGATCGTGAGAGTCGCGCCCGAGAGTCTGCCGCCGGGTTGGGTCGCGGGCCGCTCGATCGACGTGACCGTCGTCGTCGAGCGGCGCGATGCGGCCCTGGCCATCCCCCGCGAAGCCGTGCTCCAGCTCGACACCGCGCCCACGGTGCTGGTGGTCGATGGCAACGGCGTAGTGGGCTCCCGGTCGGTCGAGGTCCTCGACTGGCCGGCGCCTACCGTGATCGTCGAGTCGGGACTGGAGCCCGGCGAACTGGTGGTCCTCGAGCCCAGAGCAACCGCCGAGGGCACCATCGTCCGACCCCGCCTGGTCGCCTCCTGATGCCATTCGAGCTCAGGATCGCTCTGCGCTACCTGCTGTCGAGCCGCCTGCAAACCGCCCTCATCCTCGGCGGAGTTGCGGTCGGGATCCTCGCCTACACATTCATGGCCGCCTTGATCAACGGCTTGGCGGTGCGGATCGTCGATGACGTCATCGGCACCATCGCTCACGTTCGGCTGGAGCCGGCGGAAGCCGCCCCCCAACCGGTGCCGGGCACCGCACGCGATCTTCCGGTGATCCTGCCGTCGGCCGACCGCCGCGCCAAGATCGCAGCCTGGCGACCGCTGGTCGAAGCGCTCCAGCGCGACCCCACCATCGTCACCGTTGCGCCTCAGGCGGTTGGAGGAGGCTCGGCACGCAGAGGCGAAAGGGTCCTCGCCGTGCGCATCATCGGGAGTCTTCCCGGGCCCGACTCCTCGATCGCGGACATTGGTGACGCACTCGTCGCAGGGTCCCTCGCCTCAGGAACCGACGACGCCGTGATCGGGGTCGAGCTCGCCGAAGAGCTCGGCGTGCGCCTTGGTCAACGGCTGCGGGTCGCGAGTGACAGAGGTCGCGAGCGCACCTTGACGATTCGGGGCATCTTCGACATCGGCAACGCCGGCCTCGACGGCGGCGTGGTGTTCGTCGGGCTCGCGACCGCCCAGAGCCTGCTCGAGCTCGAGGGAGCGGTGTCACGCATCGAGCTCGAGCTGACGGACTACAACGACGCGCCGCGAGCCGCGCGCCGGCTGGGCGCCCGAACCGGGCTCGAGGCGACCGACTGGATCAGCGAGAACCGCAGAATCCAAGAGGGACTGCGAGCACAAGGCACGACTGGTAGCCTGATCAAGGTGTTCAGCCTGATGACGATCGTCATCGGCGTCGCGAGTGTCCTGCTCCTCGCCGCTGTCCGCCGACGGTCGGAGATCGGCATCCTGCGCAGCTTCGGCGTCTCGAGCGGCCAGATCTCACGGATCTTCCTGCTGCAGGGGCTGCTGATCGGGCTGATCGGTTCGATCGTTGGCAGCGCCGGCGGCTGGGCCTTTTGCACCACCATCGTCGTCGCCACCCGCCGCGCCGATGGCAGCCCGGCCCTGCCGGTCGACCCTGCCCTCGGCGAATACGGCACGGCGATCCTGCTCGCGACGCTCGCCAGCACGCTTGCCGCGATCTTCCCGGCTCGGGCAGCCGCCGCAACCGACCCCTACGAGGTGATCCACCAATGAGCTCGACCGATACCCCGGTCCTGCTAGCCCGCGGGATCACCAAGACCTTCCACGACGGCGAGGTCGACACCGTGGTGCTGCGTGGAGTCGACGTCGAGCTCGGCACGGGTGAGCTGGTTGCCCTCGTTGGTGCCAGCGGCAGCGGCAAGAGCACGCTGTTGTCGATCCTCGGCACGCTCCAGCACCCGAGCGCCGGCACCCTCGAAATCGGCGGACAGGAGGTCACCCGCCTCGACCATCGGGGGCTCGATCACCTGCGCAACCGTACCCTCGGTTTCGTCTTCCAGTTCCACCACCTCCTGCCGGACTTCACCGCGCTCGAAAACGCCGCCCTGCCGACTTGGCCGCGTGAGGGGCGCGAGTCACGGCACGGGCGGGACCGCGCGCGGGCCCTACTCGAACGTGTCGGTCTCGGGGATCGTCTCGACTACCGGGCAACCAAACTCTCGGGCGGACAGAAGCAGCGGGTCGCCATCGCCAGAGCGCTGGTCAACGGGCCCCTGGTGGTGTTCGCCGACGAGCCCACCGGCAACCTCGATGTCGACACGTCGCTGGAGGTCATGGCCCTGGTCCGCGAGATCTGCCATGAGCACCGCACCACGTTCCTCGTGTGCACCCACGACATGGACATCGCCGGCGCCTGTGATCGCATCATCCGCCTCGACCACGGCCGGGTGTCGCCCGAGGTTATCTGACGCGAGAGGCGCGGCTCACCCGCACCTGACCGTCCGCGTCGAGGGAGGCGAGCAGCACCCCCGAGCCGACCGCCAGCAACCGCGGGAAGCCGCCGTTGCGCGACGCCATGGTCGTGGCAAGATCAAAAGGGCCACCGAGACCGCCGGCATCGAGCCACCGGCCGCGCACCGAGGTCTGCCGGTCGATGGTTTCGGCCCAGCTCAGCAGGGCCCCGTCCTCGGTCACGGCGACATCGACGCGCCCCAGAACGCCCTGTCCTTCGGCCACCATCAGAGGTGCAGAGAAGGTCGCGCCGGCATCATCCGACCAACTGACCTGCACCCGCGGGCGATTCCGGGCGGCTGTGAACCACACCACCACCACACGCTGGTCGCGTGCGTCGATCGCGGGGCCGTTGACCGGACAACCCTGGATCACCCAACCGTCGTCGGCGAGAATCCGGGGAGCACTCCACCCGTCTCCTGTCCAGCGAACCACGCCGATGTCGCGGGTCTCATTGGCGCTGCGGTCGCGGTAGACCACGATCGGCCCGATGCCTGTCTGGGCCGCGTCGGTGGTGCAGCACTCACACACTCGATCGTCCAGCACCTCGGTCGCTGCAGCGTTCGAGCCGCTGATCGTGGCGCTCGCCAAATGCATCGCCTCACCGGCCGGCATCGCCCGGCCGTCGAGCCAGAACACTCGAACGACCCCGTCGGCATCGACCACCGGAGAGGCGAAGCCGTATTCCGCCGGGGTGAGGTCGTTGTGCACGAATCCGCGGCGCTGCCAGGTTCCGTCAGCCTGCTCGGCGGCGAGATGCACCCCATAGTCGTAGGTGCCCTCGCCGAGTTTCTCCGGCCAGAAGGCGAGACGTCCGGAGGCGGCTTCGGCGACCACCGGCAGATCGGCCCAGTTGGCAAAGAACTTGGCGCTGGTCACCACGTCGCGGGCCTCGGTCCACCCCTCGCCGCGCAGGCTCGAGACCCGCAGCACCGAGCCGGCCTCTCCACGAGGCTCGATCCAGCTGAGCGTCGGATCTTTCGTGCCGACCGCCCACCGCGGCGCCATCGCTCCGGCACCGGCGGAGAAAGCAACCGGCTCCACCTCGACCTCGGGAGTACCCTCGGCGGCCGATGGCGGCGGCGACGGAACCGGCGCTCGCTCACACGCAACCAGCCCGAGAACGATCACGATCCAGATGGCTTTCACGATGGAGTCTCCGTTTTCGACGCAGCCGCGCGCGCCGCGTCGGCGGCCGCGCGATGGCGGCGATGACGCTCTCGTAGCACACTGGCCTCCCACAGCACCACGCGCAGCAGCAGGTCGAGCAGAAGACCCACCCCCAGACCCACGACCACGCCGCCCAGGACCAAGGCGTTGATGCGCCCGCCGAGTGTGGGATGCCCGGCGCCGATCCCGAAGGTGGTCATCAACCACATCCCGACGCGATAGGTCGCGTAGTACGCCGGAGCCGCGGTGATCGGGTTGGTCAACAACTGCAGCGCCAGGGTCAATCCCAGGTTGGCCCGAAAGACGAGCGCCGCGAAGAACGCCACGACCACCTGCAGGCCGTAGATGGGCAGCAGGGACACCACTGCCCCTGCGTAGAAGGCCCGTCGAACCGCCGGTACCTTGAACGACCACAGGTAGGGTCGCGCGCGTGCCGCCTCGGCGAAGCGCCGCACCACCGGATAGGACTCGAGGTTCGAACGCCGCGGCAGGTAGCGCAGAAGCCTGCGAGCGCGCCCGAAACGAGCCGTGCGTTCGGCGCGGTGCTGTTCTTCGAGATCGAGGATCCGCTGGCGCTCGGGCATTGGCGGCAGCATACGCTACCGGGTACCGGGGATCGGGACACCAAGACATCGAGGCACCGGGCTCGGACGGGTGGCCGACTCCACAGTCCCGAGGCGCTCACCGCCCTCCGTGCAGCTAGGATCGTGCCATGAAACTCGATGGGCTCGAGGTGATCGTCGCCGGCGCCGGGACCGCCGGTGCCAGTGCTGCACTCCTCCTGGCGCGACGAGGGGCGCGGGTGCGGGTATTCGAAAAGGTCGCCACCCCGCGGGCCGTGGGTGCCGGGATCGCCGTCGCGCCGAATGGAGCAGCGGTGCTGCGCGGCCTGGGCCTCGGCGAGGACCTGGAGCGCCTGGGATGCCGCCTGCGCGGGCGTCAGAGTCACGGACGCGCACGAGCGCACGCTGCTCGATCCGCCCGAGGAGCTCACCTCGGCCGCAGGCGGCCTGCTGATGCTCCACCGTGCAGGCCTCCAGGCGCTGTTGTTCGATGCCCTCCTAGCCGAACCCAACGTAGAGCTCCATCTCGGGTCGGAGGCCGTCGATGCAGACCCGTCCGGCGCGGTCGGTGTGCAGAGCGCCGACGAGCGGACACGACACCACGCCGACCTGGTCATCGGTGCCGACGGGGTGCACTCGCGCCTGCGCGCCTGCGGCACCTTCGGGGCCGCCCAGCGTAGAACCGGCGTTTCCTACGTCCGCGGCCTTGCCGGCCCCGGGCTCGCCGACAACAGCGAAGCCTGGACCGCCGCCGGCTTGTTCGGCAGCTTCGAGCTCCGCGACGGCACCTACTACTTCGCCTCGGCTTCGACGCCGGCCTTGCGCAGCGCCGTCACGGCGCGCGACTTCGAGACCTTCCGCCAGGTTTGGAGCCGCGCCTACCAGCGCTCGGCAACTCTGCTCGGGGCGATCTCGAGCTTCGAGCAGTTGCTGATCAACGAGGTGATCGAGGTCCAGCTCGAGCGCTTCGATCACGGGCGCCTGGTCCTCGTCGGTGACGCCGCTCACGCGATGGCGCCAAACCTGGGGCAGGGTGCCAACAGCGCTCTGGTCGATGCCGCAGTGCTCGCCGACGAGATCGACCGGCACGACCAGCTCGAGGCGGCGCTCGACCACTACACCCGCAGACGACTCGCACCCGTGACCGCCGTGCAACGCCAGAGCCGACGGTTGGGCCGGCTCGCCGAGACCACCCATCCGCTGCTGCGCTTCGGCCGCGATCGCCTGCTGGTGCCCCTGCTGCGCCGCCTCCCGGCGGCCCCGGCGGCGCGGCTGGCGCTGCAGGAGGCGCCTGAAGCCCTTGCCGCGATTGCGGCGCGGCGCTGAGTTTGGGGACCGGGGACCCGGGACCAGGGACCAGGCCGGAACCGAGACCGGACGGCGGACGCGATTCCCCCCCCCCCCGCGGCGCACCGCGGAGGGGTGCATGGGCAACTGCTAGCATCGCCCGGCAACGATCCGAGCCCAGCTGACCGCGGGCCGGCCCCACCACCTCATCGGGAGAATCCCATGCTCCAGCTTCAGAGTTACCTTGCCGGCCGCTGGTGCGGCGATCCCTCCGAACAGGTCCTGGTCAATCCGTCGACCGAGGAGCAACTCGCGCGCGCGACCTCGGCCGTCGACCAGGTCGGCGACGCAGTCGCCTTCGCCCGCGAGGTCGGTGTGCCGGCGCTCGCCGCCCTGACCTTCCGCGAACGCGGCGAGATCTTGAAGGCGCTGTCGAAGACCCTGCGCGGCTATCGCGACGAGCTGCTCGCGCTCTCGCGCGACAACAACGGCACCACCTCCGGTGACGGTGCCTTCGACCTCGACGGCGCCGGCGGCACCCTGGCCTACTACGGCGGCCTCGGCG
Source organism: uncultured Thermoanaerobaculia bacterium (assembly GCA_964599475.1). GTDB lineage: Bacteria > Acidobacteriota > Thermoanaerobaculia > Multivoradales > CAZRFU01 > CAZRFU01. The sequence goes on from CAZRFU010000098.1 coordinate 8,400, forward strand.
TCGGCCTCGGCGACGTGCGCGTGCTCAGCGACGGCGACGGCGCCCAACTCGGCCGTTCCGAGGCCTTCTGGACCCGCCACGTGTTGGTGCCACGTGGGGGCATCGCGGTCCACGTCAACGCCTTCAACTTCCCCGCCTGGGGTCTGGCTGAAAAGCTCGCCTGCTCGATCCTCGCCGGCGCTCCGGTGATCACCAAACCGGCGACATCCACCGCACTCACCGCCCACCGCTTCGCCCAGATCGTGGTGGAATCGGGTCTGCTGCCCGCGGGGAGCTTCCAGTTCCTGATCGGCGGCACCGGCGACCTGCTCGACCGGCTCGATCACCGCGACGTGTTTGCCTTCACCGGCTCGGCGGCCACTGCCAACAGCCTGCGTGGCAAGCGCAATCTGCTCGAAGCGAGCGTGCGCGTCAACATCGAGGCCGACAGCGTCAACGCCGCCGTGCTCGGCCCCGACGTCGAGCCCGGCAGCAAGGTGTTCGAGCTGTTCGTCAAAGATGTCGCCCGCGAGATCACCCAGAAGGCCGGCCAGAAGTGCACCGCGATCCGGCGCATCCTGGTCCCGGCGGAACGACGTGGCGCCGTGGCCGAGGCCCTGGTCGCGCGACTTGCCGGCACCACCACCGGCAACCCGGCGGACGAAACCGTGCGGATGGGCCCGGTCGCCACGGCTGCACAGCTGCGCGACACCATCGACGGCATCGGCCAGCTTGCGCAACACGCCACGATCGCCACCGGCGGAGCCGCCCGCATCGACGGCGTTGGCGCCCCACCCGACTTCGGCTACTTCGTCGCGCCCACACTCCTGATCGCGAACGAGGACGCCGCGATCCTGCACCACCGCGAGGTGTTCGGCCCGTGTGCCACCGTCTTCGGCATCGACGTCGGCGCGGGTTCGGCAGCAGCAGCCGTCGCCAAAGCCGGCGGCACCCTGGTCACCGCCGCCTACACCGACGACACCACCTGGCTCGATCACTTCGTCGCTGCGGTCGGCGGCGCGACCGGTCGCGTCTACGTCGGCTCGAGCACCTCCGAAGGCTTCGGCTCCGGCGCCGCCCTGCCGGCCTGTGTGCACGGCGGCCCAGGTCGTGCCGGCGGCGGCGAGGAGCTCGGGGGCCTGCGCGGATTGGCACCCTATCTGCAGCGGGTCGCGCTGCAGGGGGATCGGGCGGTGGTCGAGCGAGGGTGAGGGGCAAGGAGGGATCCGGGTCCCGATCCCGGATCCCTGGTCCCGGGTCCCCTTTTCGAGCTGCTACGCTCCTGCCGATGAAGAACCTCGCTCTCGTTCTCGTCGCCGCTGTCGCGGGCGGCTGCGCCAGTGCACCCCCGCCCGCGTCGACCGACACCCTCGTGATCACCGGCGGTACCGTCGTCACCATGGACACCAACTGGCGGGTGATTCCCGACGGCGCGGTGGCGATCGTCGGGCCGACCATCGCGGCGGTCGGTTCAGCCACCGAGGTCGCGGCGGCCTACCCGGCCGCGCGCATCATCGACGCCGGCGGCACGATCGTCATGCCGGGTCTGGTCAATACCCACGGGCACGCGCCGATGGTACTGTTTCGCGGCCTGGCCGACGACCTGGCGTTGATGAATTGGCTCCAGCAGCACATCTTCCCGGCGGAAGCGAAGTTCGTCGACGAGGACTTCGTGCGTCTCGGCACTCAGCTGGCGTGCCTGGAAATGCTGCGGGGCGGCACGACGACATTCGTCGACATGTACTACTTCGAGGATGCGATCGCCGAAGAGGTTGAGCGCTGTGGCATGCGCGCCGTCCTCGGTCAGACCCTGATCGACTTCCCCGCTCCGGATTTCAAGACCTGGGACGACGCAACGGCCGCGGTGCGGCGCTTCGCCGAGCGGTGGCGCGAGCATCCCCGGGTATACCCGGCAGTCGCACCGCACGCGGTCTACACGGTCTCCGATCCCCACCTGCGCGAGGCCCATGCCCTTGCCACCGAATACGACCTGCCCCTGCTGATCCACCTGGTCGAGGATCGTGGCGAGCTCGAGCGCGTGCAACAACGCTCGAGCAAGAGCTCGATCGCCGTGCTCGACGATCTGGGGCTGCTCGACGAGCGCGTCGTCGCCGCCCACGTGGTGTGGCCCAGCAGCGAGGAGATTCCGTTGCTTGCCGATCGGGGCGTCGGGGTCGCCCACTGCCCCCAGTCCAACATGAAGCTTGCGGCGGGAATCGCCCCCGTGCCCGCCCTGCTCGCGGCCGGCGTCGACGTCGGGCTCGGCACCGATGGGGCGGCATCCAACAACGATCTCGATCTGTGGGAGGAGCTCGACACCGCCGCCAAGCTCCACAAGGTAGCGACCGGTGATCCGACCACACTGCCGGCCCGCGACGCGGTGGCGATGGCAACCATCGGCGGTGCCCGGGCACTCGACCTCGATGCCTCGATCGGGTCGCTCGAGGTCGGCAAGCGCGCCGACCTGATCCTCGTGCGCACCGATCGCCTCCATCAGTCCCCCCAACGGCCGGATCCCAATCCGTATTCGTTGCTGGTCTACGCCACCAAGGCGGGGGACGTCGACACGGTGATCATCGATGGCGAGGTGGTGATGCAGCAGGGGCGGATCGCGACCCTCGATGAAGGCGCGGTCCTCACCGCCGCTCGCACCCTGCGCGAACGGATCCAGGCGCCGCCGAGCGCGTCGTTGCGCTGATCGGGGATCCGGGGACCAGGGACCGGGGACCAGGGACCGGGGATCGGGCGCACGATTTCATCCCCGGGGTGTACCAGGCTCCGGACAACGCCCTCCCTGACCCACGGGGCCATGAGTCGACCTGCCGGGGTAGTGCGCCGGGGGCTTGCCTCCACTACGTTGGAGGTGAAGGTTTGCCGCGGACCGACGTCCCCAAGGAGGACCATCATGAGACTACGCCGCAACCTCCCGCTCCTGGCGGTGACCTGCCTCGCCGCCCTCGGAATCAACTCTTCACCGGCGGTCGCCCAGTCGGGCACAGGAGATGTTTTCGGCGATCTCGTGCACATCCTGCGCGACCCGACGACCGGCCAACCGATCTTGGCCCAGCGCTGGGTCGAGCTTCCCGGTCCGGTGACCGGGTACGGCTGGGGCTATTGCCCCGTGGCCGTCGACGTCAATGGTGCCGAAATCGGCTTCATCCCCTACACCTGCGATCCGATCGATCCCACGGCGGTGGTCGACGTGGACTACTTCGGTCGCCTGAACGCCGGGCGCACCAAAGAGCGCAACCATCGCATGCACTTCGACGAGGTGATCTCCAACATCAAGCTCGCCGACTGGGTCGACGCCGAAGGCAGCGCTCGCCTACGCCTGTATTTCGACTGTGTCGAGCCGGGTGATCTCGGCTCCTGCCTGTCGAGCAAGATCATCGACTCGCCGATGGAGAACATGGGGCTGTACGTGCGCCTGGTCAAGTACGGCCATCTCCAGACCGATCCCGAAGAGATCAACGTCGACGACCATGGCGACCCGAACGCCCCGATCAGCTACCACCCGGCGCTCGGTCCCGAAGATTGGGCGAAGTTTGCTCCGGCAATTCGTCATCTTCTTCCGAACAATGGCATGGCGCTCTGCTTCATCTCGGGGACCTTCGTGCCCGCGTGTGCCGAGCCGGAGCTGCTGGGGAGCCGGGACCTGGTCGGCGCGGCTGGATTCGTCGCAGGTGCCGCCGACAAGACGGGCCACTTCACCGCCGACTTGGTCCAGTACCTCAGCCGTATCCTCAAGCTGACGGTCGAAACCGAAGCCACGGCGGCGACGATCGCCACTCACCCGGCAAAGGTTCGCGACTGCTGGCCGAGCGGCGAGGACCCGCCGAATCCGCCGGAAGACGATCCGGCCCCGGTCGATCCGCCCTACCTGCCGCCGGCCGAATGCACCATCGTCGAGGCAACACCCCTCCTGCCGAACTACACCTTGTTCAGCGACGTGCAGGAGCTCTGCGTCGACTTCACGCCGATCGACTACGAGCGGGTGGCGTGGCGCAGCGAGCTCGTCGACCTGATCATGCCGGTGGGCATCGACCTCTTCCAGGTGACCTACGACATCTCGCTGCTGCCGTGGCTGCAGGCCAAGAACGGATCCGATGGCGCCATCGACCTTCCCGGCTTCGTCCTTGCCGCCAACGACGCGCTGCGCTGGATCGAGTTCGTGCACAACTACGAAATCCCGGACGACCTCTTTGCGACGATCGATCCGCTGATCTTCGAGGACGGATTCGAGTCCGGAGACACGTCGGCATGGAGTGCCACGATGAAGTACCTCGAATCGCTGCGCTGAGCTCCGGTCCGCGATGCCGCCGGGAGGCCATGCTCGGCCTCCCGGCGCAAGCTCTCGAAAGGAAGACACCATGAAGCTGCACTGCACCTGGCTGACGGTCCTGATGGGTCTGGCGGCCGCCACCGCGAGCGCGATGACCATCACCTCCGCGCCGCAGCCACCAACCCAAGACCTCCTGCTTGCCTCCACTGCGGCAGGAGACCTCAGCGGTTACCTCTGCGAACGAGGCCTGGGTGCCGAGGTCGAGATCGGACAGACCTTCCGTCTCACGTCGCCGGCAACGCTGGATCGACTCACTCTCCGGGTGCGCCCGGTCACCGACGTCGCCGGGGTCCTGATGATCCTCTTCTTCGGCACCTTCTCGGACGGCTCGGACACCACCATGAATCAGCTCCTGACGGCCGAGATTCGGGCCCTTCCTGCGGATCTCGCCATCGGCCAGAGCACCTATCTGACCTTCGACATTGCCGATCAGCAGCTCCTGGCTCAGCAACAGTACGGCTTCGTCGTCGGCTTCAGCGGCGGTGACCACCCCGGCCCGGTCGAGCTCGAGATCCTCCACACCGGCGCCAACACCTACACTTCGGGCCAGGCAATCGAATGGTCCGGCCTGTCCGAGAGTGCGCTCTCGAACGATCTCGTCTTCTACCTGCAAGGCCCCCGAGCCGGCGAACCGGAGACCCTCACGCTCCTGAACGGTCGCTTCGCCATCCAGGCAGCGTGGCGCACCGCCACCGCCTCCGGTGTCGGTCATCCGACCCGGCTCACCGACGAGACCGGAACCTTCTGGTTCTTCGAACAGGAGAACGTCGAGATCATCATCAAAGTCCACGACGCCTGCGTCGAGCCGTACCAGCGCTACTGGGTGTTCATGGCCGGCCTGACCAACGTCGAGGTCGACCTGACCGTCCGCGACCTCGAAAGCAACTTCGAGCACGTCTACCACAGTGACCGAGGCGAGGTGTTTGCAACGGTGCTGGATACCAACACCTTCGCCACCTGCCCGTAGCCGCCGGCGCGCCCTTCGGCGCCTGCGTCGGATGTCTGCCCAGGCAACTGCCTGGGCAGACGCACATTTGGGCGACGGAGCCACCGCTGCGGCGGCCGCAACGGAAGTCGGAACCAGATCCGGACTCGGAAGAAGATCTTTTGGTCCGGAGAAGAGTAATCCACGTTGCCGCAGTGCGTTGACCAAGCTTCGCGGTGCCGTGGCGCTTCCCCCTCCCTCCCTTGCTGGTGAAGGGCGACGATCCCGTGCGGGGCCGGCGGATGCCAGTGCCGCTGGTGCCGCAGCGCCGCTTGCTCGGGTCGCCTTGCTGGGCGGATTTGGAAGTCTCGGCGCAGCGATGGACTGCATCATTCCACCGATCCGCGAGCTTCCCCCGCACCTCCACCCTGCTCGCTGACCGGCAGTCGGTCGACGAGTGGGGGACCAGGGATCGGGGATGCGCCGGAGGAGTTGGCGTTGAGATGGTCCGGGCCGCGGGAGCGCCCCAGGGTGCGCGAGGCGCGCGCACCTCTTCGCGGGCGGGTCCGGCGTCAATGATTGCCGGAACCGAGGATTTGGGATCCGAGTGGGGCCACAGCGGTGGTCGAGCCGGAGCGCCAAGGCGTGAGGTCGTGCGCGAAGCGGCGTCGCGCGTCGCGCAGTCGCGAGCGGCACGCTGACCGCAGCCGATTCGGCGCGCGCGCGTGCAGCGAGGCCACCCAGACGGAGACCACTGAGCCGAGCGTAGCGGAGCGCACGACCTCACGGCCAAGCGGAGGCGAGC
>CAZRFU010000099.1:0-14101 GCA_964599475.1 uncultured Thermoanaerobaculia bacterium
GGATCCGTGGGGGGCCGGGAGGGTGACCTCCCGGCCTACCCGACACCAGGGACCGAAGAAGGGTGGACATCGCCCCCGGAGACTCCCGGGTCCCGGGTCCCTTGCTTCGGGGCCTCAGTCCAACTCCTAGCGCCGGCGTGCCAACCACGCCTTCACCTCAGCGACCCCCCAGGTGCTCGGGCACTGCGCCCGGCCCAGGCCCGCCCTGCGGGCGACGAGGGCGCCGTAGCGGCGATGGTCGAGATCGGCTTCCGAGTGGGCGTCGGTGTTGATCACGACCTTGGCGCCGGCCCGGATCGCGGCGCGGGCGTGAGTGTCGCGCAGGTCCAGGCGCAACCAGTGGGCGTTGATCTCGAGCGCCACGTCGCGTTCGGCCGCGGCGGCGCAGAGGATCGGAATGTCCGGCGCGAGGCCCTCGCGTTTGCCGATCAGGCGGCCGGTCGGGTGGCCGAGAATGTGGACCAGCGGGTGGCGGATGGCTGCAAGCAGACGCGCCGTGGCGACCTCGGGCTCCTGGCGCAGGGCAAGATGGGGCGAGGCGACGACGACATCGAGCAGCGCCAGGATCTCGTCGTCGTAGTCGAGCCGGCCGTCGGGGAGGATGTCGACCTCCGAGCCGGCGAGCAACTCGATGCCGGCGATCCTTTCGTTGGCCTCGCGGATCGCGTCGATGTGGCGGCGCAGGCGGTCTTCATCGAGGCCGTTGGCGATCACGGCCGACTTCGAGTGGTCGGTGATGGCGAGCAGACGGATCCCACGCGCTTTCGCGGCCTCGGCCAGGGCCTCGATCGACAGCCGTCCGTCGCTGGCCACGGTGTGGCTGTGGAGCTCGACGATCAGGTCGGGGAGCTCGACGAGGTCCGCGGGCACGCCGTCCTCGAGCTCGCCGCGATCCTCCCGCAGCTCGGGAGGGATGTAGGGCAGGCCCAGGACCTGGTAGACGCTTTCCTCGGTCGCCGCTGCCAGCGGTTCTTCGCCGTGATCCTGGGGACGTTCGTCGGTGCCGGCGTAGAGACCGTATTCATTGAGGCGTTGTTCGGCCTTGACTGCGCGCTCGCGCAGGCGCACGTTGTGGTCCTTGGAGCCGGTGAAGTAGAGCAGCGCCGCTCCCCAGGACGGCGCCGGCACTAGGCGCAGGTCGGCCTGCACGACCCCCTCGTCGTGGGTGAGGCGGGCGGAGCACTTGGTCTCGCCGCGCGCCAGGACCTGGGTGACCTCGGCGAGGGTGCAAAAGGCCTCGCGCAGCCGTTCCGGATCATCGGTGACGGCGAGGAAGTCGAGGTCGCCGATGGTCTCACGGCCTCGGCGCAGGCTGCCGGCGAAGTCGAGGCGTTTGACCCCTTCGATCAGCCGCAGTCGATCGCGAATGCTCTCGGCCAGCGGCAACGCGATCCCGATCGGGATACGGGTGCCGCCGGTCTTCGCGAAACTCAGAGCCTTGCGGATGTTCTCGATGCTCTTGGCGCCCATCCGCGGCAGCGCCGCGAGCTCGGGTGAGTCGAGCTTGGCCTCGAGGTCGGCGATGCTGGCGATGCCGAGCTGCTCCCACATCAACTTGACCGCCTTGGGGCCGAGGCCTGGAATCTCGAGCACCTCGAACAGCGACGCCGGGAGCTTCTCGAGCATCTCGCGGTGCTCCTTGATCGATCCGTGCTCGAGGTAGTCGAGGATCTTGGCGGCAGTGCTTTCGCCGATCCCGGGGAGGGCGGCCAAGCGGTCGGCGGCGGTTTCCGGCTCGTGGGCGGCAAAGCTGCGCACGTCCTCGTCGAGGTCGCGCAGGGTGCGAGCGGCGCGGGCGTAGGCGTTGGCCCGAAATGGGTTGGCGCCGAGGATTTCGAGCCCCTGGGCCATTTCGTCGAAGCGTCGCGCGATTTCGTCGTTGGTGCTCATCGCGCTCTATTGTCGCCGATAGCGGGTACCAGGGACCCGGGACCAGGGACCCGGGACCGATCCGGAACGAGACCGGACGGCGGACTTGGTTTTCATCCTCCGGGGTGCAGGGAGAACCGCTCTGGCTCGGATCCCTGATCCCTGATCCCTGATCCCTGATCCCGGATCCCGGGTCCCGGGTCCCGGATCCCGTGCGCTGCGGCTACCGCCTCCCCACCCGCCACTCCTCGAACGCGCAATACAACACCGGCACGACGAAGAGGGTGATGAGCTCGATCGCCATGCCGCCGACGGCGGGCAGAGCGAGCGGCATCATCACATCGGCACCGCGGCCTTGGGAGCTGATCACCGGCAGAAGTGCCAGGATGGTGGTGGCGGTGGTCATGAGGCAGGGGCGAACGCGGCGGATGCCGGCTTCGAGGGTGCGGGCGCGGACGTCGTCGCGGTCGGTTGGCGGTTGTTCGCGGAACCTCTGGGCGAGGTAGGTCGAGATCACCACACCGTCGTCGGTGGCGATGCCGACCAGGGCAATCACGCCGATCCATACCGCCACCGAAAGGTTGACGGTGCCGACCTGGAAGAGGTCCCGCATCGAGGTGTCGAAGAGTGAGAAGTCGAGGAACCACGGCTGGCCGTAGAGCCACAGCAGCAGGAAGCCGCCCGAGACCGCGACAGCGACACCCGAGGCGATGATCCCCGCCACGACGCTGTGGTGGAACTGCAGGTAGAGCAGGATGAACACCAGCGCGAGCGCCAGCGGCACCAGCACCATCAGGCGCTTTTCGCTACGCAGTTGGTTTTCGTAGCTGCCGGCGAAGCGGTAGCTGACGCCGTCGGGAAGCTCGAGCGCACCACTGGCGAGGGCGGCCTCGACCGCGGCGCGGGCCGCGTCGACGGCGGCGACCTCGGCGACCTCGGGTTGGCGGTCGAAGAGCACGTAGCTGACCAGGAAGGTGTCTTCGGAACGGATCATCTGCGGCCCACGAACGTGCTCGATGTGCGCGACCTGGGCGAGGGGGATTTGGGCGCCTGAGCTGGTCGGCAGCAGGACTTGCTCGAGGGCCTCGAGGTTGTCGCGCAGCTCGCGTTGGTAGCGCACTCGCACGCCGTAGCGCTCGCGACCCTCCACGGTGCGGGTCAGGGGCATGCCGCCGAGGGCGATCTCCAGCACCTCCTGGGCGTCGACGATCGACAGTCCGTGGCGACCGAGCGCTTCGCGGTCGAATTCGATCTCGAGGTAGGGCGAACCGACGACGCGATCGGCGAACACCGCTTCGGCGCGCACTGCGGGAACCTGCCGCAGGACTTCCTCGAGTCCGAGGCCGAAGCGTTCGATGCTTTCGAGGTCGGGCCCGGAGACCTTGATCCCCATCGGCGCGCGCATGCCACTTTGCAGCATCACGATCCGCGCCGCGATCGGCATCAGCTCGGGAGCGCCGGTGAAACCCGGTTGTTCCGCTGCGGCTGCGATCTCCTTCCAGATGTCGCGGGGTGAACGAATGTGGTCGCGCCACTGGCGCACGCGGGTGCCGTCGGCTTCGAGGCGGAACTCGGGGTGATAGGTGATGACGGTTTCGATCATCGACACCGGCGCCGGGTCGAGCGGGCTCTCGGCGCGGCCGAGCTTGCCGACGACGCGGTCGACCTCGGGGATCGCGGCGATCCGTGCATCCATCTCGGAAAGCCGCTCGGCGACCTCACCGATCGAGGCATGGGGCATCGTCGTCGGCATGTAGAGGAACGAACCTTCGTCGAACGGCGGCATGTACTCGCGGCCAAAGCCGGGGAAGGAGTGGGCGAGGGCAACGGCCGGGCGGCTGAGGCGCAGGGTGTCCGGCAGCCAGCCGAAGAGGCGGCCGAAGCCGAGCCACGCCAGGATTCCGAGGGCCACTAAGGCCACCGGCAGGCTGAGAAAGGCGAGCTTGTGCCGCAAGACCAGGTCGAGCAGGCGCGGGTAGGCGCGTTCGAAGCCGACGAAGGCGAGCAGGAGCCCGGCGACTACGAGGCCGACGAAGAGGGTGTTGGCGAGGGCTCCGGCCTCGGGGCCGAGAGGGAGCCACGACATGGTCAGGGCGATGCCGACGGCGATCGCCACGACGAGGTTCTCGACCCAGGTGATGCGACGCACGACGCCCGCGGCGAGGATCGGCCGCACCAGCCGGAACGCGGCGAGGGCCACCACCACCAAGCCGAGCCCCACCGACCAGCGCATCAGGACGAGGCCGAGGGCCATCAGGAGCCAGTCGCGCAGATGCACGATCCGCAGGGCCGAGGCGACGCCACCGCGCCAACCCGGCGGCCGGTCGGGCGGTGCCGACGGCCGGCGGCGCAACACCACCAGCGCGAGACCCGGGAGGATCAGCAGCGCCAGCAGGAGCGCTCCGCTCATCGCGAAGGTCTTGGTCAAGGCGAGCGGCGCGAAGAGCTTGTGCTCGCTCGAGGTGAGGCCGAAGACCGGCAGGAAGCTGACCGTGGTGGTCAGCACCGAGGTCAACACGGCCGGCGCCACCTCGGCGGTGGCGCGGCGGATCACAGTGGCACGATCGGCGCCGTCGTCGGCTTCGTCGAGGTGTTGGTTGATGTTCTCGACGAAGACGATGCCGATGTCGACCATGGTGCCGATGGCAATGGCGATGCCACCGAGCGCCATGATGTTGGCGTCGACGCCGGCGAGCTTCATGGTGACGAAGGCGCCGAGCACCCCCAGCGGCAAGGTCGCCGAGATCAGCAGCGAGCTGCGCAAGTTGCCCAGCAGGATCAGCACCACCACGATGGTGATCAGGATCTGCTGGGTGAGTGCGGTCGAGAGCGTTGCCAGGGTCTCTTGGATGAGGGTCGTGCGGTCGTAGAAGGGGACGATCGTCACCTGGCTGGTGGTGCCGTCGGCGAGGGTGGTGCGCGGCAGACCGGGTTGGATTTCGGCGATCTTCTCCTTGACGCGCTGGATCACCGCCAGCGGGTTCTCTCCGAAACGCGCGACCACCACGGCGCCCACGGCCGGCGCGCCGGCATCGTCGAGGGCCCCGGTGCGCAATGCTGGGCCGATCTGGACGGTGGCGACGTCGCGCACGCGGATCGGCGTCGACCCACGGGTCGCCACCACGGCGGCCTCGAGATCCTCGATCGAACGCACGAAGCCCAGCCCGCGCACCAGGTACTCGACGCCGTTGACCTCGAGAGTCCTGGCACCGACGTCGAGGTTGCTCGATCTCACGGCGTTGGCGACCTCGCCGAGGGTCACGCCGAAGGCGCGCAGGGAATTGGGGTCGACGTCGACCTGGTACTCCTTGACGTGGCCGCCGATCGACGCGACCTCGGCGACCCCGGGAACCGACTGCAGGGCGTACCGAATGGTCCAGTCCTGGATCGAGCGCAGCTCCTCCTGGCCCCAGCCGCCGACCACCTCACCCTCTGGGCTGCGGCCCTCGAGGGTGTACCAGAAGATCTGGCCGAGGGCGGTGGCGTCGGGCCCGAGGCGCGGCACGACCCCGTCGGGGACGGTACCCGGGGGGAGTGAGGCCAGCTTCTCGAGCACTCGCGAACGCGACCAGTAGAGCTCGACATCGTCCTCGAAGATCACGAAGATCATCGAGAACCCAAGCGCGGACGAGCTGCGCACCGTCCGCACGCCGGGAATCCCGAGCAGCGCCGAGGTCAGCGGGTAGGTGACCTGGTCCTCGACGTCTTTGGCGGAACGCCCGGGCCAGTCGGTGAAGACGATCTGCTGGTTTTCGCCGATGTCGGGGATGGCGTCCACCGGCACCGGGTGGCGTGGAATCAGCTCGACATTCCAGTCGAAAGGGGCGACCGAAATTCCGGCGACCACCAACATTGCCGCGAGCAGGAACGCGATCAGGCGGTTGTCGAGGAACCACCCGATCAGCGACTCCCAGAAGCCCCGTGCCTCAGTGCGCATGGCTTTCGCTTCCGGGCTCGAGGGTTTCGCGGATCTCCCCACACCGCAACATCGATGCGCCGTAGAACGGGTTGTAGACCTCGGCTTCGGCCTGGATCCAACTCGCGCCCCCAGCCGGCGTCGCCATCGGGCAGAAGGCGACCCGCACCGGCGTGTCGAGGGGGTTGCCGTGGATCCTTACGAGACGTACCAGCGCCGATCCAATCGGCTCGAACGCCGCCCGTGCCGCCTCGAGCGACTCACTCGAAGCGATCGTGCCGGCCGCGTTCGCGAGATCGGGGAGGGAGGCTCCGTCTTCCACCAGCTCGGCGGCCGCCGCTCGCGCCTGCGTCAGGTCGTCCTCGGCCAACGCCCGCTGGACCCGCAGCCCCGCCTCGACCACGCTCGCGAGCCTGGCCATTCCGAGCTCGCTCTCCCCCTTCCCTGGTCCCAGGTCCCCGGTCCCCGGTCCCGGGTCCCCGGTCCCCGGTCCCCTTCCCTTGCTCTCCCCACTCATCAGGCTCGCCCCGCCGCGGATCTGCAGGTCGGCATCCAGCGCAAACGCACCCTTGGTGACCACCCGTTCACCGGCCTCCAGCCCGGCGAGGACCGGGTAGCGTTCTCCTGCACGGGGACCGAGCTCGACCTCGCGCGCCTGATAGGTGGGGCGCTCGGCGCCGGCGACCTCGACGTACACGATGGCTCGCTTGCCGGTCAGCAGGACGGCCGAGCGGGGCACCGTCAGGCGTTCCTCGACCGTGCCGGCGGTGCCCTCCAGCCGTGCCGTGACAAAGACGCCGGGACGCAACCTGCCGTCGGGGTTGGCCGCCTCGACGCGGACCCGCGCGGTGCGGCGCTCAGGATCGAGAATCGGGTCGATGAAGGCCACGCGGCCCGCGAAGCTGCGGCCGGGGAGAGCATCACTCGCCAACTGCACCGTGGCGCCGAGCGCAATCGCGGGCAGGTCGGTTTCGTAGGCGTCGAGTTGCACCCACACCCGCGAGAGGTCGGCAACGCGGTAGAGCGGGGCGCCGGCCTCGACCCAGCTGCCTTCGGTGACCATCCGTTCGAGCACGATCCCTCCGGCGCCGGCGACCACCTGCTGTTGGCGGACGGGCTCGGCCTGGGTTTCGAGCGCGGCGATCCGTTCCGGGGGCAGGCCGAGGAGGTGCAGGCGTTCGCGGACGGCATCGAGGGCCGCGAGAGCGCTTGCGCGAGCTGCGGGATTCGCATCCGCGAGGCGACGGCGCAGCTCGACGGCGGCGAGCAGATCCTGGTGGGCTGCGAGCAACTCGGGGCTGTACAGGGTCGCGACGGTTTGACCGGGGCGCACGACGGCACCGGTGGTTGCGAGATGGAGGCGGTCGATGCGGCCGCCGATCCAGGTGGTGATCTGCCGCAGCCGCGTCTCGTCGACCTCGACTCGCCCCAGGAGCCGTCGTTCGGGTTGGGTGATGGCTCCGAGGCCGACGACCTCGGTTTCGAGCTGCGCCAGACGAGCGGCCCGCTCGCTGAGCGTCACCGCCGTCGGCGAATCGGGACCCGTGTCGTCGGTGGCGAGCGGAATCAAGTCCATGCCGCAGATCGGGCAGTCGCCGGGTTGGTCCTGGCGGATCTGGGGGTGCATGGAGCAGGTCCAGGTCTGCGCCGCGATGCCGGCTGAAGCATCTTCATTCCCGTGGTCGTGCCCACCCGGCGCGAACCACAGCGCCCCGGCGGCGAAGGCCACCGCCGCCACGATGACCAGCTGCAACCACTTGGCAGCAGGGCGATGGGTCGGTTCGTCGTTGATGTCCTCGACACTCATGGCGTCTCCTCCGCTGCCCGATCCTCGATGGTGTTGGCGTCCTCGCGGGTTCCTTCTTCGCCTCCGGCGGCGCCGTCATCGCTCATGTCGCTCAAGACCCCACCAGCCTCGACCGTTCTGCGCCTGACCGGCCTTCCCGCCGCTTCTTCGAGCATCGCCCACGCGACCTCGTGCTCGCGCTGGGCTTCGATCAACTCGGCGCGCAAATCGACCAGCTCGCGTTGTGCCATCAGGGCGTCGCCGACCTGGCCGCGACCGACGCGATAGGCACCCAGCCTCGAGCTCCACACGGCGTCAGCCTGGGGGATCAGGGTGGTGGTCAGGGTTGCGATGCGGCGGGCCGAATCGCGGACCAAGATCACCGCCTCGGTGAGTGCCGCGGCTGTGCTGTTTGCAGCCGCCCGGCGCTCGGCCTCCCAAGCGAGCCGCTCCGCGTCGGCGCCGTGGGCGCTGGTGCGATGCCGGCCCCCGGCGAACGGCAGCCTGATGCTGATCATCGGCGAGATGGCACGATCGCGCATCGCACCGGGCATCTGCATCCACTCGACACCAACTCCGAGGCCCGGGAGGGCCAAGGCCCGGTGGCGCCGCTCCAGGGCGTCGGCCGCGGCCGCCATTGCCGCAGGCATCTGCACCATCGGGTGTTCCGCTTGGGCGATAGCCAAGGCGCTGGCCGACTCGGCCGGCAGGGTCGGCGGGCGGCCCGACGGGAGCGAGGGGAGGATGATCCCGGCGTCGACTCCCAGAGCTGCGCGCAGGCGGGTCTCGGCGATGCGTCGCTGTTCGGCGCGACCGGTGAGGCGATCCTCGAGGCGGGCGCGCTGGAGCTCGACCTGCTGCTGGTCGGCCAGGCTCGCGTCCCCGACGCGCAAGGCGCCCAGGGTGGCGTCGGCGATAGTGTCGACGATCTCGAGTTGTTCGCCGTCGATTGCGAGCAGCTGCTCGAGAGCCCACAGCTCCATCACGGCTTCGACGACCTGGCGACGCACCGACAGCCACGTCGCCCGGAAGTTTGCTTCGACGGCGTCGGCCTCGGCGTCGGCGGCGTCGCGTTCGGCCTTGCGCTCACTCGGCCACGGCAACTCTTGGCGCAGCACCACCCGCGACAGGCCCGGCTCGGCGCTCCCGTCGGAAGTCCACGCGAAGGCGCCGACGTCGAGCATCGGGTCGGGAAGTCTGCCGACGACGAAGGTCTCGGCGCGGGCAGCTCGCCAGCGTTCCAGGGCGGCCCGCAACTCCGGGCGGTGGATTTCGGCAAGCTCCCACCACGGCTCGAAGTGCTCATCGCGTTCGACCTCCGGCAGGACGATCTCGAGATCGGAGAGCGATGGCTGCACGCGGGCGGGTTGCGCTGCCACAGCCGCGGCCGCCAGCGCCAGCGGGCCGACCAGGAACAGCTTCACCGCTCAGCCCCGGGCGTCGTCGGCGATGGCCTTGGCCGGTCCGCCGCAGCGCAACATCGAGGCCCCGTAGTAGGGATTGCGCACGCCGTCGTCAGCCGTCGCCTGGAGCCAGTACCCCTTGGCCATTGGGCAGTAGTAGAGGTCCGCACCGTTCAGGCTTCCCGCGGTGACGGCATCGGCGACCGCGATCGAAAGGGCTTTGAATCCGCTGCGCAGGGCCTCGAGGGAGCTCGAGTCGAGGCTTGCGGCAGCTTTGGCCACGGCCTCGAGCCCATCGGCATCGACGGCGGCGGCCGCCAGCTGGGCCACGTGGTCCGCACAGCCCTCGAGCCGATCGGACGCCAAGGCCTCGTGCAAGGCGAGGTAGTGGGTGAGGACGGGGTTGGTGCCGGCGGTGGCGACGGTCGGGAGGACGAGCGCCGCGAGCGCGGCGGCACAGAGAAGCCGAATGAGCGACATGTGAGATCTCCTGTTCTGAGGTTGGCCCGCAACAGCGAGCGTGGATGCACGAGTTGGTGGCGGGTGGCTCGACCCGCGGCTCGTGTCTCAGATCAGGAAGATCGACAGCAGGGCGCTCGATCCGGTTGCAAATCGACGCTCGGCCAATCGGAGACGGGCGACGTCGCCGCGAGTGTGGGCGTCAGTGGCCAGAGCCCGGGCTCGCTCCTGGGCCGTCGGCGAGACGTCACAGCGCAGCTCCAGGGACATGAGCGGGACCTGAGTCGGTGCGGTCGGCAGCGCCGGCAGGCTCGAGGCTGTACAACACTCTTGGCAATTCGAGAGTTGCAGCTCCGGGCAGGAGCCGGCACCGAGCACCATCGGGCAGTCGCCCATCAGGACACTGAGGGGGCAACAGCTTGGATTCGCCCCCGGCCTGGCTTGCAGCACCTCACCGGCCAAGGCCGGCATGCCAAGCAGTACGAGCGCCAGGGTGGCGGCGACGAGGGTGCGCAGACCAGTCACGATAGTAGTGTACTACGCTTGTCAAGAACTGCTAGCCGAAGGTGCTCCCTCGAGGCGGCTCCAGCGCCGCCCGCAGACTGCCCAGCAGCGGCACGTCGGCCGGCGCCCAGCCGAGGTCCTCGATCTCGGTGGCATCGATCCATCTGACGTCGGCGTGTTCCCGGACCTCGAGCCTGCCGCCGACGGAGGCGACGGTGTAGGCGTCGAGGCAGATCGTCCGCTCGCCGATCGCGACCACCGAACGGCCGAGGGGAGCGAGGATTTCGATGGCAAGGCCGAGCTCCTCGCGGATCTCGCGCACCAGGGCCAGGTGAGGGTGTTCGCCTGGATCGACCTTGCCGCCGGGAAGCTCCCAGCAATTGGGGCTGGACATCCTTGGAGCGCGCAGGGCGACGAGGCATCGGCCATTCTCGATCAGCGCCGCGGCGACCACGTGGACGGCGCCGGGGGGAGGAGTGCCGAGCGAGGAATGGTTGGCGGTCACGAGCGGGTGTGACTCCGCGCGGCGCGCCAGACGCTGGCGCCGAGGATCAGGGCAGCTCCCACCAGGGCCAGGGTGCCTGGGCGTTCCTGGTGGAGGATCCATGCCCACAGAGGGTTCAGCACCGGCTCGGCGAGCAGAATGAGGGAGGCCTCGAAGGCCGGGACACCCCGCATACCACGGGTCAGGAAGAAGTAGGCAAGGCCGATCTGGAAGATCCCGAGCCACACCAAGGCCGCCAGGTCGTGCGAGGCGATTTCCGGCACGCCGAGCTGCAACGCCATCGGCATCGCCGCCAGGGCGCAGATCAGGTTGCCTCCGACCACGGCCGGCATCCCGGCGGTGCCGCGGATCTCGAGCGCACGCAGCCCGATCATGGTCAAGGCCCAACACAGGCCGGCGACGGCGGCGATGAGGTTGCCGCGCAACGGGTCGGGGGCGAGAGTGGTCGTCGGTGGCAGGTCGAGGAAGAAGAGCCCCATTCCGGCTGCGACCATCACCCCGCCGATGACGTCTTCGCGCCGGATCGGCTCGCGCAACAACCACGGGCCCAGGAAAAGCACGTAGAGCGGCGCCGTTGCCTGCAGGAAGATGGCGCTGGCGGCGGTGGTGAGCTTGTTGGCGAGCACGAAACACAACATCGTCGCGGCGTAGCTGGTGGCGACCGCCAGCACGCGGGGCTGCAGCAGGCGCCGCAGATCACCGGCAAACGCGGCGAGGACCAGCGCCGCGATGGCGGAGCGGAAACACGCTACCTGCCAGCCGGAGAGCGCAGTGCCCTTGATGGCGGCTCCGCCGGTCGAGAACAGCAGAGCGGCGGCAAGCAGAGCGAGCCGCGGCATCAGCGCGACACCGTGGCGAGTCCGAGTGCCAGCCGGGGGAGTGCCTCTTCGGCAGCGAGGCGCAGGTGGTGGACTCCCGCCGGAGCGGCGCCGTGAGGGTCGACCGACCAAACCGGCAGGCCCAGCCAGCCCGCCTGGCCGAGCACCATCGAGGTGATTCCGACGGAGAACGACGTCCCGACGGCAATCACCAGGTCGAGGCGCTCGAACAACGCCTCGACGCGATCGAGACCGTAGTCGTGATGTTCGTCGTAGCGTTCGTCGAACCACAGAACGTGTGGGCGCAGCAGGTCGTCGCACGCCGGGCAGCGAGGCAGGGTCGCGGCGCTTGGGACCTGCTCGAAGGCTTCGAGGGCCGCCCAGGGTACGTCGAGGGAGCCGCCGGGCGCCCCGTGGTCACAGCCGACGCGAGCGCAGCGAACACGATCGGCAC
Organism: uncultured Thermoanaerobaculia bacterium; assembly: GCA_964599475.1. GTDB lineage: Bacteria > Acidobacteriota > Thermoanaerobaculia > Multivoradales > CAZRFU01 > CAZRFU01. Next base: position 11,715 of record CAZRFU010000099.1, read on the forward strand.
GCCCGTGCACCTCGATCAGCTCGCGGGTCCCGCAGCGGCGATGCAGACCGTCGATGTTCTGGGTCAGCACCGCCACCTCGACTCCGGCCGCTGCGAGGGCCGACTGGATGTCGACGAGGGCCACGTGGGCGGGGTTGGGGAGGGCAGCGGCGAGGCCGCGAAAGCGCCCGAGGTACCACCGCCAGGAGGCCACCGGATCGCGCCGGAAGAAGCCGTACGTCGCGACCTCGGTGACATCGCGACTCCACACCGCATCGGGCTCGGGGCCACGGAAGGTGGAGATGCCGCTGGCCACACTGATTCCGGCTCCGGTCAAGACCATCACCCGTGAGGATGGCGGCAGGCCAGTGAGGTCGCGAGCAAGCTGGTCGAGGGTCGGCACGGCGGGGGATCGTAGCAAGGGATGGGGTTGGGTATTGGGGACCCGGGACCCGGGACCCGGGACCCGGGATCCGGGACCAGGAACCCGGATTGCAACGGACATACCGACAACGAGCTCCGAGGAGTACCTGGTACCCGGTACCCGGTACCTCCCGACTCAGATCCTCCAGCCTCACCACCGAGGGTCACATGGCAACTGCTATCGTCCCCTCAATGCAACAAGGAACGGTGCGGCGGATTGGGTTCTGGGCCGGGATCGCGATCCTGGCTGTGGTGCTGGGCACCGAGCCGGCCGCGGGTCTCGACCTCGCGGCGTGGCGGGCGCTCGGGATTGCGGCGCTGATGGCGTCTTGGTGGCTGACCGAGGCCTTGCCGATCACCGCTACGGCGCTGGTGCCGCTGGTGGCGTTCCCACTGCTCGGGGTCATGCCGATTGCGGCGACGTCGGCGCCGTACGCCAATCCGGTGGTGTTCCTCTTCCTCGGTGGCTTCATGTTGGCTCGGAGCTTGGAGGTCAGCCACCTGCATCGACGTCTGTCGCTGGGGATCCTCGGTCTGTTCGGGACGCGTCCGGCGGGAATCGTCGGCGGGTTCATGGTGGCGACGGCGGGCTTGAGCATGTGGATCAACAACACTGCCACCGTGGCGATGATGGCGCCTCTCGCGCTGTCGGTGGCGGTTGTGGGCGAGGACGATCGTGGCTCTCGCGGCGGCTTCGCCACCGCGCTCTTGTTGGGGGTGGCGTGGTCGTCGAGCTTGGGTGGGCTCGCCACCCTCGTGGGGACCGCGCCCAACGCTTTGCTCGCCGGCTTCGCCGCCGAGACCCTGGGCCGCACCATCAGCTTTGCCGGCTGGCTGGTCATTGGCCTCCCGGTCCTGCTGGTGTCGCTGCCGATCACCTGGTGGCTGCTGGTGCGCATGAACCGTCTGGCGACGCTCGAGGCGACCCACGGGGCGGAGTGGCTTGCCGAGCGTCGGGGTGAGCTCGGTGCCTGGAGCCGCCACGAGCAGATCGTGGCCGGGATCCTGTCGCTGACGGCGGCAGCCTGGATCCTCTCGTCGTGGCTCAAACAGTGGATCCCATCGCTGAGCGACGCCGGCATCGCGATCTGCGGCGTCCTCGCGTTGTTGATGGTGCCGGTGAGCGCAGATCGGCGGGCGCTCCAGTGGCATGAGGCGGAGGAGATCCCGTGGTCGGTGCTGCTGCTGGTCGGCGGTGGCCTGTCGCTGGCGGTGGCGATCGACGACACCGGCCTCGCGGCGTGGATCGGGTCGTCGCTGTCGGCGTTGGGCACGCCGCCAGCCTGGGTGATGGTGGCAGCGGTGACGACCCTGGTGGTCTTCCTCACCGAGCTGACCAGCAACACTGCCACCGCCGCGGCGATGTTGCCTGTGGCGGCATCCGTGGCGACCGCCGCCGGCTACGATCCGCTGCTCCTCGCCGCCCCCGCCGCGATCGCCGCCTCCTGTGCCTTTATGTTGCCGGTGGCGACACCACCCAATGCGATCGTCTTCGCTTCGGGGAAAGTGCCGCTCCACGAGATGGCCAGGCAGGGCTGGCGGCTCAACCTGCTCCTGATCGTGATCATCACCGCGGCCACAGTGGTGGGGATCGAACGGTTTAGCTCCTAACGTGGCGACCGCAACCGAAGTCGGAAGAATGACCGGAATCGCAAGAAGACCTGGGACGCTCCCGGCGCTCGGTGGTTTCCGTCGCAGTGGCCTCGCTGCACGCGCGCGCCGAGTCGGCGGTGGTCGGCGTAGCGCTCGCGACTGCGCGAAGCGCGACGCCGCTTTGCACACGACCTCACGCCTCGGCGCTCCGGCTCGACGACCGCGGCGAAGAGGTGTGCGCTGCCACGCACACCCTAGGGCGCTTCCGCTGCCCGTACTCCGGAGCGGCTCGACGTGAATTCCTTCGACGGATCCCGTCCTCATCGCGGTACTGGCCTTCGCTGGACCCGACTCAGCTCGTCGCCCTTCACCAGCGAGGGAGGGAGGGGGAA
>CAZRFU010000100.1:0-13445 GCA_964599475.1 uncultured Thermoanaerobaculia bacterium
TGTCGACGCCGATCGTCAACCCGCCCCAGAGCGGCATCCTCGGCATGCACAAGATCGAGGACCGGCCGGTTGCGATCGCCGGCCAGGTGGTGATCCGCCCGATGATGTACGTCGCCGTCACCTATGACCATCGCCTGATCGACGGTCGCGAGGCGGTGACGTTCCTGGTCAAGGTCAAGGAACGCCTCGAAGATCCGACGCGCATCCTGCTGGAGGTCTGAGATGGAGACGATCCGTCACGACCTGGTGGTGATCGGCGCCGGACCGGGGGGCTACATCGCGGCGATCCGGGCGGCGCAACTTGGCCTGTCGGTCGGGTGCATCGAAAAGGAACCCGAGCTCGGTGGCACCTGCCTGAGAGTCGGCTGCATTCCGAGCAAAGCCCTGCTCGAGGCGAGCGAACGTTTCCATCAAGCCCAGCACGGCTTTGCGTCGATGGGGATCAAGGCGACGGTCGAGCTCGACCTGCCGAAGATGCTCGCGCACAAGGACAAGACGGTGAAGAGCCTGACCGCAGGCGTCGCCGGCCTGTTCAAGAAGAACAAGGTGGCGCGTTACCTCGGCACCGGGCGGTTCGAGGCGGCGCCGGCGGATGGTGTCGTCACCGTGATGGTCGACGGCTCCGAGCCGGTGCGACTCGAAGCCAAGAACGTGCTGATCGCCACCGGTTCGGTGGTGTCGCCGCTGCGTGGCGTCGAGCTCGACGGTGATCGCATCGGCACCAGCACCGAGGCGCTGTCGTGGCCCGAGGTTCCGAGGCACCTCGTGGTGATCGGCGCCGGGGTGATCGGCCTCGAGCTTGGGAGCGTCTGGGCGCGGCTCGGAGCCAAGGTCACGGTGCTCGAATACCTCGACCGGATTCTTCCCGGAATGGACGGCGAAACCGCCAAGAAGGCGGAGCGCCTGTTTCGCAAGCAAGGGCTCGACTTCCAGCTCGGGGTCAAGGTCACCGGCGCCAAGGTCGAAGGCGACGAGGTGGTGCTAGAGGCCGAAGGCCGCGAACCAATCCGCGCCGACCGGGTGCTGGTTGCGGTGGGCCGACGTCCGGCGACCGCCGGTCTCGGGCTCGAAGCGCTCGGCATCGAGCTCGACCGTGGCGGCAGGGTTCCCGTCGACGAGCACTTTCGCACCAGTATTCCGGGCGTTTACGCCATCGGTGACGTCATCCGCGGCCCGATGCTCGCGCACAAAGCCGAGCACGAAGGGGTCGCGTGCGTGGAGCACATCGCCACCGGCTGGGGCCATGTCGACTACGACGCCATCCCGAGTGTGGTCTACACCGACCCCGAGATCGCCAGCGTCGGCAAGACCGAAGAAGAGCTCAAGGAGGCCGGCGTTCCCTACAAGAAGGGGATCTTCCCGTTCATGGCCAACGGTCGCGCCAAGGCCATCGGCCACACCGACGGCCAGGTCAAGATCCTCGCCCACGCCGACACCGATCGCATCCTCGGCGCCCACATCCTCGGCCCGCGAGCCGGTGACCTGATCGCCGAGATCGCCCTCGCGATCGAGTTCAAAGCCAGCGCCGAAGACGTCGCCATGGCCGTCCACGCCCACCCGACCCTCGCTGAGGCGGTCAAGGAAGCGGCGCTCGCGGTGCACGAGAGGACGTTGAATTTGTGACACTGGGGACCCGGGACCGGGGACCCGACTCGGGATCCGGTGGCGAAGTGGGGCAGCCAGTGCATCTCGAGTCGGGATCGAGCCGGATCCCTGATCCCTTTCCTATCTCAACGCCACCGGCCGATCGAGGATCTCCGCCAGCACGATCGCCCGCGCGAGCTCGCGGTGCCGGCTTCGGGTCGCGGGCGACACCGGGAGCGGCGCCACGACGGGACCCGAAGCCACGGTGCGAGGCAGGCTCACCCGCCGGGTGATCACCGACGGCGGCGGGGGAGGCAGGCTCGAGGGTGGGGCGAGCCGGGCCGGACGCGCCGGTGCCGGCATCGGTTCGGGCGTGGGTTCTTCCCAGTCCTCGTCGAGCTCGGGGAAGTCCTGCTCTTCGACCCACCGCCGCCGCCGCGCGGCCTCGCCCGGAGGCTCAGCCGTCGGCGGCGGTTGGGGCGCCGACCGCGACATGCGCTTCTTCGCCGCCTGGCCGAGGATGCCACTCAGCAACCAGGCGACGAAGGCGACGATGTAGATCAGGTCACCGGCGTCCACGCTCAGCGCGCCTCGGGGTCCGTGGGGCGTTCAGGAACGCCGCTCTTGGCGATCGAGGACCGCATGTCGGTGTCGGCGGAAACGTTGCGGATGCGCTGGTAGTCCATGATCCCGAGGTTGCCGGCGCGGAAGGCCTCGGCCATCGCCATCGGCACCTGGGCCTCGGCCTCGATCACCTTGGCCCGCATCTCCTGCGCCCGCGCGATCATCTCCTGCTCTTCGGCGACCGCCATCGCACGGCGCGACTCGGCCAGAGCCTGGGCCACTTTCTTGTCGGCCTCGGCCTGGTCCATTTGCAGCTTCGCGCCGATGTTGTCGCCGACGTCGACGTCGGCGATGTCGATCGAAAGGATCTCGAAGGCGGTGCCCGAGTCGAGGCCCTTCTCCAGCACGGTCTTGGAGATCAGATCGGGGTTCTCGAGCACCTTCTTGTGGGTTTCGGCCGAGCCGATGGTGGTGACGATACCTTCGCCGACGCGAGCGAGGATGGTTTCTTCACCGGCACCACCGACCAGGCGGTCGATGTTGGCGCGCACGGTCACTCGGGACACCGCCTTGACCTGAATACCGTCCTTGGCCACCGCCGCGACCAGCGGCGTCGTGATGACCTTGGGATTGACCGACATCTTCACGGCCTCGAGCACGTCACGGCCGGCCAGGTCGATCGCGGCGGCGCGCTGGAAGGTCAGGTTGATGCCGGCCTTGTCGGCGCTGATCAGGGCGCGGACGACCCGCAGGACGTTGCCGCCGGCGAGGTAGTGCGATTCGAGGGACTGGATGTCGATGTCGAGGCCGGCACGAACCGCGGCGATGCGCGGTTCGACAATCGCCTTCGGCGGCACACGGCGAAAGCGCATGCCGATGAGGTTGAAGAGGCCGGCTGGGGCGCCGGAGAAGCGCGCGGCAAGCCACAGCTGCACCGGGATCAGCCACACGAACAGGAAGAAGAAGGCGACGACGAGCAGAATCAGGACAAACGGTTCCATCAGACCTCCGCAGGCGGTACTGGGGCGAGGGTGGGTGAGGGGAGAACGGCGATTACGGCGACACGGGTGCCTTCGACCTCGGCCACTTCGATCTCAGCGCCGCGGTCGATGAGCGCGCCACCCTCGGCGACGACGTCGACCCGCCGGCCATCGATCTCAGCGGTGCCGGCGGGTCGCAGAGCGGTCAGCGCAACCCCGCGTCGGCCGCGCAGCTCGGCGAGACCAGGGTCGGCGGCGTGCCAGGTGGTGGGACTGGGATCGGACAGCACCAGCTTCTTCATCGCGCGAGAGCGTGAGAAGGCGGCAAACAGGGCAATCGCCGCGGCGACGGAGGCCGCCACGGCCCCCATGCCCCACAGCGGCCCAAGCTCGAAGGCGAGCCAACACGCCCACAGCAGGACCAGGGCGCCGATCGCGCCGAGGATGCCGCCGGGGGCGAGCACCTCGAGGCCGACCAGGATCCAGCCGAGGCAGAGCCAGCCGATGATGACGAGCAGATGATCAGGCATGGTCGACCTCCACGGCCGGCGCGCGGCGCACGATCAGGCGGCCTTCGGCGACCCTCGCGACCTGGACCTCGGTGTCCTTGGCGAGGAAGTCGCCTTCGGTTTCGACATCGAGTCGACGACCGCCGATCTCGGCCTTGCCGGTTGGCCGCAGGGCAGTCAAGGCACGACCGCGAGCGCCGACGAGGGCCGACGTCGCATCGTCGTGACTCTGATAGCCGTCAGCCTTGGTCAGTCCGCGGTCGAGCATCAGCCGGCCGCCGAGCGTGCCCTTCGCCTCTTGTGGCAGGAAGCGTGCGCCGAGCACGAGCACGACGAGCCCGGCTCCGGCAGCCAGAGCGACGCGGGTCAGGGCTTGGCCGGTGAAGGGGTTGTCGAAACTGAAGTTGGGCAGATCGCCGGTCGAGGCCACCATCGCCGCGGCGATGAGGATCGACAGGATGCCGAGGATTCCGGCGATGCCGAAGCCCGGCAGCACGAACAGCTCGATCCCGAGCAACAACACGCCGATGCCGAAGAGTAAGAGCTCTTCCCAGCCGGCAAGGTTGACCAGCGTGTGGCCGAAGTACAGCAGGAGGAAGCACACGATCGCGGTGATGCCGAAGACGCCAAAACCGGGAGTTTGGAACTCGAGGTAGCCGAACACCATCAAGCCCAGCAACAGCAGCGACGCCACCGGGGCGCTGGTGAGGAAACCTGCGAGCCCCTCGGCCCAGGAGCGTTCGAGCGGCGTCGTTGCTCCGGCAAGGCCTAGGGCTTCGAGAGCCTGTTCCAGCGTCTCCGCCTCGACGTCGGCGAACCCGACCTCGATCGCTTTGGTGGTGGTGAGCGTCAGCAGCTCGCCGGCCGCCGAAATGCCTTCGACTTCCTTGTCCGCATCGACCATCGCCTCGGCGATGTCACCGTTGCGGCCCCGGGCTTCCGCGGTGGCGCGCATCTCCTGGCGAAAGTACGAGAGGTACTTCTCCTCGACCGGCTGCGGCATTTCTTGACCCGGGCCGCTGGTGATCGGCGTCGCGGCCCCGATCGTGCCACCCTTGGTCATGGCGATCTTTTCGCACGCCAGGGAGATCAACGCGCCGGCTGAGATCGCGCGCCGGTCGATGTAGACGACGGTCGGAACCTCGGCGTCGAGCAGGGCGTCGCGAATCGCCACCGCGGCGTCGACACGACCACCGAAGGTATTGAGTCTGAGGGCAACGACGTCGTAGCCTTTGCCTTCGGTCAGGAGGCGTTTGACGTAGGCCGCCTCGGTCAGGGTGATCTCCCCGTCGATCTCACCCAAGAGCACACGTTTGGACGGCGTCGCCGCCGGCTCGGCTGCGCCGACCGCCAAAGCCACCAGCAGGCTCGAGCCGATCAGGAAGGGTAGGGCAGATCGCATAGGTGCATTGTAGCCGCGCATGGACTCTCCGGCTCGGGAGAAGCGGGCGGCGCCGAGCCTACTCGTCCCTACGCGGCAGGCGGGCAACCCTTCCCGAACCGCGACGCTAACTGCCCGTGTCCTTCGCGCCCCTCCGATCCCGCGCCCGTCGCGGAGCCTGATGCGCAATCCAGAGAGTGTGGGTACAATGTAATTCCCTCCGAGGGTGAGGGCGAAATCAGAGAGGTACCATGCAGGCCAAGCTCGTCAGAATTGGAAACTCCCAGGGTGTCCGCCTGCCCAAAGCAGTGATCGAGCAGGCGGGGTTGGGGGAGGAGCTGGAGCTCGAGGTGGTAGGCAACACCGTCGTGATCCGGCCCGGTCGGGCTGTACGCCAAGGATGGGGCGAGGCTGCTGCCGCGTGCCACCAAGCCGACGATGACCTGATGGATGCCTGGGATCAACTCGCCGGCGACGGACTGGAATCGTGACACCCCGCCGCTTCGAAGTCTGGGTCGTCAATCTCGATCCCACCATCGGCAGCGAGATCCGCAAGACTCGACCGGCAGTCGTCGTTTCCCCGGACGAGCTCAACGCTCACCTGAGAACTGTCGTCATCGTTCCGCTGACCACCGGGCGCGCCTATCCGTTCCGGGTTGTGACCAACGTGGAAGAGAAGACCGGCATTGCGGCTGTCGACCAGCTGCGCGCGATCGACAAGGGGCGCTTGGTGCGCCGGCTGGGCTTGGTGGACGAAGCTACCGGCCTGGCGATTCTCGACGCTCTCGGCCAGTTCTTCGCGCCGTAGCCGGCGCCCGGGCTCAGTCCGCCGCTGTCCGAGGCCGGACGTGGACCGCACCGCCTGCCTCGACGGCTTCGAGACTGTGCTCGGCCAGCAGCGCGGCCAGCGCCTCCTCCCACGGCACGTTGGTCCAGGAGACGCTGACGTTGGTACGGATGGTCGGGTCGACCTCGAACTGGCGGCCGCTCAGCCGAGCGAACACCTGAAGGACGGTCGCGAGATCGGCGTTGCTGAGGGAAAGCGTGATCGGCTCGCCGGTCGTAGCGGACTTACGGGCCGCCGCGGCGTCGGTCGGCGTCACGATCAGGGTCGCCTCGTGCACCACTTGGGCGGCCTCGCGGATCTCGACCGCGACCGTGAGCTCGTCCGGGCGGCGCTGTGGATGTGAGCTCGGGGCGATGGTGATGCTGGTGCTGAGCTGCTCGACGGTGCTGGTGGTGGTCGCGCTGCGCTCCGAGCCGAGAGTGACGCGGGCCGCGGCGATGGTGCGATCCGCCGGCCGGTCGACGACCTCGACCTCGACCAGATCGGTCCCGCGCATGGTGGCGCGCACCGAAAAGCGCTCGGTGGTCTCGGCCGGACGTCGAGCCCAGGCGACGGTGGCGCAGAAGCCGGCGAGCAGCGCCAGGGCGACCCAAGTGCCGCGCCAGGGCGACGGCGAACGGAGAGCGTGCATCGTGGTGATCATCGGGATCCTCTCGCGCAGATGGCTGGTGAAGGGAGTGGTGACGAGACTCGTGGTGCGGGCTGCAGGTCCAAGGGCGAAGGCGTGGAGGGCGGCGAGGTAGTCGGCGCGTCGGCTGTGGCCGAGGACTCGCGCGTCACAACGCTCCTCGGCCGCGCGCCGGGCGAGGTGCCGTGCGAACCAGACGAGGGGATGGAACCAGAAGAGTCGGCAGAGCAGATCGTCGGCGGCCGCCCGCCAGGGGTCACGACCCTCGTGGTGGGCACACTCGTGGAGCAGCACGCTTTCGGCGCGCGCATCGTCGAGCCCGTCGAGCCCGCCGGTGGGCAAGAGGATCGTCGGCTCGCGCAGTGCGGCGGCAGCCGGAACCAGGACCAGCTCCGATCGTGCGATCCTGATCGGTCGGGGGAGCTCGAGCTTGGCGGTGGCGCGGGCGAGGAGCTCTCGTTCGCGCGAGCTGGCCGGTTCCAGCGACCCTTCGAGGATGCCGTGACTGCGGACGAGGCGCAGCAACTCGATCGCAGCCCAGGCGAACGACACCACGGCGACGGCGACCATCAGGAGCGGCCAGGCGCTTCCCGTCGGCGGTGGTGGAGGCGCCATCGCCGCCGCTGCCGGCGCGATCCACTGAGCCGTGATCGGCCCGACCGAGTCGTCGGCGGATCGTGGCCACAGTGCTTCGTACACAGCGGTCAGCGCCGCCGTCGGCACCAGGAATTTGATCAACACGGTCGAGGCGAGCAGCTGGCGTAGGGCCGGCGCCGCACGCCGCAGCACCAGGATCAGGCTGATGGCGAGGACGGCAAAAGCCGTCGAGTCCCACAGGTGGGCGAGCACCGGGCCGAACCAACTCGGGTGGGTCACGGCGTTGTCTCCTCGTCCTGGGGCTCGGCCTCGCGGGCCGCCTGCTCCAGCGCCTGCAGGTCGGCGAGGCTGACCTTGCCGCTCTCGACCAAGTGCTGAAGCAGCGGCTGGGGTGAGCCCTGGAAGATCTCGAGGAAGTCGTCGACCAGCCGTCGCAGCGACGCCTTGCGACTGAGGACAGGCTCGAACACCAAGGCGGTGCCGACGCGATCGGCGCGCCGGACGGCTCCTTTGTCCTCGAGCCGGGAGACGATCGTGGCGATGGTGGTATACGCGGGTCGCCGGCTCTCTAGCAGAGCCTCGTGAACGTCGCGCACCGAGGCAAGGCCGCGGTCCCACAGGATTTCCATTACCTCGAGCTCGTACCGGGTGAGGGGTGGACTGGACACTCTTGGCTCCTCTGCTACTGGCGTAGTAGATACTACGCTCGTAGTAGTAGCGTGTCAACCCACAAGGGACCCGGGACCCGGCCCCAACCCCTAACCCCTAACCCCTTCCCTCGCCACCTCACCCAAAATCCCTACCGCCTCCACGATCTGTCGATCGCTCAGGTACGGTGCCGGGCCGAGCCGGAGGATGTCGCCGCGGTGGTCGGTCAGAACGCCCCGGCGCTGGAGGCCGGCGCGCAGCGCACCCGCCCGAGGGGAGCGCACGGCGAGGAAGCCACCGAGGTCCTCGGGCCGCTTGGTGCGATCTCGGCTGAGCACGGCATCGGGCAGATCGAGGGCGTCGATCTCGTGTTGCAGCAGGGCGATCTGGTGGAGCAGGGAAGCTCGCAGCAGCTCGGGTTCGAGGCCGTGGTGCTCGAAAAAGTCGCAGACGCGGGCGGCGCGGAACTGCGGCGTCGGGTCGTAGGTGGCGCCGGCGAAACGTTCGTCGTCGCCGGGGAAGGGCACACCCTGGGGGTTGTCGGTCAACTTGCCGAAGGCGGCAAACCAGCCGGTGATCACGGGCCTGAGCGTGCAGCCGGCGGGGAAACGCAAGAACGCGTTGCCCTCACCCCACTGCAGATATTTGTAGCCGCCGCCGACGAGGTAGGCGTCGTCGAGGTCGAGCGCGGGGATGGAGAAGGGCAGCACGTTCAGGTGGTGGTAGACGTCGAGCACCAGGGCGGCGCCGTGGCGGCGGCCGGCCGCCACGAGGTCGGGGAGTGCCCCGGCGATCTCGGCGGTTTCGAAGAAGACGGTCGACATCATCGCCACTGCGGTGTGGTCGTCGACCAGCGCGGCGAGTCGGGTGCCGACATCCTCGGCCGGGTGCGAGGGTACCCGAGCGATCTGCCAACCTTCCTCCTCGAGGCGCGCGAACTGGCGCCGGGCGGCGAGGAACTCACCTTCGGTGGTGACGATGCGGGGCCGGGTGCGCCAATCGAAGGCGGAGAAGAGTTTGATCAGCAGGTCGTGGGTCGAGGGCGCGAGGGTGTAGCGGCCGTGCCGATCGTCGAGCAACGTGCGCAGCCGGTCGCGAATGCGTTCCGCTTTGGCGAAGGCGACCGCCCATTTGCCGTCGACGAGATCGGCGGCGGTGTCGAACGCCTCGATCTGACCCTCTCGGGCGACGTCGGGCCAGGCCTGGTGGGAGTGGCCGGAGAGCAGGATCCGCTCGCTCACGCGAAAGTGGGTGTAGTGCTGAGCCAGGGGGTTGGGACTCTGGCGCAGGGCTGCGGCGGTGAGACTCATAGGCGCGCTCGGATCTCCCACAGATCGGGGAAGAGGGGGATGAACAGGGTCGATTTCAGGTAGGCCACTCCGGCTGAACCGCCGGTGCCGGGCTTGGTGCCGATGGTGCGCTCGACCATCTTGACGTGACGGTAGCGCCACTCCTGCAGCCCCTCGTCGAGATCGACCAGGCGTTCACACAGCTGCGTCGTGCCCGGGTCGTGGTGGTAGATCTCCACCAGCAGGTCCTGGATCGCCTCGTCGGCTTCGGTCGGCAGCTCCCAATCTCGGTCGAGGACCTCTGCCGGCACGGCGTAGCCGCGACTCGCAAGGAACGCGACGAAGGCCGACCACACCGAACGCGAGCCGTAGCGTCGTTCGATGCGATCGCGACCGGGAGTGCCCTCGGGATAGTGGTCGACGAAGCGACGGTTCTTGCGCCCGAGCACCATCTCGAGCTCGCGGAACTGGGCCGATTGGAACCCACTGGCGGCTTCGAGACGGCTGCGGAACGAGGCGAAGGACACCGGAGTCATGGTCTCCAGCACGTCGACCTGCGCGACCAGGGTCTTGAGGATCGTCAACACCCGCTCGAGGGTCGCCAGCGCCACCGTGGCCGAGCCGTCGGTCAGCGCCATCACGAGCCGGTCGGTCTCGTGCAGCACCTGCTTGAACCACAGCTCGTAGACCTGGTGGATGACGATGAAGAGCATCTCGTCGTGCTCCGGACCGTCGGAGAGGGGCGTCTGCAGCTCGAGCAACTCGTCGACGCGGAGGTAGCTCGCGTAGGTCAGGGGTTTGGCCATGGGGGGATGGTATGGCAGACCGAGCGATGACGCTGCCGCTCTCCGCTGGAGGCGCAAGACACGTGGCGAAGGTGGAGCACGCTGCCATGACAATGTGACATGATGTGGAGTAGCAGCAATGTCTACAGATACTTTCTGTAGGCAGAGGAGACCATAGGATGAACGTGCGAGCTCCGATCTCGATTCTCGTCGCTCTGATCGCGTTCCAGGATGGAGCGATCCTGGCTTCAGCAGACGACCCCGTTCCCGGTGCCTTCGAACGGTGTCTTCGGCTCGTCGCCGATCGGCAGGACGAGGTCGCCCGCCTGGAGCCGGGGGCTCGGCCAGATGCACTTTCGCGCGAAGTCGCTGTTCGGCTCGGGATGTGTCGATCCCATGCTCTGGCCTCGCGCAATAGGCAGCAGCTGGCCCTCGTGGGCGTACCGTCCAGCCGGGCTCCGGGCAGTTCCTCTACCGCGACCATTCTGGGACGGGTTGTCGGTGCCGATGGACTGAGTCTCCAGTTCCCGCTGGTGGAGGCGTTCGACGGGGCGGGTCTATCGGTAGCCACTGATGTCGGCGACAGTGTCGGTAGGTTCCAGCTGGAGCTCCCAGGCGGGACGAGCTACTTCCTCCGGGCCGAGGCCGCCGGGCCGGTGGTGCCGGCGATGTATCCGAACGTGCCGTGTCCAACTCCCTGCGACGTCCTCACAGGCGTTCCGGTCGCTCTGGAGGCGGGCCAGACACGAACTGGCGTGGATCTCCTATTGCCCCGGTCTGCCTCGATTCGCGGGCGGGTTCGCGCGGAGGGGGAGGTGGGGCCACTCTCCTTGGACTTCCAGATTTGGGATGAGTTGGGAGCACCGGTCGCGGCCAACATCCAGGTGGATGCCACCGGTGCTTTTGAGATCTTCGGATTGATGGCTGGGACCTACTATCTCGCTGTTCAGGGCGAGTCAGCCACTCGACGCTACGATCCGGTGTTGTGGGGCGGAACGACGTGCCCCTGGTGGGAATGTGGGCTCGTCTGCGAGCCGACCTCGGGCATGCCGATCGAGACCTCGGTGGGGGTCGGAGCCGAGGGGATCGACTTCGATCTTCTGCCGATGCCGGCAATCAGTGGTACCGTGCTCATCGGAACGGAGGGGGCCGCTGCCTTAGTCCAGGCCCGCACCACGCCCGAGTGCTTCGGCGTGCACTACACCTATACGGACGGGAACGGGAACTACGCGTTGCCCGTTCCAAGCTCCGGCTCGGCCGACTATTTTCTCCAGGCCACGCCGAGCGCGGATCCGTTCGCGCTCGGGCAGGTTTACGGCGGCTCGCCGTGCAACCCTTCCTCGTGTCTGCCTTTTGGCGGCACGCCGGTGGTCGCTGGTGCTGTCGCGGACTTCGACCTCGTGCGGGGCGGGAAAGTCTGCGCGTCGGTGGTGGTCGAGCCTCCTGCCTCCCAGGGAGTGGGGGTTCCAGTCCGTCTGTACAGCGACCTTGGGACCCCCAGTGACTCGATCTCGGCGACCTCGCCATTCCTATCGTGCTCGACTCCGCTCGCGCCGGGTATCTACAAGGCCATCGCTGGGCCGGTCCAGGCGCCCTGGAGGACCTACCAAAGCCAGGTGTGGCCCAATGCCCCCTGCGCGCCCTCAGGGTGTGATCCGGCCGTTGGAGATCCGATCCAAGTGGTCGCAGCGGAGAACTCGATCGTCTCGTTCGCTCTTCCGGCCTGGGCCACCCTGGCAGGTACGACTTACGATGCAGTTCGTGGCGGCGGTGTTGGTGCCGTCACGGTGAGAGCCTACGACGAGCTTCTCAATCTCCTGGGAACGGCCACGGCGAGCTCCTCGGGCCAATTCACGCTGCTGCTTTCCGAGCCCCCGGCTGGGGACTACTACCTGCGTGCGTCGGCATCCGGAGCCTTCGCTGAAGCCCTTTACGGCGTCGGGGGCTGCCCGGGATGTCCCATTCTGCAAGGGACTCCGATCTCCCTGACAAGCCCGGGGCAGGTCGCACCAGGGTTGGATATCGGCTTACGCCGTCACTCCGGAATCGAGGGCAGAGTGACTCGGGCCGGCGATGGCGCTCCAATCGAAGGGGCCATCGTCGATGCTTGGGCGCCTGAGGGCTACTCGGTCGGGTCCGTCGCTACGTCGTCCGATGGCTGGTACTTCGTCCCCGTGGGTTGGCCGCCGCAGATCTATGCGTCTTCCGACAATCGGCGAGGGGGGCTCGATGAGGTCTTCGACGACGTGGGCTGCCCGGTGGGACCGGTGTACCTCGGTCTCTGCGACCATCTGACTGGCGCCGCAATTGCCATCACGACGGGGGGCCTCTCGACGCTGGGCGTCGATTTCGAGATCGACGGCCTCGGGGTCTTCGACGACGGCTTCGAGAGTGGGGGCACGGGAGCCTGGTCGGCGGTTCTTCCGTGAGGGTCACCGCCGGCACGATCACCAATGCGGACCAGATTGGCCAGCGATTTGGCCTGTACATGTACAACCTTGGTGGCGTTCTGCCGTGATGGTCCGGAGCCCCGTCCTACTTGCCATGGCCCTCTCGACGAGCATCGGGTGGGCCGCCGAACCATTCGCACTGGAGCGGCTCGTGGAAACGGGCGATCCGGCGCCGGACGGCCTGACCCTACTCACGGTAAGCCCTGCACACCTGTCTGGGCCATGGAGCCTATTCGAGGCCGCCACGGAGACCGGGTTGGTACTGTACTTGCGCCACGGCAGCGGCGCTCTCCATGCCGTAGCACGACTTGGCGATCCAGTTCCTGGCCAGCCCGGAGCGGTCTTCAGCGAGATCTTTGGTTTGGCTCTGGCCAACGCGGCAACCGCAACCGAAGTCGGAAGAAGACCCGGACTCGGAGCAAGATTTTTTGGTTCGGAGAAGAGCGGCCGAGGTTGCCTCTGAGCGTTGACGAGCCTTCGCGGTGGTTGCAGCGTTCCCCCTCCCTCCCTTGCTGGTGAAGGACGACGAGCTAGATCGGGTCCAGCGAAGGTCTGTGCCGCGGGTAACGGCTGCGCCGCTTGCTCGGGTTGCCTTGCTGGGCGGATTTTGAAGTTTCGGTGCGGCGATGGAACGGCCCATTCCACCGATCCGCGAGCACCTCCGCACCCCCGCCCGCTCGCTGACCTGCAGACGGTCGATGAGCTCGGGATCCGGGAACCGGGATCGGGGATCCGCCGGAGGAGTTGCGCCGAGGCGTTCCGGTGTTCGGGCAGCGGAAGCGCCCCCTCCGGAGTCGAGCAGTGTGCGTGGCAGCGCATACCTCTTCGCAGCGGTCGTCGAGCCGGAGCGCCAAGGCGTGAGGTCGTGCGCGAAGCGGCGTCGCGCGTCGCGCAGTCGCGAGCGGCACGCCGGCCACGGCCGACTCGGCGCGCGCGCGTGCAGCGAGGCCAGTCAGACGGAAACCACCGAGCCGAGCGTAGCGGAGCGCACGACCTCACGGCCAAGTGGAGGCGAGCCACTGACGGTGCGGTCCGCGTGATTCGGGTCCACCGTCGTGCGCGATCAGGCCGGAAAAATCACACAGTGTCTAGAGCCGCGCAAGTTTATCGTGGTCAACAGTTTGCGCAGGCTCCAGAAAGGATTGTCGCAAAACGTGTGACATCGGGCGGGGTTAGTCACTAA
>CAZRFU010000101.1:0-5939 GCA_964599475.1 uncultured Thermoanaerobaculia bacterium
CATGATTCAGCGCTACTACACGATGCTGAATCAGTACTACACGATGCTCAAGAACCTGGAGCTCAACGAGCAGTTCGTGTACCGGTTCTTAGGTCGCTACCTGGTCTACATGCAGGAGCTGACCCAGGTCGAGGGGGGCATCGGCTACAACACGCCGTTCGATGCCCTCTGGGCGCTGCTGCGGGAGTACTTCCCCGGGATCGACGGCGGCCTGGACCGGATGCGAAACCTCGGCTGGAAGGATCCCTACGTCGAGAACGCGAACACCACGCTCGGGACGCTTCGAGCAACACTCCTCGCGGCCTCGCGGACGAAGATCGAGGTGAACCAAGGCGAACGCGAGCTCGATCGCATCCAGGCGATCGCCCGGGCGGCCGACGGCAACTTGGAGGCGATCGAGGCCTCCAACATGTTGCTTGGGCACC
Organism: uncultured Thermoanaerobaculia bacterium; assembly: GCA_964599475.1. Taxonomy (GTDB): domain Bacteria; phylum Acidobacteriota; class Thermoanaerobaculia; order Multivoradales; family CAZRFU01; genus CAZRFU01. The sequence goes on from CAZRFU010000101.1 coordinate 426, forward strand.
TCGCCCACCAGGGCGGCGTCCAGATGGTGTTGCTCGCCACCATGATCAACGCCCAGAACATCTACGCCGCACACCAGCTGCAGGAAGAGTCCCAGAAGAAGGTCCAGCTCTGGGAGAGCGTCATCGCGGCCTGGCGACAGACCCCGGTGTATCGCCCCCTCGAGGGCCCGGCTGAGCGCCCTCTGGTGCCGGCAGGTTTCTGAGACCTGGGGGGCTCGGGCCCCTCGATCGAGGAGGAGAACAATGCGCGTCGGGGAATACCTCGAGGAAGTGTGGCTTGACTTCGTGGACTTCGTCTTGAACGAGGAGCACCTGAAGGCGTGGGGCATGGCGCTGGTGGTCACCTCGGTGATCCTGTTTGCCGGCAGCTTTCAGACATTGGTGCATCCGATCGCGTTGTTGGCGTTGCCAATCGTGGCCCTGGCGGCATCGGGTCTGACCTCGCGCAAGGACCTCGAGGTCGGAACGAGCCACGGATCCGCGAGCTGGGGCGATCCCCACGAGGTGCTCCCAACGCGCGAGGGGCTGATTCTCGGGGAGGACGAGGTGGGGGATCTGCTCTTCGCACCAGCGGAGGGCCACATCCTCACCGTCGCACCGACCGGAGCGGGCAAAGGCGTGGGCGCAGTGCTCCCGAACTTGCTCTGGCACACGGGCTCGCTAGTGGTGACGGACCCGAAGGGGGAGAACTTCGCGGTGAGCTCGCCGCAGCGCCGGTCCTGGGGGGACGTAGTCCTCCTGGATCCGTTCGCAGCAACGGGGAAACAGTCTGGGGCGATCAACCCCCTGGGGCGAATCGCCCTCGCGCTCGAGCTGGGCGACGTTGGCGCGGCGTACGAGGGAGCCATGCAGGTCGCCTCGAGCCTGGTCGTGCCTCGCGAGGGAGGCGAGTCGTTTTGGGATGAGGAGGCGCAAGCGCTACTCGCGGGACTGATTCTCGGCGCCGGCGCCGAGGGAGGGTCGTTAATCACGGTACGCCGCTGGCTGAACCTGGCCGAAGCGGAATGGGATGCCGTGGTCCAGAGGCTGGTGCACGGGGACCTCGAGCAGGTGGTCTCGGCCGTGAACCGCTTTCAGTCCGCCGAGCCAAGGGTGAAGTCCTCGATCAAGACGACGGCACAAAGCCACACCCACTTCCTCGACTCGCCCCAGATCCGCGCGACGCTCGAGCGCTCCACGTTCGACCCTGCGGACCTCAAGAAGCGGCCGATGACGCTCTACCTGGTCCTCCCCCCGGACAAGCTGGGGACGTACGGCCGCTGGCTGCGCCTCGTCGTGGGCTCGCTCCTGCATGAGATGACGAGCACCCCGAAGGGCGAGCAGAACGTCTTGTTCCTCGTCGACGAGTTCGCGCAGCTCGGCCGCATGAGGTCAATTGAGCAGGCGATCTCTCTGATTCGAGGCTACGGTGTGCGGCTCTGGCTCCTGGTCCAGGACCTCTCGCAGCTGCGAGGGCTCTACGGCCAGCGCTGGGAGACGATGGTGGCCAACGTGCAGGTGCTCCAAGCCTTCGGCACGAACGACCCGGGCACGGCCGAATACCTCTCAAAGCGCCTGGGCCAAGGGACGATCCGCGTCGAGTCACAGAACGTCTCCCAGGGCGCATCGACCACCCCGGGCCGCTGGGGCACGTCGAGCTCGCGCAACACGAGCGTGGGAGAGCAGGCAACGGGCCGCCCGCTGCTGTATCCGGACGAGGTGGCGCGGCTGGGCCGAGACGAGCAGCTGCTGATCTGCCCCGGACAGCGGCCGCTGAAAGTCCCACGCCTCAACTACCTGGACATCCCATTCTTCGTGGCTCGCGCTGAGCCGAACCCCTACCACCGGGCCTGACGCGGCCCGGCGTCAAGTCGAGGGCGGAGGGGGCGGAGTGGCGGGAGCCTTCCCTCGTGGGCGAGTCACCGGCCCGCGCGGCGCAATTTCAGGCATGCCGTACTTGGCGAACAGATCGTTGAGCGCCTCGGCGACAACGTCTTGGAGGGTGCGGCGCTGGTCGAGCGCGAACTGCTTGAGGCAATGCCGAACGGAGTCGGGGAAGAAGAGCGAGATCGTCACTACCGGTTCGGCTTTTGCGACGGTAGCGTCGGCCGCGGCCGGTGGTTTCGGCGCTCGCCGATTCTGAGCAAGTGCGGCCAGATCAGTGGAAGCTTTGGACATTGGACAACTCCGGTGCTGGGTGGTTGGGTTGCATGATGGACCAGGTGGCCTAGGACCACAGCAGTGGACTACAGTGGGAGTACAACTCGGCGACTTCGTCGGCCGCCTTGCCATCAGCCTCGAGCTCCTGAACCCCGCGGCCGCGCAGGCTGGCCTTATCGAACACGGAGCGCTGGCCAACGGTCACCGGACAGACCTCGAGGCCGGCCGACTCGATAACCGCCCGCGCCTTGGCCAGCAGCGTCCGGTTGAAGAGTTGAGCGCGGGCCGGCACAGCGTTCATGACGGCGAGCACGGCTGCAGTGGTGCCCGAGAAGCGCACCAGGTCAAGAGTGTTGCCAAGCGTCTCGAGATCGAAGACCGAGGGCCGGCAGGGGATCAGTAGGACGTCGGCCGCGCGCACGGCGCCAAGGGTGCCATGGTCCAGCCGCGGTGGGGTATCGATCACGACGAGATCGGCTGCAGCCTGGGTGTTGGCGAGGGCCTGCTGCAGCCTCGCGGGTTGCAGGGACTCGACCAGTGGGGCATCGACTCCGCGGCGATCACCCCAGGCCGCTGCCGTGGCTTGGGGGTCAAGGTCGAAGACCCGGACACGACGGCCGTCGAGATGCGCAGCGACCGCCAAAGAAAGCGCCAGTGTCGTCTTGCCGCTGCCGCCCTTCTGGGCTGCGATCGTGAGGATTCTCATGACACCTCGTCCGTGCGCAGAGCGCGCCGGACGGAACCCACGACGAAACCAACTAACCATGCCAGCGGCGGCATGACGAGGAAGCACACGGCGAGATCCTCCGGGAGATCGTTGCCGAGCAGATCGACGGCGATCATCATCAGGATGTTCGGGGCAACTGCTGCGAGCATGAGGAGCGCGAAGCCGCCGAGGACAGTTGCGAGGAAAATGCCGGCGCAGGTCATTTCTTGGTGACCTCCCGCAGGAAGAGGCCGATGGCCAGCACCGCCGACGACCCGAGAAGGACTGCGCCTCGAGGGGTGACCAGGTCGAGCTGATCCCAAAGGGACGCCATCCGCTCCCTGGCATCAGCAATGAGCAGCTGGCCGAACTGGAGAAAAGCTTCACGCACGAGCGGAGTATACAGCTAATAGGTCAACTGTGGGGCGGGTTGATGGACGACAAGAGCACCAGGGCGACGGACACGCAGAGTACCGGGACAAGGATTGTGCGGAGTGACGGAGGGCTGGAGCACGCAGAATAACGGAGCAGCCGCATACATGGTTAGTGGTGCACACGACAAGCCCGCCAGCGTCGAAAACTGCCACGGATAATGTCGTTTATCACTGGCAAGTGATGGCGCTCGAACCCCTGCCCTACCGAGCGCCATCACCTCTCGATGCCGGCGTCGAGCAGCTTGCCGAGGACCTTGATGCCGACCATGGCGGGCAGGCTGAGCACTGGCGGCAGCAGTGCGACCGTCTTGGACAAGGCCATCTGTCCGAGCGACGACGTCGCCGTGAGGAAAGCGCTGTCCGGCGAGTTCGACTGTGCCACGCCGACGAGCAGGCCGGCGACCTTCCCCGCCACCGGCGACACCGCGTTGGCGGCCGCCAGCCCTGCGCTCACCGCCGCCCGTTCGGGAGACTGCACCAAGTCTTTGGCGATCGACAGAGCAGATCGGCCCACGGACCCAGCAGCAGAGAGCCCAGCCGGCGGCGCAACCCCGGTCTTGGCCTGCTCGAGCTTGAAAGACTGAAAGCGCTCCTCGAGCCCCGCGAGCTCACGGCGGGCCGAGACCAGGCGGTCAAACGCCGCTGGGATACCGGGCAACTCGGCAAGGGCCTCGCGCCTGGCCTGATCCGGTCCAAGCAACGGCCGCTCTTTGCCCCGAAGCTCGCCCAGTCGCGCGAGCTCCCCCTGCTGCAGCCGATCGGCGCCGGCGCGATCGGCTCGCGTATCGAGCTCGCGCATCACGCGAGCCGGGTCGGCGTAGATCTTGGCCACAACACCCGCAAGCGCGACATGCTTGGCCTCGACCTCGGCGCGAGCTGTCGGCAATGCCTTGGCAAAGGCCGCTTCTTGGCGCTCGCGCCGCGCCTCGAGGTGGAGCTGGGCTTCGGCCTTCGCGACGTCGTTGCGCGCGTCCTCTCGAGCCTTGACGATGCCGGCGTAGTCGAGCTCTCCGCGGTGATCCCTGGCCAACCCCTTCGCCCGGGACTCGCCCATCCGCTGCGCCAGGCCAGAAACCAGACTTCGGCGATCGACCTCGACCAGGTCCCGCCCAAGCGCCGCCCGATCGGGGGCCGAGAGCGCGGCGACGTCGAGGCCTCGGCCATCGGCCAGGCGCAAGCGGCCGTCTGCGGCCGCCGCCTCGAGGAGCCTCCCCTCCGCGGCCGAGCCTGCGGCGAGCGCTACGGGCGCATGGAGCCGCACGTCCTGTCGGTGGCGAGACAGCGCCACATACGCCGCATGCCGGTCCATCAGCCGATCGGCCAGCACCTCGACCCGCTCGGCCGTCTGACCCTGCGAACGGTGCAAACTGAGCGCATAGCCAAGCTCGAGGTCCCGATAGAGGCGCGGATCGACCTGCACCACTCCCCGGCCCTCGATGCTCACCCGCAGGTGCGGGCCCGATGTCCCCTCGAGCCGACCGACCAACCCGTTTTGAACCCGTTCCCCAAGGTGCACCATGGCGTTGCGGCCGAAGACCACCTGGTCGCCGACGCGCAGCTCCCCCTCCCCCACTCGCCCTCCGAGCTCGCCGGCTGCGATCCGCCGCTCCTGCACCAGGCGGTTGAGCTCGGCGACGTCCTGCCGGCGATAGGCCACCAGCAATGGCCGCTCCTCGGCAGGCCGAGACATCCAGCGATCCGCCATCGCCTCACGAGCCCCGGAGACGTTCCCATGCCACTCGAGGCGACCCGCCGCATCGTGCGCCGCCAGCGCCTCGTGCACTCGCGCTCGAGCAAGCCCCCCGACGAGCGCCGCCTGCTCCGGATCGCGCTGCCGGCGAATCTCCCCGAGCTCCGCGTGCGCATGTTCGGCGAGCAGGCCCCGGAAGGGAGCGCCGGCACCGATCGGCTGCAGCTGGTCCGGGTCCCCCATCAGCACGACCTTCGACCCGGCCGCGGCGGCCCGGTCGAGGAGGCCTGCAAGCTGGGGCGTGTCGAGGATGCCCGCTTCATCGACCACCAGCAGCGTCTTGCGGCCGAGGTTCACCTCCCGGGAATCGATCCGGGCCACGAGCGCTGCCACTGTGCTCGAAGGGATCCCAGAAGCCTCCTCGAGCCCGCGCGCAGCCTTCGCCGCGAGTGCCGCCCCGAGGACCTGGTAGCCGTCGCCCTGGTGCACCTCGGCGATCGCCGCGGCAAGCGTCGTCTTGCCGGCGCCGGCTCGGCCGACCACCA
>CAZRFU010000101.1:5949-13343 GCA_964599475.1 uncultured Thermoanaerobaculia bacterium
CCGCCGCCGGCAACGTGCTCGAGCGCCACCCGCTGCTCCCCCGACAGCACTGACACGGCCGGACCCTCTCCCACCGCCACCTGGTGGCCTCGAGGATGGTCCTTCGCCTCCGAGAGCGACTTCGCGGCATCGAAGACCGAAAGCTCCTGCGCGAGGTAGCTCACCGACGCAAACCGCTGCGCTCGGCCTGGCTCGGCCGGCAGCTGCACCACGTGAGGCGACGCCACCAGCGCGGCGACCAGCTGTTCGCGCCCGGCCTGGCCCGAGAGCTCCCGCATCGCATCGCCGCGCGTCCACGTCGCGTACCGCCCGCCAAGGTCATCCGCCAAACGCCCCGTCTCGAGCGCCACAGGGGCCCTCAGAGCGCCCGAAACCTCCGGGGCCTTGCCTCGGCCCTCGAGATGGGCTCCGAACGCCTCTCCGTAGCGCCTGGCGAGCTTCGGGCCGCTCAGGTCGCCGTCGAGCCGACTGATCGACACGCGCAGCCCTTCCGAGCCCACCAGCACCACTCCCCCGCCTCGAGCTCCAGCCTCGAGGCCGTAGCCCTTCGCCCCCAACCGCTGGCCAAGTTCGCCCCAGCTCGCCGACTCCTGGAAATCAACCAGGACCTCCGCTCGTGCTCGAGCAGCCAGCGGCGGCAACTCGGCCGACTTCGCCACGGCGTGCTCCCCCGACGTCAGCTGCAGCGCTGGCTTCGCCTCGATCCCGAGCTCGCGCAAACCAAACTCCCGCTCGAGCTCCCGCAACACCCCCGCCGACTTCATCCCATCACGGTGAGGGCTCCACACCCTCCCGCTCAGCGGATCCACCCGATTGACGACCAGGTGCACGTGCTGGTGGTTCGAGTCCTTGTGCGCCACCACCAACACCCGGTGATCCTCGAGCCCGAGGCCCTTGAGCAGCCGATCGACGCTCGTCTCCCACTGCTCACGCGTCAGGCTCGCCCCCGGCTCGAGCGCAATCCCGACGTGGTACACCGGCTGCTGCGTGCGACCGTGCACCGTCGAGAAGTGCAGCGCGGCCACGCGGTGGTCCTCGAGGTTCGCGCTCCGCGGAATGTTGCGCGACGAGACCCAGTCCACCCGGTCCTCCCGGGCATGGCCCCGCTCGATCTCCACCCCCGGCTCGCGGTCACCCTCGTAGAGGTACGACAAGAGCCCGCCGAAATCCTTCCCGAGTCCCGATCGGGATCCCCCTCCGCCAACCGCTCCGCCTCGGAAGAAGATCACCGCCCACCCTCCACCACGCGCGCCTCAACCTCGTCGAGCTTGCCGCTGACGCCAGCCAGGACCTCGAGCAGGAACCGGACATCTGCCGCGCCCATCTGGCCACCGTTGGCCAGCTTCGTGAGCTGGTTCAGGTTCACGCCCAGGCGCCGCAACTGCACCACGAGATCCTGGGCTGCAAGCGTCGGCTGCGACGCGGGACGCTCCTTGCGAAGGACCAGCCGAGCCCACCTCCCAACCGGCAACCCCGCCCGTCGGGCGATCGCCTGCGCCGTCGCAAACTCCGACTCCGACATCGGCACCCGAATCGACGCCGGCGTCTCCCGCTCGAGCTCGACGCCGGCAAGCGACTCCTCGAGCGCAGCGGCGGCACGCCGCGCCAGCTCCCGAAACAGGGTCTGCCGGATCCACGCCGACAGGGTCAACGCCTCGCCCGCGGCAGCTGCCTCGATCCCGGCCTTCTCGGTCGGGGTCAGGCGGATCAGGCAGTTGGCGGTTCGGGGTTCCATGGGGGTTCAGGGGATTGGAGCGGAGCGGAAATCCATCATCCTGTGTATTGCATTTTCGGCGTAGCCGTCCCTCTTGCTCCGGATCTAGAAGCCGACCTCTGAGTATTGTAGCGCCATCCTCAGACCGCCGCAAATCCTGCCCCTTCGTGCCGCTTACCCTCCTCCCACGACCTCAACCTAATGAGCCCCTTGAGCAGCAATGTCGCTGTGCGGGTGGGCCTTTGTGGAGGTTGTCCATGCGTCGCTTCTTTGCCACCACCTGCACTGCCCTCGCCCTGCTCCTCGCCACCCCCGTCCATGCCCAGCCGCTCGAATCGATCGATGTCGCGTCGTGGTTCGACGAACTGGCGACGTGGTTTCTGGACCTCGTGTCGGCCGACAAGGACGGCGCGACTGACCCCCCGGCCAATCCCCCAGCGGATGACACCGCCTCGACCACTCCTCCTCCCGACGACGCCAGGGGAGAGATCGACGGCAACGGTTGACCCCGATACCGCTACACTCTCGCGGCATGCCTGACCTCGACTTCGAGAGTGTCTTCCGCCGTGCCGCAGCCCGGGCCCAGGAGACCGCCGAGCGCAACCGGTCGGTGGTGGCCCAAGCCCGGGCTGCTCTCGACGCCGATGGCCGCCTGGTCGGCGTTCTTGAGCACCCGCCACAACTCCAGGCCGCGATCCTCCGGGAAGCGATCGCGAGGGCCTGGGATGGGCGCTTCGGCCGCGCTTCGGCGCACCTCGAGGAGTTCATCGAGCTCCGGCGACAAGCGGCCCGAGCCTACGCCCGCTCCCGCCATCCAGGGCTGCGTGAAGCGTGGTTCGAGGCAGCTGCTCGAGCAGCGAACGCCTACCGCATTGCCGGCAGGTACGAGGAGGCTGCGCGAGCTCTGAGTCGCCTGGCGGCGATCGAGGGATTCACCGGCCCTCGAGGATTGACGAGCGACACCATCCGCGCCATTCAGGAGAGGGCCGCGCGGCGAATCAGCTTCCTGGTGAGCCTGGAGCGTGCAAGGGGCAACTACGAGCGAGCCCTTTCCCTCGCCAATTGGGAGGTCGCCAAGCGGCGGCTCCTCACGGACCCGCGCGGCCTGGCAATGGCCTACTCCATGCGCTCCGCAGTCCGTTTGGCCCTCGCGCTCGAGCTCGTTGGCGACGATCGCCTCCACATGCTGGACGAGGCCCAGAAGGACATCCGCAAGTGCCTGGACAACGCGCCAGACGGCACCATCGCAGCCGGCCCGATCGCCTCCCTGGCGCTTTGGCGAGCTCGCAGCGGTGAGCCGTTCGAACAGCTCTGCTCCTACCTCGACGCGTACACGGAAGGTCGCTCCCTGCCCGAAGCCATCGCCTTGCGGATCTCCTGGGCTCGAGCCCTGGCTGCTGCTCCTGAGTCGCTCATCGCTGCCGACACTGGATTGGCCCAGTGCTACCAGCGATTCAACGAGCTCGAGCGGCCGACCGATGCCGGACTCGTTGTTCTCGACCGGATCCGGATCCGGTACGAGGCCGGCGTGCCGCATGGGATAGTGCAACTCGTCCTCGAGGCCAAGACTAGGCTGGAGGCTGCGAGCCTGACGCCCGAGACGAACCGCGTGCTCGAGGCTCTGTGGGCGCGCACGTTGCTCGAGGCGCGCCAAGGCAACCTGCGGCGTGGGCTGGGGCAGCACCTCGAGGCCGCTCACCGGGCTCTGGCCCGCGGCTGACGCGGGCTCTTCTCCGGTCCGAGTCCGATCCTTCACCAGCCCACCCAGCAGCCGGGCCTGTGGGCGGATGTGGGAATCGGCGAGGGGGTAGGGGGCAGCGACGGGAGCGGAAGCGACCACAGCGGGAGCCGATTTCCAAGGGCTGTGGATGGGGGAATGACGGCGTCTTCGCCGGCAGGGCGGGCGGGACCTGAGGGCGCGTCTTCGCGTCCTCAGGGATCCATAGCCCGCCATCCGTCCATAGGCCGTCCTGGGACCCTTTCCGGGGCTCTTCGGGAGCCGCTGAGGTTTCCACATGTGGACGCGCTACTACGGATCTGGAGTACTAAGGATCCGGACTAAGGATAGGTGGCCCCGATAGCACCCCCAGAACGGGCTTCAGGTGGCCCCGATAGCACCCCCAGAACGGGCTTCAGGTGGCCCCGATAGCACCCCCTCACCCGCAGGCTCTTCCACACCCTCCGAGGACCTTGATGCCGACCATGGCGGGCAGGATAGTTGGTGCCGATAGCACCCCCTTCCGGCAGGCAACCCCGTCCCAATAGCACCCCCCCTCTCCCTTGAACGCTGGATACTACGACAGTGGGCGTGTTGTGGTGCGGTGTAGTTGCATGGTGGATTGGCGCAGTGGCAGAGGGGCGGCATGGTGGTGTGCAGTGGCGGCAGACCAGCGCGCTGGCGGAGCGCCGGTGTGATGGCATGTCACGCGCGACGGGCCTGTGGTAGAATCGGCCCCGTCAAAAGAAGCGAGCCGCCGCGGTGCGTGAACACCGACGACGGCTCTTGACACACCCACCTGAACTGGAGGCAGGGATGCCCGCCCGAGATCTTACCGGCGGCCCATCGAAAGCGCGATCCGTCGCGGTGCTCCCGCACCCCCGAGGAGCGCCCGATGAGAGTCGAACCGCACAAATTCCCACCCACCTACGGCCTGATCTCGAGCATCCGCGACTACTGTCGCGTGGTTGCCAAGATCCCGCCCCGGCTCGCGTCGATTGAGCTCTTCGATGCCCTCCGGAACCACGCCGAGTTGTGGTGGAAGTGGCAGCGCGATACTGAACCGCTCATCGATCGAGAACACTGGCCCACGGCCACCGTCGATGCCGTGCTGTGGGAGCTCGCGGGTGTTGTCGAGTCGACCCCCAGCTTTTCTCGCGGAGCATCAGGGGCGCGGCACCAGGCGCGGCACCGGGAGCGGTGTTTGACGGCTCAACGGCTCCAGTACACCGGCGCCGGCATGGCGTTCTGGTTCTCTCGCGAGGAAGAGTTCGGCGATTCCCTGATCCGGTGGGGCGCGCCAGTGCTTCGCCACCACCTCGAGACCGTGGTCGATCCCGATCTCCTCGAGGAAGGGTTCCGCCCGCCCGCCCAACAGAAGTTCGACGGCATCTTCGATCTACGTGCATCGATTGTGGCCGAGCAGCTGGAGCTGATCGCCTGGCGGATCCGTGACACTGTAGGAGGGGAGATCTGTGGCTAAGGGTAAGGGACCGCGCCGCATCGGCGAGTTGTTGCCGAGCACTGCCGAGAAACCTCGAGGCACCAAGAAGGTGCCCCTGAGCACGGACGCAGACCGCAACAACACCGGCAAGAACAACGCTGGCAAGCTCGAAGGTGCGGCCGCACTGATCGCCTCGGCTCCCGCCGAGCTCGTTGGCCAGGTGGGATACTTCCCGCCGTACCTCGTGCAGTGCACGTTGCCGCACAGCGACCCCAAGACAGCGCGGTGGGAGCGCACGGTGCCCTGGCTGCGCCTGGTGGTGTTCGGGGATCCGCTCGTGCCCTACGGTCCGCTGTCGCGGCTCTTCCTCTCGCACGTGATGACCCGCGCGGTCGTCACTGGCAGTCCCACCATCGAGCTGCCGGACACGACTGGCGGCTTGGCGGCCGTACTGGGCGTGGATGCCGGCGACACCCGCACACGTCGCCGATTGCGCGAACAGCTGGCCCGATGCCTGTCGGCAACGTGGCGAGCTGAAGTTCTGGGTGAAGTGCTCGACCCATCGGAGGGCCTGGCGGCCGAGATGGCGGCCGAAGGTCTCGGCGGCCGACAGGTGCAACGCCGGCACGGACACAGCTGGAGCCTGTCCACGTCGTGGGAGGGCCTGGCCGTCGCCGGTGAGTTCGATCAACGCTCCCTCGTCACGCCGGTGATCGAGCTCGATCCCCGACTCTGGCAGCTCCTGCAGGAGCGAGCCGCTCCGCACGACATGAGGGCGCTTCGAGCGCTGGCGGGATCGAGCCTGGCCATGGATCTCTACACCTGGGCGAACCTCAAGCTGGCGACCCTGACCAAGCCCGAGTTCTTCCCGTGGACGTGGCTGATGCAGCAGTTCGGCAGCGACTACGACCCAACCAACGCTGATGCGCGTAGGAAGTTCAAGGTCCGAGCAATCACCCAACTCCAGGCGGTATCCAAGGTCTGGCCTGGGGTCACGGCGTGCGTGGAGGTCGTCAAGGGCTCCGGCAAACAGCAGCTCGGTGGCCTGAAGCTTCGCCCCGGCAAGCCCCACGTCCGGCTGGTGAAGTGAGTTACGACCGCGCTCGCGGTAGTATTACCACAGCCGCGGTAATTTGAAGGGGGAACGGCCATGAACCAGACGGACACGCTGGACTACCTGCTGATCATGATCATGCACATGGAGAGCCTGGTGACGGCCGCCGTCCACGCGGGCTACCTGCGCTCGATCTCGAGAAACCTCTTCTTCACGCTGATGACGCTGGACCTGGTCTTCAACGCCGGCATCACGCCGATGCTCGGCGGGTGGTCGCCTGGGTACTTGGGGCGCTTCCTCGTGCGACGGGTCTTTTCCTACTTCGCGGCCTTCACCCTGTGGAATTACTACCACGAGTACGTGCCGGTGCTGTTCGACAGCATGGGCAAAGCCGGCACGGCGATCATGGGCCAGCCGATTGATGCCGGGTACGCGATCTCGCCTGGTCGCATTTGGGAACAAGGCGTGGTGGTCGCCATGCAGTTCCAAAAGCTGCACCTGACAAACATCTTGGGGATGTTCGGCGGCGCAGGGTTCTTTTACCCGATGTTCTTCGCGATCCTGCTGGCGTTCGGGGGCCTGGCGGTGCTGGCGACGATGGTGCGCCTCGAACTGCTCCTGGCGCTGCTGGCCGGTTACCCGCTTCTCGCGTTCGGCGGCCACCCCATCACCAAACCGCTCGCCGCGGGCTATATCCGGTGGATCTTCGGGCTGAGCGTGCGCGTGTTCCTGTTCGTGCTCCTGGGCACCTTCGCCGCGCGGCTCTCCGAGGTCTTTCTGCTGGAGGCGGAACGAGACGTGCGGTGGACGACGTCGTGGCTGATCACACTGGCCCCGTTGCCGGCGTTCCTTGTGCTCTCGATGCTCGCATTCAGCGTCAATCGAGTCGCATCGCAGCTGACCAGCGGCTTGAACTGGCACCCTGGCCCGTGGGAGATCGCGCCTGGCCTCAAGGAGGAGCAGTGAAACCAACAAGGAAGTTCGTGTTGTGGCCAACGAGCGCTGCCGTGATCAGCGGCGTGCTTGGCACAGCACTGGCCAGCGCGAGTCCGGATCCGCACGCTCGGTACTACCTGATTGCAGCGCTGGGGCTCGGCGCTGCTCTGGCGATCCACGGCGGCATTGCAGCGCTCCGCTCGGCCGGACTCGAAGGCGCTGTCTCGCCCAGTGATGATGAAGCGGCCGCGGTGGCTCAGCTCGAGCGGATTCTGACCGCCGTTCCCGGCACCCTCTGGCGAGTGACGACCGCCACAGCATGTCTCGGGGTCGCGAGTGGGCTGGCCCCGGCCGGCGTGGCTGGGGGGCTTTGCCTCTTGGGTCTGGGAGCGGCCGCTATCGCGGCGGCCGTGATGGGCTCGAGGGTGAAGGTGCCGGCCGATCCAGAAACCAAGTGACCGACGTTTCGGGCACCGCGCCCGGGGAGGCTGACTCGATGTTTCGACAGTTGGTGGCATCAACGCTTTTT
>CAZRFU010000102.1:0-13138 GCA_964599475.1 uncultured Thermoanaerobaculia bacterium
CGGCCTCCAGGCTCACTCAGTCGTCGTGTGGGCAATGCGAAAAGTGCTCTGACCCCTTCGGGAGGGGGTGGTGGGCAATGCGAAAAGTGCTCTGACCCCTTCGGGAGGGGGTGGGGGGGATCGCCCCGAGCCCGGCCAGGCGCTGACCAACTTCTGGCTGGCGAAACTGACGATCAACGAGCAACCGAGCACCGAAATCGAGCTCGAACACGACGACGACGGCCTGCCGACCAGGATCGGCGAGCTCGACCTGTTCCACGACGAGACCACCGGCCTGCTGCTCGGCAGCCACGTGCTCGACACCGGCACGCGGGTGACCCGCAACACCTTTGGTGAGCTGACCGCGCTCGAGCACGGCTTCCACGGTCCGCCCTACACCTCGGGTGGGCAACCGCCCTTCATCGGCCACGTGTTGCTCGAGGTCGACTACGAGCGCGACCAGATCGGGCGCATCGTGCGCAAGACCGAACAGCGCCGAACGGCGCTGGGTGCCACCCCGACCACCGAGGTCTTCGAGTACGAATACGAGGAGGGCAGCGGGCGGCTGATCGAGGTCGAGCGGGACGACGTCGTGGTCGAGAGTTACGCCTACGACCAAAACGGCAACCGCACCAGCTGGACCCGTGGCGTCGAGTCGGGCACCGCTACCTACGACGACCAGGATCGGCTGCTGACCTACGGTCCGCTGTCCTTCACCTACACCGCCAACGGCGAGCTGCGCACGAGGAGCCAAGCCGGTCAGACCGTCACCTACACCTACGACACCTTCTCGAACCTGCGCGCCGTGCGCCTCGCCGACGGCACCCAGATCGAATACCTGATCGACGGCAGCAACCGGCGCATCGGCAAGAAGATCAACGGCACCGTGGTGCAGCGCTTCCTCTACCTGGGTGGCCTCTCACCCATCGCCGAGCTCGACGCCGCCGGCACCGTCACCACCCAATACGTCTACGGCACCCGCATCAACGTGCCGGACTACTTCGTGCGCGCTGGGGTGACCTACCGCGTCGTCACAGATCACCTCGGGAGCGTGAGGGCGGTCGTCGACGCGCAGACGGGGAGCATCGCCCAGCGCATGGAGTACGACGCCTACGGCCGGGTCACCCTCGACACCAACCCCGGCTTCCAGCCCTTCGGCTTCGCTGGTGGGCTGTGGGATCCGCAGACCGGGCTGGTGAGATTCGGCGCCAGAGACTACGACCCCGAGACGGGGCGGTGGACGACGAAGGATCCGATTGGGTTTGCCGGTGGGGATCTGAACCTGTATGGGTATGTGCTCGGGGATCCGGTCAACGCGTTTGATCCCATGGGTCGTGCGACTGAGGAACCAGGATTCTGGGAGGGCATGATCCCGATCTGGGGCTCAGGCAAACAAGCAGTTCACGAGTTCGAGAAGGGCTCCTGGGGCTGGGGCATCGCCTACACTGCCCTCGCGATCTCAGATGTGGCGTTGGTCAAGACCGCCGCGACGGCCGTCGGCAAGGGAGCTTGGAAGGCAGGAAGTCACACTTGGCGTGCCACGCGAAGTTGGTATGGCCGGACTCGGGATCTAGCCCCTGGGCAGCATGTCCACCATTGGGCGATCGAAAGGAACAGCAGAATCGGCAAGCTTGTACCCGACTCCATAAAGAACCAGCCGTGGAACCTCAAGCCGCTCGACCCACCGCCCGGGGTGAGCATGGACCGGTGGCATAAGATGGTTGAGGGCAAGGTACCTGGACTAAACCCCGCAGAGCAGTGGTGGCATGGGACTCCAGATTGGCTGCGCTACGCTGAGGTCTCAACCGCGGGCAGGGTCGCGGACGCACTTCGGGGCCCAGCTACGGAGGAGATCGATGAACTCGACTGAACGTCGGCCGGCCTTCCCCGTACTCTGCGACTTCCGCGGAGAGCTTTTTACTGTTGCGAGCTGGGAATCGTTAACGACTACAACCGCAGCAGCTCTTCGCGGGGGGTTGTTCCAGAACCTCCGGCTTGTCGATTCCCTTGGCAAGGAGTACCTCGTAAATGGGGCTCGGAAGGTGAGAGGCGTTGGTCCGTTTTGGGGCTTCAACGTGTTCCTGAACCAACGGATAGAAGTCGCTCTCGACCTGGAGGAGACCGGCGCGGTACTTGCGGCGGATGAGGTGCGGAGGTGGGTCTTGCGGGACATGGGGAAATGGCCTGGCTGGGAGACCCGGGAGGACTTCCAGCAGCTCCGTGACGCAGTCGGTGCCGCTCGCACGGTCGCGGAGATCCACCAACTCCTCTCGTCTCGAACGCAGGGTCCGTAGCCTGAGGGCCTGGTGAAGGTGCCAAATGAGGCGTGGTGAGGTGGACCGGTGGACGTCCAAACCGACACCACCACGGTCAACGGTCGTTCCTCGAGCTCGACCTACGTCGCCGCCACTCGGACCTTGACCGCCACCTCCTCCGAGGGGCGGTCGAGTGAGGTGGTCTTCGATACCCAGGGTCGGCCGAGCGAAGTCCGCCGACCCGCCGTCGCGACCGTCACCTTGAGCTACGACAGCCACGGCCGTGTGACCGGGGTGCAGCAGGGCTGTGGCCTCGAACAGCGCAGCTCGACCATCGAATACGACGAGGACGGCTTCGTCGAAACCATGACCAGCCCCTTGCTCGAAGAAGTGCACTTCGAGCGCGATCCGGTGGGTCGGGTCACCAAGACCACCCTGCCCGACGGTCGCGAGGTGCACTACCAATACGACCTGAACGGCAACCTGACCCGCCTGACGCCGCCGGCCCGGCCGGACCACCGCTTCGACCACGACGCCGCCGACCGGGTGGAGGCCTACACCCCACCCGATCTCGACTTGGAGACACCCGAGGAGCCGGCGACCACCTTCGCCTACAACCTCGACCATCAGCTCACCACGGTGACCCGTCCCGACGGCCAGCAGGTCGAGATCGTCTACGACTCGGCCGGTCGACCCGAGCTGGTGCGTTCTCCCTTCGGCGACTCGACCTACGTCTACGACGAGGAGAGCGGCCGGCTCGAAAGTGTGGCGACCACCAGCGGAGCGAGTGTGGCCTACCACTGGGACGGCCCGTGGCTCGAGGAGGTCACATTTGATGGACCGTTCGAGGCGAGTGTGCAGCTCGAGGCGGATCGCCCCGAGCCCGGTCAGGCGCTGACCAACTTCTGGCTGGCGAAGCTCACGGTCAACGAGCAGCCGAGCACCGAAATCGAGCTCGAATACGACGACGACGGCCTGCCGACCAGGATCGGCGAGCTCGACCTGTTCCATGACCAGACGACGGGTCTGATGGTCGGCAGCCACGTGCTCGACACCGGCACGCGAGTGACCCGCAATGACTTCGGTGAGCTGACCGCGCTCGAGCACGGCTACCACGGTCCGCCCTACACCTCGGGTGGGCAACCGCCCTTCATCGGTCACGTGTTGCTCGAGGTCGACTACGAGCGCGACCAGATCGGGCGCATCGTGCGCAAGACCGAACAGCGCCGAACGGCGCTGGGTGCCACCCCGACCACCGAGGTCTTCGAGTACGAATACGAGGAGGGCAGCGGGCGGCTGATCGAGGTCGAGCGGGACGACGTCGTGGTCGAGAGTTACGCCTACGACCAAAACGGCAACCGCACCAGCTGGACCCGTGGCGTCGAGTCGGGCACCGCTACCTACGACGACCAGGATCGGCTGCTGACCTACGGTCCGCTGTCCTTCACCTACACCGCCAACGGCGAGCTGCGCACGAGGAGCCAAGCCGGTCAGACCGTCACCTACACCTACGACACCTTCTCGAACCTGCGCGCCGTGCGCCTCGCCGACGGCACCCAGATCGAATACCTGATCGACGGCAGCAACCGGCGCATCGGCAAGAAGATCAACGGCACCGTGGTGCAGCGCTTCCTCTACCTGGGTGGCCTCTCACCCATCGCCGAGCTCGACGCCGCCGGCACCGTCACCACCCAATACGTCTACGGCACCCGCATCAACGTGCCCGACTACTTCGTGCGAGGTGGCACCACGTACCGGATCCTCACCGACCAACTCGGGAGTGTGAGGGCCGTCGTCGACGCGGCGACGGGCGCGCCTGCCCAACGAATGGAGTACGACTCCTTCGGCCGAGTCACCCTCGACACCAACCCCGGCTTCCAGCCCTTTGGCTTCGCCGGTGGGCTGTGGGATCCCCAGACCGGGCTGGTGAGATTCGGTGCAAGAGACTACGACCCGGAGACGGGGAGGTGGACGACGAAGGACCCGATCGGGTTTGCGGGTGGGGATCTGAATCTGTACGGGTACGCGCTGGGAGATCCGATCAACGCGTTTGATCCGAGTGGAAGGGCAGGAGTGACCGCCGAGTCATACGAGGCGTGCCAGTCCATCGTCACGGATACCAAAGTCGGAGTTCTCCGTGATGCCTTCGAGACCAGGACGGCCGGAGGGATCGTTACCGGAATCGCGGTCGCCTATGTATTCGAGGCCGCCGGGCGGTTCTACTGTACAGCTGGGCATTATCCAGTACTCCTTCAGTCGCGACAGGGATACGAGGAGCTGATTCAAGTGTCGGCGGTCGGGCTCCGCCCGAGTCCCAAACCCAAGGCTGCGGCAGCTCGAGTGTCAGAAGGCCTTGACTGGTCGGGCACAGATCCCAAGGGCTTGACCCGCCGGGAACACGTGCTGCGCCATGGCTCGGACATCCCGACGCGCCCTGAACACGGAGTGTTTTATGTCGCTAGCCACGGGGAAGGGACCAGGGGTTGGCCACCAATAAGGGACCACCTCTGTTGATATTCCCACGACCGGCCCTCTGCCGTCATGGGCGGTGTGATTGACCTGTTCGTACGTGTTTGACCGACGCCTGGTCCGGCGATGTCGGGTTACACGGATTCGCTACAAAGCACTCGGGCCTCCTGCCACCCGAAGGGTGGCCTTCTCTTGTCTCGGTGGTCTGGAAGGCCGGGATTGGGCCGTAGGGAGGCGTAGGGGGTAGCCGGCGAGCCCGAAGGGCGAGTCGGCTGCCCCCGCAGCCTCCCGGAGGCCCGATCCCGGCGCGCGCGCCCCCGTGGAGCGGTGAGCCGATCATTCGTGGGATCGTGTTCATTGCACACGGTCCCTGGTCAGGCTCGGCTTCAGTCGGCGCCGATAGGATTCACCGTCCAGCACCAGCTCGTAGGCGGCACTGGTGAGCCGGTCGATAACACTCTGCGCTCGCAGGGGATCGCAGAATGTGCCGAGCCACTCGTCGGGTGCGCGGTTGGAGGTGACGATGGTCGAGCGTCGTTGGTGACGCTCGAGGAGCACCTCGTAGAGATCCCGGCTCTCTACGGTATCGAGAGCATCGAGACCGAAGTCGTCGAGGATCAGAATGTCGACGCTGAGCAGGCGTCGCATCTCGCGCTCGAAGGTGTGATCCAGACGGGCAGCTTTCAGCTGCTTGAGCATCGCCTCGGTACGCTGCAGCAAGACGGTGTGGCCGCGTCGGCAGGCCAGATGGCCAAGTGCCGAGGCGAGATGGGTCTTGCCCACGCCGACCGGACCGACGATGAGCACGTTGTGATGAGCCGTCAGGAAGCGCAGCGTCGTCAGCTCGGCGAGCAAAGCGCGGTCGTACGTGATCTTGGCGCTCTCATCCCAAACTTCGAGGTGCAAAGCGGGATCCAATCTGGCCCGCTGGGCACGCAGGCCGGCTGCCAGCTGATTGCGGCGCTCGCATTCCTCGGCAAGTACCAGCTCGAGGAAGTCCTGGTGGGGCTGAGCCCGCTCTCGCGCCCAGCGCAGTCGCTCGGGCAGGGTCTGCAGCACGGGCGAGAGCTTGAGACGCAGCAAGGACTTGCGCAGCTCCAGGGAGATCGGCTCACTCATCGCCGCCTCCCTGCCCGAGGCGATACTCGGCTGCATCTCGAAGGAATCGCGGTGGTCGAGCCGAGGCGACTCGTGGGGGTTGTGCCGCGTTTGGCGCTTGCTCCAAAGCGGCCTCCACCATCCTCGTGACCCTCATCACGTCGATGACATCGGCGTCGAGCGCGCGCTGGCACGCCGGCCCCACTGCTGCTGCGCCGAAACGTCGCACCAGACCCAACAAGCGGTAGACGTGGCGCATGCGTGACCACGGCAGCGGCCCGGCAAGCAGTCGCTCGGCATAGCTGCCGATCGCAGCACCGGCCTGGCTTGCCTGGGCCAATAGCGCCTGCTGATCGCGACAGGCCAGCTCCCGTACGCCGGTGGGATAGTCCTCTTGATCGCTTTGGCGCTGGCCGGCTTCCACACGCGGGTGAGTCTTGATCACCTGACCGCGGTGATAGATACGTACCAGATCGCGGGTGACCCGTACCTTGACGCGCTCGCCGATGTAGGCCGTGGGTACCGAGTACAGCGATCGCGCCGCCGTGACGTGGTGGTCGCGCTGCACCCGAGCCTCAGACCACACCGGCACGTCATAGCCTTGCTCGGGCGCCACCAGCAGCGCTGAACGCTCGACCTCCTCGAAGTGCTCGATCGGCCGGCGCCGAGTGGTCCCGTGGATCCGCTCGCCTGCAACTACACGGCACCACCGCTCGGCCTCCTGCTGAGCCAGCCCGAGACTGGCAAACGACTCGCCGGCAAACAGCGATGTCTGCACGTACTGGACAGCGCGCTCGACGCGACCCTTGTCCTGCGGCCGGCGCACCCGCGCCGGATCGATCAACAGGCCACGCGACTGCGCATACTCCAGGAAAGCCTCGTTGAGTCCTGGCGACAACGAGTCGGCCTTGGTTACCACCGCCTTCAAATTGTCCGGGATCAGCACCCGGAACACCCCACCGAAGAATCGCCACGCCGCCTCGCAGCCGGCGATCACGTCCTCCACTCGCTGCCGGTACGTCAGCCACACGAACTGGTGGCGACTGACCACCGCGGTCAGTACCAGCGCCCATACGCGCCTGCGCCTACCATCCTCCGTGATCCACCCTGCCGCACCGAAATCCGCCTGCAGCTCCTCGCCCGGCTGGCCGTCGGCAACACGCACCGTCACCCGCCGTCGGCCAAGCCCCAGCTCCTGCCTCGCGAAACGATGCAGTGTGCGGTACGGCACGCTCGTCCCGCTGTGCCGCAGCAGCAGCTCTTGCACCTTGCTCAGCGGCACTCCCTCCTCGATCCACCCCTTCAGCAGCTCACGGTGCCGCTCACACGCCGCCCAGCTCTCACCGTGAGCTCCCGGCCCGCGAGCGTGCACTCGCGCGACCACCTCGCCGACCAGAGCCTCACTCACCGCCTCCCCGGGCTTGCCACCTGCCGCCGCCGCTGCCTCAACGTAGCGCCGCACTGTCTTGCGGTCCAGGCCCAGCCGTCGCGCCATCGCGCGCACCGGCTCGCCGATGGACCACTGCCTCAATAACTCGCTGACCTCTACCACGTGAACCTCCCTGTACACCGTCACCTCCTCTGCAGAGGCACGGCCTACTATGGGTGGTCCCTTACCTGGCTAAACCCCGGTCCCTAGCTCTGGCTAAACCCCCCTCCAGGTGGGGGCATCCTCGTGGCCGACGACAGTGTTTTACGATGATCCTATCCAGGCGGCTGAGGCGGCATGGGCTCGGCGATCCGGAACCTCACCGCGGCTCGAAGGAGGATACGAGGTTTGGGACATCCCCATGGGTCAGAATGTGGGCGCAATGGGTGGTCAGTTGGGTGAAACCGCTTTTCTCCCGCTTCAGACCGTCCGTGTCGTCGTCGAGGCGGGTACGACAAAGCTAGTCACGGCCTACCCGATCCTGTGAGGAGACTTATTAGATGAACTACTACTCGATCGGCGAGTGCCCACTATGCGATGGCGGAGGGCGGGTGACCTTTGCCAGAAGCAAGGCTGACGGCAGCTTCCTGGTTTTCTGCGATGAGTGTGAGCTCAGTTGGAGTAGGCCTGAGGCGGCCATGTCGACGAAAACAGCTCGGCCTCTACGTGACCTTGCCCCGCAGGGTGTGGACTTTCCGAGCTACGAGGACCTGAAAACCGAGGGACTCGAGCACTACGTGGGGGTCACCTACAAGGCTGGCAGGTAGTTCCTCGTAACTTACGACCAGCTGGTCAAAGACGGCGTGATCGTGAAAGACGTACTCGAGAATCAATCCATTCACATCCCAGAGGCCGGCCTTGAGCAATTTAACAAGGCGATCCTCGAAGGCCCGGCCAACGTCTACTACCCCCAACCCTGAGCTTCCCGACGCCATGAAATCAGTGAACAAAGCCGGCGAAATTGTGAACGCCACGGTCTCCCGAATCGAGCCGTCCGGGGTTACCTTTGAGTACGAAGGCGAGTCAATCCTCGTCCTGCTTCCGGAGCTCTCGTGGCAGCCGCTTCCAAGCACCCACGACATCTTCCACCTTGGCGATCGCGCCAGAGTGCGATTGCTTGGTTACGTCCCTGAGGCTGGCCAGTACCTGGGCTCGCTGCGGGGCGCGGCTCCAGGCGAGGGCCCCTACCAGCGACTCCTTTCCGACGGCTCAGCATCGGTCTACAAGGCCAAGGTCCTGGGAACCTTCGGCTCGCTTGTCAGCCTGGAGCTCACCGAACCGAGACTTCTAGGCCAGCTGATTGCCGAATCTGTGCCTATAGGGGGCCTTTCCCCAGGGGATCTCGTTACCGTGAAGCTGGTGAGTGTCGATGTCCCGAGCAACCGTGCGACGTTTGAGTTCGTAGCCACGGCGGAGGCATCGGGAGAAGCATGAGGGTGCCCACCCCCCCCCACCCCAACCATGGACGTACCGTACACGTGGTCGGAGCCATCGGCCTGATCCAAAGCGTCGGCGCCGGCTCTCGGCTCGGAGACCCGGCGGGAGGCCGCCCACCCGCGGCTCGCTGAGCCTGACTGGTAGATGCCTCGGCGCCCCGTCTGGAAAGTGGCAAGGGCAAAGTAGGTCGCGCAGCTTCCGATCGGGGGTGCTGACGCCAAGTCACGTGCGGTACGGAGCCTCGGAGCGCCGGACCGCGACGCCATGCATCCCAAGGCTTGAGAGTAGCTGTCGTACGCCGGGCTCAAGCCGCTCGTCCGCGGCCGGTCCTATCCAGATCTCCCGAACCTTGAGAGCCCGCCAGCCCTCCATCGGCTCCTGCCCGCCAGCCAGGGCGCGGCGTTCGTCCTCCGTGAACTCGGTGGCTAGGTCCGACGACGCCAAATACGGGACCACGAGCTGCCCGCGGGGCCTGAAGTTTCGTTTGACCGCGGGAGGAACACCCAAGGGCATCATTTGCCGGAGCCGGTGCCCTTCCGACCCCGCCCCAGCTAGGCGTACCTCTCGTTCTTCGGCGAAGGCGGGATGTTTGAGGTAGGCCGCGAAGCGCACACCATGCTCGACCAGAGCTGATGCCGGCTGGTCCGATCGCTCGGCTACTTGCACGAGGTGGTTGAGCATTGCCGCGGCTAGATCAGCTTGCAGCCTCCTGTCGTAGGTGACTGCTTCGAAGTGCCCGTAGAGGCCGTGGCTCTGCAGGCTCGATGCGTCGAAGCCGATCGCGACGTCTCCGTAGGCTCGCCACTGGCTGAGGCTGTCGGGGTCTTCGGAGAACGATGCGACGTAGACGCGGCGCTCGCCGAGGTGGGGCGCCCGCAGTTGGTCGACCACAGCATCCAGGATGCGGCGTCGTGGTCCTGGGGAGCCTGCTTTCAGGTTGTCCGCAGTTTCGCGCAGGCACCGCAACCCGTACTCGACTTCTTCGCGATCGTTGAGAAACGCGTAATCGGACAGCCAGATGGCCCCGGAGCTCAGAATCTTCACCCCCTTCCCTTCCAGGGGAGTCTGAGCATTTTTCGTGGCCGCCAGGCTCACGCAGTCGTCGTGAGGGCCACGCAGGAAGTGCTCTGACCCCTTCGGGAGGGGGTGGGACCTTGCTTCTGGAGGGCGTGGTGGGTGCTTCGGGAGGGGATGGTGGTGGAGGTGTGCGGTCGATCCAGATGCCCTTGAGCGGCGGGTTTCGCGCTGATTGTCGAGATCTGAGGTAAGCAACCCCGGGGACTGGACTCCGGGTTCCTCGGAGATCCTTCGATGCGCGCACGCACCGCCTCCCCTTCGACCTCTGCCCGGCGATCCGTCCTGCTGGGCGTCCTGATCCTACTCGCGGCCACGAGCCCCCTCCTAGCCGGGCCCGGCAGCCTCGAGCTGACCTTCGGCACCGGCGGGTTGCAGATCGACCTGTTGCCCACCGAAGAAATCGCGTTCACCGGCGCGTTCGTCTCCTCGTTCGGTGGCTCGCTGGTCCTCGCAGCCGGTCGGGGTGCTGCGGGCGACTCCCCGGATACGCTGCTGCTGCAGTTCCGCAATCGCCACACCGGCCAGCTGATTCACGAGGTCACCACGACGCAGGAGTTCGAGTACCAGATTCCCCGTGTCCCGCGGATTCTCGAGGCTCCGAACGGTGAGCTGTGGGTGGGCCTCTCGGCGTACGAGAGTACCGACTGGGATTTCGGAATCCTGCGCTTCAACAACTCGGGGCTCTATCTCGGGACGACCTGGGCCGACTTTTCGACCACGGCCGGAGCGACCCATCACGACTTCCTGCGGGACCTCGCGTTCTTGCCCGACGGCCGGGCGGTTGCCGTCGGATTGACCTTGCCCACTGCGGGAGGCTCCGCCGACATGGCCGTGGCGCTCTTCGACACCGACGGCAGCCTCGTGGACGACATGGTCGTCGATGTCAACTTCGGCGGAAACGAAAACGACATCGCCTCAGCCGTTGCGGTCGACTCTCAGGGGCGGATCGTGATGGGCGGCAGCTCGGACATCGCTGCCGGCGTCCGTTTCATGTCAGTGGTCCGCCTCTTCGACAACCTGACCGTCGACCTTGGCTTCGGCAACAGCGGGGTGTCGCTTTTCAGCTACGAAGCGTGTGACGGCTGCGCGGTGTCCAACCCGACCGAAATCGACGACCTGCTCACGGTCGGCGAGGACATCTACGTGCTCGGCGACGCCGTCGACGCAAGCGGCCCTCCTGCACCGCCCGACGTCGTGGTGGGCCGGATCGGGCCCAACGGCTGGCCGGATCGGTCCTTCGGAACCTGGGGCTGGGCTCGAATCGAGGACCCCGTGATCAATGAGGCCGCCGCCTTCGCGCTCGACCCGTTCAATCAGCGGATCGTGGTGCTGAGCAGGCGGCAGGTGTCGGCCGAGCGCATCTCGGTGGCCCGTTTCACGCTCGGCGGGCACCTCGACCCGGCGTTCGGCAGCGGCGGCGTCACCCTTCTCGACGTGCACCCGGACGCCGACTTCGAGTCCGTCGAGGGCCTCGCGATCGACGGTCCGGATGCTCACGGCCGGGTCGGCGCCGTCGCCATGTTCGGTTACGTGAGAGTCCCACCCCCGACCGGCGACCTCAGCGACGACGTCTTCATCGCCCGCCTCGAAGGCGATTCGACGACCCTCTTCGAGGACGGCTTCGAAACCGGCGACACCACCGCCTGGTCGGCAACGGTTCCGTGATGCCGCATCGCGGCTACACCTGCCGTAGTAGGGCGGAGCTTCGGGGCCAACCGGCAACGCGAGCCCAAACACCCACACGAAGCAGGCCATCCGACCACGTTCCCCAGAAGAATGCTCTGAAGTCTTCCGGGGGATGGGGTGTGACTTTCGAACATGAGGGTGAGTCGATCGTGGTGCCCAGGGCGGCGGACCGGCCCTCACTCCGGTAGACTGCCGATTCGCCACCGAGTGGGCTGACGGGGCCTGGGCAGAGATGCCTCCACCTGGTCACATATCGAAGGGGCGTGGGAGGCTGATCGTGAGAATGTCCCCAGAGCTGTCGCGCGCCCGCCTGCCGATCCTGATTGCCGGCCTGGTGGGCTTGGCGGTCCTCACCGCCTGCTCCATCAACCCGGCAACCGGCAACTCACAGCTGGCGTTCTTCGACGAGGCAGAGGAGATCGCGCTCGGCGCCGAGGTCGACCGGGATTTCCTCGCCAACTTCCGGCGCTACGAAGATCCCGAGCTCGAGGCCTACGTCGCAGCTCTCGGTCACCGCATGGCCGCGGTGTCCGAACGACCCTCGTTGCCGTGGTCGTTCCATATCGTGGACGACGAGATGGTCAACGCCTTTGCCGTGCCGGGCGGTCGCATCTACGTCACCCGCGGTCTGCTCGCGCATCTCACCAGTGAGGCCGACTTGGCCGGCGTCCTCGGCCACGAGATCGGCCATGTCACCGCCAGGCACTCGGTCAACGCCCTCAGTCGAGAGCTGGCGATCGGTCTTGGAGCCGCGGTAGGACTGGCGCTCTTGGACGTGGGAGAAGCCGGCGAAGAAGTGGCTTCCTTGGGCCTCGGCTTGATGTTTCTCAAGTTCAGCCGCACTCCCCCTTCCGCCCCTTCCAGGGGCGTCTGAGCATTTTTCGTGACGTGTCGGAGATCGGCGCCGGTTACTGCGCTTCGCCGGTGGGAAGGTGGAAGCCGGCTCGGCCGGCGGTTGGTCGGTGGGTCGTCGCGGGTCGATTCGGCGGCCTTCGGCTGTCTCGAGGCGCACCTTCGCCGTGGCGACCTGTTGGTCGGCGCTGCGTTGATGGCCTGTGGGTCGGTCGAGGGCCGATTAGGCTCGTTCGGGCTCGAGCGGCGGCTACGATGCCGGTGAGGGTCTCGCCCGGACCATCGGATGGCGCGGTGGGAAGCAGCCGATGGGGAAGGGGATCTTTTCGATCGGGATGCCTTGCTTGAGCAGCTCGGCGGCCTGGCGGAAGGCGGCCTTGAACTCGCGGTAGGCGTGTCTGAGGCGGATGAAGGTCTCACCTTCGGCGTGCACCAGTGGCGCGGGGGTCGAGACCCGTGGCGTCTTGGGCGTCGAGAGCGGGCTCTGGGCCTCGATAGCCTTGGCGCCGAGGGGAGGGCGCTCGCCGCGCTCGGCCTTGGCCTCAGCTTCGATCGCCTGGACCATCTCACGGACCTTGGCCTGCTGCTCGGCGCCGGAGAGCCCCGACCAGCAGGGCAGCGGGGCGAGCTTGAGCTCGGTCATGCGGGTCCAATCCTTGCGGCGGACCATCTTGCCTTGTTTCCTCAGCTCTCGGGCCTTCATGCGGTCGTACCAGATACCCTTGATTACCCGGCCGAACATCGCGGCCCTGGCAAAGTGCAGCCCCGGCCAGTGCAGGACCTTCGCTACCAGGCCTTCTCTGACGCCTTGGCCAAGGAGGTAGGCCATGCGCTCCTCGAGCTTGGCTCGGCCCTC
>CAZRFU010000103.1:0-12556 GCA_964599475.1 uncultured Thermoanaerobaculia bacterium
TACCCCATCGACTTCCTCCTCCCAGGCTTTGCCTGGCGCACACCCGGTACCCGGTGCCCAGTACCCGGTAGAGCAGCCCGATCACGTATGCTTGGCGAATGAAGGTGCGCGGGTGGATCCACTTCTCCTTGACGATGGCCTTGGCGTCTCTGCTGGGCTGCTCGGGCTCGACGACAAACGGCGAGCTGATCGGGCGACGCCTCGACTTTCGCCTCCCCACCCTCGAGGGCACCGAGCTCGGGCCTCCCGATCTTGCCGGCAAAGTCGTGCTGGTCGAGATGTGGGCGACCTGGTGTGGGCCCTGCCGGGTCCAGGCGGCTACCCTCGAGGAGGTCGCGCCCGAGCTCGACCGTCGCGGAGCGACCGTACTATCGGTCAATGTCGGTGAGCCGCGTGAGCTGGTCGAGTCACATCTCGCCGAGGAACCGAGCAGCTGGCCGGCCCTCCTCGACACCGACGAAGCCGTATCGCGTGACCTCGGGGTGGTCGCGTTGCCCACCCTGCTGGTGCTCGACGGCAACGGAGTCGTCCGCTCGGTGGAGGTCGGCGTGCGCAGCGCCAAGGTCATCCTCGAGCTCGTCGATCAGGCGGCTTCTTAGACGCAGCTGCACCGCTTCGTGGTGTGCCTCGGCCGACGGGAGTGGGAGCCAGCCCCGGACGGGCACCAAGGTACTGGGTACCGGGTACCGGGTACTAGCCGGAGCGCCAGAGGCATTTTTCTGAGCAGTTCCCCATGCACCCCTCCGTGCTGCATCCCGGAGGATGAAAAAGAGGAGGGACCAGGGACCAGGGACCCGGGACCCGTCGGAGTGCGGGGTGGTTCTCTCCGAGTGGGTCCGGCTCTCACTCGGGTCCCGGGTCCCATTTTCTGAGCAGTTCCCAGAATTCCTCCGCAGCGCAACCCGGCGAATAGACTCGAGTCCCGGTTCCCTGGTCCCGGGTCCCTGATCCCGGCACCTGCTCACAGCTCGACGACGAAGCGCGCGCCGCCCTCGGCCCGATTCTCGGCGCTGATCCGCCCGCCGTGCCGTTCGATCGTACGTCGCACGATGGCCAGGCCCAGCCCGACGTGCCCATCCTGGCCGCGAGCGCCGCTCGGGCGATAGGAGAAGAAGCGCTCGAACAAGTGATCGAGGTGTGCATCGAGGATGCCCGGGCCCTGGTCTTCGACCACGACCCGCGCCCCGCGCTGCTTCGCCTCGACCCGGATCGAGACCGTACCACCGACCGAGCTGAAGCTGACGGCGTTGTCGATGAGGTTGTCGAAAGCCCGGGCCAAGGAATCGGGAAGGCCGGGAATGACCGGCGCAGCGTCGACGACGAGGTCGAACTGTACTCCCGGGTGTCGCACCCGCCGTGCCGCAACCACCTGCTGCAGCACTTGGGCGAGATCGACGTCGACCAACGATTCTTTGGACGCCTCGTCGTCGAAGCGCGTCACCTCGCGCAGCTCGTCGAGCAGGACCTCGAGCCGTGCCACCTCGCGCTCAACCGTAGCCTGCAGCCTCCTGCGCTCACCGGGATCGTCGACATCGGCACCGACCTCGGTGGCCGCCCTGATCGAGGCCAGAGGGTTCTTCAGCTCGTGGGCAAGATCCGCGACGAAGGAGGCGACAAAGCGCTCTCTTTCGCCGAGTCGGCGCGAAAGCTCCGCCAGGGCCCGCTCGAGATCGCCGATCTCATCACGCCGCGAAGACGGTTCGAGCTGTCCGCGCAAGCGCCCGCGGGCGTCGAGCAGTGCCAATGACTGCGACGACAGGCGGGCGAGCGGCCGGGCCACCG
This sequence comes from uncultured Thermoanaerobaculia bacterium, assembly GCA_964599475.1. Lineage (GTDB taxonomy): Bacteria > Acidobacteriota > Thermoanaerobaculia > Multivoradales > CAZRFU01 > CAZRFU01. The sequence goes on from CAZRFU010000103.1 coordinate 1,783, forward strand.
TCAAGGCCACGATCGCCGAGATCAGCGCCGCCAGCACCAGGGCGAGCACGACCACTCGCAGCAACGCCAGTCGCACCTCGTAGAGGTCCTGCAGGATCCGCAACGTCGTCTGCGACACCAGGACCACACCGGCGACCCGCCCATCCTCGACCACGATCGGAAGGGCGCTGTACAACGTCACCGACCGTTGGCCCGGCGTGATGCGGTAGGTCGCCCCGTAGCGCCCGGCGAGGGCCTCGTCGATCTCGACACCGCGGTAGGGCTGCGATGAATCGAAGCGCTCCTCGGCAGCCTCGAGGCTCGGACGTGGGCCCAGGATCAGCTTGCCGATCGAGGCACCAAACCGGTACAAGCGCGACTCGCGGGGATCGCGTGGGGCCGGGCGTTCCTCGGTCGAGATGCCGCGCGGAGTCGGCGGCGCCGCCGTGCGGCTCGAATCGGCAACCAGCCAACCGTCGGCGTTGAGCACCCGCAGGCGAGCCGTCGTGCGGCGATCGAGACTGGCCAGGATCCGCTCGACATCGTCGGTGGCGACATCGGGGCGCGCCGCGAGCATAGCCGCCAGCAGCCTGCCCTGTTGCACCATGGCGCGCTCCTGAGCATCGAGCAGCGTGCGCTCGAAGATCCCCAGGTAGTGCACCCCCGAGGCCGGCAGCACGACCAGCAACACGTTGAAAGCGAGCAGCCGTAGCGGCAGGCGGCGGAGGAAAGCCACGGGGCGCATCACCGGGCAGCATAGCCGGAGCGTGATCGCAGTGGGCATCGGGTACCGGGTCGGGTTTCGGGGGCGGGCGACTGATGTCCGTTGGCGCCGGTTTTCTTCACCGGCGCCGTGGTACAACACGCCATGTCCGTTCGAACCGTTCTCCGTGTCGGCCTCCATGGGCTTGGCCTGCTCGGCTGCCTCGCCTGCTCCCTGAACCATCGCCCCGACCGGGCCCAGACGCGCGAAGAGGGCCGACCGCCGTTACTGCTCATCAGCCTCGATGGCTTTCGCTGGGACTTCGATCAGCTCGCCGCGACGCCGACTCTCGATCGGATAGCTGCTCGCGGGGTACGCGCAGAGCGCATGGTCCCGGTTTTCCCCTCGAAGACCTACCCGACCCACTTCACCCTCGTCACCGGGCTGCGCACCGAAAACCACGGCATTGTCGCCAACACGATGTTCGACCCCGGCCGCGACGCCTGGTTTCGCCTCGCCGACCGCTCCGCTGTCGGCGACCGGAGCTGGTGGGGTGGCGAACCGATCTGGGCGACGGCCGAACGCCAAGGCCTGCGCGCCGGCGTGTTGTTCTGGCCCGGGTCCGAAGCGGCGATCGGCGGTCGACGGCCATCCTCCTGGCACCCCTATGACCACGACCTTTCGGCCGCCGACAAGATCGCCACGGTCGCGCGGTGGCTGTCGCCCGGGCCCGAGCAGAAGGACTTCGTCGCGACCTACTTCCACGACATCGACACCGCCGCCCACCGCTTCGAGCCCGGCTCGCCCGAGCTCACGGCTGCTCTTGCCTCCATCGACGCCACCCTCGGCGAGCTGCTGGCCGCCCTCGAGCCCCTGGGAGGCCTCGACGCGATCAACCTGGTGCTGGTCTCCGACCACGGTATGGCACCGCTCGCACGAGAGCGAGTCGTCCTCCTCGACCAGCTGGTGGCCGGTTGGGACGACAGCTGGGTGGTCGACTGGGGACCGCTGCTCGCCCTGCGACCACCTCCCGAACGCGAAGACGAGATCGTGCGCGCCCTGCGGGCCTCTCCCCAACTCTCGGTGTGGAGACGCGAGGAGGTCCCGGAGCGGTTTCACTACCGCGACCATCCCCGGATCTCCCCGGTGCTCGCCTTGGCGGCCGAGGGCTGGACCATCACCACGAGTGAGCGCCTCGAGGCCGACCCGGATCTCGCTCGCGGCGGCAACCACGGCTACGACCCGTTCCTGCCGTCGATGGGGGCGCTCTTCGTCGCGGCCGGTCCGTCGTTCAGACGCGGCCTCGCAATCCCTCCGTTCGAGTCGGTCCACGTCTACGAGGTGTTGTGTCGGCTCCTCCAGCTCGTGCCGGCGGCCAACGACGGCGATCTCCAAGCACTCGAACGAATCCTGCAGCCGTGAGTCCACGTACACTCCGTCGCCATGGCTGCACCTCGTCTCCTCCTCACGTCGGTCACCCGTCGCCTTCGCTCCGGCGACGCTGAGCTCACCATCCTCGACCAGATCGATCTCGACATCGCGCCCGGCGAGCTGGTCGCGATCATTGGCCCCTCCGGCTCCGGCAAGTCGACGCTGCTGGCGCTGCTCGCCGGCCTCGATCGCCCGACCAGCGGGACCATCGAGCTCGACGGTCTCGCCGTGCACTCGCTGTCGGAGGATGGCCTTGCCGTGCTGCGCCGCCGCATCGGCTTCGTCTTTCAGTCGTTCCAGCTGCTGCCCCACCTCACCGCGGAAGAAAACGTCTGCCTGCCGATGGAGCTGGCCGGCACGCCGCGGCCGCGCGAGCGTGCCCGCGAGCTGCTCGCCCGTGTCGGCCTCGAGCGCCGCGGCCACCACTACCCGGTGCAACTTTCCGGCGGTGAGCAGCAGCGCGTCGCCATCGCCCGCGCCTTCGGCCCTGGTCCCGAGCTGCTCCTCGCCGATGAGCCGACCGGCAACCTCGACCGTGACACCGGCCGCCAGATCCTGGCCCTGCTCGAGGAGCTCCACGACACCCTGGGTACGACCACCGTCCTCGTGACCCACGATCCGGAGGTGGCGGACCGGGCCGAGCGGCGCATCCATCTGCGCGACGGTCGCATCGAGCGCATCGAAGGGCGTTCCGCGTGAGCCCGAAGTTCTTCTGGCGGCAAGCTCTGCGTGAGAGCCGCGGCGGGCGGGCCCGCTTGTTGTTTTCGGCGGCCTGCCTCGCCGTTGGGGTCGCGGCGGTCGTCGCGGTCGCGGGCATCGCCGACGGGCTCGATCAAACCCTGCGGCGGGAAGCGAAGAAGCTCCTCGCCGCAGACCTCGCAGTCGAGGGCCGGCGCCCTCTGCTGGAGAGCACCGAGGCCGCGCTCGCAACGCTGCCGGGAGCCGTAATCTCCCGGGTCCGCGAAACCACCACGATGGTGGCCGCACCTGCACGATCCGATGGCAGCCCGGGCCCGAGCCGTCTGGTCGAGCTCAAGGCGGTCGATGCCAACTTCCCCCTCTACGGCGGCCTCGGGCTCGAGCCGGACCGCCCCCTGGTCGAATTGCTCGACGACGCCGGACTGGTCGTCGGCCCGGAGCTGCTCGAGCGGCTCTCGCTGCGGATCGGCGACCGCGTCCGACTCGGGGTGCTCGAGCTCGAGATCCGCGGGGTGGTGCGCGACGAGCCCGATCGCCTGAGCGATGCCTTTTCGATCGGGCCACGAGCGTTCGTCTCGGCTGAAACACTCGACCGCGCCGACATTCTCGGCCCCGGCTCGCGGGTGCAGTATCGCGCCCTGGTGCGGCTGCCGGACAACCCCGGAGCCACCGTCGTCCGCGCGGCACGTGAGCAAATCGCACAGACCTTCGGCGACTCGCCCTTCTTCCGCGCCGAAAGTTACGCCGACGCCCAGCCGTCGCTGCGGGCCAGCTTGCGCCGCCTCGAACGCTTCCTCGGGCTGGTCGCCCTGTTGTCGCTGCTGGTCGGCGGCATGGGCGTTGCGACCGCAACGCGGGCCTGGCTCGAGGGCCGCACCACCTCGATCGCGCTGCTCAAATGCCTGGGTATGCGCCCCCGCGACGTGATGCGTCTGTACCTGCTGCAGAGCACGCTGCTCGGCGCGCTCGGCAGCAGCGTCGGCGCCGTGCTCGGGCTGGCAGTCCAGCAGCTGGTTCCCGCCCTGGTCGGCCCGGACCTGGTGCCGCCGGGGGCGATCACCTTCTGGCAGCCGTGGGCCGTGCTGCGTGGCGTCGCCCTCGGGGTCTCGGTCGCGATCGTCTTCTCCCTGCCTCCCTTGGTCGCCGTGCTCGGCGTGCCGGCGCTGCGGGCGCTGCGGGCGAGCGCCGAACCGGTCGAGGTACCCCGCCGCTGGGCCTGGGGTACCCGGCTCGCGCTCGGCCTCGGCATCGCGGCGTTCGCCTCGCTCCAGGCGCGGTCGGTGGGGCTGGGGCTGGCCTTCACTGCCGGCCTGGCGGTGGCGGTGGCGATCATGGCCGCAGCGACCCTGTCGCTGCGCACCCAACTGGGCCGCCGCCGCGACCACATCGCCTCCTCCTCGATCCGCTACGCCCTCGCTGCCTTGTCGCGACCCGCGATCGACACCCTCGGCAGCGCCGTGGCGCTCGCCACCGGCCTGTTCGTGATCGTCGCCCTGGCGCTGGTCTCTCTCCAACTGCGCCAGGAGCTCGCCGCGTCGCTGCCGACCAACGCTCCCACTGCCTTCCTCCTCGACATCCGACCTGATCAGTGGGACGGCGTCCGCTCCGTCCTCGACGCGGCGGGAGTCGAGAAGGTGCGCGGCGTGCCGGTGGTGATGGCGCGCCTCGCAGCGATCGACGGCACCCGCGTCGACGTCCTCGCCGAAGCCGCCGGCACCGACCGCGAGCGCCGCTGGGCCCTGACCCGCGAACAACGGCTGACCTACGGCGCCGAGCTCTCGCTCGACAATCGCATCGTCGCTGGATCGTTGTGGACTGACCCCAATCGCGACGAGGTCAGCGTCGAAGAGGAGTTCGCCGGCGACATGGGCCTCGCCCTCGGCTCGACCCTCGAGCTCGACGTCCAAGGGGTGCCGATCGAGCTCGTCGTCACCAGCCTGCGCTCGGTCGATTGGCGTACCTTCGACATCAACTTCTTCCTCCACGTCGAGCCCGGCGTGCTCGACCGCGCCCCGCAACAAATCCTCGCGGCCGCCCGGCTGCCGGCGGAAAGCCAGCAGCAGATCCAGGACCGGCTGGTCGGGGACTATCCCAACGTCATCCTGATCCCGATCCGCGACGTGCTCGACAAGGTCCTGGGCATCCTCACCCGCCTCGGGCTCGGGGTGCGTTTCCTCGGCGGCTTCACCGTCGTCGCCGGCCTGGGCATCCTCGCCGGTGCGCTTTCCGCCATCGCCGCCCGGCGCGGGCGCGAGGTGGCGCTCTTGAAGACGCTCGGCACCACCCGCGCCGGGGTGATCTGGCGCTTCGCGCTCGAGTACCTGGTCCTCGGCGGCCTGGTGGGCGGCCTCGGAGTCGGCGCCGGCACCGTGCTCGCATGGATCATCGCCACCCAAGGCATGGACCTCGGCTGGACCTGGCGTCCGCTGCTGCTGCTGGCCGTCGTCGTGGGCACCGCCGTCGTCACCGCGATGGTTGGCATCGCCTCGAGCGCCCGGGCGCTCCAGTCTCGCCCCCAGCAGGTCCTGCGCGGAGCGGACTGAGAAGCGGGGAACAGGGATCAGTGACCCAATCTTCTTCCACCGGTTGCCGAGGGACTGCTAGCAGGCTGATGAGAAGCGCCTTGAGCCGAGGGGGCATTTCGGCAGCCTGCTAGAGTCGCCCTCCGTGCCACGACCGTCCTCCGCCTCCCAGCGCCCACTGTGGGTCTCTCTGACGTCCCTTGCGGTGCTCTTGCCGGCCCTCCTGGCAGCCTGGTGGACCTGGCGCTTCGCGGTGGACCTGCCGATCCTCGATGAATGGTCGCTGGTGGACGACATCATCGCCTACTCCACCGGAGATTGGTCCTGGCAGGAGATCCTGCGCTCGCACAATGGCCATCGCATCGCCGTTCCACGACTGATCCTGGTGCCACTGGCCGAGCTGACTGCGTGGGACACCCGGCCTCCGCTCGCGCTCAGTTGGCTCACGATGGCTGCCGGGGCCTTGATCGTGCTCCGCCAGCTCCGACCCAGCGCTGAAGCCGGTCCCCGGTGGGTGGAGCTCGCCTTTCTCCTGACCTCGGCCACGGCCTGGTTCTCGGCCAATCAATTCGAGAGCTGGACCTGGTCGATCATGATCCACTCCTTCATGGGAGTTGTCGGTGCTCTGACTACCGCCGCCCTCTTGGCCCCGGAGCGCCCTCGTTGGACCCACGTGCTCGCGGCAGCATGTACCGCGCTGGTCGCGTCCTACTCTCACGCGCTCGGCCTGCTGGCGTGGCCGCTGGGAGTCCTGAGCCTGATCTCGGGCCCCGAACGGCGCCGCAACGTTCCCTTGCTAGCCGGCTGGATCGTGTGCTCCGTCCTCTGCTGGGCGATCTACTTCGTTCCGATTCCGGGCGACGCCAACAGTCCTCGTGACTTCTACCTCGCCGAGAATCCCCTGGGCTATTTCTACTTCGCTCTTACCTTCCTCGGCGCACCGGTCGTCGCCTGGGCAGGCTCGGCCTGGCCACCTCAGGACCTCGGGTTGGCGTGGGTCGCGGGGCTCGGCGCGATGCTGGTGGCCGGCTGGCAGCTCGTGGAGGGGATGTGGAGGCCACACCAGACTACCTGGCGCCGATTCGCCGGTGCAGCCCTCGCGCTGTCGGTTGGTGCGGCCTTGCTCACCGCACTGGCCCGTGGAGCCAGTGGCGGACCGGGAGCCTTCGCCTCGCGATACATGACCTGGTCAACGCCGGCCTGGATCGCCATCTTCGCGCTCTTGGCCAGCGCCTCGAGCGGTCGGCGAGCCCTACTGGCACGCTTGGTGCTGGGATGCCTCGCCTGCAGCGTAGCGGCGAGCTCTGCAGCGTACCTGCCGACCTTCGCCGGCCGAGCCCAGGCGCTCGAGGCTGCCCGCCGAGCGCTGATCGCCGGCGGGCCACCGAGCCAACTCGCTGCCATCCAACCTCAGCTGTCCCAGATCGACGCCGGGCGCCCGCGACTCCTGGCGGCTCGGCTGTCGGTGTTTCGCGACCTCACCCACGCCCCGCTCCCGCCAGGAACCAGCCCAGTCGGCAGCCTTCGCCAGGTCGTCGCGCTCGATCCGTCGCCGACCCGAATGGCCGAAGGTTCCGGCACCAACGTGACGGTTCGAATCGCCAACATCTCCGGGAGCGACTGGCCCGGGGTCGGCGACGAAGGCGGGAGCTTCGCTGTCCACCTTGGATCCCGCTGGGTCCACGACGGCGCCGTGATTGCGGAGGGCCCACGCGCCGCCTTCGCGGCCGGGCTTCGGACGGGCGAAGAGGCCGTCCTCCACCTGTGCGTCGTCGCCCCTGGGCCCGGCACTCATGTGCTGCAGGTCGGCGCGGTGCAAGAGGGCGTCGCCTGGGCCCACGATCTGGGGTCGCCGGGCTGGGCCCAGGAGATCACGGTCGTACCAAGTCGCGCTGCCGCAGTGCGCAATCTCGGGGCCCGGCTCAGCCGACGACTGCTCGGGAGCGCCTGTGGATAGTCGCTATGCAGCGGTGTACCGCGATCTGTACCAAAGGCACTGGTGGTGGCGGGCCCGTGAGCGCTTCATCGAGCGTCGTGTCGCTGCTCTCCAACTTCCGCCGCACAGCCGCATCCTCGACATCGGCTGCGGCGACGCCCTGTTTTTTCCCAAGCTGCGTCGGTACGGCCAGGTCGAAGGGCTCGAGAGTGATGCGACGCTGCTGTCGGACTCGACTCGCCAGCGCGAAACCATCTACGTCCGTCCTTTCGATCCGACCTTCGATCCGGGGAAGCGCTACCACCTGGTCCTGATGCTCGACGTGCTGGAACACCTTCCCGATCCGGACCAAGCCCTGGGTCACCTCGCAACCCTGCTCGAACCGGGCGGTCATGTGCTGCTCACAGTGCCGGCCCTGCGATGGCTGTGGACCCGTCACGACGACTTCAACCAACATCGGACGCGGTACCACCGCGGCGAATTGCGAACCGAGCTGGCCCGTGCGGGTCTCGACGTCGCCGATCTGCGCTACCTCTTCGCCTGGCCGGTCCTCGGCAAGCTCGCGGTGCGCGCCGTCGAACGGTGGTCTGAGCCTGCCTCCGCGGCTCCCGCAAGCGTCCCTCCGAAAACGCTCAACAACGTCTTGGCGGGGCTCACTCGTCTCGACCTCGCGATTGGTCGCCGCCTTCCCCTGCCGTGTGGCTCGAGCCTCTTTGCCCACGCCACCAGGAGTGCCCCACCATCATGAGCTCTCGCCTCTCGGTCGTGATCCCGGTGCTCAACGAGGAAGAGATTGTTCCCGAGTTGGTACGGCGAGTGATCGCCGTGCTCGACGAGCTCCCGGGCGGCCCGCACGAGTTGGTGATCGTCAACGACGGCAGCACCGACGCCACCGCCGAACAGTTGGACCAGGCGGCGGCGCGCGATCCGCGCCTGGTGATCGTCCACCTCTCGCGCAACTTCGGGCACCAGATCGCCATCTCGGCGGGTCTCGACCACACTTCGGGAGATTGGGTTGCGATCCTCGACGGCGATCTCCAAGATCCGCCCGAGGTACTCCCCGGGTTGCTCCGGAAGGCCGCTGAGGGCTTCGACGTGGTCTACGCCCGTCGAGTCCGACGCAAAGAAGGCGTCGTTCTCCGGGTCTGCTACTTCATCGCCTACCGCCTGATCGCGGCCCTGTCCGACACCGCCATCCCCCTCGACTCTGGAGACTTCGGCCTGATGTCGCGGCGGGTCGTCGACGCGATCCGAGCCAGCCCCGAACACCATCGCTTCGTCCGTGGCCTGCGTGCCTGGGTGGGATTTCGTCAGGTTGCAGTTGAGGTCGAGCGTCACGAACGAGCGGCCGGCGCCCCCAAGTACACGGTCCGCAAGCTGATGAAGTTGACCCTGGATGGACTACTGGCCTTCTCCACCGCCCCACTGCGAGCAACCATGTTGCTGGGACTGCTCGCCCTGTGCCTGGCTGCCGGCTACCTCGGCTACGCGCTGTGGGCGCGGCTGGCCACCGGGCAGGTGCCGTCGGGCTTCACCGCACTCCTGGCGGCGGTGGTAGGCCTCTCCGGCGTGCAGTTTCTCGTCCTCGGGCTGGTCGGCGAATACGTCGGCAGGATCTACGAGCAGGTCAAGGGGCGGCCGTTGTACGTGGTGGCGAGGGTCGAGCGCAGTCCTGCCACGGATTGACGCTCCCCGTCGGCGATGCTAGCTTGGCGGACATGAGACACGTGCCGGCCCTCGCTCTCGCCGCTTCGATCCAGCTCTTGATGCCAATGCGAGGGGTGGAAGCGGCCTGCGGTGTTGGTCAGAGCATGTGCGTGCGCTCAGGCTTCCCGGTCGAGATCGATGGCGATTTCGTTCGCCAAGGATCGGTGACTCTCGCCAACATCTCGGGGGATAGTCGACCCGAGATCATCGTTGGCGGCACGGACGGGCGGGTCCACGCCTACAGCAGCTCCGGAGCCGAGCTCTGGGTCTACGACACCGGTACTGCCGCGATCGAAGGCAAGCCGGCGGTCGGCGACGTCGACGCCGACGGCTTTGCCGAGATCGTGGTGGGCGTCGGCAGCACCTTCCCCCCTGCCAGCAGCCTCGACGGCGCCGTCTACGTGATCTCGCACACCGGCACGCTGCAGTGCACGCTGCCGAACAACACCGGCGGCCTCGAGGGTGTCTTCTCCTCCCCCGCCCTCGCCGACCTCGACGGCAACGACGGCGGGCGACTCGAGATCGTCTACGGTTCCTGGGACCAGCGCGTGCGGTCGATCAACCACGACTGCACCCTGTCGTGGGAACGCCAGACCTTCGACACCGTGTGGTCGTCACCGGCGATCGGCGACATCAACCGCGACGGCTTCCTCGACGTCGTCATCGGTACCGACTCACACTTCGAGCCACCGCCGATCGGAACCGGCAACGGCGGACGCCTGCTGGTTTTCGACGGTCGCAACGGCAACGATCTGCCAGGCTTCCCGATCCAGATCAACGAGGTCATCCACAGCTCGCCGGCACTGGGCGACCTCGACGGCGACGGCGCCCTCGATATCGTCGTTGGGACCGGCAACTGCTACGGCTCGGGCAACATCAACTGCGGCAACCCTCAGACCCCGGGAGCGGGAGAGTTCGTGGCCGCCTGGAACCGCTTCGGGAGCCCACTGCCCGGTTGGCCGGTCGCGATTCCCGGACGTTATCCCATCGGCTCGCCGGCTCTCGCCGACCTCGACGGCAACGGCACGCTCGAGGTCGTGGTCAACGCCGTCCAGCGCAATACCGGGCCACCCGAAACCGGTTGGGTCTACGTGTTCAATGGGAACGGGACGATCCGCAGTGGCTGGCCCAAGAGCCCGGTGACTCCGGCCGACTGCAACAGCAACACGGTGAGCTGGGCCACGGCTGCCTCACCAATCGTTGCCGATCTCGTGGGCGACGCGCAGCTCGAGATCGCAGTGCCGTCCAACAGCGAAGTGGTGGTGTGGAACGCGAGCGGGACTCAGCTCAGCCGACAAACGTTCGACCCGCCGGTGTGCCAGCCGCCGGCAGGGACCTTGAACATCGCCACGCCTGGTGCCCTGTCGGGGACACCGGCGATCGGCGACCTCGACGGGCTCGGCTCACTCTCGTTGGTCGCCGCCGGCTACGACGCCTTCAATGTCCAGAACCCTGGGGCCATTCACGCCTGGGACTTCAGCAAGACCGGCTCTCCGAGCGCGCCGTGGCCGACATTCCGCCGCAGCAGTGACAACAACGCCATCAACGCTCCGCCACCCCTGTTCGCCGACGGTTTCGAGTCGGGCAATACCTCGGCCTGGTCGTCGACGGTTCCCTGAGGCTGCTTAGTGGCCTACCCCGATCGATGTTCCTCCGTTTCCGACATTTCGAACGGTGCCTTCGCAAGTACCGGATCCAAGCGGCTCAGCACGCTAACAAGCGATCGTGATCTTGCAGCCGGAGAAGAAGGGGGGAGACCAGGCTGGACCTGGTTGACGACGGCCGACCAGGTGGGCG
>CAZRFU010000104.1:0-12110 GCA_964599475.1 uncultured Thermoanaerobaculia bacterium
GTGACGGTCCTGGGCGCGGGCGCGGCCGGCGTCACCATTGGGGATCGCACGCTGCCGGCCGAGGCCAACACCTTCCTCAACTGCCGCCTAGGCTCGGTGCGGGTGGTCAACGATGCCGGCTCGACCGGCACCAGCACCTTCGTCGTCGCACGCAACACGTTCACCGTCACCGACGGCAGCAGCGGTGTGTCTTGCAACCCAACCTGCCAATCCGCCGACTTCGATTTCCCCATGGGTGGAGTGTTGGGCTGGAACCGCGGCACCGGGACCGTCAACACCGTGATCGAAAACAACACCTTCACCGACGTCACCAACGCCTCGGGTGGTGTGGGGCAGCTCACTCTGATCAGTGAAGGTGGCGGCCCGCATCAGTCGCTGGTGCAGAACAACAGCTTCATCCGCCCCGGCAACGCGCCGATGCTGGTGCAGTCACGCAACGTGGCCGGGTCGACGGTTCGCCTGCGAGCGGCCAACAACATCGTCACCGGCGGACCGTCGTTGTGCACCACCGATGTCAGTTGCGCCGGTGGCTACCCCGCGCCCGGCCTGCGGACGCTGTTCCAGGCCAACGGCGGCGCGACCATGGATCTCACCTTGGACAACAACGAGTTTGCCGGCCACGACCAGAGCTACGACCCAGCCGAAACGGTCGAGGTGCACTCGCAGGACGCAGCGACGGTCTGCACCAACTTCACCAACAATCGCGCCGAGGACGGCTATTCGCTCGAGCCGACCACCGGCACGATGAGCACCGTCGGAACCGGCACCTGCCCGGTCGGCGCGCCGTCAGCGAGCTGTCAGACGGTGCTGGGCAATCGCGGCAACCGCGGTGGAGCCAACAGTCTGGCGACGAATCCCCCGTTCGTCCGGGTCGTCAACAATGCGGTCAGCGTCGTTGGCACCCCCTGTGCCACGCCGACCGGCGGCCCGTTCTAGCAGGCCGGAAGCTCGGCCCACCGAGTCACTCCGCTCGTGGCGGCGAGTCGCTGAGCTCGGAGGGATTCTCCGCGTTCGAGGCGCGCGCAGACCTTCGAAATGAAGGGCGATCTCGACGAAGTGATCACCGTCTGGATCGTCGAGCACCAGCCCCTCGACGGACGTATCTGGCCGCGCAAGACCACCCGCCAGAACGCTCCCTCGGGATCCATCGGGGGCACGATCTGGACCGTCAGCTCGGCTGGATCCGCCATGGGATCGAGCGGCGCGAGCAACACCAGGGCGAGAGACAGAAGTTGCACGTTCAGGAGCATCGCAAGAGGTTGCACCCAGGTCGATTGGCCCAATCGTAACTCGACACCACAGTGCGTGCTCCGGGTGGCCCGCCGGGCTGTCTCCCGGAATGCTGTCGCGCCACCAGGAGAGAAGATGGTCCAGTTCTCATCCATTAAACACAAACCGGTTGACGTTTAGCATAAACAGACGGAGAATAGTCGCAACTCGGACCCGGCTAACCAAAAACCAATGGAGACCAACCCTGTGAATCCAGCGCTGCGCGAGTTCCTCGAGATCCCCTACGACCGCCTCGAGGAAATGAACCTCGCGGCCAAGGCCGACCGCCTTGCCCACCGACCAGCCGACGAGATTCGCGAGGAGCGCATGCGCTACCTGCGCGACGAGAAGGGAATCAAGGCCGTGACCGTGTGCTTCACCGACCTCGAGGGGCGGCTGCACATGCTCGACTACGACAAGAAGTTCCTGCTTTCTGCAGCTGACAACCTGACCTTCGACGGCTCCTCGATCCGCGGCTTCTCCCAGCAGCAGGAGAGCGACCTGCGCCTGGCGATCGACTGGCCGGCGTTCTACTGGCTCCCGTCCGATGTCTTCGGAGCCGGCAAGGTGCTGGTGTTCGGCGAGGTCCAGGAGCGCGACGGCTCCCCCTATCGCGGCGACATGCGCGCGAAGCTCAAGGGTTTCACCAAGCGGATCCTCGAACAGGACGGTCTGACCGCCTACGCCTCCAACGAGATCGAAGGCTTCCTGTTCAAGGGTCGTGACGCCGAGCGGCGCTACCGCGAAACCGGCAGCTTCGAGTTCATCTCGACCGGTGGCTACTATCACTCCCTGCCGGGTGATGCCCTGCGCCAGTTCATCGACACCGCGGCCGAAGTCCAGCGCGCGATGGGCTTCGGCAACGAGAAGGACCACCCGGAGGTTGCTCCGTCGCAGTTCGAGATGAATTACAGCTACACCGAAGCGACGGTCGCCGCCGACCAGGTGCAGCTCTACAAGTTGCTGTCGCGCCAGGTCGCCGCCCGTATGGACATGACCGCGAGCTTCCTGCCCAAGCCGGTCACCGGCATCAACGGCAGCGGCATGCACACCAACATGTCTTTGTCCCGCAACGGCAAGAACCTCTTCTACTCCGCCGATGGCCAGGATGGCCTCTCCGAGCTCGGTTGGAGCTTCATCCAGCGAATCCTCACCAGCGCCAACGACTTGTGCCTGATGCTCAACTCGAGCGTCAACTCCTACCGCCGCCTCGACCCCCACTACGAAGCGCCAAACCAGATCAAGGCGTCGGCGATCGATCGTGGCTCGATGGTGCGCATCCCGCTCGGCAACGAACGCGCCGCCCGTGTCGAGGTCCGCTCGATCGCTCCGGACGCGAACCCCTACCTCGCGATCTACGCCCTCCTCTCCACCGGGATCGAAGGGCCGATCGAGGAGGATGATCCCAACAAGCGCCCGCGCACCCGGTTCCTGCCCGACAACATCTACGACGCGATCCGCCTGTTCAAGTCGAGCCGCTACGCCGCCTCGCTGATGGGCGAAGAGGTCTACGCCAAGTTCGCCGAGCTCAAATCCGCCGCGGCGGATCGTTGCCCCCGCGCGCTCGGCTCACGGGTGAAACGCTCAGAGATCCAGTTCCACCACGAGGTCACCAACCAGTACCTCTGGTCGCAGTTCTGAGGGGTACTGGTACCGGCTGTAGCGAACGCGGCAACCTGTCGAAGGTGAACCGGAGCGCGAGCGCACTCGCGCTCCGGTTCGTGCCCTCCCCGCGCCTCGAATACGCTGGTTGCGCTACTCCCAGGCCTCGACAGAGCCACTCTCGAAGCCGTCACCGAAGATACTCGGGTCGACATCCGCCGGACAGCCCGGAGCCTTCGGACAGTGCCACAGCACGACGAGAGCACGCGGCCGCGCGACCAGGCTGGCAAGCGACGTTCCGGCAGCCACCGGATCGAAGCCTCCGAACGGACTGGACACCACAACCCCTTCATCCGACTGTTCGAAAATCGCCGCCGACAGACCTATTCCCGGGGCGGAAGTCCACACGGAATCGCCATCGAGGCCGACGACCACCAGCTCCACACCCTCGAGCGGCAACCCCGTCAGCAGCGCGCTCGGCGCCTCCACGTCGATGAGGGCGCCGCTGGGAAGGACCATCGCCTCGAACCCACCCTGCCTCCAGCTCTCGCCGCTCGCAACCAGGAACGGCTGTCCAACCGCCGGCAGCGCCAGGAGCGCGAACACAACTGCGGCCAGGTTCCTCAGCATCGGGACCCCAGAGCAGCGTCCCAGCAAAACGATCCCGTCGGAGGAGTGCCCGGCGCGCCCGCCGGAGCCCACACGCTCCAGGTGGTCTGTGAGGCAACGAGTACTGCGGTTTCGACAGGTTCCGCCTTGCTGGCCCCACTCGCGACCGAGGTCACCAGCGCCCCTTCGAGATCGACCCGCAGGAGCGCCACTTCGGACCCCGGCGCACCCTCGAGGACCCACAGAGTGATGCGCCCGAGCGACGCGCCCTCGAGAGCAGCCTGGCGCAGTCGCAGGCTATTGGCGTCCGGAGCCTTCATCACCGACGCCGGGTCGAGCCGAGGGGAGCCCCCAACAGCTCCGCGAATCCCTTCGCCCAGGGACCTCACCTCCGAGCATTGTGAACTGGGGAGGCCGGGCGGCAGTTGGCTCGCCGCTGCCAGAAGCTCGCTCCCACACATCAAGAGTCGGTCGGCTCGTGCCATCGAGGCGACCAGGAACATCAGGACAACGGCGTTGATCATTTTCTGCATGGAGTCTCTCCTTCTTGCGCTCACGAGGCTCACAACCAAGACGCGCGGCGGTCGCCGGTTCTCTCACAGCAGCCTCAAGAGAGAATGCGCAGCCACCAGCCGGGGCGGCGGCGGAGCCACGGCGATCTTCTAAATATCCACTTATCAATAATTTATATTGCTGGGTGGCGCTCCTCGTGCTAGCCTCGCTCCTCCGCTTTCGGCGCCGATCAACCCTCTTCCCGCAGGAGCCCCCTATGTTGCGGCCAAGCTCTCGTGTCCCCGGACCGACCTCCCAACGTGCCACCCTCTCGGGCACGAGCATCGTCCCGACTCTCGCAGCGTCCGCGTTGCTGCTGAGCGCGTGTGGCGGCGGCGCCATCAGCTCGGTGGATGACGCCAAGCAGGCAACGGTGCGGATCGTCGCCACCGGCTCCTTCGTCGACCCGAGTGTCGGCCTCCAGCTCAATGCCGCCGGCTCGGGCTCGGGCTTCATCATCGACCCCTCCGGCATCGTGGTCACCAATAACCACGTCGTCACCGGCGCAGCGACTCTCGAAGCCTTCGTGGGCGGCAGCGCCAAAGGCGTGAGCGCCAAGGTGCTTGGGGTTTCCGAGTGTGCCGACCTCGCCGTGATCGACCTCGACGGGGAGGGTTACCCGTACGTCGGGTGGTACGACGGCACCATCGATGTGAATCTCGAGGTCCGTGCCGCCGGGTTCCCACTCGGCGATCCGGAGTACACCCTCACCCGCGGGATCGTCTCCAAGGCCTCTGCCGGCGGCGAAACGCCCTGGGCGTCGGTCGACGCGGTGATCGAGCACGATGCCCGCATCAACCCGGGCAACTCGGGCGGCCCGCTGTTCGACAACTCGGCCCGCGTCGTCGCAGTCAACTACGCCGGCGCCTCCGACACGGGGCAGTTCTTCGCCATCGCGGCACCACTCGCACGCACCATCGTCGAGCAGCTCAAGCAGGGCACCGACGTCCTCTCCCTCGGCATCAACGGCCAGGCGGTGGTCGACGAAGAGAACGGCATCAGCGGCATCTGGGTCGCTTCGGTCAAGAGCGGCTCGCCGGCCTCCAAGGCAGGTATCAAGGGCGGGGACATCGTGACCAAGCTCGAGGACCTCGTGCTCGGAGCCGACGGCACCAAGAAGGTCTACTGCGACATCCTGCAAACTCGCGGCAACGACGCCGTGCTCAAGGTCGAGGTGCTGCGCTACGAGACGCAGGAGGTGTTGGTCGGCGAGATCAACGGCAAGGAGCTCGAACAGGCGTTTTCCTTCGCCCAGAGCTTCGATGACCAGATCGCTACCGGGGGCGGCGGAGCCGGCTACGACAGCTACGTCGAGATCACTGACAACTCGGGGCTGCTGGCGATGGAAGTCCCAGCCGCCTGGGGCCAGGTCAACGGCTCACCGCTGGAGAATGGTGACCCGGCGCTAAGCGCCTCGCCCGACCTGAACGGCTTCTTCAACACCTGGGGAGTTCCAGGCGTGATCTTCCATGCCAGCGCTGCGTACGCCTCACAGAACGACAACGCCCTGCTCGACTCGTATGGGCAGAGTGTCACCGGCTGCCAGGCCCACGGCCGAGAGCCGTATCAAGACCAGCTGTACACCGGGACGTTCGAGTTCTACTCCAACTGCGGCGGGACCGGATCGGGGCGAATGATCGTGGTGGCGCGCCCAGCGGACAACCGCTTTGCTGCGGCAGTCTTCGTGCAACTGGTCAGCGACGCCGATCTCGCGGCACTCGACCAAATCATGAAGACGTTCGTCGTCAAGGTCGACTGACCAAACACCCACTCCCCGGAGGCCGTTGAGCCAACGGCCTTTCGCCGAGGCCGGCCGACGGCGGCAGGAGCCATTCCTCCCCGTCGGCACCGCTTCGCACCGCCACGCCGGCCAATGATCCTCGCGACGCGCGGGGATCGCTGTCGCCTCGGCGCACGAGGAGCGATTGGAAGAAGATCGCCATGTGAATGGCGGCAAACGGTTCGTTGGTCCCGGCGCTCGGCGCGGCCTCGGGTACCTGGCTCTGAGCCTTCTGGCCGGCGCCGTGGTGACCAGCGGTCTCGCGGCGTGCTTGTTTTCGCAGTTCTGGTGGGCAAGCGGGCGAGAGACGCGTGATCTACCGTTGCTTGCTGCACTCCTCGCAGCTCCGTTGACCGCCCTTTTGGCCCTCCTGGGACAGTGGCAGCCACATTCGGGCTCCATCGGCCCTGGCGCGCTCGGACCAGGCCGTTCGATTCGCCTGTTCTTCGCCGTCACCGCCGGCGCTTGGGCGTTGCACCTGCTCTTCGGCCAACCCCACGGTCCGGCAACCCTGGTGGTAACCAGTGGCCTCGCCGCGGGAGTCTTCGGGCTCGTTCATGAGATCACTCGACGCCGGTGGCTCGGCTCCGCCGGCAGGCTCTGGCGCGGGATCGAGCTGGCGGTGTTCCAGCTGTGCCTGACGCTGGTCTTGTTCGAGCTCGCCCTGCGGCAGATCGCCGGTGTACAGTCGGTCGAAATCCTGGCGCGATCGTCCGACTCGGTAGAGGACCGCATCGAACGCCACCGCCTGCGGCCTGGAACCGTGCGCTGGGGGTTCCCGGTCAACCGCCAGGGCCACTACGACAGCGAGCTCGAACCCTCGCGACCGGATCGCCCAGTCGTCGTATCGATCGGCGATTCGTTCGGTGCCGGAGTGGTGCCGCACGCCTTCCACTTCACCACGGTCGCCGAAACGCACCTCGTCGGCATCGAGATCGCCAACCTCGGCGTGCCCGCGATCGGGCCGGAGGAGTACCTCCACCTGCTGCGCACCGAAGGCCTCGCGCTCGAACCTGCGGCGATCGTCATCAACCTGTACCTTGGCAACGACTTCTTCGCAGGACCATCACCCCAGTCGGCCCCCGCTTCCGGGCCTTCGCTGCCGCTGCGAGCAGTACGCGTCCTCGCCGAGGCTGCTGCACCGTGGTTCGACCGGGAGCGTGTCTCATGGCCCGAGACCCTGCGTCGCCTCGGGCGGGTTGCGGCCGGTGTCCAAACACGATCGGACGCTGCGCTGGGTGGCACCGAATCCGATTCTCGGGTCCTCGAGGACCGCTATCCGTGGCTTGCCGATCCGCACCTCGAACGCCCTACCTTTCGCCGCAAGATCTTTCTCGAGCTGGAGCTCGAGCGGGTCCGCCGGCTCGCGGCGCAGCGGCCGAGCGACCTCGATCCGACACTCGGAGTTCTGCGAGCGATCCGTGACATCTCCGAAGATCGCCCGCTGCTGCTGGTTCTGATCCCGTTCGAAGCCGAGGTCGAAGACGAGCTCTGGCGCGAGATCCAAGGCCTCAGCGACGGCCCACTCCCGCGCTACCGCCTGCGCCGGCAGCTGCTGCCGCGCCTCGAGCAGGAGGGTTTCCGCACCCTCGATCTGCTGCCCATCCTCCGGACTCAGCCGGTCGATGGTGACGGCAGTCGCCACCTCTACCACCTGCGCGACACCCACTTCAACGCCCGTGGCAACCTGGTGGCGGGCGAAGCGCTGGCGGCGGCCCTGAGCCCCCTCCTGGCGGATACCACCCAGCCATGAGGAGGCTCGCGGATCGGCGCGTCAGGGGGCGATCGCCGACCACGCCTCAGCGTCACCCTGCTCGAATCCATCGATGAACACCGGAATCAGCGTGCGCGACACGGCCGCCTGGACCGCACCTCTGCTGCAGCCGACCGCCGGCCTCGGCCAACCCGTCTGGTCGAGCTCGGGAAGACAGGCGACCGCTCCCACCCCACTTGGCCCGTCAGCCTGTGGCCGACGGGTCAGGGTCGCCCCACCATTGGGCGCCAGCTCCAACAGCGCTGCCGTGAAGGCATCGTCGACGTCGGAGACCTCGGCGAAGTCACAGGTCTGACCGGGGGACTCGATATTCCCGCCGGCCGAAAACACAAAGGCCCCCGGGTTCATCGAGCAGGCCCCCTGGACAACCGAGTCACCGATCTGGAGAGCAGCCGCATCGAGCTCGACCACCACACCATTGCTCGCATCGAAGATGCTGCAGTGCTGGCAGGTGATCAGCGCGCCGATGGAACCACGAAGGTCTCTGGTCCCGTTGTCGGTCAAGGTGGCGTTGACGAGAAGACAGTCCGATTGCGAGCACGACAGCCCACCACCGTTGGAGCGAAGGGTCGAATCTCGGATCGTGGCGGTCGAGAACACTCCGGCGATGACCGACGACGTGGCTCCCAGGTTCTCGAAGATCTCGCAGCGCTCGATCACCAGATCAGCACGTGCTACCTGGACTGCGCTGCCGCCAAACAGGCCGGAGCCACCGGTGAGGGCAAGATCGGCGAACCGCAGGCTGATCGACTCCACTACCGGGACCTCGAACAGCCTCTCGACCACGAAGTTGCCGTCGATGATCGTCAAGTTGGCGGCCACACCGAGGACATCGAGGTCGTCGAGCACGTCGAGGTCGCCGACGATGGCGGCATTCTCCTGGTTGCCGACCTGCGCGAGCTGGTAGCGGCCGGCAGAGAGAATGATGCGATCCGCTCCAGGATTCTCGTTCGCCGCGATGACAGCCTCCCGCAGCGAGCAATCCGTGGGAGAGCAAAGGGTCGGAACGGGATCGTCGTAACGGGTGACGGCGAAGTCGACCGCTTCGCCGACCCCGGGGACGGCCAGGACGACGAGGACATAAAGGGCGTAGAGCTGCGAACGGTGCATGTGGAGTCTCCTTTGGGGGAGCCGGCAGAGCGGCTACTCCCTTCACGGAGACTGGGGGGATTTCCCGCCACTGCGACGCTCATTTGCCTCCGCCAGCCGCGCCAGGCGAGGCGTCGATCCGGATGCGACGGCGAGCAAAGACTCGGCCTCGGCGGGGAGCCGGCCGCTGCGCTCGAGCTCTGCCAACACCTGCCACAGCCGTCCCTCGACGCGCAGCCGCTGGCGCAGAGGTCCTTCAGTGAGCTGGTCCCACGCCCCCAGGAATGCGAGGGCCCCATCAGGCCTGCCGCTGGCCAATTCGATCCGGGCAAGGAGAAGGTGCTCGTGAGGCCCTCTCGGATCCGGCCGCAGAGCTCCCGCCAACGACTCGGCGAGCTGCAGCCGGCCCTGGTCGAGGGCCGTCTGGCCAGCGATCGCACGATAGGTCCTAACCCGAGGGTGATCCGACCCCAGACGCGGTTCGAGAATTTCGATCTGCTGGTCGAAGATGGCACCGGCTGCAGCTGCGTCTTCACGCTCCCGCAGGATCAGCCCGAGATTGAATGCCGCTACCAACGCTTCGGTGTGATCCGGCCCCAGGCTTTCAGACAACGCCGAGGAGGCCTGGCGCGCGAGCTCCTCAGCCTCGCCGAGCGCACCCTGCCGGTACAGCACGCGGGCCAGATTGTGCCTTGCCAGGGCCACTGTCGGGTGGCCCTCGGGCAGAAGCCGCAACTCCGCCGCCAGCGAGTCGCGCCGCAGCGCCTCGGCGCGGTCGAATAGGCCGGCATCCTCGATCGCAAAGGCGAGGTCATTGGAGGGCTTGATCACTCTCGGATCACCAGGACCAAAAAGCCCAACGGCCCGGTCGTGGGCCTCCTGAAGCACCTCCAAGGCCTCGTCGATCTCTTCCCTTTCGATCAGGATCGAGCCGAGGATGCGCAGATCGGAGATCAACAGTCGACCCTCGCGGTCGTTCGCTCGGCGCGACTGGACCACGGAGCGTGCCATTGCCTCGGCCTCCTGCAGCCGGTCTGCCCGCTCCCAGTGTTTGGCCAGACCCCGACGAGCATTCAGCGACACCAGCGAAACCTCCCCGCCACTGCCATCCGCGGCGCTGATCGCGGCACGAAACAGCCGCTCCGCGTGTCGCAAGTCCCCGCGACCGCTCGCCGACTCCGCCAACAGCAGCAGCATCGATGCCCTCTCCAGCGCCGCGGGGCCAAGAGGACCCGTCTCTTCGAGCAGTCGCCGCGCCAATTCCACGCCTCGATCCGGCTCGCCCAGCTCCCAGGCTGCCCACGCGAGTCGCTCCATCAGGTCGTGCCGGACTTCGGCTTGGGAGAAGGCCTCGCGATCGATTCGGGCTATACCCTGGTCGACCAATTCCTTCGCCGACACGGTCCGGCCGGACAGCGGCGATCCCAAGTCAAACAGGCTCGCGAGAAAGTCCCCGGCTTCCTGGGCCCGCAGACTCTCGAGCGCGGCGCGATCGCGTTGCTCGACCAACCTCCCGGTCTGCACCGCCAGCAGTCCGAGGCTGGCCATCAGCGCGAGTGAACCCCCGATTACCAGCGCCGAGGCAAAGCGGTGCCGTTCGATCAGCTTCTGCGCCCGATACAGAGGCGTCGACGGCCGCACGGAAACCGGCTGACGGAGCAGGATTCGCTCCAAATCGCGGGCAAGATCCTCAGCCGAGCCATAGCGCTGCTGCGGCTCCTTCTCGAGCGCTCGCAGGATCACGGCCTCGAGCTCGAGCGACACCGTCCGGCCGGCTCCCTTCGCGACCACACTCGGCCGAGGTGGAGGCTGCTCGCACACCACCCGCCGCAGCTCGCTCCAACTGGTGTCGCGCAGGGCGTGCGCCGGAACATCACAACACAGGTGATACAGCAGCAGCCCAAGCTGGTAGATGTCCACGGCCGTGGTGACCGGCTCGCCCAGCACCTGCTCTGGGCTCGCCCACTGAGGCGTCAGCACCCTCAGTCCAGCCGCCGTCTCGAGCGCTGCCAGCTGCTCGTCCGGCTCCAACACCTTGGCGATCCCGAAGTCGAGCAGCTTGACCGCGCCACTGGTGTCGACCAGGATGTTCGACGGCTTGAGGTCGCGATGGACCACCAACAGGCGATGAGCATGCTGCACCGCCCGCGCCACCGTGATCATCAACCGCAGGCGGCGCTCCAATCCGACCGCTGCGGCAAAACGATCCAGCGGCGCGCCGTCGATGTACTCGAGTACGAGGTAGGGCAGGCCGTTCGGGAGGCTGCCACCGTCGAGGACCGATGCGATGTTGGAGTGACGCAGGGTCGCCAGGATCTGTCGCTCCCTCCCTAGGCGAGCGACCACGTCCCCGCTCGCGACCCCTGAGGCGAGGACCTTGATCGCGACCGTCTGCGCGAACCCACCTTCGCGCCGCTCGGCCCGAAACACCCGCGCCATCCCCCCGCGCCCGATCTCTTCGACGATCTCGAAGGATCCGACGCGTTCGCCGGGAACCAGGCTCACCCCGTCCTCGTGCTCCGGCCGCCGCGCAGCCGGTACGCCGACCGCCGTTGGCTCGGCAACCGCATCGAGCAGCCTGAGAACCAGCTGCCGCAACTCGGGGTCACCTTCCGTCCGTGCGGCCACCCACTCCAACCGGTCACCTGTCGGCAGGTCGAGGGCCGTCTCGAGGAGACGGTTGGCGAGCCGGTCGCGGGTGAGGTCACTCATCGAGAGTCGGCGAGCGCCACCCGCAGCCATGCCCGCGCTCGCTGCCACGCACGTTGCTGGCTGCGCAAGGACAAGTCCAGAGCGGCGGCTGCATCGGCCTCCGGCAACCCCACAAAAACCCGCAGCTCGACCAGGCGGGCCAGCAGCGGCTCGACCGCCTCGAGCCTTTCGAGAGCGCTGTGAACGTCGAGCACCTGGCTCGGCCCAGCGTCGATCAAATGCAGTCCGGTAACGAGGGTTGCCGGCTGGTCGGCACCGCCGCGCTTTTCGGCGCCGGCCGCCCTCGCCTCGTCGACCACGATCTGGCGCATCGCCCGGCCGACGATCGCGAGAAAGTGGCTGCGATCAGCTGCTTCGACCCTCGCGCTTCGCATCAGTTTCACGAAGACCTCGTGGACCAGCACGGTGGTCTCGAGGCCATCGGGCCGCCCCCGCCGCAACTGTAGGCGGGCCATCCAGCGGAGCTCTTCGTAACACCGCTCGACCGCCTTCGCCACGGCAGACTCGTCCCCTCCGGCAGCCGCCTGCAGCAGCGTCGTCCACGCGAGATCCTCGTCAGCCATGGTTCAACGGAATCTATCGCACGCGCTCACTTGCCCAGACCGTCGTGCCAGTTACGCCACGAAGGGGTACCCCGGAGGATGAGATCAGCAAGGGACCAGGGACCCGGTACCGGGGACCCGTCGGAGTGCGGGGTGGTTCCCTCCGAGTGGGTCCGGCTCC
>CAZRFU010000105.1:0-10013 GCA_964599475.1 uncultured Thermoanaerobaculia bacterium
CCCCCCCCCCCCCCCGGCGACCCCCCCCCCCCCCGCGCCCCCCCGCCCCCCCCCGCACCTCACCCCCGCGGCGCCTCACCCCGGCACCTCACGCCGCGGGGCCTGCGATAGGCTTGAAAAATGCGTTTGACCTCGGCTCTAGCTTTGGCGTTCGGGTTCTGTTTCGCCGCCGGCGTCTACGGGTCGACGCTTGGGCCGACGCCGAGGCCCATGTGCCTCACCGACGAAAGGGTCGAGGGAGTGCTGGTGGTCGAGCGCACGGTGTACCTGGCTGGCCGGTTCACCAAGGTGCGGCCGCCGGGAGCTCTTCCGGGTGACCCGGGCGAGGTCGACCGCACTTGGTTTGCCGCGTGTGACGTCCTCACTGGGGAGGTTCTGAGCTGGGATCCTGCGGTCGCTTGTGACGCGCTGATCTCGAACTGCACCAACGCCCGCGGTCAGACCTTGGCGCTTGCGGCCGGTGGAGCCAGTGTGCTGATCGGCGGCAAGTTCAACCAGGTCGGTGGGGTCGAGCGGCGACACTTGGCCCGAGTGACACTGGCCACCGCGACGCTCGAACCATGGGACCCGCGGCCGAACGACCGCGTCCAGCGGCTGGTCGTCGCACCGGACGGGCAGCGGGTCTACGGCGGCGGCAACTTCTCGTCGGTCGCCTGCCTCCCAGGTGGAGGAAGTTGCGCTCGAGCTCGTGTGGCGGCCTGGGATGCTGCGACCGGCGACCTCGTCGGCAGTTTCAACCCATCCGTGGCCGCCGCCGGCTTTTCGACGGTTCGTGCCTTGGCCTTTTCCGACGACGGCGTGACCCTCTTCGTCGGTGGGCAGTTCGATACCCTCAATGGACTTGCTCGCAGCGGCCTCGGAGCGGTCGCCCCCCCCACCCAACCATGCAGGTGCCACACGAGTGGTCAAGCACCCGGCCTGGCGGTTGGCTCCTTGGCCCGGCCGCATGCCGCCACGGGACGCCGCGAGTTGCTGCGGATCGAGAAAGTCGCTGAATCGGCTCGGCGTGGGCCTTGATGATGGCTTTGGTCTCGGAACTCGGCGCAGGCGGGCAGCGCTGCGCCTCCGGTGACGACACCGGCTTCGCGATTGGCGAGCTGAGCTTGTCTGGGGTCGGCTGACGTCGTCAGCCGAAGAGGGCCAGATGCGGCACGTAGGGGAGACGCGGCGGAAGGACCCCGGCGGGAACTTCGCCTCGAGGCCTCGGCGCCGCCGCTGGGCGGCATGGCGGAAGCACTCGACGAACTCTCGATACGCCTGCTGGTAGCAGACCCACTCCTCGACGGTGGCGGTGTGGCACCTGGGCGCTGGGGAGCGCTTGGAGGTCGCCGGCTGGGCATGGTGATCCTGGCGGCAGATCTTCTCGGGCCCCACGGGTTGGTGTTGCGGGTGCGGTAACGCTCGCGCGCTGCGGTCTCGATCTGTGCGACCCAGCTCGAGTAGGTAGACCAGTCTCGCGACCTGGGTTTCGGGCTCGTCGCTGGTCCAGATCACTCGAGCGCGCCTGCTCCAGGACTTCGCCTTCCGGCGGTGCAGTCGACCGGCCTCACGGGCGACGTTGCTGTTGACGTGCTGCAGGAAGCCCGAGAGCGCCTCGCCGCCCTTCGGAACTGCGAGCAAATGGGCGTGGTTGCCCGAGATCGTGTTGCCCGAGATCGTGACCACTCGTGTGGCACCTGCATGGTGGGGGGACGTCCCTTCCGGGCGGAGACGGGGCGGGCTCGACGATGTTCGGCCTCTCACTGCGCATCGACTACTGGCAGACCGCGCGGAGCGTCATTGACGCGGCAATCATGGGCCTCGATGCAGCTATCAACTGGCTTGACCAGGAACGCCCATGCGAGGAGGTAGAGTTCGCGGGGCGAGTTGAGTGCTTGAGTCCATCGTACGCGGTGAGTCCGCTCGACATGATTGGCCTCAGGGGGTTAAAGTTGGCCAAAGTAACCCTTTCCGGGGGTCGGAGTGGCCAGCTTGTGAAGAACCTCATCGGTCCCCCAAGCAGCGTGGTCAAAGGGGGCCCTGGTCGCGTCTTCATCACGAACGAGCAAGGCCAGGTTGTCCTGGACATAACGAGAGCACGCGTCAAGCAAGTGCTCCCGGGTCGCGGATTTGGGCCCAAACGCGCTCCGACGAGTGCTGAACTTGAATTACTAGAAAGCGTCGGAGGTGGCCTTTGACTGTGGGCGGAGCCTTCCGAAACTTTCGCTCCGCACTCGGAGAGCTTGTGCCGTACGCGGAGCGCGCCGCAATCGGATGGCGGCGGGAGGATGCCTATGATGAGTGGGACGAGATCGCCTCCAGCTTGTACAAGGGGCTCGTCCAGGAGCCTCTCCGCTGGCAGCTGCCCGAGTCCGAACGCGAGTCCTTTGAGCTTCCCCCATACGACCTGCTCCTCAAGAGATACACGACGCATTCGGTCGTGGAGGTAGTCGTCCCCGGTGCTACCGGGACTCGGATCTTCCACGCTTTCGCGACCCGCCACACGCCTTTCGATATTTGCGAGTGCAGACTCATCGAGGAGACTGGCATTCCGATCCGGCCTGAGCTGGAGGAGCTTCCCTTCGAAAGCGTGGGCTTTCGCCTATTGCGGCGGAGCGAGGAGGGGTGGATCGTTCTCTTGGGCGAGTAGGTTCTGGTGGGCTCCCGCGCCCCCACCCCCCCATAAAGGTGGCGCCCCCCCACCCCATAAAGGGCCCCCCCACCCCATAAAGGTGCCACACGAGTGGTCAAGCACCCGGCCTGGCGGCTGGCTCCTTGGCCCGGCGGCATGCTGCCACGGGACGCCGCGAGTTGCTGCGGACGGAGAAAGACGCGGAATCGGCTCGGCGTGGGCCTCGATGATGGCTTTGGTCTCGGAACTCGGCGCATGCGGGCAGCGCGGCGCCTCCGGTGACGACACCGCTGCGATCGGGAGCTGCGTGCTGAGTTGGGTTGGGGTCGGCTGACGTCGTCAGCCGAAGAGGGCCAGATGCGGCACGTAGGGGAGACGCGGCGGGAAGGACCCCGGCGGGAATTTCGCCTCAAGACCTCGGCGCCGGCGCTCGGCGGCATGGCGGAACAGATCGTGACCACTCGTGTGGCACCCGCATGGGTGGGTGGTTGGGACTGCGGAGTTCAACCAGGCGGAACGAACACTCTACGATGTCACGGACGTTTGCTCGTCTGGGAGCTGCGCCGGGATCTCGGTGACGCGCGGTGGCTACGGCGGTACTGGCGGTGGCTGGGCGTGGGGTACCACCGAAGGTTGGGGCAGTGGTGGCAGCGGAGCGTGGGCGGGCCGGTCACCAAACGCGCTGCCGCCACATCTGTGGGGTGCGTCGTTCAGCAGCGCCGCTTCGAGCCTAGCTGGCTCGGAAGGGGCTTGTACTGGCGGATGTGCCGTCCTCAGTTCTGTCGGCGAACTCAATCATGCCCAACAGCTCCTAGAGGCCGGTCTTCTTCACGCAGTCTGGATCTTGGCCCCCGAGCTGGCATTCGTCAACACAATCCCGGCAGCAGTAGGCTATGGAGTTACTGGCGGCCATGCTGCGCTCGTGACGGTCAGCAGGTGGGGCGGGCAAGGTCTGAAGGCGGGGGACTGGGTCATGAAGGGTCGCCAGACGTATCTTGATTACCTTCTGTCTGGCAAGTCTCAACCATTCTTGAACCAAGCAGCCAGCATGTCTACAGGGTCCTCCTACGTTGTGCGTGGTTCCAGGCTCTACTTCCCCCAGCAAGAGCTGGTGGGCTTTTGATCTGGCTAAGGGACTCATGGGTCAGAGGATGTTCCTGTGATGGCAGCGATTGCGGCTCTCGTTGGCGTTGCGATGGTGGTTTTCAACATCGCCGTCGTGTGCCTTGTGGCCTTCGGTCGGAGGGCGCCCTCGCCGATTCCGATCTTCGGCTCACTAACCGCTGCAGTTGGCTTGCTGGCTCGTGGTGAGCTGAATCCACTCTGGTTGATCGCCCCGTTCTTGCTTGACCCTGCAGGTTTGCCCTGGTTGGTTGGCGGCCATCTTTGGCGGTCCAAGCGCCGAGAGGGACCTTGAGAAGGCCGCGCCCGGACCATCGGTTGGCGCGGTGGGAAGCAGCCGATGGGGAAGGGGATTTGCTCGATCGGGATGCCGCGCTCGAGCAGCTCGGCGGCCTGGCGGAAGGCGGCCGAGCTCGCGGTAGGCGTGCCTGAGCCGAATGAAGGTCTCGCCTTCGGCATGCACCAGTGGCGCGGGGGTTGAGACTCGAGGGGTCTTGGGCTGCGAAAACGGGTCCTGGGCCACGATCGCCTTCGCTCCGAGGGGTGGACGCCCGTTGCGCTCAGTCTGAGCCTGGTCCTCGATGGCTCGGGCCATCGCCCGGACCTTGCCCTGCTGTTCGGCTGCCGAGAGCTCGGTCCAGCAGGGCAGAGGAGCAAGCTTGAGACTCGGTGTCGCGGACCCAGTCCCTGCGGCGGAGCTTCTTGCCCGGAGGGAGGGCCTTCCTCTGCTCGCGGGCCTTGGTGCGGTCGTACCAGACACCCTTGATCACTCGGCCGAACATCGCGGCTCTGGCGAAGTGCAGCCCGGGCCAGTGGAGGACTCGGGAGACCAAGCCTTCGCCCCCTGCCCCAGCAGGTAGGCCATACGCTCCTCGAGCTTGGCCCGCCCTTCGATCGGGATCGCGGTGTAGCGCCGAGGAGCGCGTGCGGCACGTGGGTCACGTGCTAGCCTCACCGCATGAAGACCAACATCACCCTCAAGCTCGACGCTGATTTGCTTCAGGAAGCGCGGGTGGTTGCTGCGGAGGAGGGGCGCTCGATCAGCTCACTGCTCGCTGATCGGCTCGAGGCGATCGTTCGCGACCGCAGAGCCTACGAGCGCGCGCGGGAGCGCTCGCTGTCGCGTCTCGCACTGGGCCTCAACTTGGGCTGGACGCCTCCGCGCTCGCGGGACGAGCTGCATGAGCGGTAGAGCCTCGCGCGACCGCAGCCAGAGGGTCTTCGTCGACACCAACATCCTGATCTACGCCCACGACGCCAGCGCGGGTGAGAAACATCGAAGGGCCCGAGCACTGGTGGAACGGCTGTGGGACTCGAGAACCGGAGTCCTCAGCACCCAGGTCTTGCAGGAGCTCGCCGTCAATCTGCGCCGCAAAGTCACCCCAGCGCTCGATTCGGCGACGATCCGTGAGATCGTCGCCGACTACCGAGCCTGGCGAGTGGTCGTCAACGACGCCGACTCGATCCTCGAGGCGCTGGAAATCGAAG
Organism: uncultured Thermoanaerobaculia bacterium; assembly: GCA_964599475.1. GTDB lineage: Bacteria > Acidobacteriota > Thermoanaerobaculia > Multivoradales > CAZRFU01 > CAZRFU01. The sequence goes on from CAZRFU010000105.1 coordinate 5,222, forward strand.
ACCGCCACCAGGTCTCTTTTGGGGATGCCCTGATCGTGCAGGCGGCGCAGGTGTCCGGCGCGACGCTGCTCTACTCAGAGGACCTCTCCGACGGGCATCAGTACGGCTCGGTGCGGGTCTGCAACCCCTTGCGTTCGGAGCACCCCGACCTCGACCTCGACCGTCCGGAGCTTCTCGGCGACACCGACGAGTGGCACGATCGCAAGGGGCGCATTGGCATCCGGCGGCTCGGGTGTCGTCCGACCCGGCAGCTCGACGGTCTGCAGAACTTGCGTCGCTGAGATCGACCCAGGGTCGAAGACGGCCTCGGCGGCACGCTCCAGGAGTTTTCGGTGCGTTGGGGCCTCTGGGGTCCTGGCGCACGCGCTCGCCAGAAGCAAGGCAGGTGTCAGTACCAGGGCGAACCGAGGCCGCCGCCGGGGGCGCACGAAACCGGAGTGCCGGGTGATGAGCCACGTACCGGCCGACATCACAGGAGCGTACTACAGGCTTGGGTCAGCTGGTTCTGCGAGGGGTGAGTGGAGCAGACCCCGGACTCGGGACTCGAGGCCGGCGTTCTCATCCGCAGTCGTTCCGCCGGCGGATGGCCACCCAACGCAGATGGTGTGCACTCGAGGCCGAAGAGTCTCGAGCTGCGGCCAGCTCGACTCGTGAGGAAAGCAGGCCCTGCAGGATTGTGGGCCGGGCACTATGATCCGGTGTGGCTCTCAGGGTTGCCCGGTCGAATCGACTCGGTCAGAGTATGGAGACGCGCCTGAAGGTGGATATGGCGGCACGCAGAATGACGAGCGCGCTCGAGGGGCTCTTCGGACGCTGGTCCGGCCACCCGAGGCAGTCGGACCGGTGGCATTGGATGGGATGGTGTGGCCTCTACGTGGCGCTGGGTGTGGCGATGGCGTGGTCGAGGGGCCAAGACCTCAACTGGGATCTGCTCGCGTATCACTTCTACAGTCCCTATCGCTACCTCCACGGTGGCCTCGCCCATGATGTCTGGATCGCGGACGCCGCGACCTTCCTGAATCCTCTCCTCGACTTTCCGTTGTACTTTGCGATCGACGGTGGCATCCCGCCCACTGTGTTCTTCTTGAGTCTCGCAGCCTTTCACGGGACCGCACTCGTCTTGGTTCACGCGATTGCCAGGCTCCTGCTGCCCGAAGGATCGCGGTCGAACGGCCTGGTCTTGGTGGCGGTCTTCACCGCCGCCACCGGGGCAGCCTTTCGCGCCGAAATCGGCAACACCATGAACGACAACACGTTGGCCGTCCTGGTTCTCGCCGCGCTGGCGCTGGTGCTACGAGCCTCCGGGCGCCCCGACGCGCGCCGGGGCTTATTCTGGGCGGGGGTTTGGGGCGGGGCCGCGATGGGAGCGAAGTGGACCATCGGTCCCGCCTGCTTGGGGCTGGCGGCTGCCGTGATCACGATTCCGGGGACAGCTTGGGCTCGGACCGCGCGACTGGTCCACCTGTTCCTCGGTGGCGTCGCGGGGCTCTTGGCGACCTCCGGCTGGTGGATGTGGGAGCTCCAGCGTCACTTCCAGAGCCCGCTGTTCCCGTACTTCAACGAAATCTTCCAGAGCCCGTGGGCGCCACTCGAGAATTTCAGTGATCGGCGGGTTCGAGCGGACGGCTGGACTGGGCCCGTTACCGCACTTGGCCGGCTGTTGGTCTCTGAACGAGTCCACGATGGGAGGCTGCTGGTTGGCGCGCTAGCTGTCGCCGCGGTGATCGTCCTGTCCGTCTTCGGGCGGAAGGGCCGGAGGCGGGCGGAGAATTCGCTGGTGCCGCTTCAGGCTGTCTCAGCCTTCTGGCTGGTAGCCTATGTCCTCTGGATCGAGCTCTTCGCTATTTACCGGTACGCGGTGTTCCTCGAGCTTTTGGCGGGAGCCTTACTCGTCGCGATCGTGGCTCGGCTGCTGACCTCTGCCCGTGCCCGGATGGTGCTTGCTGCCCCTGTCGCCCTCGGCTTGGCGGTGCTCGCGAACCCCGGGGACTGGGGGCGTCGTCCCTGGTCGCCTTCCTATTTCGGCGTCGACGCTTCGCAACTTGTGGGCTATCAGAACGCGACATTGGTCGTCTGCGGCAGTCCGATCGGCTACGCCATTCCTTCGTTTCCAGCATCGGCGAGATTCGTGCGCCTATCGAGCAGCTGGGGCCTGACGCCTGAGACCGCGATGTGGCGGCGAGCGGTGGCGATGGTCGAGGAGGCACCGCCGGAGCGGCTCTTCGTGCTCCAGCGGAGGGCTCTCGGGGAATGGGCGACGGACAGTCTTCCAACGCACTACCCCTCACTCCGAATTCGCGAAGAGGGGTGCCGACAGGTGAGCAGCTACCACGGCAGATTCCGCGTCTGTCCCCTGGAGCGCACAGGTCCGATCGTCGGACCGTAGCCAGGACGAATCCGCTCGATGAAGAATGCGCCCGGTGCGAGCTGGAACAGGCGCTGAAGAATGCCGTCGCGCTCGGGGAGCGCATTTGTGCAGCTGCGGGCTTTGGCTCTGCGGTAGGTGTATGGGAGGGCGCGGTGCAGGCCCTCGAGGGGATAGGCTCTGGGCAACAGGGGGAGCCAATGGCGGTACCGTTCATCGATCTGAAGCGTTTCGAGTCGGGTTTCGTCGACGCGTGGTTGGCGAAGGTTGCCGACGTCACGAGCCGCACGGCGTGGGTGGGTGGGCCGGACATCGTGGCGTTCGAGGAGGCCTTGGTGCGCGAGACCGGCGCGGTGGCGGCGGTGGGGTGCGCCAACGGCACCGACGCGCTGCAGCTGGCCTTGCGGGCGGCGGGGGTTGGCCCGGGCGACGAGGTGTTGATCCCCGACGCGACGTTCTGGGCGACGTTCGAGGCGGTGGTCAACGTCGGTGCCCGGCCGGTGACGGTCGACATCGATCCCGATGATCTGCAGATGGACTTCGAGTTGTTTTCGCGGGCGCTCGACGAGCGTCGACCGAAGGCGGCGATCCTGGTGCACCTCTACGGCTGGGGCTCGGCGCGGACGGCGGAGTTCCGCGCGCTGTGCCGCGATCGTGGAGTGGTGCTGATCGAGGACGGGGCGCAGGCGTGGGGCGCGACCTTCCAGGGTGAGAGCGTCTACCGCGGAGCGACATTCGCGACGATCTCGTTCTACCCGGCCAAGGTGTTGGGATCGTGTGGCGACGCCGGGGCGGTGACCTGTGACGATGCGGTGGCTGCGGCGTTGGTCAGGCGGCTCGGCAACCATGGCCGCACCAGCCACTACGAGCACGGCGAGCTCGGCTGGAACAGTCGGCTGGGCGGCCTCGACGCGGCGTGGCTGTTGCTGTCGCTCGAGCACATGCCGGCCCGGCTGGCCTCACGGCGGGCGGCGGCGGCACGGTACCGCGCCGAGCTGCCGGCGCTCGGCTTGAAGGTCGTTGGACCGCCGACGGGCTGGGAGGAGAATGGCTACCTCGCGGTGGCGCTGGTCGATCCCGCCAAGCGCCCGGTGTTCCTCGACGCGCTGAAGGAACGCGGCATCGGCTTCGGCACGGTGTACCCGGGGGCAATGTCCGAGCAGCCGGGTGCCGCCGGCGTTCTGGCGGCCGCATACGGGGGCGAGCGAGCACGCTGGCTGTCGCGGGCGGTGGTCAACTTGCCGCTGTTTGCCGGAATGCGTGAGGACGAGATCGCCGAGGTGCTCAGCGCTGCCGAGGCGGCGGCCGCACGTGCCGGGGTGACGGGCTGATGGGTATGCGGATCTTCGTGACGGGCGGCAGTGGCTACCTCGGCTCGGCCGTGGTCGCCGAGCTCGCGGCGGCGGGACACGCGGTGGTGGCGCTGGCGCGACGCTCGAGCAGTGCCAAACGCCTGCGCGATCTCGGGGCCGAAGCAGTCACGGGTGATGTCGCCGATCCCGCTGGTGTCGTTGCCGCCGCTGCGGGTGCCGATGCCGTCGTCCACCTGGCGCAGAGCAGCGGAGCAGGCCGCGCTGCCGCCGATCGCGCCGTGGTCGAGGCCCTGCTGGCGGCTCCAGCAGACCGGTCGCGACTGTTCTGCTACACCTCGGTGCTCTTCGTGTTGGGTGACCTCGCGGGGCGCGAAGGCACGGAGGCCACGGTACCCAACCCACCGCCGTACCTCGCGGCGCGGGCTGCCCTCGAGCAGACCGTGCTCGCCGGCGCTCGCGACGGCCTGTCCACCGCGGTGCTGCGGCCGGGTATGGTCTACGGCGGCGGCTCGGGCGGGATGGTCAGCGAGATGTTCCAAAGCGCCATCGACGACGGGGCGGCGCTGTTCTTCGGCGACGGCCGCAATCATTGGTCGCTGGTGCACCGTGAGGATGTCGCGCGGTTGGTGCGATTGATCTGCGAGCGCCGGGCCGCGGGCGTCTATCACGCCGTCGACGACGAGCCGCTGACCGTGCGCGAGATCGCCGAGATCGCCAGCACAGCCGCCGGCCGAGGTGGTGCGGTGCGCCGCATCGATCTCGAGGCGGCGGCGGCGGAGCTCGGCGACTTTGCCCGTGCCCTCTGTCTCGACCAGCCGGTGCGCGCGCCCGCGTCGGCAGCGCTCGGGTGGGAGCCGCACCATCGCCACTTCCGCACCGCCGCCCCAGCAGCGTTTCAGGAGCTCCTGACCAGCTAACGCGGGAACCGCAACCGAAACCGTTCGGATCGGACTCGGAAGAAGATTCTTCCGTTTCGGAGAAGAGACCTCGGTTTCAGCGGAGCGCGCTCCGGGATTCCGCCCTTTCAGGGCTCCGGAGGGGTGTGGGTGGTGCCTACTGCCCAGGGCGTCGCTTCGCTCTGCCCTGGGCTATCTCCTGGCGCCCCTTTGGGGCT
>CAZRFU010000106.1:0-9432 GCA_964599475.1 uncultured Thermoanaerobaculia bacterium
ATGTCCCCGGTCCAATCTGTAACCCATGTCGCCGGTCTGTGCCGTCCCTGGTCCCGGGTCCCTGGTCCCGGGTCCCCGGTATCCGGGAATAACCTCCGGGGAAACGTGTACTCTTGACCCATGAGTACATCTTCCGGCCCCGGCCGTCCCATCGTGATCGACCTGCCCTTCGGCAAGGGTGGTCCGCCCAAAGTGCCCTCGATACCACGGCCACTGCTGATCGCAGTGGCCGTGCTCGTGGTGGCGATGTTGTCGTACTACCAGGTTGCCCCCTTCGAGCAAGGTGTGGTGCTCCGGTTCGGCAAACACGTCAAGACCGTGGGGCCGGGCCCCAAGTTCAAGATCCCGTTGATCGATCGGGTCTACAGGGTACCCACCGAGCGGCAACTCAAGCAGGAGTTCGGGTTCCGCACGGTAGCGCTCGATCAGCGCAGCGTCTACGACAAGGAGGGGTACGGCGAGGAGGCACTGATGCTCACCGGCGACCTCGCGCTGGCGGAGGTCGAATGGGTGGTGCAGTACCGCATCGTCGACCCGCTGGCCTTCCTCTACGAGGTGCGTGATGTCGAGCAGACGATCCGAGCGGTCAGCGAGGCGGAGATGCGCGGCGTCGTCGGCGATCTCGGATTCGAGGAGGTGATCAAGGAGAAGCGCCACGAGATCGAAGAGACCGTGCGCCAACGGATGAACGAGGTGCTCGGGACCTATGAGGCCGGGGTCGACATTCGCTTGGTGCAGCTCCAGGACGTGCATCCGCCGACACCGGTCAAAGACTCTTTCGAAGAGGTCAACCGCGCTCTCCAGGAGATGGAACGGGCGATGAACGAGGCCGAGCGCGAGCGCAACAAGATCATCTTCAGAGTCGAGGGTGAGGCGCTGCAGCGGGTCGCCGAGGCCGAAGGCCGCAAGGTTGAGCGAATCAACCGCGCTCAGGGTGATGCCTCTCGCTTCGAAGCCTTGTTGACCGAATATCGCAAGGCTCCGGAAGTGACCCGCAGGCGCCTCCACCTCGAGGCAATGCGCGAGGTGCTGCCTGGAGTCGGGAAGGTCGTGGTAGTCGATGACGAGCTCGACGGCATGGTGCCGATCCTCGACCTGGTCGGCAACAACCGCGGGCTCAAGGCGGCGACGAAGGCTGAAGCGGGAGGTGGGCAGTGAAACTCGGTCGTCTCGCCGTTGGTGTCCTCGCCCTGCTGGCCTTGTCGGTCTTCAGCGGGGTGTTCTTCATCGTCCACGAGGGCGAAAGTGCGCTCGTGATCCAACTCGGACAGGTCAAGCGGGCGCCGATCACCGAAGCCGGTCTGTACATGAAGACGCCGTTCGTCGACGAGGTCGTTCGCTTCGAGAAGCGCGTGATGGCCTGGGACGGCGATCCCGAGCGCATCCCCGTCAAAGACGACAAGTTCATTTTCGTCGACACCTTCGCGCGCTGGCGCATCACCGATCCTGCACGGTTCTACAACGCCGTGCGCGACGAACGCGGGGCCCAGAGCCGACTCGACGATATTCTCGACGGTTCGGTGCGTGATGTCGTGTCGACGCACTTCCTGCTCGAGCTGGTCCGCACCACTGATCGACCGCTCGCGGTCGAGGACGCCGCAAGCTCGGGCGCCGGGGCGGTCGGCACGGATCCCAACTTGCCCGGGCGCCGCCTCGAGACACGACAGAAGATCGTCGACTTGTGCCGCAAGAAGCTCGCCGAGGTCGATCTCGGCATGGAGCTGGTCGATCTGAGGATCAAGCGCATCGACTACACGGACCAGGTGCGCGACGACGTCTATCGCCGCATGATCTCGCAGCAGGAGCGGATCGCAGAGCGTTACCGCGCCCAGGGCGAGGGGAAACGGGCCGAGATCGCCGGTCTGACCGAACAGGAGAAGCGGCGTATCGACTCGGAGTCGTATCGCAAGGCCCAGCAACTCCTCGGCGAAGCCGAGGCCGAGTCGACCAGAATCTATGCCGAGGCCTACGGTCGCGATGCCGATTTTTACCGCTTCGTCGAGAGTCTGGCGGCCTTGCGCGAGACCCTCGGCAGCGACGACACACTGGTCCTGTCGACCAACAACGAGCTGCTGGGCTACCTCGAGGGGACCACGTCGCGATGAGCACGGTCGTCGGAATGCGCGCTGGTGGCGGTCCTGGTCCTCTCACGATTCGCGTCGGCGTGCACTGGGCCGAGCTCGACAGCTTTGGACACGTCAACAATTCGCGCTACTTCACCTGGTTCGAGAGCGCGCGGATGGCGTTGTTCGAACGTATCGGTTTGCCGTTGGTGGCCGGTGCCGACCATGCCCCGATTCTGGCGCGGGCGACATGCGACTTCTTGCGCCCGGTGCACTGGCCCGCAGACATCGAGGTGCGGGTGACGGTGCCGCGACTCGGCAATACCAGCTTCACCACCGCGTACGAGGCCGTGCGCGTCGACCTCGCCGAGCCCGAGACGGTGGCCAAAGGAGAGGGGATCGTCGTCCTGGTTGACGCCGAAGGTCGGCCGCTGCCGCTGCCGCCGACCCTGCGCCAGGCGTTGGCGGCGCACGGGTAGGGGGGAATCGCGAGGTACTGCGGACTGGGTACCGGGTACTCTCGGAGAGCAATGAGGCATAGCCCGAGCGACGGCCGGCTCCTGTTCGGACAACGGACCGCGGACAACCGCGTTGGCACCGTACCCCAGGGAACGCTCAGCCGCGACCGCGGGCGCCAACCGTGACTGGGCCGCCGAGGCAACCGGCCCCAGCCCACCTCGAGGCGGTGCTGCGGTGGGGCGAGGCGGCGGTGTCGTTCCAGGCACTCGAGCCGGGGATCAGCTGGTGGCAGGACACCGCCGGCGGCGGAGCGTTCGTCGCCTACGCCGACACCGGGACTGCTTGGGTTGGTGTGGGGCACCCGTTTTCGCCGCCTGAGGAGCGCGACGCAGTGGCTGCGCGTTTCGCTGCCGCGGCACAGGCAGCCAAGCGCCGAGTGGTGTGGTTCGGCGCCGAGGGCGGTCGGCAGGGGGCGCAGTGGTCGGCGATGGTGGTGGGCGAGCAGCCTTGGTTCGATCCGCGGCGGTGGGCAGAACGGCTGGGGTCGTTTCGGCGGCTGCGCGAACAGCTGCGCCGCGCCCGCGCCAAATGGGTCGACGTGCGCCGGGTCGCCGCCGAGGAGCTGTCCGACGGATCGTCGCTACGCTGCGAGGTCGAGCGGCTCGGCCGCCTGTGGCTCGCGAGCCGGTCGATGGCGCCGATGGGCTTCGTGGTGCGACTCGAGCCGTTCATCGCTCCCGAGCTCCATCGCTACTACGTCGCAGAACGGTGTGGAACGGTCATCGCCTTCCTCTCGCTGGTTCCCATTCCAGGCCGTGATGGCTGGCTCTTCGAGGACCTGGTCCGCGCGCCCGGTGCCCCCAACGGCACGTCCGAGGTGTTGATCGACGCCGCCATGCGCGATATCGGGGCGGAAGGGTGTGGTGCCGCCACCCTCGGTCTCGCTCCCCTCGTTGGGGACTCGCCCGGCTGGCTTCGCGCGATTGCTCAGGTGACCCGACCCCTCTACGACTTCCAGGGCGTTGCGCGCTTCAAACGCCGCCTCCATCCCGAGCGGTGGGAGGCTGTTCATCTCATTGTTCGCCGGGGCGCGTTCGGTGTCGGCTCCTTGGTGGAGCTGCTGCGAGCCTTCGCAGGTGGCCCGCTCTGGCACTTCGGGCTGCGCACCCTCGCCCACCATCCGGGTGCGATTGCCCTTGCCCTGGCGCTGCCGTTGGTGCCCTGGACGGTGCTCTTGGCCGGCGTGTGGGTCGCCGGCGCCTCGTCGGTCCTCGGCTTCTCACCGCCCGAGCTCGGAGCATGGGTCGCTTTCGACACGCTCCTCGCGGCAGCGCTGTGGCGAGCCGCTCGCCATCCCACCCCGGCCCTGCTCGGGCTCCTGACCGCTGCCGCCGGGGTCGATGGAGCCTTGTCGCTGGCACACCTGGCCGATGCCGGCATGGGCGAAGCCGGATGGGTCGCCGCGGCGCTGCGGATGCTCGCCACCGCGGCGCCGGTGGTAGGTACCGCGGCACTGGCCGCAGCGACCGCCCTTTCGGTTGGGCTCAGATCACGGCGCTGAGGTCGACCAGCGCCCGAGACCACCGCTCTCGAAGCCGTCCTGGAACAAGCCATCCGGCGGGTAGAGCGTGAAGTTGGTTGTGGTGCCGGCCGGCGCCGTGGTGACGGTCACGGGTGTTGCGAGCGACCAGCAGTCGGAGGGATCCTCGTCGCACGGGATTCCGGGCCATGCCTGGGACTGGAGATCAGGCCAGCCATTGACCCACACCTGCCAGTCGCCTGGGGCCAAGGGCATGAAGAACTGGCCCTCCTCGTTCGGCGTGAGGTATTCGACGGCACCTGTCGCAACCGAGCGAAACCGCACCTCGGTCGCAAAGATGACGGGCGGCAGCCCGGTGGCAAATTCGGTCAGCGCGCCGCGAATGCCCGGAGCCGCGTCGAGCGCCATCGGCGCGGCGAAGGGATCCGGATCCGTACCGATGACGATCGGCGTGCCGCCGGATGTCGGGCAGACCTGCGGTGGAAGGGGACAAGGGATGTTCTCCCAGAGCTCACCCCTCAGCAGGTAGGACGATGCGGCCCTGACGTAGTAGGTCCCCGGCGCCATGCGTTGTGCGTTCCAGGTTTCGCCGATGTACACCCGAGGCTCGGCGAAGTAGCCGTTGGGTCCGTCGACGCGAATCGCAATCTCCGCAGTGGAGATTGGGAGCGTTGGGTCAGCCAGGGTGACAAGGCCCCCGATCCTGCCGAGTCTCTCCACCTCGAAGTTGACGTTCGAGATCTCTTCGCCTTCAGCGACGGGGATCGCCGTACCGAGCGAGCTCGGGCAGGCCGTCCCGTCGAGGGGGCATTGCGCATCCGGCCACACCATGTAACGGTAGTTGTGGGTCTCCCCGAACCCATACCAGGAGATTCGGGCGTACCAGGATCCGGGCGAGAGGCCGGAACGCGACCAGCTCCCGTCGGGCTGAACGGTGGTGAGCTTCGACTCGCTTTCGTCGCTCTTGACCAGCGCGACGGCGAGGTCGCCGTGGTGGACCGGAGGCAGACCCGAAGCCAGCTCGGTGACGGTGCCACTGATGCTTGCGTCATCCTGGAGGGTGAAATCGATCCCCGGGACGTGGGCGGCGAGCCCGACGTTGATGGGATGGCCGTCGTTCCAGTCACAAGTGGGCCCCGAGCAGTCGACCCCGGGGTAGATCTCCTCGAGGTACCCGTTGGATCCCCCGGCCTTGGCCGCATACGTGCCTGCCGGGACCTCGACCTCCCACGTGCCGTCGATCGCGCTGGTGGCTCCTCCCTCGTTGCACGTCACTGGCTCGATGCGCCGTACGCTGACGAAGGCGTCGGGCGCGGGGAGGCCGTTCGCTTGCTTGCGCGTGACGCCGCTGACCCGGGCAAGGGACGGCATGATCATGGCGACCTCGGTTTGCACCGTCGCTGACACGGCAACCGGGGTACTCCCTGCAGGGTCGCACGAGAAGAGCGGGCCGCAGGAGCTCAGACACGGCAAAGCGGGGTGCGCGATCGGCTGCAGGGTGGGGAAGAAGGCGGTGACGTGGTAGTCGCCGTCTGGAAGCGAGGGCATGTGAACCGCGCCATCGCTGTCGGTCCATCCAGACGCGGAGCCACCCCCACCAACTCGTCCAGCCCAAACGAGGGCCATCGGCACCGGGGCCTGATCGCTCTGCCGGGTGACGGTCACGCGCATCGAGCCGAACTCGAGGAGCTCGAAGTCGATGCCGGAAACGGTTTGACCGTCGCCGACCGCAATCACCGACCCATCCTCGGGGGCACACGTCGGCGTGCAGGGCGCATCCGGCCAGACCTCGGTGCGGTGGCCGAATCCTTCGGCGATGAGGCGCACGTTCCCCGGCGCAACCCGCAGCGAGTACGATCCATCGACACCGGTGGTCGCGGACGTCGCCGGGTAGTTCCCATCGGGGAAGATCCTGACGCTTGCTCCCGCCAACGGCGCACTTTCTCCATCGCGGACCAAGCCGGTGATGTACCCGGGCGCGACCAGGGCAAAGTCGAGGTCGTCGACGACCTCACCGGAAGCCAATTCGAGAAACTCACCCCAGCCGGTGCACGCGCTCGTTGCGGTGCACGAAACATCCGGCCAGGCCCTCGCCACCCAGATCGCAGGGTTCGTCTCGACGCCGATCCTCCAACTGCCGGCCGGCCCGGTGTGGGACCACTGGCCGTTGGCGTCGGTCACGAGGTCCACCCAGTCGGGTCCCTGGAGCGAAACCGGGATGCCTGCGAGCGGCAAGCCGGTCGCCGCCGCGGTGATCGTGCCCGCGAGCGTCACGGGATCACCCGCCGAAGCGGGCGGAACCTCGAAACGCTCGAGCAGGGCGAGCCAGGAATCGACATCATCGACGCGTTGGGCAGAGATCGCCTCGCGGGCATGGCGAAGTGCGGTCCGACGCTGGTCCTGGAGCTGGCGGCGTTCCGCTTCGTCGTCGGCCACCGCTATGTGGGCGTCGATCCTCTCGATGCCGGCAAGGTGCTCGTTCATCGCTCGGCCAACGGTGTCGGTGCTTGGCTCATCCGCTGCGAGGCTCGGGCTCGAGGCGATCAGGATCGAGAGAAGCAAATACATTGACATTTTTGACATGGTGTGGCCCTACGGCTGTGCCTCCACTCCACCACGGGCAAGGCGGTGGAAGTATACCGCGCGCGGCGGCATGTCCTATAGTCTCTCCATGAACGGTCAGATCGGTTTGCAACAGCAGTTTGCCGCCCAGTCCCGCTGCTTTGGGTGTGGGCCGGCCAACGACCGGGGCTTGCGGATCAACAGCGTCGCTCTGGCACCGACGCCGGAGACCGAGGTCGTGTGTGACTGGCAACCTTCGCCCTGGCACCTCGCGTTCGAGCTTGCCGACGGCGGCGGAATCTTGAACGGTGGGATCATCGGGACCCTGCTCGATTGCCACTCGAACTGGACCGCGAGCCACCACTTCATGCGTCGCGACGGCCTCGAGCGGCCGCCGACGACCGTGACCGCCGACTTCCTGGTGTCGCTCAAGAAGCCGACGCCGACCTCGAAGCCGGTACGGCTGGTGGCGCGGGTGACCGAATCAGCCGGGCGTCGCGCCACCGTCGAAGCAACGCTTTCCTCGGATGGCGTGGTCACCGCCACTTGCCTCGGCCACTTCGTCGCCGTGCCGCCGGGTCACCCCGCCCACGACCGCTGGTAGCCGAACCCCTTCGTTACGATCTCCCGGGTCCCGGGTCGGGTCCCGGGTCCCCGGTCCCGGACCTCCAACCCCTAACCCCTAACCCCTAACCCCCCAAGCCCGAGGAGCTCCCAGCCATGCCCAAAGGCCGTCGCCTGACCACCGAAGAAGACTTCCGCGGCGTCGTCGCCCAGATGCAGACCGTCGCCGTGCTCGGCGCCAAAGGGACCGATCGGCCGTACGAGCCCGCCTCGTCGATCCCCCAGATGCTCGAGGATCGTGGCTACGAGGTGATCCGCATCAGCCCGACGCTGGCTGCCGAGGGTGCCGGTCTCGGGTCCGTTGCTGAGCTCGAGCGCGCGGTCGATGTGCTCGACGTGTTCCGGCGGCCGGCGGCGATCCCGGACCACGTCGACGAGGTCCTCGCGATGCCGGAAGATTTGCGGCCCAAGGTGGTGTGGTTGCAGACCGGCATTCGCCACGACGAAGCGACCGAACGCCTGCTCGACGCGGGCATCGACGTGGTGCAGGACGCCTGTCTCGGGGTGATGGCGAGTCGATTCGGGCGGCGCCCCACGGCATGAACCGTCTGCTCTTCGCGCTCTTCGTCGGGGTCCTCGCGTGGGGCTGTGCCAGCGCCCCGACCCTCACGACCACCCGATTCGGCGTCGAGGTCATCGACCGGCCCGAGGTCCTCGCCGAACAGGTGCGCCGGGATCCGGCCAAACGCCTCGTCGACCTCGCAACCATTCCCGGCCTGGTCTTCGACATCCGCTACGCCGGCACCAACAACTTCATGGGTGAGGTGCTCTACGCCGAGGCACGCCCACGCCTGCGTGCCGCCGCCGCCGAGGCGCTGGCTCGCGCCAACCAACTCCTCGCCGCTGAGGGGCTGGCGCTCGAGGTATTCGACGCCTACCGACCGTACCAGGTGACCGTGCGAATGTGGGAACGCATCGGCAACCCCGACTACGTCGCCGATCCGGCCAAGGGCTCACGCCACAATCGTGGCTGCGCCGTCGACCTCACCCTGATCCGCCGCTCGGACGGGACCGAGCTCGCGATGCCGACCGACTACGACGACTTCAGCGAACGCGCCCACCACGATTTCATGGATCTTCCCGCTGAGGTCCTCGCCAACCGTGAGCGCCTGCGTCAGGTGATGGAGCAGGTCGGCTTCGAGGCCTTGCCCACCGAGTGGTGGCACTACGACTTCCGCGGCTGGCAGGAGTACGAGCTGTTGGATATTCCGTAAGGCGTTCCTCCGTGGTGGGCGTCGGCCGGAGGGTGAATGGGAACTCTCGAGGACGGCCACGAGGGTATTGGGTATCGGGTATCGGGTACTGGCCGGAGCGCGAGGGCGTCATTCTGCAGTCCCCCTTGAATCCTCGGTGGTGCGCAACCCGAGCATGACCTTCAAGTCCCCGGTCCCCGGTCCCCGTTCCCAGCTACCTGATACCCCACCCAATACCCAATACCCAATACCCAATACCCAATACCCAATACCCAATACCCAATACCCGATACCCAATACCCATTGGCAACCTCTTGCGACAGCCTCCGTAGAGCTTGTGAGTCGAGGAGGTGACCCTGATGCAAACGACGCGTCGCTCGTTCGTGGCGGCTTCGGCCCTCGGAATCGGATGGTTGGGCGGCATCGGGAGGGTGGCGGCCCAGGCGACCGCCGAACCGTCGCTTGGCGGGCTGAAGGTCTCGGCGTCGTGGCCGACCCAGCCGCCGGAACTGGCGTTGGAGATGGTCGGCGCGAGCCACGGGAATATTGCCCGCGTCGAGGAGCTGTTGGCCCAACACTCGACGCTCGCCAACGCTGCCTGGGATTGGGGCTTCGGGGATTGGGAGACCGCCCTCGGGGCAGCATCTCACGTTGGCAACCGCGAGATCGCCCTGTTGCTGTTGTCCCACGGAGCTCGACCAGACCTGTTTTCCGCAGCCATGCTCGGGCAGCTCGGCGTGGTCAAGGCCTTCGTCCAGGCTTCGCCAGGAGCCGAACGTGTGGCTGGACCTCACGGGATCACCCTCCTCGAGCACGCTCAGGCCGGCGGCGACGAGGCAAGGCCCGTGGTCGAGTATCTGACCGGCCTCGGCTCGGTTTCGGCTTCCGAGGCGGTTGCGATCGACGACGCCGAGGTGGATCGCCTGCTCGGCATCTACTCCTTCGGAGCCGGTCCGACCGAGCGGATCGAGGTAGCGCGCGGGCGTTTCGG
>CAZRFU010000106.1:9442-9722 GCA_964599475.1 uncultured Thermoanaerobaculia bacterium
GCCTGCAGCTGAAGCGCGAGGGAACTGCGGCTCGCCGTCTGACCCATCGCGGAGCACGGAGCTTCGCTCCGGCTGGAGCCCCCGAGGTGCGAGTGCGCTTCATCGAGGAGCAGGGCGAGATCGTTGCGCTCGAGGTCCACGACCCGACCTTGGTTCTGCGTGCGCAGCGCCTTCCCCCGAGCGGCTGAAGAGATCGGCGTCCACCGCCGACACCGCCGAGGCCCCTAGTGACTTACCCCGCCCGATGTCACACGTTTTGCGACATTCCTGGCTGGAGCCT
>CAZRFU010000107.1:0-9180 GCA_964599475.1 uncultured Thermoanaerobaculia bacterium
GATCCCGTTGCGCTTGCCGAAGATGTAGGGCTTCATCTTCGGGTTCCATCGGCGGGTCTGGTGACCGAAGTGGACTCCGGCCTCCAGCATGTCCTTCATCGTGATTTCGACCACTTCCGACTCCTCAGCGCTTGCTGAACTGGTAGCGGGCACGGGCGCCACGCTGGCCGTACTTCTTGCGTTCTTTCTTGCGATCGTCACGGGTCAACAGGCCGGCACCCTTGAGGCGCTCGCGCAGCTCGCCGTTGAACTCGAGCAAGGCCCTGGCGATACCGTGGCGGATCGCACCGGCCTGGCCGGCGATGCCGCCACCTTCGACGGTGACGTAGGCGTCGAACTTCTCGGCGGTTTCGGTCAAGAGCAGGGGCTGCTTGACGATCATCTTCAGCGATTCCGCCGGCAGGTAGCCGTCGATCTCGCGACCATTGATCTCGATGCGGCCGGTTCCAGGCCGCAGAAACACCCGTGCGGCCGCGGTCTTGCGACGTCCGGTGCCGTAGTACTGCAGATCGTTCACGAATCCTCTCCTTCGGACCGGATCAGCCACCGATCGCGAGTGCGACCGGCTTCTGCGCCTGATGCGGATGTTCGCCGCCGGCATAGACCTTGAGCTTGGTGTAGATCGCGCGGCCGAGCTTGGTCTTGGGCAACATGCCCTTGATCGCGAGCTCGACCATCTTGGCCGGCCGGCGCGAGCGCAACTTGTCGGCGCGCTCGGACTTGAGGCCACCAGGACGGTTGCTGGTGCGATGGTAGAACTTCTGGTCGTCCTTGCGCCCGGTCAGGATCGCCTTCTCGGCGTTGACGACGATGACGAAATCTCCGGTGTCGAAGTGGGGAGCCCAGATCGGCTTGTGCTTGCCCATGAGGATACGGGCAACCTCAGTCGAGAGGCGACCGAGGGTCATGCCGTCGGCATCGACCACGTACCACTTCTTGTCGACATCCCCAGGCGTGGGGCTGTAGGTCCGTTGCATGGCGGTTCCTTCGCAGTGCAGTCTTGGGAAACAACTGATGGGTTTGCAGGGCGAGCCGAGAGCGGCCTTCGCGATGCAAAGGGCCCTTGATCATAAGGAGTCGTGGTGGAGGTGTCAAGGGGGAGGAAGGTACCGAGGACCAGGGACCAGGGACCAGGGACCAGGGACCAGGGATCGGATACCGGGTGTCAGGTATCAGGTATCAGGTATCAGGTATCAGGTATCAGGCAGCAGGTAGCAGGTAGCAGGTAGCAGGTAGCAGGTAGCAGGTACCAGGTATCGGATCCCGGATCCCGGATCCCGGGTCCCGGGTCCCCCATCCCCGCGGGCGGGGCTCCCCACCATCGGCCCTGATAGCCTCCGCGGCGAGGAGGCCCCATGGCAGCGCGGATTCTCGACGGCAAGAAGGTAGCAGAAACGATTCGTGCCGAGGTTGCGGCCGAAGTCGCGGCGATGACGGCGCGTGGCGAACGTCCCCCGGGTCTGGCGGTGCTGTTGGTGGGCGACGATCCGGCATCCGCGGTGTACGTCGGCAGCAAGGCCAAGGCGTGTGAGGAGGCCGGGATTGCGTCGTGGGTCCTGCGGTTGCCGGCCGACGCCGAGGAAGCCTTGGTCGCCGCGGAGATCGATCGGTTGGTGGCCGACCCGACGGTCGACGGCATCCTGGTGCAGCTTCCCCTGCCCAAACATCTGCCGAGCCGAGCCCTGCTCGAGCGAATCGACCCCGCCAAGGATGTCGACGGCTTCCACCCGGTCAACGTCGGCCGCCTGTGGCTCGGTCAAAGGGCCTTCGTTCCCTGCACGCCGGCCGGCGTGATCGAGATGCTCGAACGCGAGGGTGTTGCGATCGCCGGTTCCCGCGCGGTGATCGTCGGCCGTTCCGACATCGTCGGCAAGCCGATGGCCGCACTGCTGCTGCAGCGTCATGCGACCGTGACGATTTGCCATTCGCGCACCCCCGACCTCGACGCCGTCTGCCGCGAGGCCGACCTGGTGGTGGCGGCGGTGGGCGTGCCGTTCTTGGTCGGCGCCAACGCGGTTCGCGAGGGTGCGGTGGTTGTCGACGTGGGGATCAATCGCATCACCGACCGCGCTGCGGTCGAGGCCCACATCACCAATCCGAAACGCCTGGCGACCTTCGCCGAGAAGGGTGCCCTGCTCGTGGGCGACGTCGACTTCGAACCGGTGGCGCGCAAGGCGGCTGCGATCACGCCGGTACCGGGCGGCGTGGGCCCGCTGACGGTGGCGATGTTGTTGGTCAACACCCTGCGATCGCGCCAGGGCCGGTCGGCATGACCGGACGATTGCTGGTGGGCCTGACCGGAGGGCTTGCCTCGGGCAAGTCGACCGTCGCCCGTCTCCTGGCGGAACGCGGCTGCCTGGTGGTCGACGCCGACCAGCTGGTGGCGCAGCTCTACCAGCCCGGCGGTGCCGGCGCCGCCGCCATGGCCGAGTTGCTCGGCCCGTCGGCGCTCGCCGCAGATGGCAGCGTCGATCACGCCGCCGTCGCCGCGAGGATCTTCCAGGAACCGGCACTTCGGCGCGCGGTCGAACGACGCATCCATCCGCTGGTTCGCGAAGCCTTCAAGGCCCGCGCCGCCGGAGCTCGAGGAATCGTGGTGTTGGAGGCGACGCTGCTGGTCGAAGCCGGGTTCGCTCCGGACTTCGACGTAGTCGTCACGGTGGAGGCCGATCCCGCTGTGCGACTCGAGCGCGCCATCGCTCGCGGCTCGTCACCCGAGGACGCCCAACGCCGCCTGGCGTCACAAAGTCCCGAAGAGGTCCGCACCAGTGCCGCCGACTTGGTGATCCGCAACGACGGCTCCCCGATCGAGCTCGAATACGCGGTCGAAGAGCTGCTCCGAGGCCTGCGCACCGGTCTGGCACCCCCCGGCTGAAGACCGGTAACCGGGATCGGGAACCGGGATCGGGAACCGGGATCCGCCGACAGCCCCCCTCCTCCGCGCTCCTCCGGGTCCCGGGTCCCCGATCCCGGGTCCCCTACTTCCCGGGAACATTTCCCGCCGGCGGACCGTCGTGTGCTCCAAACCGCCGCTTCGCTCCCGAATGCGCGGCTCCCAGGAGGCCACCCGATGACACGCACCCTCGCCACCCTGACGCTCGGAACGTTGCTCTCCGCGACCGCTGTCCATGCTGCTCCTGACCGCGACCACCACCTCAGGATCCAGGTCGACGAGTCTGGCGGCTCGAAGGTCGATCTGACCCTGCCCCTTGCTGCGGTCGAGCTCGTCGCAGCCTTGATCCCGGACGCTACCGTCAAGGCCAATATCAGCATCGATGGACGCGACATCGAGGCACACGAGTTGCGCAGGCTGTGGCGCGAGTTGCGCCATCGGCCCGACATGACCTACCTGACCGTCACCGAGACCGACGGTGGACGGGTACGGATTGCCAAGTCGAAGGGCGAGCTGCTGATGTTCGTCGACGACGGCGCCGACAAGGTCGAAATCCGGATTCCCAACCGCGCCGTCGACGCCCTGTTCGCCAGCTTCGACGACAACGGCGAACGCCTCGACGTGGGCGCGATGTTGCACACCCTGGCATCGAGCCGCGGCGGCGAGATCGTGGCAATCTCGGGGCGTGATCGGGTGCGGATTTGGATTGGAGAGGACGAGGAATGAGGAAACCGGGAGGGACCAGGGACCGGGACCGTCCCGAGCGGAGAGCCACTCCCGGAACGAGCTCAGCAGATGCCTCCCGCGCTCCCTGGTACCCGATACCCGATACCCGATACCCGCCTCAGCGCATGCCGCGGCTTTCGCCGTAGGTGACCGGCAACTCGACCCGCTTGCCTTCGCGTTCCACCACGAGGATGGTCTTGTCGCCGGGTTTAGCCTTGCGCAGGACGAACACGAAGTCGTGGATGTCGCGGATCTCGGAGCCACCCAGGCGCACGATGCGGTCGCCGCGTCGCACCCCCGCCGCCTCGGCGGGGCTTCCGACTCGGGCTCCGGAGAGCAACACGCCAGGTTTGCCGTCTTCGGCGTAGTCCGGAATCGTGCCGAGCGAGGCACCGAAGGCCCGCACGTCGCCGCTCGGCGGCGGCGCCGGGGCCTGCTGATAGGTCAGCCGCTCAGGCCGAGCCACCACCGCCGTGGCGATGTCCGCAGCAAGTCCGGCCACTTTGGCGATCCCAGCTGCGTTGAGCAAGTGGGAGTCGTCGGACGGCTTGTGGTAGTCGTCGTGGATCCCCGTGAACAGGTGGACGACCGGCGCGCCCGCGGAGTAGAAGCTGCTGTGGTCGGACGGACCATAGCCATCGCCACCCAAGCTACAGATCACGCGCCGCGTGTCGCAGAGGCCCTGAATCAGCTCCTTCCACTCCGGCGCCGAGTCGCTTCCGAGCACCGACACGGTGTTCTGTCGCATTCGGCCGACCATGTCCATGTTGATCATCGCCACGACGTCAGCCGGGTCGAAGCCGCCTGGGGGATTCTTGACGAAGCGCGCGGACCCGAGCAGACCGGATTCCTCAGCCGAAAACGCCGCGATCCATACGTCGCGCGTCAGCTCTGCGCGCCGAGCCACCAGGGTGCGAGCTGCCTCGAGCAACGCAGCCGTTCCGGAGGCATTGTCGTCAGCGCCGTTGTGGATCGCCTCGACATCGGGCTCGAGGGAACCTCGCCCACCCATTCCGAGATGGTCGTAGTGGGCCCCGATCACCACGATGCCTGGGTGTTTGACCTCAGCGCCAGCCTTGATCACACCCACCACGTTGGCGGCCGCGGCGCGCTTTTCGACCAGGTCGACCGCGATCGCCGCGTTCGCTCCGCCACCCACCAGGCGGCCACCGAGCTCGCGTGAGATCACGACGACCGGAATCCCCGCATCCCCCTCGGTGTCGACCTTGAGGCGCGGGAAGGGCGCTTCGGCAGGCAGTTCCTTGCCCTCGACCGGTTCCGGAAGGTCGGTCACCAACACCGCCACTGCCCCCTTCTCGCGCGCCTGGAAGGCCTTGTAGCGCAGATCCCCGAGGCGGCGCTGAAGCGTGTCGTTTTCGGCGAAGGCGCCGTCTTCGGGACTGAACCGCCGCACCAGCACGACCTTTCCGGCCGCGTCGATGCCGGCGTAGTCGTCACGGCCGGCCTCCTCGTCGACGATCCCCCAGCCCGCGAACACGACTTCGCCACTCGCGTCGCCGCGCGCTGAAAAGCCTGCCGGCTGGAACGCGTCGCCGGCAACCCCTTCGCCATCGATCTCGAGACGGGTGGCCTCGCCGACTTCCACGGCGTAGGGTGCCTCGAAGGGAGCCAGGTACCCGCCGTCGACCGCCGGCTCGAGGCCGATCGCCAGGAACTGCTCGGCGAGGTAGTCGCGAGCTGCGGCCAGGCCGTCCGATCCGAGCCCTCGCCCGACCCGCGCATCGTCGGCCAACCACCGCGCGTCGGCGGCCACTCGATCTGCGCCGGTGACCAGTCGCGCCTCGGCGACCGGCGTGGCGTCCTCGACCCAGCGCGCCACGAAGACGTTGGTATCCCCTTCGGTGCGGTTGTTGCGGTTCGAGGAAAACGCCAGCCACTTGCCATCGGGCGAGAACATCGGGAAGCCGTCGAACTCGGGTGTGAAGGTGATCCGTTCGAGGTTCGACCCGTCGGCGTCGACGGCCCAGATGTCGAACTCCCGTCCACGCGGGCTCGGGGTGTTCGAGGAAAAGAGGATGCGCTTGCCGTTCGGGTGGAAGAACGGCGCAAAGGTTCCGGCACCGAAGTCGGTGATCTGTCGCACATTGGTGCCGTCGGCATTGGCGACGAAGATCTCGAGTCTGGACGGGCGCACCAGTCCCTCGGCCAGCAGCGCGCGGTACTCGTCGAGCTCGGCACCCTGCGGCCGCGACGCCCGCCACACGATCTGGGTGCAATCGGGCGAGAAGAATGCCCCGCCGTCGTAGCCGGGCAGATCGGTCAGCTGCGCGACGTTCGAGCCATCGGCGTCCATCCGGTAGAGGTCGAGGTCACCGTTGCGCGTCGAGGTGAAGATCACCGAGCCGTCGACCGGGCACACCGTCGCCTCGGCGTCGTACGCGTCGTTGTCCGTCAGCGCCACCGGATTGGTGCCGTCGGCGTTGGCGAGGTAGATCTCGTAGGTCGAGTAGATCGGCCAGACGTAACCCTTCGAGCGATCCGGGACCGCCGGGCACTCCGGCCCACCTTTGGCGTGGGTCGAGGCGTAGTAGATCTTGTCGCCGACCGGATAGCTGTAGTACGCGCAGGTGGTGCGCCCGGTCCCGGTCGACACCAGCGTCGGCGGCGCCGAACCGTCGATCGGCATGGTGTAGATGCGATCGCAGGCGTACCCGGATCCGGTGTGCTGGAAGCTCAGATGCTTGCCATCGGGAGACCAATACGCCTCGGCGTTTTCGCCGTCGAAGGTCAGCTGCCGGATGTCCGCCAACCGCACCTCCCGCGGGTCGTGGGTCACTTCGGCGGTCAGGGCGGCAGCGAGAACTAGGCCACCCAAGAACATCGAGGTCTTGATCATTTGCAGTCTCCAGCGAGAGATGTCACGGGGAGGATGGCGCCGCAGCGACGCCGGATGGAGCGATGCTACCAGTCCCTCGGCGACCCACCCACGCCCGAGGGGGTGGGGAGGGAGGGGATTAGGGGTTGGGGGTTGGGGGACGGAGGTGACGGCGGGCGGTGGTGGCAAGAAGTCACTATCCTTGCGCGGATGGATCCGCTGACTCAGGGCGTGCTCGGCGCCGTCGTCGTTCAGAGTGTCGCCCGGCCGCGGGAGCAGCGGCTTGCGGCGGTGGTCGGGTTCATCGCCGGCACGCTTGCCGATCTCGACGTCTTGATCCGCTCGAGCAGCGACCCGCTGCTGGCAATCGACTATCACCGTCACTTCACCCACTCGCTGTTCTTCGTCCCGGTTGCGGCCACGCTCCTCGCCGCGATACTGGCCCCGTGGCTCGGCTGGCTGCGGGATCGCTCCGGGCTCGCGGATCTCGCTCTCGGCCGGGTGTGGTGTTGGATCGCGCTCGGTTACGGCACGCACGGCCTGCTCGACGCTTGCACCACGTACGGCACCCGCCTGCTGTGGCCGCTCAGTGACGAACGATTCGCCTGGGATCTGGTCGGGGTGATCGATCCCGGCTTCACCTTCCCGGCCCTGGGGTTGATGATCCTCGCGTGGCGTCGTCGTTCGCCACGGCTCGGCCGGGCGGCGATGGCCTGGTGCCTCGTCTGGCTGTCTCTCGGCGCGGTCCAGCGCGAACGAGCCAACGACCTGATGGCACGCCTCGCCGAGTCTCGCGGCGAGGTGATCACCCGCGGCGGCGCCAAACCCACCCTGCTCAACCTGCTGCTGTGGCGGGGCGTGTGGCAGTCCGGCGACACGCTGCGCGTCGCGGCACTGCGCCCGGGGATCTGGGGCCCCGATCGCGTCAGCCGAGTCCGCAGTGTGCCGGCGTTCCGCGTCGAAACGGCGTTGCCCACCCTGCCCCCCGACAGCGTGCACGCCTTGGACCTCGAGCGGTTTCGCCACTTCTCCGACGATTGGCTGGTTCCGGTCGGCACCCGGGATGGAGCCTCACTGGTCGTCGGCGATCTGCGCTACTCGTTGCTCCCGAGTGAAATCCAGCCGTTGTGGGGCATCCGGCTCGATGCCAACAACGCGGCGGGCCACGTCCCCTTCCTCACCCTGCGGAAGATGGCGCCAGGCACCTTGCGGCGGTTTCGCGCAATGGTCAGCGGCAGGGCGCTGACTCCTTTCCCAGCAGACGGCCCAACATTCGCCCAAGAGTTGGGTTTCGACGTGCTGCACAGCGGGATCACCGTCGACCTCGACTTCGAGGAACAGTCGCTCACCGGAAGCACGACCCACCGGCTCGTCGTCCTCGATCGCACCCTCGAACGCCTCGAGTTCTCACCCAACGCGCTCACGATCGAAGCCGCCACGGTCGACGGCCATCCCACGGCCTTCGAGCAGAACGACCACCACATCGCTGTCGACCTGGCGGGCCGCGGAGCGACCGGAGTGCCGATCGAGGTCCACTTCGCGTACCGCGGCACACCGGCCCGCGGCGTGGCGTGGGAAGTCAACGGCGCCGCGACCGCCTACTTTGCCTGCGACTGGATGGTGTGCCGCCAGGACGTCACGGCCGACAAGGCGACCATTGGGCTGACGCTCCACACACCGCTGAACTACGGCTCGCGCGCCAACGGCATCGACGTTGGCAAGGTCCAGACCGGCGACCGGCTCGAGCACAGATGGCACGAGGCTCGGCCGCTGCCGGCATTCGGCTTGGGATTTGCCGTCGGATCGTTCGACGGGGTTTGGTGGGAACAACGTCACCGACGCTTCGACGCAGTCAGTGTCGCAACCTCGTCCGAGGAGATCCACAGACTGCTCGAAGACACCGCCGGAATGATGGCCTACTTCGAACGCGTTGCCGGAGTCCCCTTCCCCTTCGAGAGCTACGGCCAGGTAATCGTGCCCGGACACCAGGCCCAGGAAGCCGGCGGTTTCTCGATCCTGGGACTCGAAACCCTCCGCCCGATGCTCGAGGATCCCCACGAGGACTGGGCCATCGCCCACGAGCTGGCACACCAGTGGTGGGGCATGCTGCTCACCTGCCAGAGCTGGTCCGAGATGTGGCTCAACGAAGGCATCGTCACCTTCCTGGTCGCGGCCTACAAGCAGCAGCGCTGGGGCGAGGCCCACTACCAGCGCGAGCTCGAGCTTGCCCGCACCCGGTGGGACAAGGCCAAGAAAGCCGGTTGGGACGTCCCGCTCGCCTTCGCCGGCAGCTATCCGGACTTGCGCACCCGGCGGGCCATCACCTACAGCAAAGCGGCGGTATTCCTCGACCTGCTGCGTCGCACCGTGGGCCAAGAGGCATTCTGGTCAGGACTGCGGCTCTACACCGTCCGCCACGTCGACGACGTCGTGGTCAGCGCCGACTTCCAGGCTGCGATGGAAGAAGCGAGTGGACAGGATCTGTCGGCGTTGTTCGAGGAGTGGGTGGTGGGGAGGGAGGCGGAAGCCGGGATCAGCGAGGCGGAGATGGTGAGGGACTAACTAACGCGGCGACCGCAACCAAAGCCGAAACTCGGGAAAGCCCCGGACTCGGAAGAAGACTCTTTGGTTCGGAGAAGAGCGGCCGAGGTTGCCGCGGAGCGCTCACGAGCCTTCGCGGTGGTTGCAGCGTTCCCCCTCCCTCCCTTGCTGGTGAAGGGCGACG
>CAZRFU010000108.1:0-9115 GCA_964599475.1 uncultured Thermoanaerobaculia bacterium
TTCTTCCGAGTCTTGATCGTCGGCGAGCTACCTCACAGAACTGACGTGCGCCCGGCTGCCTGCAGCCGGCATCATGTTTCGATACCCGATACCCGATACCCGATACCCGATACCCGATACCCGATCGCCTCAGCCCGCGAGTGCGCTGCGCACCGCGCCGACCACCGCATCGAGGGCGACGATCTGCCGCTCACCGCCGCTGCGGGCCGAGACCTCGGCGCCGCCGGCGGCGAGCGACTTGGCGCCGACGACGATCTTGACGGTGAAGCCGACTAAGTCCGCGTCCTTGAGCTTGACGCCCGGGCGTTCGTCGCGGTCGTCGAGGAAGGCGTCGACGCCGGCGGCTCGCAGGTCGCGGTAGAGGGACTCCGCTGCTTCGGTGACCGTCGGCTCGACGCCGAGGGGGCAGACGACGGCTGTGAACGGAGCCAGCGGTGCCGGCCACTGGATGCCGTTGTCGTCGTGGTTCTGCTCGATCGCGGCAGCGACGGTGCGACCGATACCGAGGCCGTAACAGCCCATGATCATGGGGTGGTCGTTGCCGGCCTCGTCGGTGAAGGTGCAGCCCATCGCTTCCGAGTACTTGGTGCCGAGCTTGAAGATGTGGCCGACCTCGATACCGCGGAACTGCTCGAGAATGCCGTCGCAGTTGGGGCAGGCATCGCCGCCGCCGACCAGCAGGAAGTCGTGCCAGGCGTGGGGCTGGACGTCGCGCCCGAAGACGACATCGACCAAGTGGGCGTCGGCGGCGTTGGCGCCACAGACGAACCCACCCTCGAAGCTCCCGAGCGAGCTCGAGTCGGCGACGATGCGAACGTCGGCCGGCAGTCCCACCGGGCCGGCGTAGCCCACCGGCGAGCCGGTCGCGCGCCGTACCTTGTCCTCGCTTGCGAGGGTCAGGTGCTCGACCCCCAGCGCGTTCTGGAGCTTGATCTCGTTGACCTCGCGGTCGCCGCGGACCAGCGCCGCCACGAAGCCATTTTCGGTTTCGTAGATCAGGGTCTTGACCACGCGGTCCGCAGTGACGCCGAGGAAGGCCGCAACCTCTTCGACGGTCTTCTTGCCCGGGGTGGCGACCTCGCGGCGCGCGCCGGAGCTGCCTTGTGACACGAGGGCCTTGGTGCCGGCCTTTTCGGTGTTGGCGGCGTAGCCGCAGCCGGTGCAGCGCACCACCGCACTCTCGCCGGTGTCGGCGACGACCATGAACTCGTGCGACGAGGATCCGCCGATCGACCCGGTGTCGGCTTCGACCACGATGTAGTCGAGCCCACAGGCCTCGAAGATGCGGCAGTAGGCGTCGTGCATCGCGCGGTAGGTCACATCGAGGCTTT
This sequence comes from uncultured Thermoanaerobaculia bacterium, assembly GCA_964599475.1. Taxonomy (GTDB): domain Bacteria; phylum Acidobacteriota; class Thermoanaerobaculia; order Multivoradales; family CAZRFU01; genus CAZRFU01. The sequence goes on from CAZRFU010000108.1 coordinate 1,332, forward strand.
CGGCGCTGGTGTGGAAGGAGTAGGCGTCCTTCATCAGGAACTCGCGGCCGCGCATCAGGCCGAAACGCGGCCGGATTTCGTCGCGGAACTTGGTCTGGATCTGGTAGAGGTTGACCGGCAGCTGGCGGTAGCTGCGCAGATCGCGGCGCACGATGTCGGTGATCACCTCTTCGTGCGTGGGCCCGAAGCAGAACTCGCGCTCGTGGCGGTCCTTGATGCGCAGCAGCTCCTTGCCGTACTTCTGCCAACGACCACTCTCCTGCCACAGCTCGGCGGGGGTGACCGCCGGCATCGACAGCTCGACGCAGTCGGCCTTCTCGAGCTCGACCCGGACGATCTCCATCAGCTTCTGCAGCGAACGCCACCCGCCCGGCAGGTAGGAGTAGATCCCCGCCGCGACCTTCTTGATCAGACCGGCGCGCACCATCAGCCGATGGCTGACGACTTCGGCGTCGTTGGGAACTTCGCGGGTGGTGAAGAGGTAATAACGGCTCCAACGCATGACGAGCTCCTGCAGCGCCGAAAAGCGGCGAAAGAAACGCAAACGGTATCAGGCTTTGGCTTGCCTGCCGAGAACCGGCCTGCCATCCTCTCCCGGTACCCGGTACCCGGTACCCGGTACCCCGTACCCGGTCCTACTCGCCCGGCGGCTCGGCCGCACTTGGTCCGTGGCCGACCGCCGAAGCCACCAGGTCGGCATGCGAGCGTAGGTGCTCGAGCATCTGTGCCGACAGATCTCCGCGCACGCCGGAATCCTGGGCCGCGAGCAGCACCTCTCTGGCGCGTTGTTCGCGACCGGCGGCGAGCAGGGCCATTCCCAGCTGCCGCATGTGGGTGGTCGAACGGGTGAGGTCGACCGCACGGCCGAGCAATTCGACCGCCTCGGCGAAACGTCCCTGGCGGTACTTGATCCAGCCGAGAGCGGCCAGCGGAAAGGCCCGCAGCTCCTCGGGAGCGGTGGCCAGGGCCTCGCGGGCGATGCCTTCGGCGTCGCCGAGCGCGTCGTCGCGTTCGGCCAGCAGGCTTGCGAGCTCGTAGCCCGCGATCGCATGGGCGGCACTCGAGCCGCGCCGACGCCACAGCTCGCGGGCTGTCGTTTCGCCCTCGTCCTCGCGGCCGGCAGCCCGAAGGCTCCGAATCAGGATCACCAGTGACGTCGCCTCGAGCAGCCCGCTCGGACGTTGTTCGAGCAACTTGCGCGCAGCGCGTTCGGCCTCGTCGGTGCGACCGAGCTCGAGGCAGGTCAAGGCGTGGTGGACCAGGACCGTCGGATGATCGGGCTCGCGTTCGAGCGCGCGCGCAAACCAACTCGCCGCTCGGGCCCAGCGTTGTGCCCGCAAGGCGCGTTGACCGCGCTCGACCCACCGTGCCGCCTGGCCGCGGACTCGCGGCAGCGACACCGCACTGCGGCCCGAGAGGTAGTCGATCAGATCCTCGTAGCGCAGGCGGTCGGGGTTGATGCGCTGCGCCGCGCGGAATGCCCCCAAGGCCCGCTTGCGCCAACCGCGGGCGAGGTAGGCGAGGCCGAGCAAGTGGTGGGCTTCTTCCGATCGCGGCGCCGCTTCGACCGCTTCGGCCAGGGCCTCGATCGCCATCCCCGGGCGGCCGAGATCGAGCAGCAGCTGCCCGCGCAGGGTCAAGGCGCGGGGCTCGCGGTGAATGGCGAGCGCTCGCTCGGCCATGGTCTCGGCTTCTTCGAGGCGGCCGCGATCGGCGTAGACGGTGGCGAGGCTGTAAGCCGGCAGGAAGGCGTTGGGGTAGCGCCGCACGGCTTCCTGCAGACGCTCCTCGGCGGCTTCGCTGCGGCCGGCCTGTTCGCACAGGACGCCACCGTAAACCAGCGCCGCGTAGTGGTCCGGCTTGAGCTGCAACAGGCGGTCGAAGTGCTCGAGCGCGCGTTCGGCCTCACCCGCCGCGAGGTAGGTCTCTCCCAGCCACGCGGCGATCTCGTCGTTGCCGGGATCACGCGCAAAGGCGGCCTCGAGGCGTTCGACCGCGAGCTCGAGGTCGAAGTCGGCCAGTGCCTCCTCGGCCTCGGCCAGCAGCGCGGTGACCTGATCGTCCGAGCGGTCGGCGATCGCCAACATGCGGTCCTTGGCGCGGTGGAAGCGCTCGCGCTGATCGAGGGCGATCAGGCGCTGGCGTCGGTGCTGGTCCCAGATGCGGCTCCAATCCTCCGGGTCGAGCAGCCCACGATCCGCTAGGACGTCGCGGACCGCGGCCACACCGGCCTCGGCCAGCTGCAGGCTCTCCTCGTGTTTGCGCAGGGCCCCGAGGGACTGGCGGACGGTTTCGGCGAGCCGCTTGACCGCTTCTTCCAGGATCGAAATGCGCTCGAGGAGGTGCTCGTCGAAGGAAACCGTCTCCTCGCCCGAGTCGGCCAAGGCCTCGTGGTCGTCGTCGAAACCGCCCGAAAGCACCAGCAGCTTGTTGAGGCAGCGTCGGCACGACTCCGCCCCGGCGGGGTTGCGCGCCCCGCAGCTCTGACAGAGCACCCAGCTTTCGCCGCGCCCTTCAGCTCGTCCGGTAGTCGTAGAAGCCACGTCCCGACTTGCGCCCCAGCCACCCGGCATCGACCATCTTGACCAGCAGCGGACAGGGTCGGTACTTCGGATCCTTGAAGCCGTCGTGCAACACCTCGAGGATGTCGAGGCAGACATCGAGCCCGATCAGGTCGGCGAGGGCGAGCGGCCCCATCGGATGATTCATGCCGAGCTTCATCACCTCGTCGATCGCCTCGGCGGTGCCGATGCCTTCGTGGAGGCAGAAGATCGCTTCGTTGATCATCGGCAACAACACCCGGTTCGAGACGAAGCCCGGGGCGTCGTGGACCTCGACCGGAGTCTTGCCCATCCGCTTCGACATCGTCTCGACCAGCTCCCAGGTCTCCTGCGAGGTCTGCAGCCCACGAATCACCTCGACCAGTTTCATCACCGGCACCGGGTTCATGAAGTGCATGCCGATCACCTGGGCCGGGCGCGAGGTGCGGGCCGCAAGCTTGGTGATCGAGATCGAGCTGGTGTTGGTCGCAAGCACCGCATCCGGGCGGCACAAACGGTCGAGTTCGGCCAGCACGCTGGCCTTGACGTCGAGGCGTTCGACCACGGCCTCGATCACCAGGCCACACTCGGCGGTGGCGGCGAGCTCGGACGAGGGCCGGATGCGCCCCTGGATCGTCGCTGCGTCAGCTTCGGACAGGGAGCCCTTGGAGACGAAGCGGCCGAGGCTCTTCGCGATCGTCGCCTTGCCCTTGTCGAGGGCGGCTGGAGCGACATCCACCAGCACCACCTCGAACCCCGCTTGTGCCGCCACCTGGGCGATGCCGTTGCCCATGGTGCCGGCGCCGATCACGCCAATTGCTTCGATCGTCGACACGCCATTCCTCCTCGCCCAGCGGCGAAAGTCCAGAGTACGGCATTCGCCGTCGCGGATCAAGGATGGCAGGGCGCCGGGCGCCTCGAGGCACTTCTACGGCGCCTCGCCAAGGTCGGTCCTGCGCGCAACGGGTCGAGTCGGCGTCACCCTAGACCAGCGTTGCCTCCGGGTTCAGGTGCGACGCCCAAGAGGACCCGGAACGCGCGACCAGCAGCATGGCCTCGCCATCCCAAGCACGGACGAACATCCCGACCGCCGCGGCGGCGGCTGCCGAAGCGTCGGCTGCCGGCCAGTCCTCACCACAGGCGGGCAGAGGTGCGCCGTTTTCGATCAGAGCGCCGTTGGCGGTCCATAGGCTGTTTCCAAGGGCCAAGACCCGTTCGATGTCCTGCTTCGACTGGCCGGCCCTTCCTCCGATGAGAAGAACCTTCCCGTCCACCGTGACCCAATCGAGGTTGGCGTAGGTGCTGGCGACGGGCGGCTCCATCGCCCACGCTTCGGCCAGCACGTACCGCCGGCGGCTCCCCGCAGCCAGTCGGCCATCGCTGCTGCTACGGCGCTGGTGGTGCTCGGGACGGAAACCAGTCCGATCTGCGGTTCGTCATCCGCGGCAAACACCACGCCGCCGCGATCAGACACTTCCAAAGGGTTTGGTGCGGATTCCGGCACCAACGCGGCGAAGGCCCACTGGGAGCCCGCCTCGAGAGATCGCGCCAGAAATCCAGAGAATGTGGACCCATTGTCGAGCTTCTCGGTCACGTGGCGCCTCGCCGCAGTTGGGTCGACGCGTCGGCTCTCGATCTTCATTTGGGCTCCCATCGACCGTCAGAGAAAATCCTACCTTCGTTTCCATCGGAGTCTCGGTATTCCCAGTGGAGCCCGATCGGCGGCGGATGGTCGAGGTCCGGATGCCTCCGGGCGCCTTCGTCGGATCATTCCCTGGGTCGGGGAGTAGCGCGGGAACCTCCGGGGCCGCCCTACTCACAAAACCTAACGCGGGCGAACTCAGCGCTTAGAGCCTCGTTCCTGGCCAGCTCGCGGAGTTCTTCAGCGCCAAGAGCTTCGCTTGCAGTAAGAGGTGCTTCGCGACTAACGCGCCCAACGACCAGCAGGAGCCCACGACGTTGTTCCTCCGAGCTCTTGGACCACCTTGGGAGGATCTCGGTGTCAAGCGGCAGAACGAATTGCCGGGCGCAGTTGGGGTCCTCGAGCATGCTGGGACACCGATAGAGAACGCTACAGTTCGCGTTCCACGAGCTTCTCTCGGTGCGCCGCCAGGCAAGCGGGCCTCGGCTGGCGCAAACCTTCATGCAACTCCTTCCGAAGCTGGAAGAGGGTCGCGGGTAGACGTGAGGGAAGAGCCAACCGCTTGTTGCAACGCAGATGCCGACAGCGGTCAAGAGCGCCAACACACTCACTCGCACTGGCATGGTGGGCCCCGCGAGGCCGTCAACTTGCCATTGGGGGTGCGGGCGCTCGAACGCCTGGTGCTAGCGCACCGACAACGCCACCGAGCAACAGAAGCGCGCCGGCCACCATCATCGGATCACGTGGACTCGGAAGCCCGTCCAGGGTCTCGCAGACGATCGCCACGACGATGAGGAGCACTAGGGACCCGCCTTGACCCAGCAGCGCCGAGTGAGCCGCAGACATCGGACCGGCCACATCTCTGCCCCGCTCCTTCCACCATGGTCCCAGAAACCACGACCCCACGGCTCCCCAGAACGCCATGTTGGCGAGGGTGAAGCCGCTGAGGTAGGCCGCCGTGTAGAGGCTAAGTTGGTCGTAGGGAAGATCCAGAGCCACGCCCACGAGGATCCACGGGAACGCAAGCACCGACCCGACCGCGAGAAGAGGAACATCGAAGATCAAGTCTTCCAGCGTCAGCCAGATCAGAGCCGAGACGAAACCGGCGGCGCTGGCTGCGAAAGCGAAGGCGTAGCTTGGTCTGCACGTTCTCAGAGCGCACCCGGGAACGGACTCTTGTTGGTTTTTGGCTGCGGAGGAGGTCCATGCTGCTCCCGAAAGTCCTCCATGAATCCCCTCGGGAAGAGGGTATCTGAAGTGTCGATACCCCCCTCCTGCGAGCCCGTCTCGAGAGATCGGGCCAGAAATCCAGAGAATGCGGACCCATTGTCGAGCTTCTCGGCCACGGGGCGTCTCGCTGCATCCGGGTCGACGCGCCGACTCTCGATCTTCATTTGGGCTCCCATCGACCGTCGGGGAAGATCCCTACCTTCGGAATCGACGTCGGCACCTGGCGCCGTTCGGTCTCAACGGCGAGCATCGACCGTGCGAGCCAGGTAGAAGCTGACCCGCAGAGCCAGTCCAATCGCGGCCGGTCGCCGCCAGACCTCCGCCGACAGGCGAATGGCCCCATCGAGGGCGTCGCTCGGAATGACGACACCGACGTGCAGCTCGCCTTCGAAACGGGCCCCCGGCGCTATCGGCGGCCCGCCCAGCCATCGGTCGAGGATCAGGGCGGCTCGCGCCTCGAGCTCGTCGACGGTCTTGCATTCGGGTGTCGTGATGGTCAACACTCCGGGCGTCGGAGGCTTTTGCCGTGGTTCGCCTCCGAGTGATCCTGCTCGCTCGCGGTCGATCTGACTCTCGTCAGCACAAGCGCGCAGTGCCAAGAGAAGCGTTGGACTCAACGTATCCTCCGGGCTCGACGCCGGCGCGGGCGACTCCTCCGTCGAGCTGGCAATGTCCTCCAAGCGGCTGCAGCGGCGGAGGATCAGCCCCACCTCGCGATTCGCCAGGACCCTCGCTAGGCTGGGAGGTACTGTGAAGCTCGCCATCGGGTGCTCCATGCCGCCCGCCAGGAACGCGATGGTGAGGTTCGCCGTGGCTGCGGCTGCGGAGCCGACGAGCGGAAGTCGCCCGAGGAGATCGCCTGCGTTGGCGACCGCAGCCTCCTCGGTCTCGCACGGAAGGAGGTCGACCACTGTGCCATCGGCCTGCTCCTCGACCCGGTGAACACGCAGACCGTTGAGCAGTTCGGTGTGAGTGCCCAGCGAGGAGAAGGCCGGCGTCACCCGCAACGACACCTGGTACGGGGGGTAGTGTGAGGGATGCGGCATCTACTGCAGGCCCTTCATGACAAGCGCTCCTCCCATTTGGATCATCACGGGATCGTTCCAGATGCCAACGCCACCCGTCACGAGGTCCTCCACGATTGTCCCAATGATGATCGCAGCTCCAGCTGCAACGAGGACTGGGCCCAGGTCCGCAGGCGAAGAGGCTTCGATCGACTCCGGGGAGGCGATCGGTAGGGATTCAGCCAGTTGCGCCGGGCTCACTTCGCACGCCTGAATCTCTCGTACGCGACCGCGCTTGGGCTTTCTCTTCTTGGGATCCGGCCTGCCTTCCTCCTCCCAGATGTCGATGAGATCCTCGATCTCCTCCTCCCCGTAGTCAGGGTCGCCTGGAGCCTTGTCGTCCTCGTGTGTCCATTTCCAGAAGTCGTCGCCGCCGCGCCCCCTACCTTTATCCGTCTTCTTGGGCCAGAGGCCATTGGGGTCAATCAAACCCGTTGGCATTGATCCGACGTAGTCGTAGAGGTTCTCTCCGGCTCGGCGGGCACCAATCGGATCCTTGGCCGTCCACCTTCCACTCTCCGGGTCGTAGTCGCGCCAGCCGAACCGGACGAGCTCGACGTGCTGATCCCAGATCCCACCGGCGAAGCCAAAGGGCTGGAGGCCTGGGTTGGTGTCTTGCAGTATCCGGCCGTACTCGTCATAGTCGATCCGCTGGGCGACCGCTCCCGTCGCCACGTCGACCACGAGCCGCACGGATCCGAGGTGATCGCTGACGATGCGGTAGATGACGCCCGCCTTGACCATGTACTCGGGCACGTGGGGGCGGGTGCCGTAGACGAACCGCGACACCACGGCACCGCTGCCGTCGAGTTCGGCGATGGGGTTCAGCTGGTCTTTGTAGAGCAGACCTTGAACCAACACCCCGTCGATCTTCTTCCCGATCCGCCGGTGCTGCGCGTCGATGACGTATTCGATTTCGGTGCCGTCGGGCAGGGTTGCCGCGCGCAGCGAGCCGAAGACGTCGTAGTTGTAGGTGGTGACGTCGGCGCCAACGGTTTTGGTCAGCAGCTCGCCGTTGGCGGTGTAGGTGTAGGTGGCGCCGGCGTAGCTGGTCATCCGGTCCTGGGCGTCGTAGACGCCGGTGGTGGTGCCCCAGAACCCGCTGTAGCCGGTGCGGTTGCCATTGTCATCGAAGCCGTATTCGGCGTAGAGCGCCGCGTTCTGGTCGACCTCCTCGAGGCGCCCGGCCAGGTCGTAGCGATAGGTCCAGGTGGTGGCAACTCCCTGGATGGTTTCGACCTTGTCGGTGATCCTGCCGAGCTGGTCGCGGGTGTAGCTGACCTGGTAGAGCGGGGTGCCGTCGAAGCT
>CAZRFU010000109.1:0-8509 GCA_964599475.1 uncultured Thermoanaerobaculia bacterium
GGGTATCGGGTATCGGGTATCGGGTATCGGGTATCGGGTATCGGGTATCGGGTATTGGGTATTGGGTATTGGGTATTGGGTATTGGGTATCGGGTATCGGGGGATCCGGGATCCGGGATCCGGTCCGGGTTCCTGGTCCCTGGTCCCCGGCACCTTCCCAATCTACCATAGCACTATGTTTTGTCAAGCGCTTGCTTCAGCAGAGCGCCTTGGGTACCATGTCGACATGAAGCCCGATGCCGAGGAGCTCTGCGCCGCGCGGGATGCGATCGCCCTGCTCCAAGGTAAGTGGACCCTTCAGATCGTGCGCGCGCTGCTCGCCGAGCCCCGTGGTTTCAATGACTTGGCACGAGCGATCGGCGGCTGCAACCCGGCCACGCTGTCCAAGCGACTCGATCAGCTGGCGGAGGCCGGTGTCGTGTCGAAGCGCGTGGATTCGACCATGCCGCCACGGACCTGTTACTCCCTCACTGCCTCGGGTGCCGCACTCGAAAGGGTAATCACCGCAATCGAACAATGGGGCGAGAGGTATCTACCCGGGCCGAAGCCATGAGTGACCGGAGTCGGTTCACTCTTCGCCGTACCAAGGCTGCCAGCCGGTCATCAGAGCTCGGGCATCGTCACACAGGTGGGGCGAGACCGCCACAGCGCCCGAGGCACGGTTGCCCCTAGCCCCAGGACCACCGGCCCATCCCGGCGCGCACTCGGGCACGGACGCCAGCCCGCAGCCAGGCGCTGCTCGAGCAGCTCCTGCCCACTCGGTTCGTGCTCGAAGACGACGACCGCCGTCACGTGGCCGTTTCAGGTGGCTGCAACGACCGCATGTCGGCCGTCACCCAGCGGAACGATCAGATCTCGATCGAACTCGTCCTGCTCGACCAAACGAACCGCCGACACCTCGACACCGCCGCGCCAACACCACTCCAAAACCTCGGATAGCGTGGCGCATCGTTCCAACCCGTTGCCTACGAACATGTTTGCACCCCCGGTAGGGATGGCGTGGCCGCACGAAGAAGGGGCTCAACGAGCCTACTTCGCCGCGCCATCGCGAAGCCACGACGGCCCGGGGCAAATGCCCGCGCCTCGTCGACGCCACCCGCCGGAATGAAATCGTGGAGCCGGTCGTTGCGGTAGTACGCTCAGAACTGGTCCGTGCGTTGGCTATGCTTCGCTGATGCATCGACCCCGCTCCGCACTGTTCTTTCCGCTGGTCTCCGCCCTCCTCTTCCCTGCGAACGCCGCAGCCCTTACCCCAACCGACGCCGCTTCACTGTGGCAACAGTGGCCCACGACTCGCCTCGTCACGACCGCGGCTCCGTGTTTGCGGCACCTCGAGCTGGAAGACTGGATCGCCACCCTGGTCGAGCGTCATCCCGAGCGGATCCGGACCCGGGAGATCGGCACCTCGGTGGAGGGCCGCGCGATCCACCTGCTCGAGATCGGCTCCGGACACGAGAACGTTCTGCTGTGGTCACAAATGCACGGGGACGAACCTTCCGCAACGCCGGCGGTCCTGGATCTGCTCGACTGGTTGGCGAACCATGCCGACGACCAAGGCGTCGCCACGATTCTGGAGCGGCTGACGATTGTCGTGATTCCGATGCTCAACCCCGACGGCGCCGAGCGCTACACGCGCCAGAACGCCCAGGGCATCGACATCAACCGCGACGCCCTCGCGCTCGCAACACCCGAGGGACGGCTCCTGAAGCAGATCCGCGATCGCTACCAACCGATCCTCGGCTTCAACCTCCACGACCAGAACCGCCGTCGCACGGTGGGATCGACCGGCGTCTTGGCGTCGACCTCGGTGCTCGCGGTCACCGGCGACGAAGCGCAAACCTGGACTCCGGGACGCCTGCTCGCCAAACGCGCGAGCGCGGCGATCGCAACCACTCTGGAGCCCTTCACACCCGGCGGGATCGGTCGCTTCGACGCGACCTGGAGCCCCCGCGCCTTCGGCGACAACCTGACCGCCTGGGGGACCCCGGTAGTGCTGATCGAAAGTGGCGGCCCACCGGTTGGTGGCAGTTTCGAAGATCTCACCCGCCTCAACTTCGTGGCGCTGGCAACCGTGCTGCACGATCTCGCCCGCGATCGGCTCGCCGGCCACGACCCCGACCGCTACGACCTGATCCCGGAAAACTCCCTCGGCGATTGGGTCGACGTCGAGATCGTGGGCGGCCGCGTGCTCCAGCCGAGCCGCCTCGAAGCCGGCCCGAGCCCGAGCTACGAAGCCGATGTCTCCTTCGACCTGCTCGGCAACGACCGCGCCCTCGCGGGCTGCAGCTCTCAGCCCGCTCGGTCCCGCTTCGTCGAGCTCGGCGATGGGTCGACCGTGCGCGCGCGTCGCCAGGTCGACGCGTCGGGAATGGTCCTGATCCCTGCCTTCGAAATCGGCACCAAGGGCTGGAGCGCCCGGCGCTGGCTCGATCGCGAGGGCCTCGAACGCTTGGCGGCCCTCGGAGTCGCACGCGTCTCCTGGCAGGTGCCGCCGCGGCGCCTCGCCGCCGCCGTCGCCCACGCCCGCGCCGTCGAAGGCTCGGGCCTCCCCAGCCTCGAGCCCACGGTCGCCGAGATCGCGCCGAGCGTGCTTCAGCTGCGCCGCTTGCCGCCTGCTCTGACGATCAGCACGCTGGCGGATGTCACCAAGACCCTCGGCCTGGCCGGCGGCAGCCTCGGCGCGGTGCTACCCCAGCTCGCCGGCTCGGGCGGCGACGGCGTCGACGTCACGATCCGCCCGGGTGCGGAGGCTTCGTTCCTGCTGCTGCGCACGCCTGATGCGGCTCCCGAGACCGCCCATCCCGAACGGCTCCCGATCGACTCGATCTGGATCGACGGGCGGGAGGTCGGGGGCCGGGGGCCGGGAGCCGGGGATCGGGGGCCGCAACGGGCCGGGCTCGAGGGGCAGGTCTGATGAGGCGCGTGACCGAGCTGTTCGGGCTGCTGCTGGCTCTGGCGATCCCTGCCGCGGGCAGTGAACTGCCTGCCGAAACGGGAATCATTGCGCCAAGCCTCGATCCTCGAGCCCAGGCCTTCGTCGACCAGACGCTTGCAGCTCTCAGCCTCGAGGAGCAGATCGCGCAGCTGGTGTTCGTGCGGACCTACGGCACCCACGAGCACCGTGACTCCTGGACCGCAACGGCAGCCCGCGCCGACGTCGAGCAGCTCGGCGTTGGGGGCGTGGTGGTCTTCGCCTCCGAGCTCGACACCATCCCTCGGGTGCTCAACGAGCTCCAGAGCCTGGCCAAGGTCCCGCTGCTGGTCGCCGCCGACGTCGAACGGGGCCTCGGCTTCCGCGTCGAACGCGGCGCCGTGCCCCTGCCCTCAGCGATGGCGATCGGCGCCGCCGGCAGCGAGGACGGCGCCCGTTTCGCCGGTGAAGTGACCGCGCGAGAGAGCCGGGCGGTGGGCATCCACTGGGCCTTCGCCCCGGTCGCCGACGTCAACGACAACCCCCACAACCCGGTGATCCACACCCGCTCCTTCGGCGAAGACCCTGCCGCCGTCAGCCGGCTGGTCGCAGCCTTCACCCACGGTCTGCGCGACGGCGGGGCCTTGTCGAGCGCCAAACACTTCCCCGGCCACGGCGATACCAACGTCGACAGCCATCTCGCCCTGCCGGTGGTCGACGCCGGTCGAGAGCGGCTCGACGCCGTCGAGCTGGCACCGTTCCGCGCCGCGGTGGCCGCGGGCGTCGACTCGATCATGGTGGGGCACCTGGCGGTTCTCGCACTCGACCCCTCGGGTGCCCCCGCCAGTCTTTCGCGTCCCCTCACCGAGGACCTGCTGCGCGGCGACCTCGGCTTCCAAGGATTGATCGTCACCGACGCCCTCGAAATGAAGGGCGTCAAGGCCGCCTGGAGCGGCGAGGCCGTGATCCGCGCGATCCAGGCCGGCGCCGACGTGATCCTGATGCCCGACGATGCCCGGGTGGCGATTCGCGCGCTCGCGACCGCCGTCGCTGAAGGCGAGATCAGCCCGGAGCGGATCCACGAATCCGCGCGTCGGGTGCTCGTGGCCAAGGCGCGAGTTGGTCTGCACCAAGGCCGCCAGGTCGATCGCGACGCCGTCGCAACCCTGGTCGCCGACCCACGTGCGGTCGAGAAGGCGGCTGCACTCACCCGCCGTTCGATCACCGTGGTCGCCGATCCGGGTGGCGTCTTGCCGCTCATCGCCGAAAGTGATCCCCGTGTTCTCCACGTCACGCTCACCGACCGCCTCGCGCCACGCCGCCTGCCGCGCCTCGCGGCCGAGCTGACCCGACGTGCACCCTCGAGCGACTCGCACATCGTCGGCCCGGAAGTCACCGAAGAGACCATCGCCGAGATCGAAACCGCAGCCGCAGCCGCGAGCCACGTGATCGTCTCGATCTCGGCTCGGGTTGCCACAGACGAGCCGGCCCTGCACGCCAGCCAGCGCGACCTCCTCGACCGGCTCGCAGCCCGCGGTCGACCACTGATCGTCGTCGCCTTCGAAAGCCCCTACGTGCTCTCGGAAGTCCCATCGAGCGCCACCCTGATCGCGACCTACGGCGTCACCGACGCCACCGCCGCCGCGGTTGCCGCGGTGCTGTTCGGCGAAACCCCTGCCATCGGCCGCCTGCCGGTGAGTCTGCCCGGCGTTGCCGCCGTCGGCGCCGGTCTGCAGCTGCCCGCTCGCCCGATGACGCTCGAGGTCGCCGCACCCGAGACGGTTGGGTTCCGCCCGGACGCGATGGCCGAGGTCGACCGGCTGCTCGAAGAGTTCGTCGCCGCCGGCGCCTTCCCCGGTGCCGTGGTAGCTGTCGGCAAATCCGGGAAATTGGTCCACCTGCGCGCCTTTGGGCGCCACAGCTACGACGCCGAGGCGCCGGCCGTCACCGTCGACACCCGCTACGACCTCGCCAGCCTCACCAAGGTGATTGCCACCACCACTGCGGCGATGATCCTGGTCGACTCGGGCCGCCTCGATCTCGATGCCCCGGTGCAGGCCTTCCTGCCGCGCTTCGTCGGGCCGGGCAAGGAGCTGGTCACCGTCCGCCACCTGCTCACCCATTCCTCGGGGATCGACTGGTGGGCACCACTCTACGAACAGGTCGGCGACCTGGCACCCGAAGCGGCCCACGCGGCCGCGCTCGAGATCATCCAGGCGAAACCCTTGGTGGCCGCCCCCGGCGAAAAGACCCTCTACAGCGACCTCGGGATCCTGCTGCTCGGCGAGATCATCGAGCGGGTCACGGCCGAGCCGTTCGAGAGCTATGTCAGCCGCCGGGTGCTGCGGCCCCTCGGCATGACGAAGACCGGGTATCGCCCGGCACCCGAGATCCTGGCCGAGGTCGCACCAACCGAGCTCGACTCCACCTGGCGACATCGTCCAGTCCACGGTGAGGTCCACGACGAAAACGCAGCGTCGCTCGGCGGGGTAGCTCCCCACGCCGGCTTGTTCGGCACCGCACCCGACCTTGCCCGTTTTGCTCAGATGTTGCTGAACGGCGGCGTGCTCGAACATCGCCGCCTCGTCTCTCGGGCGGCCGTCGACCTGTTCACGCGTCGGGCGGAGGTCGTGGAAGGCTCGTCGCGAGCGCTCGGATGGGACACCAAGTCCCCGACCGGGTCCTCAGCCGGATCACTCTTCTCCGACCGTTCTTTCGGTCACACCGGCTTCACCGGCACCTCGATCTGGATCGACCCGGAGCGCGATCTGTTCGTGATCCTGCTGACCAACCGCGTCCACCCCACCCGCGACAACATTCAGATCCGCCAGGTGCGGCCGGCGATTGCCGATGCCGTCGTGAGGGGACTGGAGGGGGACCGGGGACCGGGGACGGGGGAACAGGGATCGGGGACCAGGGACCAGGGGCTTCAGGTATCAGGTATCGGGTATCGGGTATCAGGGACCGGAGCCGGAACGGTCAGCCCAACCGCTGAACCTCCGGCCCCTAACGCCCAACACCCAACCCTCAACCCCTCCCCTCCGGCGGATCCCGAATCCCGCATCCCGGATCCCAGCTCCCCCGTCGGCGCAACATCTCCCTCCGTCCCGGGTCCCGGGTCCCCGGTCCCCGGTCCCTCCCTCCAGACCGGCCTCGACCGCGTCGCCACCGGCGAGATCGATCTCCTTCGCGGCAAGCGCCTCGGCGTCCTCGTGCATCCCGCCTCGGTCACCGCCGACGGTCGCCACGCCCTCGACGTGTTCCGCGACGCCGGGCTCGACGTGGTGCGAATCTTCAGCCCCGAGCACGGCCTGCGGGGCACGGCGGCGGCGGGAGAGAAGGTCGCGGACGGCGTCGACGAGACCACCGGCCTGCCGGTCGTGAGCCTCTACGGCACCTCGAGGAAACCCACCCGCGAACAACTCGCCGACCTCGACCTGCTGGTCTACGACCTGTAGGACGCCGGCGTGCGCTTCTACACCTACGTCAGCACTCTGATTCTCGCCCTCGAAGCGGCGGCCGACGCCGACATCGGCGTCGTGGTGCTCGATCGGCCGAACCCTCTGGGCGGCGACCTCGTCACCGGCCCGGTCGCCGCCCCTCGCGAGCAGGTCCCGGCGAGCTTCGTCAACCTCGCCCCCGGGTCCCTAGTTCACGGCCTGACGATGGGCGAAATGGCCCGGCTGGCGGCAGCGCGGATGCCCCAGCCGCCGCACGTCGAGGTCATCGCGATGCAGGGGTGGAGGCGCAGCATGCGTTGGGTCGACACCGGCCGGGTGTGGATACCACCATCCCCCAACCTGCGCTCTTCGATGGCGGCGCTGCTCTACCCCGGCACCGCCCTGCTCGAAGCCACCAACCTCTCGGAGGGCCGCGGCACCGAGGCGCCGTTCCAGCTGATCGGCGCCCCGTGGCTCGATCCAGCGGCCCTCGAGCTCGACCTACCCGGGCTTGCGGGCAACCCAGTCGCCTTTACCCCCACCGCCTCCCCAGGCACCGGCACACCCAAACACGACGGCCAGCTTTGCCACGGCCTGCGCCTCGAGGTCGCGCGACCGGAGGCCTTCGACCCCTACCGCCTCGGTCTCGAGCTCCTGGCCCAGCTGCGATCCCAACCCGGCTTCGCCTGGGCCCGCGACGGCGCGCTCACCTGGCTGCTCGGCACTGCAGCACCGTTCGCCGCGCTCGAAGCCGGCACCCCCGTCGCCCAGATCCTCGCCGCCGACCGCGAGGATCACCTGCGGTGGCGACGAGAACGGCGGCCCTTCCTGCTCTACTGGTAGCGAACCTCCGCCCGGCTCGCTGACCAGCAGTTGGTCGATGAGAGGAGGGATCAGGGATTGGGGATCAGCTGGAGGCCTTTGCGCCGTGGCGTTCTGATGTACGGGCCGCAGGAGCGCCCCAGGGTGCGCGTTGCGCGCGCACCATCTTCCGGCGGCAGTCAACCCAGTCGCGCCACCGCGGCCGCCACATTGGCTCTCGCAGCGGCCTCGAGTCGATCTCGGAAACGCTCGGTGTGGTAGATCGCTGGTCGAGCAAGGAAAGCCTCGAGATGGTCCAGACACAGGATTCTGCATGACGTCGCCGTGGAATCCTCTGGATCGAGAACCAGAATCCCACTAAGCTAGAATCGGCACATGAAGACGACGATCGACATCCCCGAGCACGAGCTGAACGAGGTGATGCGCAACACCGGCGCGGCGACCAAACGTGAAGCCGTAGTGACGGCGATCGCCGAGTTCAACCGGCGTCGAGCGGCCGAGCGCCTGGCCGCCGAGCTCGGCAGCTTCGATGCCGTGATGAGCGCCGAAGAGCTGGTCCGTCTGCGACAGGAATCGTAAGCCCGTGGTGCGAGCTGTTCTCATCGACACCTCGGCGTGGATCGAGTCGATGCGCCGCGACGGTGACGCAGCCCTCCGCCGACAGGTCGAAGCGGCAATGTTGGAAGGGAAAGCTCGACTCTGCGACCTCGTCCGGCTCGAGCTGTGGAACGGGGTCGGCGGCGAGCGCGAGCGGCACTGGCTGCAGGCCCTCGAAGACACCATCGAGACGGTCGCAACGGATTCCGGGTCTGGAGCGAGGCCCGGCGGCTCGCCGAAACGAGTCGCCGGCTGGGCCTGACGACGCCGTCGACCGATCTGCTGATCGCCGCCTGCGCCCGGGTCCACGACCTCGAGCTGCTCCACTGCGACGCCCACTTCGACCGCCTCCAAGCGATCGCCGGCGCCGACTGATTCTCCCTAGCTCCTTAGTGACTCACCCCGCCAGATGTCGCCCTTTTTGCGACATTCTTCGCGCCTGGCGCCGTAAGCGGCTGAAGAATAGACACTTGGGTTGCCAGAATGCGGGAATGAAGTTTCTGTAGAGGCCGCCCCAGTAGGACTGCTCGGCTGCGGGATGCACCATCGGCGGCTCGCCTCCGCTTGGCCGTGAGGTCGTGCTGCCACGCGCACCCTGGGGCGCTCCCGCGGCCCGTACACCGGACCATCTCAGCGCCGACTCCTCCGGGGCTGATCCCGGGTCCCGGGTCCCCCTTCTCATCGACCGACTGCTGGTCAGCGAGCGGGGCGGTTGGCTGGGTGGGTGCTCGCGGATCGG
>CAZRFU010000110.1:0-8342 GCA_964599475.1 uncultured Thermoanaerobaculia bacterium
AACGAGGCAACGAGGCAACGAGGCAACGAGGCAACGAGGCAACGAGGCAACGAGGCAACGAGGGCATGGTAAGCCAGCCTGGCTGGTAGCCTTGTTGTGTAGTGCACTAACCGGCGGCTTGATCCACGCCTCCGATTCGGAACCTGGCCGGTGGTCGTACCGATATCGCGGTGAAGCCGTACCCCTCCAGGTGGATGAATCGAGTCTGATCGTCGCCACCAAGGCCGCGACAGCGGCCGAAGTCCTTTCGCGCTTGCATCTCTTGGGCTTCACGGAGTTCCGCGAAGCGGGTGCGGTGGACGACTCTGCGTACTTGTTCACTCGCGGGGATGCCTCGGGTACCGCGAAGATCATCCCGCCGCCGGCTCCGATCGAAGATGTGGTCGAGCGCGTCGCGGCGGCCGAGGTTGGGTTCGTCCAGCCCTTGTTCCACACGGCGGACGGGACACCCATGTTCTTCCGACCCCGAGTGCTGGCCAAGGCTCACCCCGACATGCCGACCGGCGAGCTCGAGGCCTACCTCTCCAGCCTCGGGACGGTGCGCGACCGAAACTTCGGCGGTATCCCCAATCTCTATCGAATCCAGGTGGACGAGATTCGCTCCGGACTCGAGCTCCTCGATCGGACCAACAGCCTCGAGGACACGGGAGTGTTCGACTACGTCGGCCCGGTCAAGGTGACCCAGAATCCGCCGTCCTCCTCCCCGAACGATCCCGAGCTTGCACAGAGCTGGAACCTGCACAACGAAGGCCAGCTCGACACCGCCTGCGTCAACGACCCCACCTACGAGTCGTCCTACGGCCCGTGCCAAGGGGGCGGCGCGCCCTACGGCTGTCGTTGCCTGGACGTCAACGCCCCTGCTGCATGGACCGGAGCGGACCCCATCGGCGTCAGTGACGTCACGATCGCCGTCCTCGACACCGGCGTCGACGCGACGCCTCATCCGCTTCTGCCCCTTCCCTTCGGCGTCGACTTCACCACCGACCCGCCCACCTCACCCGGCGGCTGGCCGGTGGGGATCTGTGACAACCACGGCACCGCCGTCGCTGGAGTGATCTTCGGGCTGTGGGACAACGCCACCGGCTCGACCGGCATCGCGCCAGGGCTCACTCTCGCGTCGGGTCGGTGGCCGACCTACGACACGCCACCTCCGAGTCTTCCCGGCTCGTGCATCCCCAGCATCCCCTACGACAACCTGGTTCTCGCCTTGGAGTGGGCCGGCGACATCGAGGCGCAGATCGTAGTGCTCAGTTGGAACTTCCTGGCCGATGACAGCATCGAAGACGCCTTTGCCTACGCCCGGAACCAAGAAGGTATTCTCTCCTTTGTATCCGCTGGCAACGATCCGAACACGGTCGTTTTTCCGGCGACCCTCACCACGACCATAGCGGTGAGCAACCTCGACTTCGCGGGCTCGTCACCCCAGCTCGCGAGTGACAGCTCGCGCGGCGCCGAGGTCGACTTCACCGCGCCCGGCACCCGGATCTTCACCACCGATCGTGCCGGCAGTGCGGGCTACTGCCCAGCCTACGCCGGATCTCCCCACTTCCTGTGCCCCGCAGGCTCACTCAGCGACCACTGGTTCTACGCCGACGGCACGAGCTACTCGACACCACTCGTGGCCGGCATCGCCGGTTTGGTGATCTCGAGGTACCCATCGATCCTGCCACCCGGCCCTCTTGCCAAGAGATGGGGTCCGGAAGCGGTTGAATGGGTCCTGCGCCAGGCCGCCCGCGATCTGGGCAGCCCCGGTTTGGACCCGAACTTCGGCTGGGGTCTGCCTCTCGCCGACCGAGCCCTTGAGATCGTCGACGAACTCGCCACCGTGGGCGAGATGATCTTCCACAACGGCTTCGAGCAGGGCAACATCTGCAGCTGGAGCGCGACTCAGAACGGAGCGATCCTGTGCGCCGACTGACCCTACCCTTCACCACCCTCGTCCTCGCGACAATCGGGGCGGCTGCCAACGGGCAACCCAACCTGCTGCCCAACGGCACCTTCGACACCGACGTCGACCACTGGGTCGCACCCGCCGATTCCGCGGTCAGCGTGACATGGTCGGGCTTCGGCAATCCTGACGGCTCGCTGCGAGTCGACGTCACGGAAGCCAACGTCACCACCGGGGTCTATTCCGCCTGCATTTCTGCCCCGGGCGGCCTGTATACCGTGCGTGGCGAGAGTTGGCGCCCATCGGGAGAGCCGGCAGTCATGATCTGCCACGCTGCCATTCGCGGCTGGGATCAGCCAGATTGCCAGGGAAGCATGATTACGCTCCTGCCTCCGGTCACGCCGCCGCCAGATCAGTGGGTAGAGTGGGAGTACTCCCAGGTCCTGGGAGAAGCCTCGACATCAGGGATCGAGTCGATCGTCGTGGACCTCACCGTGCAGAGGTTCGCCGGCGCAGGCACCACGACCTGCTACTTCGACAACATCCACCTGACGGGCCCGATCCCGTCACCGCTCGAGGTACCCACCCTCGGCGGCGTCGGAGTTGCCGTCTTCTCAGGTCTGTTGCTGCTGGCCGCAGCGGTCGCGCTTCGCCGCTGAGGTGAGGCGCGTGGAGGTGCCGGTAGGCGAGATTCGGAAGCGAACGAGGCGGCTCGCGACCTCGGCAGCCCCGGATGGGACCCCGACTTCGGCTGGGGGCTACCACTCGCCGACCGAGCTCTCGTCATCGTCGACGAGCTCGCAACCGTGGGCGAGATGATCTTCCACAACGGCTTCGAGCAGGGCAACATCTGCAGCTGGAGCGCGACTCAGAACGGAGCGATCCTGTGCGCCGACTGACACCGTCCTTCACGACTCTCATCCTTGCGGCCGCTTCGGCGGCTGCTCACGCCCAACCAAACCTGCTGCCCAACGGCACCTTCGATGCCGACGTCGACCACTGGACGATCCCCAACGATCCCGCTGTGACCGTGAGCTGGTCAGGTTTTGGCAATCCTGGCGGCTCGCTGCGACTCGACGTGACCGAGCCAAACACCTCAGCCGGAGTCCATTCGGCGTGCATCTCGAGTCCGAGCGGGTTCTACACCGTTCGGGGCCAGAGCCTTCGCCCATCCGGCGAGCCGGCCGTGATGATCTGTCGCGCGACGATCCGCGGCTGGAGCGAACCCAACTGCGAGGGCTCGGTGACCACCATCCAGGGTCCACCCGCGGGTCCGCCGGACGAATGGGTCGAGTTGGAGTACGTCGGCGTCCTCGGCGACTTCGGGATCGACTCGATCGTCGTCGACCTGCATGCAGAGCGACTGGGCGGTGCAGGCACAACGACCTGCTACTTCGACAACATCCACCTGACCGGGCCGATCCCTTCGCCGCTCGAGATACCCAGCCTCGGCGGCGCCGGATTAGCCGCTTTCTCGGCCCTGCTGCTGCTCGCCGCGACGGTCGCTCTTCGCCGCTGAAACGCAGGATCGAGCCGGGCCGTCTGCTGGTAAACTGGCGTCATGAACGCAAAAGGCCGTCTCACGACGCCACTCGTCCGAGACCGCGGGGTGTTGCGCCCGGCGAGCTGGGACGAGGCGTTCGAGCGCGCGGCGGCGGGCCTGCGGTCCGTCGCCCACCTGAACGAGGGGCGTGGCTTCGGCATGTTTTCGTGCTCGAAGACCACCAACGAGGTGAACTATGCCGCCGGCAAGTTCACGCGCCTCGTGATGGGCTCGAACAACGTCGACAGTTGTAACCGCACCTGACACGCCCCGAGTGTCGTCGGTCTGGCGACAGTGTTCGGAGCGGGTGGTGGAACGAGCTCCTACAAGGAGATCGAAGAGACGGACTGCGTCTTGTTGTGGGGCAGCAACGCCCGCGAGACCCACCCGATCTTCTTCCACCACGTGCTGCAAGGCCTACACAACGGCGCGCGGATGTTTGCGGTCGATCCGCGCCGGACCTCGTCGGCGCGCTGGGCCGAGCGCTGGGCTGGGCTCGACGTCGGCACCGACGTCGCGCTGGCCAACACCATCGCCCGCGAGATCATCGCCGCCGGGCTGACCCACACCGAGTTCATCGAGAATGCGACCACCGGCTTCGAGGCGTTCCGCGCCCACGTCGAGCCGTGGACCCTCGAACGGGGCGCCGCCGAAACCGGCGTACCGGCCGAGGTGATCCGCGAGATCGCCCATGCCTACGCGACGGCCGGCAAGGCGATGATCTGCTGGACCCTCGGCATCACCGAGCACCACAACGCGGTCGACAACGTGTTGTCGTTGATCAACCTGTCGTTGCTCACCGGCCACGTCGGGCGGTGGGGCTCTGGGCTCAACCCCCTGCGCGGACAGAACAACGTGCAGGGCGGCGGCGACATGGGCGCGCTGCCGGATCGGCTGCCGGGCTTCCAACACCTCGAAAACGTGCCACTGCGCGAGTCGGTCGAAGCCGTTTGGGGCGCCACGATCCCACCCAAGAAGGGCTGGCATCTGACCCACATGTTCGACGCGATGGAGCGCGGCGAGCTGCGTTGCCTCTACGTCTTGGGCGAAAACCCCGCCAGCTCCGAAGCCGACCAACATCGCACCCTGAAGCTCCTGCATGGCCTCGATACCCTGATCGTGCAGGACATCTTCCTCACCGCCACCGCCGAGCTCGCCGACGTGGTCTTCCCCGCCAGCGCCGGCTGGTGTGAATCCGAAGGCACCGTGACCTCGAGCGAACGGCGGGTGCAGCGAGTGCGCAAGGCGATCCCTCCGCCGGGCGAGGCCAAGGACGACCTCGAGATCGTCTTCGAGCTTGCCCGGCGCCTCGGCCACGACTGGGGCCAACCCGATCCCGAAGGGCTGTGGAACGAGCTCCGACGGGTCTCACCGATGCATGCCGGCATGAGCTGGGAGCGGCTCGAAGCCCTCGGCGGCATCCAGTGGCCGTGTTGGGACGACGAGCATCCCGGCGAGGTCTTCCTCCACAGCCGACTGTGGGAACGCCCGATCCAAGGCCATCGAGCGCCGTTCAGCTGCCTCGAGCACCGCCTCCCCGCCGACCCGCTCGACGCCGACTTCCCCATTCGCCTGACTACCGGGCGTCGTCTCGCCGACTACAACACCGGGGTGCAGACCAACCGCTTCCACTACCCGACCCGCCGCGGCGAAACCGTCGATATCTCGCCGGAAGACGCAGAACGTTGGGGAGTCGCCAGTGGTGACGCGGTGCGAGTGGTGTCGCGTCGGGGTGAGGTGGTGGCGCCGGTCTACGTCGACACAGCGATGCGCCCGGGGTTGGTGTTCATGACCTTCCACTTTCCCGAGCAGGTCAACACCAACCTCCTGACCAACGACGCCCACGACCCGGTCTCCGGCACCGCCGAGTTCAAAGCGAGTGCGGTACGGATCGAGCCACTCCCCAAAGGCGTTCCCGTGGGAGGATCAGCCTGACATGGATCTGAAGTTCCGCCATCTCGAGCCGACCGCCGCCGAACGTGAGGCGGTCGAAAGAGTGCTCGGAGGCGCAAGCTCGGGCTGGGACGGCGGAGCACGCGAGGTTGCTCGCGACGGGCGATCCGCCCTGGGCGGACTCCCGGCAGCCGCTCGCCGCGACCTGCTGCTGCCGGCCTTCCACGCCGTGCAGGATCGCATCGGCTGGATCAGCGAAGCCGCCCTCGACCACATCTGCCAACGGCTCAGCGTGCCACCGGCCGAAGCGTGGGGGGTGTTGACCTTCTACGACCTCTTCGCCACCGCTCCCCGCGCGACCGCGATGCTGCACCTGTGCGACGACCTCGCGTGCCGCCTCGCCGGATCCGCACGGCTGGCCGCGGAGCTCGAACGCGAGCTCGGGTCGGCGGGAGGCGCCAACGGCCCAATCGGCTGGGAGCATTCCCCCTGCCTCGGCGCTTGCGAGCGCGCGCCCGCGGTCTTGTGCATCCGCGCGGGCGAGTCGCGCACCGCCCGCACCATCGCCCCGGCCCACGACCTCGCCGAGCTCCGCGCGGCGCTCGACGATCCGGCTGAGACCACCGAGCCCGGCACCTCGGCGGCCCGCCTGGCAGCCGCCCGTCGGGCGGTTCCGGAAGCCGGTGCGAGCCACCACCGCCTGCTCGCCCGGGTTGGCGTCGCCGACCCCACCCGCCTCGACGACTACCTCAGCCACGGCGGAGGCGTCGCCCTCGCCCGAGCCCTCGAGCTCGGGCCCGCCGGAGTGATCGCGGAGGTCGTCACCTCGCGCCTGGTTGGTCGTGGTGGTGCGGCTTTCCCGACCGGGCGCAAGTGGGAGGCGGTCGCCAAGGCCACCTCACCCATCCGCTACCTGGTCTGCAACGCCGACGAAAGTGAGCCCGGCACCTTCAAAGATCGGGTCGTGATGGAGGAGGATCCCTTCGGCCTGATCGAGGCGATGACCATCGCCGGCTTTGCGATCGGCGCCGAGAAGGGCTTCATCTACCTGCGCGGTGAATATCCCCTGGCCGAAAGTCGCCTGACCAACGCGATTGCCGCGTGCCGCGCGGCGGGCCGGCTCGGTGCCGACGTCCTCGGCGCCGGCTTCACCTTCGACATCGAGCTGCGCCGCGGCGCCGGTGCCTACATCTGCGGCGAAGAAACGGCGCTGTTCGAGTCGCTCGAAGGCTACCGCGGCGAGCCCCGCTCGAAGCCACCGTTTCCGGTCGAGGTCGGCCTTTTCGGTCAACCCACGGTGGTCAACAACGTCGAAACCCTCGCCAACGTGCTGCGGATCGTCGTGGAAGGCGGCGAGGTCTTCGCCGGCGGCGCCGGCGGCATGTCCACCGGAACGAAGCTCTTCTGCCTGTCGGGTCGAGTGCACAAGCCGGGGCTCTACGAGGTGCCGTTCGGCGAGACCCTGCGCCAGTTGCTGACCCGCGCCGGAGGTGTCGACGGCGAGCTCCAGGCGATCCTGCTCGGGGGAGCCGCCGGCACCTTCGTCGGCCCGGGTGATCTCGATGTGCCGCTGACCTTCGAAGGCACTCGGGCGATCGGCGCCACTCTCGGCTCGGGTGTGGTGTTGGTCTACCGCGAGGGCGACGATCTGAAAGACGCCCTCGAGCGCATCGCCGCGTTCTTCCGCCACGAGAGCTGCGGCCAGTGTGTGCCCTGCCGGGTCGGCACCGTGCGCCAACAGGAGCTGCTGGTCCAGCTCGGCGCGAGCCACAACGGCGATCGCAAGCGGACGCTCGACACCTACCGCGAGCTCGCCCAGGCGATGCGCGACGCCTCGATCTGTGGCCTCGGTCAAACGGCAGCAAGCGCGATCGAATCGGCACTCGAGCGCTTCGATCCCTACCAGCTGAAGGACGCGCGATGACCGATCCGATCTGGTTTACGCCACAACCGCGGCCGCTCGAAGTGCCGCGACACCCCGAGCCCGAGCCGCGCGCGGCGGTGACAGTCGAGATCGACGGTACCCCGATCGACGTGCCGGAGGGTTCGACCCTGCTCGACGCCTGCCGCGAGGCCGGCAAGGACATCCCGACCCTCTGCTACCTCGAGACCCTGACGCCGGTGAACGCCTGCCGTGTGTGTGTGGTCGAGGTCGCCGGCGCCCGCGTGCTGGCACCGGCCTGTTCACGCAAGGCCGAAGCCGGGATGAAGGTCGCCACCAACTCCGAACGCGTGCGCACCGCTCGGCGCGTGGTCTTCGAGCTGCTCGCCTCGTCGGTCGACCTCGACACCGCGCCGGGGCTCGCCGAACGGCTCGAGGAGTACGGCGCCGATCCGGCTCGGTTTGCGGGTGGAGCCACCGTCGCCCAACCGCCCAAGATCGACAACGCCCTCTACGTGCGCGACTACGCCAAGTGTGTGCTCTGCTACAAGTGTGTCGAGGCCTGCGGCGAGGACCACCAGAACACCTTCGCGATCGCCGTCGCCGGGCGCGGCTTCGACGCCCACATCGCCACCGAGTGGGACGCAGCGCTGCCCGACTCGGCCTGCGTCTACTGCGGCAACTGCATCGCCGTCTGCCCCACCGGCGCGCTGGTCGGCACCACCGAGTTCACCCTGCGCCAGGCAGGCGCGTGGAAACCCGAAGCCCAGGCCCAGGTCGACACCATCTGCGGCTACTGCGGCGTCGGCTGCACCCTGACCCTCCACACCCAGGACCAGCGAATCGTCAAGGTTACCTCACCCTTCGACAACGGCACCACGCGCGGGAATCTGTGCGTCAAGGGACGGTTCGGGTACGAGCACGTGCACGCGGGGCGGGAGAGGGGATAGGAGGAGAACGGGATCCGGGAACAAGGGACTAACGCGGCGACCGCAACCAAAGTCCGAAGTCGGAAAAGGAACCGGACTCGGAAGAAGACTCTTTGGTTCGGAGAAGAGCGGCCGAGGTTGCCACGGAGCGTTCACGAGCCTTCGCGGTGGTTGCAGCGTTCCCCCTCCCTCCCTTGCTGGTGAAGG
>CAZRFU010000111.1:0-8294 GCA_964599475.1 uncultured Thermoanaerobaculia bacterium
AAGAATCAACGGAGAACAGCCCTCAGCCATTTTGCAGAACTTGACACACACAACTATTTTCATCCCCCGGGATGCACCACGATGGGGCACATGGGCAACTGCTCAGCACATGCCTCTGGCACTCCGACGAGTACCCAGTACCCGGTACCCGGTACCTTGGCACTCGTCCCGAGATGCTTCCACGCTCCTCCGACCGGGGTGTACCACCAACAGCTGAACGACTACCGCTAGTGCATCCCGCGGCTGGTCAGGGCGTCCCGCGTCCAGCGGTTGAACAGCAGCAGCGTGAGGATCCCCATCACCACTCCACCGCCGATCATGAACTTGGCGACCTCCCCGAAGAGGCTCTCGGTGGTCATCGAGCCGAACCGGCCACCGGCGATACCGGCGATCAAGTTGCCGAAGGCCGCTCCCATGAACCAGATGCCCATCATCTGCCCGACGAAGCGGTCGGGTGAGAGTTTGGTCACCGAGGACAGGCCCACCGGCGACACACACAGCTCGCCACAGGTGTGCAGGAAGTAGGCGACCACGAGCCAGCTCATGCCGACCTGGGTGGTGTCGCCGTTGGTCTTGGCGGCGCCCCACATCATCACCAGGAAGCCGATCCCCAGCAACACCAGCCCGAGCGCGAACTTGGCAGGCATGCTCAAGTCGCGCGAGCCGAGCTTCTGCCAGATCATCGCAAACACGGGCGCCAGCATGATGATGAAGATTGCGTTGACCGATTGCAGCCACGAGGTCGGCACCAGCCAGGAGCCGATGGTGCGGTCGGTGAGGCGATCGGCGAAGAGGTTCATCGATGAGCCGGCCTGCTCGAAGCCGGACCAGAACATCGCAGCACAGAGGAAGAGGACGGCGATCATGGCGATCCCCTTCCACTCGTCGCCCTGGAGCTTGCCGAAGACGAAGACGTAGGCGAAGTACAGGACGAAAATCCCGAGGATGACGTAGCCGAGACCGTTGGCGAGCAGCTCGGCACTGACCACGATCGCCCCGCTCTTGATTCCCTGCCACACCGCACCAATCGCCACGATCGACAGCACGACCGCGATCAGGAAGCGGTTGCGGTCCTTGCGTCGCTCCGCGGCGGCGGCGGCATCGGCCGAGACCAACCCTGCGCCCTGGAGGTGCCGGCCGGTCAGAGAGTATTGGATCAGGCCGAGCACCATGCCGACGCCCGAGGCCGCAAAGCCCCAGTGCCAGTTGTAGTTTTCACCGAGGTAGCCGCAGATGATCGGCCCGAGGAACGCGCCGATGTTGATCCCCATGTAGAAGATCGAGAAGCCGGCGTCACGACGGGCGCCACCCTCGGGATAGAGCGTGCCGACCATCGTCGAGACGTTGGGCTTGAGCAACCCGGTGCCGGCGGCGACCGCGAACAGGCCGAGGTAGAAGGTCGAAACACCAGGGATCGCGAGCAGGAAGTTGCCGGCCGCGATGATTGCGCCGCCGACGAACACTGCTCGTCTCGCACCGATCAGCCGGTCGGCGATCCAGCCGCCGGGCAGCGTGAGCAGGTACGCACAGGCCGTGTAGAGACCGTAGACCGCCCCGGCTTTTGCGTTCTCGAAGCCGAGGCCGGGGTTCTCCCCGACCGC
Source organism: uncultured Thermoanaerobaculia bacterium (assembly GCA_964599475.1). GTDB lineage: Bacteria > Acidobacteriota > Thermoanaerobaculia > Multivoradales > CAZRFU01 > CAZRFU01. The sequence continues at coordinate 1,602 of CAZRFU010000111.1, forward strand.
CAGAGCGGTCATGAACAGCATGAGCATGGCGCGCATGCCGTAGTAGCTGAACCGCTCCCACATCTCGGTGAAGAACAGGGTGGCCAATCCCCGTGGGTGGCCGAACCACTGCGTCGTGCTCGCGTGCTCGCTCATCGATGCTCCTTCGAGGATCCCTCGTGTCGTTCGAAACAGCGCGGATGACCTTGCCCACCGCGCGGATGCACTCCCGATGCTGAAGGCGAAGAATACAGGACCAGCGCCTCATGCGGATCGCACCGCACCCGCCAGTCTCCCGATCCCGATCGCTGCTCAGAAAATGGGTACCCGGGACCAGGGACCCGGGATCCGGAACGGCGACCAGGGACCCGAGTGGGAGCCGGACCCACTCGGAGGGAACCACCCCGCACTCCGACGGGTCCCCGGTTCCTGGTCCCTGGTCCCTCCTCATTTTCATCCTCCCAGGGTGCGCCACGGAGGGGCGCATGGGGAACGGCTCCCAATCTCCCCTTGACCACTCTCGTGCCGCGCGGTATCCTTCGCCGTCTGACGCAGCAATGCGACGGGGCGTAGCTCAGCTTGGTAGAGCGCACGGTTCGGGACCGTGAGGTCGGAGGTTCAAATCCTCTCGCCCCGACCATCAGACTTGCCGGCGTCGCGAGGTGCTTGCCATCCTCGCAGTTGGTCCTCGGGGATCCAGGGCGCCGCCGGGAACGTAGAACGAAGCGACGAGGACCTGGACTGATCGCGAAGGAGTCGCCGTGCGCCGTTCGACCTACGCTCTGCTGTTCGTGTGTTTGGCCCCTGTCCATCCCGCCGTCGCGTTCTCGCACGACGCCTGGGCGCGGGTCCTCGAAGCCGTCGTCGACGAGCAGGGACTGGTCGACTACGAGGCGCTGCGCGACCACCGTGCCGACCTCGACTCCTACCTCGCCCTGCTGCGCGCGCACGGCCCCGAAAGCACCCCCGCCGCCTTCCCGCAGCGCGCCGATGCCCTCGCCTACTACCTCAATGCCTACAACGCCCTGGTGTTCGACGAGGTGCTGGCGCTCGGGCCTGGAGCCACCACGGTGTGGGGGATCACCGGCAGCGGCTACGGCTTCTTTTCCCTCACCAAGGTCGAGCTCGACGGCCGTTCGATCTCTCTCAAAGCCCTCGAGGACGACCTGGTGCGCGCCCAGTTCCAGGACCCGCGCATCCATGCAGCGCTCAACTGCGCCTCGATCGGCTGCCCGCGGCTGCCGCGCGAACCGTTCCTGCCGACGACTCTCGACCACCAGCTCGATGCGGCGATGCGCGAGTTCGTCAACAGCGAGCGAGGCGTACGCCTCGATAGCGAAAGCAAGACCATCGAGCTGTCGAAGATCTTCGACTGGTTCGCCGACGACTTCCTCGGCGCCGAACGCCGTGCCGGCAACTCCGAGCCGACCATCCTCGACGCCATCGACCGCTGGCGCGACGAACCCCTGCCCCGCGACTGGCAGGTGCGGTATGGGGAGTACGACAAGCGGTTGAATCAGCGCACACCGGCCGACGCCGGCCATCCTCCGGTGGCTCCAGGATCCCCAACCCCCGATGCCTGATCCTTCGTTTCAGGGTACCGTCGCCGACCACTGGCTGCTGTTGCCACCCTCGAAACCGTCCTGGAAGACCACCGCGTCGAAGCAGCCGTTGCAGTTGAAACAAACCAAGGCGAAGTCCTGATCGGTGGGGTCGGCGTTGTAGGGCACACCATCACCGGCCACTACCTCCGCGTCGACGGTGACCACGACCAGTCCATCTCCCGGCGCCTGCACGAAGACGTTCTCGAGGTTGTCGAGGTCGTCGTCGATACCACCCGTGATCGACCAGCCGGCGGAGAACACGTTGCCGCGCCAGGTGTTGGCGCCCTGGACCACGGTCAGGTCGAGGTCGTTGACCAGGGTGGGGTTGGCACCGGCGCCCGCGGGTGCGTCGGTGTAGGCGAGGGTCACCTTGAGGGGCTGGCCGGGATCGGCGACCGGGCAGACCTTCTGCCATTGCTGCGCGGTGTCGGTGAAGGTGTGAGTCTGGTCGACATAGGTCGTCCGCGCCGACGGCTGGAGTAGGCGGGTCACGGTGACGCGACCCCAGCCCTCGTCGTTGTTGGGAATGTCTGGCGTACCCATGTCGACCGCACTGTTGACCAACAACGCCTTGGCCATCGCCGGGCTGAAGTCCGCGCCGCCGTGGCCGGCGCGCCACCATTCGGCAGCCAGCGCCAAGACGCCGGAGACGTGGGGTGCGGCCATGCTCGTCCCCGAGCACAAAGCGTAGAGGTTGCTGGTTCCCGAGATCGGGACGGCACACGAGCCTCCGAGGTCGTTGCGGGTCGAGGCGATGTTCGTGCCGGGAGCCGTCACCGTCGGCAGGATCCGGCCGTCGAGAGCCGGGCCCCGGCTGCTGGTCCCCGAGAGGGTGTCGATGTCGCCACCGGAGCGAGCGTTGCGACTGTTGGCGACGGAGATGATGTTCTTCGCCTCTTTGGGCTCGGTGATGGACGACGCCCCCAGGCCTCCCGAATTCCCCGCCGAAAACACCTGGATGAAGGGCTCGGCCACTGCCGGGGTCGAGAGGTCGCCGTCGCGCACCAGGGTGTCCTGGGTCACTGCGTGGGCGGTGTACCCAACCCCGGCGATGCCGGTGCTCGACCACGAGTTGTTGGCCCCGATCGCACCCGCCTGCACGGAGATCCCGGTGATCTCGTGGAAGTCGATGACGTCGCTGAACACGTTGAACGCGAACAGACTCACTCCCGGCGCGACCCCGAGCCCGTAGAGGAAGCCGTCGACATCGGTGTGCGCCGCGGTGGCATCCGCCCCGACGATGCCGGCGACGTGAGTGCCGTGGCCGCCACTGCTGCAGTCGGTGCCGGGCTCTCCGGCGACCTGGCAGGTGTCCGGAGGCGACAAGCCACCGACGAGTCGGTTGACGAGGCTCGGATGATCCCAGTCGACGCCGGTGTCGGCCACCGTCCAGATCACACCGGCGCCGGTGACGCCCAACCCGCCGAGATGGGCGCCGTACCCCACCACCGGTTGTCCCCCGGGGTGATTGCCGGCGACGATCTGGTCGGACATCTCGTCCTCGAGCTGGATCCGCGAGCTGCCGGGCCCGAGCCACACCACCCCATCGATCGACGCAAGATCCTCCACGTCGGCGGCACCGCGGTCGAGACCGACCAGCCATCGGTGTCCGGCCGCGTCCGCCCGCTGCACCTGCCGCACGATGGCTCCCAGCGCTTCGAAGCCGGCCACCACGGCCGGCAGGGCGTCCGGCGCAGCGACGTCGACCGAAGCGTTGACCAACACCCCCCGTTCACCCCGCGATGACTGGGCATCGACCGCCCAGGCCGGTTGGTAGACACCACTCCAGCGCACCACGTCGGCGCCAAGCGAATCGACCGCCGCGCGTGCGGCTCGCACCAGGTAGGTGTTGGGGGGGTAGTAGGCGACGATGCGGATCCCCAGCTCCTGCCACCGATCGACGACCTCGCTGCGCGGGGTAGCGCGCAGCTGAATCACCCGGACGAGCTCACTTCCGTCGTCGGCCCGAGCCGCCGCCTCCACCAGTGCCCCCACGTCGACCAGAGGATCGATTCGAGCTCCGGGGAGTCGCATCTCGACCCGATCCGTCGCCACGGCCACCGGCACGGTGATCAGCGTCATCGTCACCATCAACAGCGTTCGGCGCACCGGCAGTCCCCCCAGGGAAAACCCAATCATACGGCGACCTCTCGACTCCCAACTCTCACACCCTAACCCCCAACCCCTCCAATCAGCGACAATCTCACCATGCAGCTCCCGAAGAACTGGCGCGACCGCCTGCACGAGGTGATCTTCGAGGCCGAAACGCCCGCCGGCAAGGCCTTCGACATCGCACTCCTCGTCGCGATCCTGTCGAGTGTCCTGGCCGTGATGCTCGAGAGCGTGCCGTCGATCCGGATGACCTTCGGCTTCGAGCTGCTCGTCGTCGAGTGGGTCTTCACGGCGCTGTTCACCATCGAATACGTGCTCCGACTGCTGGCGCTGCGACAGCCACTGGCCTACGCGAGGTCGTTCTTCGGCATCGTCGATCTGCTCGCCCTGCTGCCGACCTGGTTGTCCTTGCTGGTGCCGGGCACGCAGGCGCTCCTCGTGGTGCGGGCGCTGCGCCTGCTGCGAGTGTTCCGAATCCTCAAGCTCGGAGCGTTCATGGCCGAAAGTCGCGTCCTCACGCGGGCGCTGTGGGCGAGCCGGCGCAAGATCACCCTGTTCCTCGGCTTCGTGGTGGTGCTGGTACTGATCCTGGGATCGGCGGTCTACCTGGTCGAAGGCCCCGCCAACGGCTTCACCAGCATTCCCACCTCGGTCTACTGGGCGATCGTGACACTGACCACCGTCGGCTACGGCGACATCTCGCCCAAGACGCCACTCGGCCAGATGCTCGCCTCGGTGGTGATGATCCTCGGCTACGCCATCATCGCCGTCCCCACGGGGATCGTCACCAGCGAGCTGATGACGACCGTCCGCGACCCCCACGCCAACACCCAGTCCTGCCCCGGCTGTGCGCTCGAGGGCCACGCCGGCGATGCCCGCTTCTGTCGGCGCTGCGGGCACCAGCTGTGAGGCGCGAACTTTGACCGTCGTCCAGTTCCTCCAAGGCGCCGCCCTGATCTTCGGAGCTGCGGTGGTGGTCTCGCTGATCTCGCATCGCCTGCGGATCCCGGCGCTGCTCGGCCTGCTCGGCACCGGCATGCTGATCGGGCCCTCGGGGCTCGGCTTCATCCACCACGGCGACCAGGTCGAGATCTGGGCCGAGGTCGGCGTGATGCTCCTGCTCTTCGCCATCGGCCTCGAGCTGTCGCTCGAACGCCTGCGCGAGCTGCGACGTGCTTTCCTGCTCGGCGGTGGCAGCCAAGTGGCCGGCGTCATGCTCGGCGCGGGTGCGGTGGCCGTCCTCGCGGGCTTTTCGATGCAGCGCTCGGTCTTCCTCGGTGGCGTGATCGCGCTGTCGAGCACCGCGATCGTGCTGTCGCTGTACGGCGCGCGGCGCGAGCTCGACACCCCACACGGCAAGGTCATGCTCGCGATCCTGCTGCTGCAGGACTTCATGATCGTGCCGTTGATCGTCTTCACCCCGGTGCTGGCAGGTCGCACCACCGGAGGCCTCGTTGACTTCGCCGTACGCTTCGGGGGATCGCTGCTCGCAATCGGCCTGGTGTTCCTGCTCGCCCGGTGGGCGGTCCCTGCCCTGCTCCACGCCGTGGCGCGCACGCGAGCACGCGAGGTGTTCGTGCTCGGATCTCTCGCGACCTGCCTGGCATTTGCACTCCTGACAGAGTCCCTGCACTTCTCACTTGCTCTGGGCGCCTTCCTGGCCGGGATCGTGCTATCCGAGTCGGAGTACTCCCACCAGATCGTCGCAGAGATGTCGCCGTTCCGCGATGTCTTCTCGAGCTTGTTCTTCGTCTCGATCGGCATGCTGGTCGACCTTCGGGCCGCTCTCTCACACTGGCCGTTGATTGTGAGCTTGGCCGGCGCCGTGCTCGTCGGCAAGGCGCTGATCGCCGGCCTTGCAGCCGCCCTGCTGGGCCTGCCCACACGCATCGCCGTGCTGGTGGGACTCGGTCTGGCGCAGATCGGTGAGTTTTCCCTGGTGCTGCTGGAGGTCGGGCGCGGTGTGGCCTTGGTCGACACGTCGCTGTACCAGGTGCTGCTGGCCTCCGCCCTGCTGACGATGATGGCGACTCCCGCGCTGGTGGAGCTCGCTCCCCGCCTCGCCAATGCCTTGGCCGACCGGCTCGGCGGCGCCCGCCCACCGGCCGCCGAGGCGCGCGAGCTCAAGGGCCACGTCGTCGTCGTGGGCTACGGCACCAACGGTCGACTCCTCGCGCACGTCCTCGAAGAGGCCGGCATCCGCTACGTCGTCATCGAGCTCAACCCCGAAACCGTCAGACGCGAGCGCCGCAACGGGCGCCCGATGCTCTTCGGCGATTCCACCCGCCCGGAGATCCTCGACGCCGCCGGCATCGCACACGCCGCCATCGTCGTGTTTGCGATCTCGGACCACGACGCCGTGCTGCGCAGCGTCACCCTGACCCGGCGGCTGGCGCCCGAGGTCCACATCCTGGTTCGCACCCGCACGGTCTCGGAGATCCCGGTCCTGCGCAGCGCCGGCGCTGACCACGTGATCGCCGAGGAGTTCGAGACCGCGATCGAGATCTTCACCCGAGTGCTCGGCCGCTATCACGTCCCCCGCAACGTGATCCGCGCCCAGACTACGCTGCTGCGGGGCGAGGACTACCGCATGTTGCGGGCCCCGCTGGCCTCGACCGAGGCCGGTCGCATCGCCACCGACGTGCTGGCGCAAGGCACCACCGAGATCTTCCGGCTCGAGCCGGATTCTCCGGCTGTTGGCCAGACCCTGATCTCTCTCGATCTGCGACGCCGCTCGGGTGCTTCGGTCATCGCCATGGTGCGCGGCGAGACCTCCTGGACCAGCCCGCCCGCCGACCTCGAGCTCGAGGCGGGCGACACCCTGGTCCTCGTCGGTGCCCACGCCGAGATCGAGGCGGCGATGCAGGTGTTGGAGGAGAGCTCGGGCGACAGCGCACCCGGGGGATAGCTGGCCCGTCTTGGTCAAGAGGTACCGGGGACCGGGGACCGGGGACTCCGGATCGGAGGGGTATCGGGTATCGGGTATCGGGTATCGGGT
>CAZRFU010000112.1:0-7869 GCA_964599475.1 uncultured Thermoanaerobaculia bacterium
GCAGCTGCGAGACGCTGTCCGCACCCGAGGTGTGCCGAGCCCGTCCGCCGCCGCCGTGGTCGGCACGAAATCGGCGCGCTCGATGGCGATTCCCAACCCGAATCGCGATCTTCCGAACGGGTCACCGGTCCGAAATCGGCGGAAATCGCGAGAAACGGGCGACGAAATCGGTGCCCAAGGTATTCGCGGACAAACGGACAGGACAGCGGCCCGAAATCGGCGGAAATCGCGAAAAACGGGCGACGAAATCGGTGCCCAAGGTATTCGCGGACAAACGGACAGGACAACAGGACAGGACAATTTGCCCCTAGTCCAGCTTATTAAGGCGATCCAGCAACTCGTCGTTCAGGAGTGCTGTCAGGAACTCCTCCAGGCTCGGTGCCAACTGAACGAGGACCCGCGGAACGTTGGTGCTACTTGCTTCGACTTCGATCCACTCTCCCGTGTCGGGATTTGAGAAGCTCAGCAAGTCGCCGCCGAAAGCGCTTTGGTCGGCCCAGAAGACGCCCGAGCCGTCCACACTCGCGCAGATTGCGTTTCCGCCGATCGATGTCGCCAGAACGATGAACCCGGCAGGCAGAAGGTCTCTTCCGGGATGCGCGAACTCCGAGTTCTCCGCCTCAAGACCGGAGACCGACAGCACGCGAATTCCCGAGGCCAGGTAGCCAACGTCGCAAACGAGCTGGAGGAGATACTCCTTCACGTCGGTGCTGGCGTCGGCTGGAAGCCAAGCGGCGAAATCGGAAATCCCTCGGGCCCGGGGAGGCTCGCCGGCCGCGCGGGCGACCATGCTCCTCAGTTCATCTAGTCTCACCAATAGCTGAGCCCTCTGGACTTGAAGTAGGAATCGTACACCGCCTGAGCCCACTCCGGTTGTCCCAGCCGATGATAGACGTTGCGGTGAGCTACCCAGATCTCGCCTGCGGTTGCATTGGCTGGAGTGGTCCCAAGGAGCTGCAGTTCTCGGGTGATTCTCGGACTTATTGCCTGCCCCCAAGAGCCCACATTGCGATGCCAGCGCGGGGTAAGTGCAACAGAGATGATCTGATCCCGATCAAGCCCGAGGGAGCCAGCAAAGCGCTTCTCAAGAAGGTGATGAGCCTCGAGGCCCGTGCCTCGACCCGACATCCCTAGCTCCCGGATTAGAGCGCGGAGGTCCGTGTAGGAGTAGAACGTTCCAGGTGACCCCCGGAGACCTCCGCTCGCCGGCATCCATGCAGCTCCAGCGGCCTCTTGAGAAGCCTCCCGAAACGCCTGACTGACGCTCGACTCGAACAGATCATCCATTCCTCGAAGAGCCAGCCCCAGCCTGAAGACCGCTTGCGACCCGATGGCACCGAGCTCGGCTCCAGTAGCGACAAGGCCCAGGCCCTGCCAGTAGTCGCCGAAGAACTCGAGCCAAGCTTCCATCCCGCCCACATGGCCCGCTACCGAGTTCAGGCCCTGGCCGGCGCCTCCAGTCACCAGCGCGACGAGAGCCGCCGCCTCGCCTGGCGTGTAGCCTCTCGACAGCGTGTGGTGGCTGATCGCCATCTCGAGGTCTTCGACTGAGACATCGCGGCCGACATCTCTCACGATCTGGAACGCCCCGGCGAAGGTCTCGTGGCGATGCCTGCGCCGCTCGGCCGCCTCGGCCTCCTTCCGAGCCTGGATTCGCGGGTACACGCGGCAATCGGGACAGGTGTCCAGCCCCAACGGATCCGACAAGTCCCCCGGGTTGTTCAACCCGTACTGGTACAGGTTCCCCCCATCGACATACCCCAGCGGGTCTTGGCTCAAGAACCGCCCCATCTCGGGGTCGTAGTAGCGGTGCCGCACGTACACCAGCCCGGTCTCGGGGTCGATCGGCAGGCCGTGGAACCCGAGCGCCTGGCGCACCGCGGACGACACGCTCTTGTCCACCACCGACCCGGTGGCGCTCGTCAGCAGCCGCGGATCGGGCCGCCGCCAGATGTGCAGGGTGTCGGTCGTCGACAGATCAAAACCATGCCCGACTGCCCCGCCGTCGAGGGCGTTGCCGGCGAGATCCGCCAGTGTCGCGCCGAGCTCGAGGGTGTGGGCGGCTCCCGTGGCCAGGCAGGTCTGCTGGCAGAGCCCGAAGCCATCCTCACAGCTCGCCCAGTCGACCGCACCCTGGTCGATGGTCGCAGCCGACCAGGTCGCCGGGTCGATCTCCTCGTCGAACACCAGCTCGACGCAGCCCTCGATCACCGACGCCCGATCGAGCCGCGGCGCGCGGGTGTCGTTCAGGATGGTGTCGGTCGCGGGCCAGGTGAAGCTGAAGGTGGTCGGCTCGGTGGTGGCGTTGTTGTAGTAGTCCTCGATGACGCCAGGGTCCAGGATCAACTCGACCGGAGTCCCCACATCCGGAGACTCCGCGAAGGTCACCAACAGCGTGCGGAAGCCGGCAGGGTCGAGTCGCAGGTCGATCGTCGCCCCTCCGCCGGACTTCGAGGCGACGACCGAGCTCGAGCCGCCCAGTCCCCCCAGCTCCGGGTCCGCCCACTGAATCGTAGGGCCCGGTTGGGGAATCACATCGGTATTGTCAACGCGGACGCGAACCTTGCCACCCGAGACCGGCCCGACAGAAGTCCGGGCTCACTAAATAGCCATGCCGCGTGTCTCAAACCCGTTGACAGGCTCCGCCGCCTCGGGATCGAGACGTAACGTTGGGCTCACCGGTGGCTCAAACGCTTCGAGAGCCGGGCGCGAACCTCGGGCCACGGCTCCCCGGCGGACTCCCCGCTGATCACCCGGCGTGCCTCGTCTCGACTTCGCTCGCCCACGCCGCCTGGACCTCGCCAGGATCGCCACCTCCACTCGCCCCATCGAGGCTTGCGAGGAGCTCCGCAGCCACTCCGGGGCGTTCCTCGGCCGGAAGCGCCAGCGCCTCACGAAGCAGTGCCTGAGCTCGGCCAGTCATGAGCAAGATTCTGCACACCTCAGCCTGTCGCGAATGCGACCGCGAACGCCCACGGCTTCCCTCGAGCCAAACTTCACCGATCTCGCTGCTCACGATCCGAACCAACATCGATGATCCCACCGTTGTGGTCCCGCACGAGGATCCACGTCGACTCGCTCTGGGTAAACGGGTCGACGGGCACACTGCGCAGCAACCGACTCCGGACGAGGTCGAAGAGCGACCGGGGCGGCCGGCCCGTCAGGCTCCGGTAGTCGGCGAGCCCGTCGCGAATCGCGGCGAGGTCCGCTGCGAGAACCTGCTCTCGAATCTGCAACCGGTACTCAGCGGAGCAGTAGTCAATCCGGCCAGCGCCGACCTGGAGAACCGCGGCGACCGCCACCGAAACTCCTGCGATCCAGACGCATACCTTCGAGCCTGTCACCTCGAGGTCTACGGAAGCACCCTGACGCCCGTCTACCGCCCAACAAGGTGTCGGAGGCCTGCATGAGCTCCGAGCGGTTGGTGCAGCGCCCGGCCTGGAGTACCATCTCTGCGTGGACGCCTCGAAGATCATCCACAGCGATCCCGACATCCTGCGCGGCACGCCCGTTTTCGTCGGCAGCCGCGTCCCGGTCCGGACCCTCCTCGACTACCTCGAAGGCGGTGACAGCCTCGAGGTGTTTCTCGAGAACTTCCCGTCGGTGAGCCGCGAACAAGCGGTCGCTTTCCTCGAGGAGGCCGGGCGAGCCCTGTTGGCGAGAATCGCGTGAAACAAGGCGGCCGCCAGGCCGCAGTCGGCCGAGGCTCGCGGAGAGGGGTGACCGATCCGCAGCTCCGCGTGCGCGAAGAGGCTGCGGCGGTCGGCGCCCGCCCGCTGTAACGATGTCCGCTCGCGGCCCGCCTACCCCGACCCCGGACGTCGGCTTTCGGCGAGGAGCTGGCGGAGGAATGGCAACTGCGAGCGGTCCTTGGGTCGGTTGGCTTGCTCCTTCGATTCGATGATCATCGCAAGGTCGAGGACCCGAATCCGGAACTCTGCGACCTCGAGCTCGATGGTGCTGCCCACGAGGTCGTCGTAGCCGAGTCCAGCGCCAACGGTTCGCAGAACGTCGAGCCGCCCGTAGCGCGTGGTGAGGAGGTGAATCCTCATCGCCGCAAGTCTGTCGGCATCGGGCTCGATGTGCCGGCCGGCCGGATCGAGATAGCGGGCCTCGAGCTCGTCGAGCGCCGTCAGCAGTCGAGCCCGATTCTCGTCGGAGGTGAGGTAGACGACATCCACGTCCTCCGTGGTCAGCGGTGATCCTTGGAGGATGGCCGCGATGCCTCCGACGACGATGAAGTCCACGTCGTGCTGCCAAAGCACGCGCAGGATTTCGTCGAACCTAACCGCGGTCGACGCCATTTTGGGCTCGGATCCGGATCACGGCATTGATCAGGTCCTGGGCTGCCCGCAGGCGTTGCGTCGGCGACAAGGCGAGCTTCGCTCGAATCTGGCTGATGTCGGCCCAGTCCAAGCCCCACTCGGAAACCGCGAGATCATCGTAGTCGCCGGGAGGCGCTGCCGGGTATTCATCGGCACCCCGTGTCCGCGACAGCTCCATACCCGCAATGTTAGCAGTTGCCCATGCGCCCCTCCGTGGTGCACCCCGGGCAAAGGCAACGGCGTCGAAGGGCGAGCTCCTGCGCACGGCTGGCGAAACGTTCGACGTGCTGCTTACCTCTGATCGGTCCTTGCCCGCGCGACGATCCACGCAGGCCCGCGCCTGCCCTTTTCTCAGAGGGCGTCGCCCCTCGCCCACAGGGCGTCAGAGGATTTTCCTGAGCGCTCGAAGTCGGAAGAGTCGTGCACGCGTACCTCCAACAACCCAACGCCTAGGACGTGCTGGGGTGCTCCGAGTTGTTCGAGGTCGTGACTGCCATGTTGGTCGAAAGAGATGCCGAAGTCAGGTTTGCGATTCGGAGCCAACGTGGCGCTGGCCGAGAGGAGCGAGGCCTCGCTTTGCTGGAGAAGGCCGTCGCCGGCCCCGTGTGATCCGCCGCGGCGGACAGCTCATCTTCAACCGCGAGCCTCCCGAGCGGAGTGCGTCGAGGTCGACGTCACCCGCCTGATCGAGCAGGAGCGCGATCGATGGCCCCGTTGTCGGGTGGGCTCGTGTCGACCGGACCTTGACAGCAGAGCCGAATGTTGGTCTGCTGAGAATCTTGAGCCGTCGCCTGCACTCCGCCAGGCACGACCACCGTCGAGAGGCGCTGCAGCGGATCCGAATCCGCCACGCTCGACGCGAGTCGAAACGACCAGGGCGCCTACTCGGAGGTGCCTCATGTCGAATAGGGCGAGCAATGTGGAGCTGGGTCGCGTCGTGGGACTGTGGCGTTACCCGGTCAAGTCGATGGCGGGCGAAGCGCTCGCCGAAGCCGAAGTCTCGTGGTTTGGTTTCGCCGGCGATCGCCGCTGGGCCTTCGTCCGCGGTGGAGTGGTCCAGAGCGGGTTCCCGTGGCTCACCCTGCGGGAGCGGGCGGACATGGCTCACTATCGTCCGTCCTTCCTCGAGCCGGCACGACCGAACCAATCAGCCACGGTGGTGGATACCCCGGCGGGGGCCCGCTTCGACGTCACCGACCCGGACCTCGCAGCCGAGCTCGGGCCCGGTGCGCGCGTCATCAAGCAGGACCGCGGGATCTTCGACACCTTTCCGATCTCGCTGATCACCACCGCGACGATTGCCGACCTCGGCGACCTAGTCGGCAGCCAACTCGAGATCTCGCGCTTTCGACCCAACATCCTGGTGGAGGCAGCCGATCGATTGCCCTTTCCAGAAGACGCCTGGGTCGGCTCGGTGCTGCGCATCGGCGGCCTGCGCATGCGCGTCGACAAGCGCGATGGGCGCTGCCTCGTCGTCACCATCGACCCGCAGACCACCGAGCGCAACCCCGCCATCCTCCGCACGATCGCACAGGATCGCCAGGGGTGCCTCGGCGTGTACGGGTCGACCGTGGAGCCTGGTCGGATTGCGGTGGGAGATGCTGTCGTGCGGGAGTGCTAACGCGACGGCCGCTCAGCCCGCGACCCTTCTCCCCGCCAGCGGTGGAGCACGAGCGCGTCGAGCTCCGGCCAGCCGGCAACCGGGGGAGAGAGGTCAACCCGGCAGCTCTCACCGTTCATGAGACAGTCGGCGGCGAGATCGAGGGATGGCGGTTCCCCAGGGAGCGCGTTGGCCCAGGCGGCCAGCTCCACCGCTGCCGCCCCCCGACCAGCAGCGCGAAGCGCCCAGGCCACTCTCATCGCGGCGGCGCGTTGGGGGCTGGCAGCCGGCCCAGGGCGCTCGTCGACTTGCGCCCGGACTCTCTTGTCGAGCGCCTGCCATGCCGACCACTCGACGCCGCCGGCCTCGGCGTGAGCGAGCGCCACCAGCGAGATCGGAAAGGCATCGCGGGTCTGGGCGAGCTCCACCCAGTCGCGCAGGTGGCGCAACGCTTCAGTCGCGGTACCGGTCTCGAGGGCCACACGGCCTATCAGATAGGACACCTCGGCTCGCCGCCGAGGCGTCGAGGCTTTGCCATCGAGCAGCTCCACGACCTGCTGCCGCACCCGCTCCCAGTCGCCACTGAGCGCATCGATGGTAGCGATCCGGAAGCGCAGGACTTCCGAATCCCCGAGCTCGACCTGCCGCTCGAGGAGGCGACGCGCCTCGGTGAGCTCACCCGCGCCAACCAGAAGTGACGCGAGTGCCGACAGCGCTCGTGGATCGTCGGGATCGACAGCGAGCCAGGAACGGAGGTTGGAGACTCGCCCTGCTTCGTCGCCGAGCCGGCGCAGCGCGAGGTCGTAGAAGTGGCGCCACACGGCCGCCTCGGGCTCGGCGGTGATGCGGGAGGCGAGCTCACGTTTGACGTCCTCCCATTCGAGCCCCTTCAGTTTGCTCTCCGGCCACCACAAGACCCCGGCAAAGCGCTCTTTCTCCCAGAAGGGCAGGAGCTGAAGGCGAAGCGCAGCCGCCCGCTGCCTTTCGGAGCACTGTTCGAGGACACAAGCCTGTTGCTCTCCCCACACTGATTTCTCGCCGGCCTGCGGCACGGTCACCTCGTCTGGAGGCAACAGCCGCAACGCGATCTCACAACTCGAGGGGCTGAGCCAGGAAGCCGCCGCAGTGCGAGCTTGGAGGGTGCCCCCGGCCTCCTGTCTCTCGACCAGCTCGTCGAGCAGCGGCGCAAGGGCGACCTCGGGGTCCGCACCGCTCTGGTTGGTGCTCACAAGATCCCGAATCCGCTGGGTGAGCGTCCACAGCGTGTCCTTCGGCTCTTCCTCGCCGACCAACTCCCGGTACTGCCTGGCGGCGTCAGGGTCGGTCCACCCCAGGCTGCGCAGCAGGCTGATACCGAGGCTCTCGGAGTCCGGATGGTGCTGAAGCCCTTCCCGGAGTGCAGCGATCGCGGCCGCGCTGTCGCCGCCGCGAACCGACTCCTCGGCCATCGCAAGCCAGCTCCCCTCGCTCGCGGCGACCTTGCGCCAAGCGGCGAGCACCGGCTCGACCGAAGCCTCCCAGACCTCGCGCTCGACCTCGTCGCGGTCCCGGTAGGGAAACCATTCGTCGAGCAGGTAGTCGTCTAGCGGATCTGGTCCACACGAGCTGAGCGACCTACCTTCGGGCGCGTGCGCCGGCCACGCCGGTTCGAAGTGGTCGTAGGTTCTTGCCTCGAGGTGTGCGGTTGCGAACGCCCGGCGCCACTGGAGCGAATCGTCGACTTCCGGCAGCCGCAACTCCAGACCTGCAAAGGCGACCTCGGGCTCCCCCGAGCAGCGCACGGACGAGGTCGAGCAGGGATATGCGGCACGAGGCACGACGGCCAGTGCGGCGAGTAACACCACGGCCCCTGTTCGGCCGAATCTCGCAGGTCGGAGCACTTCGGGGACCATTGGTAGATCCTTACACGTTCCCGAGCGGAAGCCCGCCCGGTGGGGTGTCAAG
>CAZRFU010000113.1:0-7464 GCA_964599475.1 uncultured Thermoanaerobaculia bacterium
ACGCTGCCGCACCACGGTTCGGCAGTGGATCGGTTGACCACCGCGAGCTGCCCCCTGGTCGCCGCCGCCCATCGCGGCGGCGATGCCTTTCTCCGCGAGGCTATCGCCCTGGCTCGTGAGCTGGAATCGGCTCGCGCTTCCGGCGCGTGCGCTCAGGCTGGCCAGCTCGCCTCGGCGATCCGGGCAGCGGTCGCGCAGCTACGGCGAGATGCCGCAGCAAAGCCACGATGGTACGTTTCCGCGCGCGCCGTCCACGAGTGGGCCGAGCTCCAGCGCCTACCGAGCGAGTCCGACGAGGATTTTGCGCAACGCGAGGAAGAGCTAATGGCAGCCGCAGCGGCCGCCCGCCACGTCCGCGACCAGGCCAACGGCTTGCAGCTCTGGCGCATGCCGCGGCCCCACCAGTATCGGCTGCTGGTCTCCACCGCGCCGCGGCCGGAAGGCAACCTAGCTCAGCTGGTCAGCGTGCTGTCAGCATCGGAAGCGCAGCGATGATCGGCGCCGAGGCGCGGCCATGATCCGGATCTCACTGCCGCAGTTTCTCCGCGAGGTTCTCGGCGCCCGGCTCCGGCACCGACCCCGTGCGCTGCTGGTCGAGAGCCGAGGCGATGGCGTCGCGGTTGCCCACGCAGATTCGGCCATTGTGTACCTCATCACCCCGGCCGAAGGCCAAACCGTTGACGAGGTGCGCATCGAGCTCGAGCAGTATCTCGAGCCGATCGGCCCAACTTCGCCTTTTCTTCGCTAGCGGTCTTTTCCCGCCGTGCTTCCCATGTGATTCCCGAGGGCAAAAGAGCCCGGAGCCTAGTGGCGTCCGAGCCCTTGTGTTTGCTTGGTGCGCCCGAGAGGATTCGAACCTCTGACCTACAGCTCCGGAGGCTGTCGCTCTATCCATCTGAGCTACGGGCGCGATGTGGGGTGAGCGAGGGGATTCGAACCCCCAACAACTGGAACCACAATCCAGGGCTCTACCATTGAGCTACGCTCACCATGTACTCGCAACGCTGAAGAGAACCAACTCCGATTTCCCGAGCTTTGGCCTGCCTGGAGGGATTCGAACCCCCGACCCGCGGCTTAGAAGGCCGCCGCTCTATCCAGCTGAGCTACAGGCAGGGGATCCCGGACTGAAGCTTCGCAGGAAATCGGGGCGCCCAGATTTGAACTGAGGACCCCCTGCGCCCAAGGCAGGTGCGCTACCAGACTGCGCCACGCCCCGTGGACCGCTAAGTGTACGCAGCACCACGGGGCTTGTCAACGAAAAGCGAGCGGCGGCGAGACTGCTCGCCGCCGCTCGGAGGTTGCCGATTCTTACCAGCTGAAGCGCACGTTGCCCAGCGCACGGCGGCCGAGCAGATCACCGCCGAAGCTCTGGTAGTGCTCGTCGTCGAGGGCGTTGGTCACGTTGATGCCGACCTGCCACGCATCGCTGATGATGTAGTTGAACGACAGGTCGACGGTGTCGTACGACTCGACCGGGCCGGCGAACACGCCGGCGGCCCAGAAGAAGTCGTCGGCCCAGCGGTACCGAATCGAGCCGTCCCACTTGTCGGTGGCGTAGGCGAAGCCCACCGCGAACTTGTTCTCGGGCGAGTTCGAAGACACCCGGTCGCCCAGGGCAATGTCCTTGACCTCGAAGTCGAACCAGCTGTAGGTGAAGTCGACCGAGAAGCCGTTCGGCATGTTGACGTTGAGACCGAAGTCGATGCCGTCGGCATCGGCGGCACCGGCGTTGGCGTAGGAGATCACCAACATCGGCGCCCCTGCGGCGTTGTTGGTCAGACCGGCAAAGTTGGCCCCGAGGGCGCCTCGCAGGAAGGCCAACACCCCGGCTGCCGCTGCGGGCGGCAGCGGGATCGGGATCTGGTAGGCGGCGAAGTCCGGATTGACGCCCGGCAGCAGGTCGGTGACGAAGTTGTCGAGCTCGCTCTGGTAGTAGTCGAGCGTGATGTAGGCGCGACCGCCGAGGATGGCGCTGTAGCCGATCTCGTAGGTCTTGATGGTCTCGACCTCGAGGTCGTCGTTGCCGAAGGCGCGAATCGGCGCCGCCGAGAAGCCGAGCAGTTGCAGCACCGGGGCCAGCGGCGCAGCGGCCGGAATGCCCGCCGCGATGGCGGCGAGGTTGGGCAGCTGACCCGCCGAGGCGGCGAGGAAATACTCGGAGTAGTTCGGCGATTGGAACGCCTCGTTGTAGGTCAGGCGGAAGGTCTGGTTGGCGGTCGGCGACCACACCAGCGCCGCCTTGGGCGAGAGCTCGGAGTCGTGCACCGAAGCCTCGTCGTAGCGGGCCGCGATCACCGCCTTCAGCCGCGGCGTGATCGCCCAGTCGGCCTGAGCAAAGAACGACGAGCGGTCCTCGGCGATGTCGGCGAGGGTCAGAGTGCCGCGGGTCTCGATGTCCTCTTCGCGGTAGGAGGCGCCACCGACGACGCGGAACTTGCCGCCGGCGAAGTCCTGGTTGACCTGCGCCTCGAGCGCCCACACCGAGGCGTCGAAGAACAGGTTCGCACCCGAGGACAAGGAGCGCTGCCGCGGCGTGTCCTGCAGGTTGTAGAAGCCGAGGACGTTGTAGCGCGGGGCGTTGAGGTTGAAGCGGAAGTACGGACGCTCGGCCTCGAGCACCTGGACGCGTCCGATGCCGGTCTGGACGACCGGGCCTTCGGTGCGATTCCACCCAGTCTCGAAGGTCAAGGCGTGGTTGCCGAAGTACTTGTCGAGGCGCACGCCGGCCGTGGCGATCTCGTCGTCGAACCGCTCGGGAGCAACGGCCTCACAGGGCACGCCCGCGTACTCCGGAGTGCAGCCGACCCGCGGGTTGCGGGCACGGTAGAAGTCGTCGCTTTCGGTGTAGCTGCCGATCAGCTTGAGGTACCAATCCGAGCCCAGGCCCGTGGCCCAGCGCATGTCGACCCGCTTGGTCGACAGCTCACCGGCAGTCACGCGCACGCTGCCACCCTCGCTGAACTTGGGCTGGCGGGTGACGAGGTTGAGCACGCCGTTGAAGGCGTTGGTGCCGTACAGCGCCGAAGAGGGACCACGGACCAGCTCGGCGCTGGCGAGGTCGTCGAGCGGCCATGACAGCGACGGCCAGTCCTGCGCACCGAGGAACGGCACCGAAGGATCGCGACCATCGATCAGGGACGGCACGCGGCGGTTGAGCGAGCTGTTGAAGCCGCGGGTGTTGAGGTTGAAATCGTAGATGCCGCTCTGCGTCACCTCGGCACCCGGGGTGAACTCCATCAGCTTCGGCAGCTGACCGTGGCTCGCCTCGCGTTGGATCTGCTCCTCGGCGACCACGGTTACGGCCGCCGGCGCTTCGACGATCCGCTCACGGCGACGCGACGCCGAGAACACGGTAATGGTGTCGGCAAAGGAAAGGTCCCAATCGACCTGGTGATCGAGTTGGGTGTCAGCGCCGGCGTTGACCACCACGTCAGCCGCGGTCGAGACGTTGTCGGCGAGAGTAAACGTCACGGTATAGGTCCCGGCGGCCACGCCGTTGACCGTGTAGCGGCCGTCGGGCCCCGTCACCTCGGCCAGCCCGGCCTCGTTGATGACGACGGTGACACCGCCGATTCCCTTGCCATCTGCCCCCGCAACGGTCCCGGTGAGGCGGCCGGCCTGGGCGAACGTCGCCGTCGCCACCAACCACCCCACGAGCCCAATCACGAGTCCTGTCGCCCTTCGCATACGGAGCATGGACACCTCCTGAATCTGTCGGCCCGTCGATCGAGCCGAATGCACCAATGACACTGCGCGCGAGCCTAGCTCAGTGGTCACACCGTCTCAAGCCGCAGTGCGTCAAAGACGCCGCAGCGCTCCGTCTGCCGTCTGCCCCTGCGCACGGCGCCGGAAGGCCTCCGCGGGCTCGGCTACCGCGCCGGCTCGGCAGCTTCGGTCGCGAGCCGCTCGTCGAGGCGACGTTCGGCGTCGTCGGCGTACGCGCGACAGCCCGCGGCCTCGATGAAGGCCGCGCCATCACCACCGGCGGCTTTGGCCAGCTTGCCGAAGAGGTCGGTGAAACTGGGGTGCACCGAGACGACGATGTCGCAGGGCAACGTTCGCACTCGCTCGATGCTGGCGCGAAAGGCCGCCACGCGATCGGGTGAGGCCGAGAAGCGGAAGTCTTCGGCCGAGACCGGATTCAGGCTGTCGGCGTAGACGATCGTGCGGCAGTCGTTGGCCTCGCAGCTGCGCCAGCTCCAGGTCACACTTCCCGGAGTGTGACCCGGGGTCGCGTGGGCGACGAGCTCGATCTCTCCGACGCGGATGCGCTCCCCGTCGGCGACGATCCGAATCGGTCCAGGGACCGGCGGAAAACTGTTGGCATCGACACCGAAGCCGATCTGCGGATCCTCCGCCAGGGGCAACCCGGTCGCCAACGCCTTGGCTGCCGGCGCGCTCGCCAACACCGTGGCGCCACTGGCCCGCTGCAGCGCGGCAACGCCGCCGACGTGATCGTAGTGCTCGTGCGAGGTGGCGATGTAGACCACGTCGGAGACCCGATGGCCGAGCTTGCCGAGGTTCGCCGCGATGATCTCGGCCGACTGCGGCAGACCGGCGTCGAAAAGCACCACACCTTCCGAGGTGGCGACGGCGAGGGTAGAAAGCCCACTCACTCCGACGTAGAACGTGTTGCCGTGGATCTCGAACGGCTCGTGAGGCCGGTTCCACTCCGCACACGCCCGGCAGTCCTTGGGGGCGTCGAACGCCGGAGCCTCGGCTTCGGCCGCAGCGAGCTGTCTTGCACCCAGGGCCAGAGCGCCGAGGACAAAAAGACCGGCGATCATCGGCCGGCGGCGAGTGATGGTCGACGTGATCTCGGTGGAACAGCGCATCGCCACACTCTAGCGCGCCGGCTACCCGACGCCGGCGCCTCTCGGAACTGTGCTTGCTGGTATCGTCGAGGGCTGCGCGTTTCCTCGCCGCGCGGACGGAGATTGCATGAGCAGCGCACCTGGCTACACCCCCAAACATCCGATCCGACTGGTCACCGCAGCATCCCTCTTCGACGGCCACGATGCAGCGATCAACATCATGCGCCGGATCCTGCAAGCCTCCGGTGCCGAGGTCATCCATCTCGGGCACGACCGCTCGGTGGCGGAGATCGTCGACTGTGCGATCGAAGAAGACGCGCAGGGGATCGCCCTCACCTCCTACCAGGGCGGGCACGTCGAGTACCTGAAGTACATGTTCGACCTACTCGCGGACCGCGGTGCCGGGCACATCCGCATCTTCGCCGGCGGTGGCGGCACGATCCTGCCGAGCGAGATCGAGGAGCTGCACGCCTACGGGATCGAGCGTATCTACAGCCCCGACGACGGCCGCGCCATGGGTCTGCAGGGGATGATCGACGACCTGCTGCGGCGGGCCGACTTTGCCACCATCGCGCCGCCGCTCGACGAGGAGCTCGCACGACTGTCCGCGCGGCGGGCGCAGGATCTCGCGCGGCTGATCACCTGGGCCGAAAACGGTGGTGCCGAGGCGCGGGTGTCGGAGCGCATCGCCGCGCTCGCGGCCGATCGTGGGCTCGACCTCGCGAAGGTCCCCGTGCTTGGGATCACCGGCACCGGCGGGGCCGGCAAGAGCTCGCTGGTCGACGAGCTGGTGCGGCGTTTTCTCGCGGACTTCCCCGACAAGACCTTGGCGATCATTTCGGTCGACCCTTCCAAGCGCAAGAGTGGCGGGGCGCTGCTCGGCGACCGCATCCGCATGAACTCGGTGGGCAGCGAACGGGTCTACATGCGTTCGCTCGCGACGCGCCAAGCCAACCTCGCCCTGTCGCGCCACGTGCGCGAGGCGATCGACATCTGTCGCGCCGCCGGCTTCGATCTGGTCGTCGTCGAAACCTCCGGGATCGGCCAAAGCGACACCGAGATCACCGAACACTCGGACGTTTCGCTCTACGTCATGACCTCGGAGTACGGCGCCGCCACGCAGCTCGAAAAGATCGACATGCTCGACTTCGCCGACTTGGTGGCGATCAACAAATTCGACAAGCCGGGCTCACTCGATGCGCTGCGCGACGTCCGCCGCCAGGTCAAGCGCGCCCGCGGCCGCTTCGAGGAGAGTGACGAATCGATGCCGGTGTTCGGCACCATCGCCTCACAGTTCGGCGACCCTGGAACCGACCGGCTCTATGTGGCCCTGATGGCGGCGATCGCCGAGCGGACCGGCGCGCCGCTGCGTTCGGGCCTGGTCCCCAGCACCGACGACGGGCGCGACCGGTTCCTGATCCCGGCGGCCAAGACGCGCTACCTGGGCGAGATCGTCGACACCGTCGAGCGCAACCGCGAGTGGGTCGAACAGCAGGTCCGAGTCGCGCGCGAGCGCGGCCGGGTGCGAGGGGCCAAGGAGCTGGTGGCAGACCGTGCAGGTCGCCCGGGCCTTGCGATCGAGCAGGATGCCGAGGTGGTGCGCGTGACCGAGGCCGCCGACACCAGTGCCGCTGCGGTGGCGGCGCTCGAGCGCATCGAGGCAGAGCTCGACCACCAGCTCGCGCCCGAGAACCGCCGGGCGCTCGAGGAGTGGTCCGCCACTCGGGCGCGGTACGCCGCTGAGCGCTACGAGTTCCGGGTTCGCGACAAGGTCCTGAGCCAGGATCTGCGCACCACCTCCTTGTCGGGCCTGTCGATTCCCAAGGTCGCGTTGCCGCGCAGCGAGGACGACGGCGAGATCCTGCGTTTCGTGCTCGAAGAGAACCTGCCGGGCTTTTACCCCTACACCGCCGGAGTGTTCCCGCTCAAGCGCGAAGGCGAAGACCCGACGCGCATGTTTGCCGGTGAAGGTGGACCCGAACGCACCAACCGTCGCTTCCACTACCTCGCCCACGGCATGCCGGCCAAACGGCTGTCGACGGCGTTCGATTCGGTCACCCTCTACGGTGCCGAGCCCGACCGCCGCCCCGACATCTGGGGCAAGATCGGCAATTCCGGGGTGTCGATCGCCACCGTCGACGACGCCAAGAAGCTCTACTCGGGCTTCGATCTCTGTCACCCGGCAACCTCGGTGTCGATGACCATCAACGGGCCGGCGCCGATGATCCTGGCGTTCTTCATGAACGCCGCGATCGACCAGCGCTGCGAGCGTTTCCTGCGCGAGCAAGGCAGGGTCGAGGAGGCCGAGAAGGCGATCGACGCAAAGTACCGGGCCCTCGACCAGCCGCGGCCACGCTACGGCGGCGAGCTGCCGCCGGGCCACGACGGCTTGGGTTTGCTGCTGCTGGGCGTATCGGGAGACGAGGTGCTCCCGCGCGAAGACTACGAGCGGCTGCGTTCTGAAGCCATGGGGGTCGTTCGCGGTACGGTACAGGCCGACATCCTGAAGGAAGACCAGGCCCAGAACACCTGCATCTTCTCGACCGAGTTCGCGCTGCGGCTGATGGGTGATGTGCAGCAGAGTTTCGTCGACCGCCGGGTGCGCAACTTCTACTCGGTGTCGATCTCGGGCTACCACATCGCCGAGGCC
>CAZRFU010000114.1:0-6983 GCA_964599475.1 uncultured Thermoanaerobaculia bacterium
ATCGACAGCTGCTTGGTGACCTCGTAGGACTCATGCACCCGCGTCCCCGAGCCCTGGGCATCACTCCGTTGGCGCGTGTCGTCTCCGCGGGCGTGAGCGCCCTGTCGCCGGAGATCATGGGGTTGGGACCGGTCGAGGCGACCCGGCGTGCACTCGAAATGGCAGGAATGGCGATGTCCGACATCGACCTCGTCGAGATCAACGAGGCGTTCGCCGCCCAGGTCATACCCAGCTACAGGGAATTGGGGATCGACATCGACCGGCTAAACGTCAACGGGGCGGGATTGCCCTTGGGCATCCCTACGGTGCGACCGGCGCCCGCATCACGACAACGCTCCTGCACAACCTGCAGGAGCGCGACGCCACACTTGGGCTGGAGACCATGTGCATAGGCGGTGGCCAAGGCATGGCGATGATCTTTGAGCGTCTCGGCTGAGTCCCGAGTAGCCTTCACCGCTGCGCGCACTATCGCCACCCGATGCGGAAAGTAGGACCCACTGGTCGCGCGGCCGTCAGCCTACTCCGCGGATACTCACACTTAACCCGCGAGCACCCCGGTTCGGAGCCCGGCGGGGGAGCGGCGCCGGTTACAACCGCGGATGACTAATCCCGCAACAGCATCCTCTCTCGTTGCCGAACTCGCCGACCTCGACCCCGACGACGCCGACCGGATCACCGCAGCGCTCGCCGCGAACTACGCCTCGACCACGCTGCACGCCTACGCCTGGGCCTGGCGGCACTGGTCCGCCTGGTGCACCGGCCGCGACCTGAACCCGCTGCCCGCCACCCCCGTCGCGGTCTGCGCCTACCTGACCGAACGCGCAGAGCAGGGCGTCGCGTTCGGCACCATCAGCCTGGCCAGCTGCGCGATCGCGTTCGAGCACCGCCGCGCCGGTGTTGTGGACCCGACGGTGCCCGAGGCCGTCGTCCAGGTGCGTCGCGGGCTGCGCCGCAGCCTCGGCACCGCCCCGGTCCGGCAAGCCCGACCACTCTCGGTGGCCGAGATCCGCACCATCGTGAAACGCATCGACCGCACCCCCGCCCAGGGCGCCCGGGACGCCGCGCTGATCCTGCTCGGCTTCGCCTCCGCGCTACGCCGCTCCGAGCTGGCCGCACTCACCCTCGCCGACCTCCAGCCCAAGCCCGACGGCCTGCTCATCTCGATCCGCCGCTCCAAGACCGACCCCGACCGGCGCGGCCAGGTCGTCGGCGTCGCCCACGGCCAGCACCCGGCCACCGACCCCGTCGCCGCCCTCGCCGGCTGGCTGAACCTCCGCGGCACCGCCCCGGGGCCGATGTTCACCAGCATGCGCCCCGGCGGCCCCGCCCTGCAGCCGATCTCCGGCAACGCCATCGCCCGGATCCTCCGCGCCCGCGCCGGCACCGCCGGCCTCCCCACCGCCAGGATCACCGGCCACTCCCTGCGCGCCGGCCACGCCACCAGCGCCGCCCTGGCCGGCGTCGGCGTCGAACGCATCGCCGCCCAGACCCGCCACCGCCGCATCGACGTCCGCATCCAGCGCTACATCCGCCCCATCGACGCTCTACGCACCACCTCCAGCCGCGACCTCGGCCTGTGACCGCACCCCGCACGCTTCATCGCTCTTGTGCGATGATCGTATGTATGCGATCATCGAGTCGTGGAGGTTGAACTGCACGACGAGGTCGTCGAGTGGTTCAAAGCGCTGAACGACCGGGAAGCGGATCGAGTGGTGGTGATCGTCGATCGCCTCGCCGATCTCGGGCCCCGAGCGCGAATGCCACTCTCGCGCAGCCTCGGCGGCGGGTTGTTCGAGTTGCGGTTCGCCCTCGGTCCGACGGCCAGACGGATCACCTACCGGTTCACCAAGGACGGCCGGATCATCCTGCTGTCCACATTCCGCAAACAACGAGACAACGAACGCGACGAGGTCGCGAGAGCGCGCAAGTCCGCCGAGGAATGCGCTCGGCGCTACCCGTAGGAGGAGACGATGGCTAACTACTCTCGCTGGAGCGAGGTGAAGGGCACGCGGCGCGAGCCCTCCGACGAGACCCGTGCCGCTGTCGAGCAGGACCTCGCGCTCGGCCAGCTGATCTATGACCTGCGCACCGAGGCCGGGCTCAGTCAGCGCGAGCTCGCCGAGCGGATGGGCACGACTCAGTCGGTCATCTCCCGCCTGGAGGAAGGAGGCGGTGCCCGCAACCGCATCGACACCCTCGCCCGCGTCGCCACCGCGCTCAACCGACACCTGGTCGTGTCGTTTCCCGAGAGCGTCCCCGCCAACCTGAAGGACGCCGTCCAGGTCGCCTGAGCGACCTGGATCCGCAGAATTTCCGCGTTTATGGCCACGAGACCGGCCGAGATGCGCCGAGACGGCGTCGTAGAGTCAGAGGCGACGACACCACCGATGGCGGTATCGGTCCAGGTCAGAGCGGGTTTCAGCGAGATTGCCCGAGACTCGCCGAGATGGCAGATCGTGTCTCGCGCAGAGAGAAGGTCAGGGGTTCGAATCCCCTCAGCTCCACCAAACCCGCTGGTCAGGGCCGTGCCCGTCATCCCGAACGAGGGAGACAGCATGGCCTCTCCGCGCTTACTCGCACCGTGTACGCGTTTGCCTGGGGGGCGCTGGGAGTCCTGGTGCGCCGGCCGCGGAGTATCGGCGCTCCCGGCCGAGCCTTCGGCGGTCTGCGCCTACCTCACGCACTGTGGCGAGCAGGGCCTGTCGCTGGCCACCATCGACTCGGCCTGCTCGGCCATCGGCCACCAGCGCCGATCGAGAGGAGTGCGGGACCCGATCGAGCACCATGCGGTCCGTCAGGCCCGCCGCGGCCTGTGCTGGATCCTCGGCCGTGCCCCACGCCGCCCGGCCCGGCCGCTGAGCGTCGCCGACCTGCGAAGCATCGTCACCGCATCGACCGCACCACGATCCGCGGCACCCGGGACGCCGCGATCCTGCTACTCGGCTTCGCCGGAGCCCGGCGCCGCTCCGAGCTCGCCGCCCTCACCCTGGCCGACCTCGAGACCAAGCCTGGCGGACGCCTGGTGCACCTGCGTCGATCCAAGACCGACCCCGGGCGTGGCCAGGTCGTCCGCATCGCACACGGCAAGCACGGGCTGACCGACCCCATCGCAGCCCTGCCCTGGCCGGCATCAGTGTCGAACGCATCGCCGCCCAGACCCGACACCGCCGCATCGACATCCTCATCGAGCGCTACATCCGCACCGTCCAAGCCCTGCACACACCCCCATCCGCGACCTCGGCCTATGACCCGACCGCCAAGAAGAGACGATGGCCAACTACTCCCGGTGGGCTGACGCCAAGGACAGCGCCCCGCGCCCTCCACCGAGGCCCGCGCCGGCGTCGAACAGGACCTCGCTCTCGGCCAACTCATTTACGACCTGCGCACCGACGCCGGCCTCAGTGTCAGCGCAATTTGACGGGTTGCGCTGACACCAGTAAGAATATTCTTACGCATGTACATCGATACTATCGCAAGGGTGCCGCCACATGACCGACGAGCCCACGGGGGACGAGCTGCTGACGATGCTGTCGGCACTAGCCAACCCGTGGCGGCTGCGGATCCTGGCCCTGCTGTCCCGTCGGAGTGACTACGTCAGCAACCTCGCGCGTGAGGTCGGCATCAGCCGGCCGCTGGTGCACATGCACCTGAAGAAGCTCGAGGAGGCCGGCCTCGTGACCGGCCGGCTCGAGCTCTCCGACGACGGCAAGGCACTCAGGTATTACGACGTGGCACCGGTGGCCCTGACCATCACGCCCGAGACGTTCACCCGAGCCGTGGAAACTCTCACCGACAAGCAGACCGGCGGCAGCCGGCCCCACCAGAAGGGTCAGAACCCATGACACTCGCAACCCTCACCCCGCTCACCACTGCAGCCGAGCAGGACGAACTCAACTGGGAGACCGTGACCATCGCGCTCGGCTTCGGCATGGGCTGCCTGGTCCTGGTCACCATCTTGATCGTCGTGGTGGTCCGCGAGGTCGGGCAGAACCGGCGGGCTCGCGAGGCGGTCGCCCGCGAGGAGGAATACAAGAAGCTCACCGAGCGCTACGACACGTTCACCGCATCGACAGCCACCCAGCTTGAGCGTCACGCCACCGACATGTCCGAGGTACGCCGCCGGCTCGCGGAGGTCGAGGACCTGCTGCGAAGCGTCGAGTAGGGAGGACGATCGCATGCTCGCCGTCGAACGGCTCACCAAGACCTACCGCGGCGTCACAGCCGTCGACGACGCCTCATTCAGCGCTCGTCCGGGGCGCATCACGGGCTTCCTCGGCCCCAACGGGGCCGGGAAGTCCACCACGATGCGGATCATGGTCGGGCTGACCCCGGCCACGTCCGGGAGCGCCGAGGTGCTGGGAGGCAGGTACGCCGACCTCCCCAACCCCGGCCGCGAGGTGGGCGTATTGCTCGACGCGTCCGCCCAGCACGCGGGCCGTACCGGGCGCGAGATCCTCACCATCGCCGCGCTCACCATGGGGCTGCCCGCCTCGCGCGTCCCCGAGATGCTGGCCACGGTGTCCCTCACCGAGGCCGAGGCCGATCGCCGGGTGCGCAGCTACTCGCTCGGCATGCGGCAGCGGCTCGGGATCGCGACCGCGTTGATCGGCGACCCCGCCGTACTGATCCTGGACGAGCCGGCCAACGGCCTCGACCCGGCAGGCATCCGCTGGATGCGCGACCTGCTGCGGGCGTTCGCCGACGAGGGCGGGACGGTGCTGCTCTCGTCGCACCTGCTGCACGAGATCGAGGCCCTCGCCGACGACCTGGTGGTGATCGGCCACGGTCGGATCGTCGCGCAGGGCACCAAGCAAGAGCTGCTCGCGGGGGCAGGCACCGTCGTGTCGTCAGTTGACGACGTGCGACTCGGAACGAGTCTCACCGAGGCGGGGCTGACCGTGGTTGCGGTGGACGGCGGGCTGCGCGCCGAGGCCGACCCCGACGTCGTGGGTCGGGTGGCGTTGTCGGCCGGGATCGCCCTGATCGAGCTGCGGGGCGCTGAGGGTGCGGGGCTGGAGGAGCTGTTCCTGGAGCTCACGGCCGCGACCCAGCGTGACGACCTCGGCGGGGCCGCTTGATGTCTGCCGTGGCCCTGGACCGGCCCGCCGGTCCCGTGCGGGAGCCACTGGCCCCGATCCCGATGCCTCGCATCGTCAAGATAGAGCTGCGCAAGATGTTCGACACCCGGGCCGGGTTCTGGCTGGTGGCCGGCATCGGCATCACCTCGCTGCTCGCGATGGTCGCGGTGCTCGCCTTCGCCTCCGAGGACGTGCAGAACTACGAGACCTTTGCGACTGCCATCGGGGCCCCGGTCGCGATCATCTTGCCGATGGTGGCGCTGCTGGCGGTGACCAGCGAATGGAGCCAGCGCAGCGGGCTCACCACGTTCACCCTCGTACCGGGCCGAGGGCGCATCATCGCGGCCAAGGCGGCCGCCACCGTGCTGGTGGCGGTCACGGCGATGCTGGTCTGCATCGCGGTCGGCGCCCTGGGCAACGTTGTGGGCAGCGCGATCTCCGGGACGAGCCTGTCATGGGAGACATTCCGGATCTCCGAGGTGTTCAACGGCATCCTGGCCGGCATCGTCAACATCGCCATCGGGTTCATGCTCGGTCTGCTGATCCGGAGCTCCGCGGGCGCGATCGTGGCCTACTTCGTCTACACGCTGGTGCTCCCCGGAGTCTTCGGGGCATTGGCTGCGTTCCAGGACTGGTTCGGCGACGTGCAGCCGTGGATCGACCTCAACCTCGCCAACACCCGGCTCTACGACGAGCAGATGACGGCCGAGCACTGGGCACAGCTCGGCGTGACCGGACTCTTGTGGCTGGTGGTGCCGCTCGCCGTCGGCCTCTTCCTGGTGCGCCGCTCCGAGGTCAAATAGCCGCCGTGGACGCGAAGCCCGACCATCGGCTTTGAGCGGGCACCCGTCGCGGGCCGCTCGACAGACGCCGACGTGCGTCTTTTCGCCGCGAGTAGGGCGTGCATGTTCGAAGCTCGGAGATCGCCTTCAGCGTCGTCGGTAGATGTCGCGGCGATGCCCGACTGCTACCACCAGGACGAGGAGGACGTTGTCTCTGATTTCGTAGACGATGCGGTAATCGCCGGTGCGGACACGCCATTCGCCTTCCCCGCCGGCCAGCTTCCTCGCGCCGCTCGGCCGCGGCTCCTCGGCTAGCAGTTCGATCGCCGCTTGGACCCGGCGCCGCGCCACCGGGTCCAGCTTCCGCAGTTGGCGAACCGCGGTCGGAGCGACCTCGATCCGGTAGGTCATGCCAGGCCGAGGTCGGCCTTGACCTGCTCCCAGGGAATCGCGACCGCGCCATCGTCGAGCTCAGCCCGGGCGGCCGCGGCTGCCTCGATATCGGCAAGGTCCTCTGCCGCTGCAATGAGCCGGTCCAGGTCCTCGGCGTCGATGACTGCGGCCACGCGTTGGCCACGCCGGGTCAGGTAGACCGGGTCATGCTCGACGCGGGCTCTGTCGACCACGTCGGCCAGCCGGGCTCGAGCGGCGCTGACCGTGATGTCACTCATGGGCTCATAGTACGCGATAACCGCTGAATTGTACGTTTCCGCACTTTGGGCGAAATATTAGAGCCGTCGCGCGACGAACCCCAGCCACTCAGGATGTCCTTTCGCCGCGTCATTCGGCTTCGCATGAAACGCATCGTGCGGCGGGAGTTGCTGCAGCCGCATTCGTCTCTCGTGTCCTTGGGGATCTACTCAGCGTCTGGGTTCGCTCGTCGGTGCAGGCTCGGCGAGCTGCGCGAGATTGTCGAGGCTCTGGGTCATCCCGGCGCGGAGGTCGCCGCTGCGGTCCTTGAGTCCGTAGAGGCCGCCGATGATGAACCAGCCGATGATCGAGAGCGGCTTGGTGACCTCGTAGGACTCCTGCACCCGCGTCCCCGAGCCCTCGGGAACGAACCGGTATCGCCATTCGATGGTGCCGGCGAAAGGTTCGGTTCGGGCGAACGCGAACTCACGAC
>CAZRFU010000115.1:0-6831 GCA_964599475.1 uncultured Thermoanaerobaculia bacterium
CTGTAACCCATGTCGCCGGTCTGTGCCGTCCCTGGTCCCTGGTCCCTGGTCCCGGATCGCCGGTCGGCACGGCCGGCGAACGCTAGTCCCTGGTACCCGGTACCCAGTACCTGCTTCTCGCCGCTAGACTCCCACCATGCCTCCAACCACCCCGAGGAGCCGCCGGAAGCCCGGCAGATGGCGCCGCTGGCTGCTCCTCGGTCTCGGCGCGGCCGGCTTGCTCGGCGTCGGGGCCATCTGGACGATAGCGCCGTTCTGGGAGCTCGCGAGTCGCCTTGGACAGCGCACCTCGACCGCACCGTCGCGGCTCTTTGCCCGACCCCTGGCACTTGGAGTCGAGCGGCCCCTCGAGCTCGCGCGACTGCGCACGGAGCTCGAGGCATTAGCCTACCGCCAGGTCGAGGGAGACGCCGCCCTGCCGAGCGGCACCTGGCGCGAGCAGGCCGGCATGATCGAGGTCTCCCAGCGCGGCTGGGCGACGACCTCCGGCTATCGACCACCTCAGGGGCTGGTGATCCGGCACCAGAAGGGTCAGATCACCGGCCTCGAGATCGATGGGCGACCGACGCCGGGGGCCTCCCTCGAGCCGGTTCAGCTCGCAGCCTGGTATGGGCCACACCAACGCGAGCGCCGCTTCGTGCCGCTCGAGCGGATGCCCGAGCACCTGGTTCTGGCGGTGCTCGCCGCAGAGGATGCCGGCTTCTTCGAGCACGCCGGCGTCTCCCCGACCGGTATCCTGCGCGCGCTGCTCGCCAATGCCCGCGGCCGCGAGATGCGCCAGGGCGGCAGCACGCTGACCCAGCAGCTGGTCAAAAACGTGTTCTTGACCCACGAACGAACGGTCGGCCGCAAGGTGCGGGAGGCGCTGCTCGCGGTAATCCTCGACCTGCGCTACGACAAGCGCGACATCCTCGAGGCCTACCTCAACGAGATCTACCTCGGCCAAAGCGGCTCGGTGTCGCTGATCGGGGTTGGCGCCGCGTCGTGGGTGTACTTCGGCAAGGAAGTCGCGGCGCTCGACCTGGGCGAAGCCGCAACCCTGGCGGGGATCATCCCGAGCCCGGGTCCGTGGGCGCCAACCCGCGCGCTCGAGACTGCCACCGCGAGGCGCAACCTGGTCCTCGACCGTCTCGCCGAGCTCGCCTGGCTCGACGAGGCGACGATCACCGCCGCACGCACGCAGCCGCTGGTGGCGGCCGAGCAACCTCTGGCCGCCCGGCGTGCGCCGTGGTTTGCCGCGCTGGCGGAACGCGAGGCGCGCGAGCGCTACGGTGTCGAGGCTCTTGCCGACACCGGCTTCACCGTGCTCTCCACCCTCGACTGGGGTGACCAGCTGGCCGCCCAGACCGCGGTCCGGGAGGGTTTGGCGGAGCTCGAGCGACGGCTCCAGAAGCCCAAGGCGGACGAAGGCCCACTGCAATCAGCCCTGGTTTCCCTCGATCCCGCCACCGGCGGGATCCTCGCCTGGGTGGGCGGTCGCGATTTCAACCGCAGCCAGTTCGATCGGGCCGGGCTCGCGCGGCGGCAGATCGGCTCGGCGTTCAAACCGATCGTCGTCGCCGCTGCCTTCGAAGCCGGGCTCGCCCAACCCGCCACCATCCTCGACGACGCACCGTTCACCCATGGCAGCGGCCGGACCAGCTGGAGCCCGCGCAACAGCGACGGCACGTTCCGCGGACCGGTCACGGTCCGCGAGACCCTCGAGCACTCACTCAATGTGCCGACCGCACGCCTCGCCCTCGACGCCGGGATCCCCGCGGTAGCGGCCCTCGCCCGCCAGATGGGGATCCGCAGCCCCCTCGAGGAGGTGCCGGCCCTGGCCCTCGGCACCGCCGAGATCACCCCGCTCGAGCTCGCCTCGGTCTACGCCACGCTGGCAGCCGGGGGGCGCCGACCCGCGATCCACGGCATCGCCGCGATCCTCGGCGCCGACGGCACGCCCCTGCCCGGATCCGTGGCAGGTGGCGCCAAGCAGGTGATGGCGGCGGAGACCGCGTTCCTGGTGACCTCCTGCCTGCAAGGTGTGCTCGACCGCGGCACCGGCGCCAGCGCTCGCCGGCTCGGCGTCGAGGGTCGGCTCGCGGGCAAAACCGGCACCACCAACGATCGCCGCGACGCCTGGTTTGCGGGCTACTCCCCAACTCGGGCGACGGCAGTGTGGGTCGGCTACGACGACAACCGCACCATGCGTGCGACCGGGACCACCGGTGCCCTGCCGATCTGGAGTCGGTTCGTCAAGGCAGTCAAACCCGCCGGCGGCTGGCCCCTGTTCCCGCAACCGCCCAAGATCTCGAGCCCCATGATCGACCCGACCACCGGCGAGCTGGCATCGTCGCGTTGCCCCGAACGCCGGCCCGAGCTGTTCCGCTCCGATCTTGCACCGCGGCGGATTTGTTCGCGACACAGTGGTCGGTTTGGGTGAGGGAGGTACCGGGGACCAGGGACCCGGGACCAGGGACCGGGTATTCGCCGGAACCCTGGGTGCCTACGAAACGGGTCACCTCCACAGACTAGAGTTCGCTCGAACGCCTTCGAGTTGAATGGGGAGTCGGCGACGCGTCTACACTTTCACGCTGCCCGAACAGGAAACAGATGTCAAAACACAAGCCCGAGCAGGGGGGTTGGTGGCCGTGGTAAGGAACCAGTTGCCGGGCGAACCCCAGTTTCCGCTGGAAGCCACTTGGCTCGAGGATGGGGAAGTGGTGGTCCTGGCCGACCAACTCGATCTCGAGGCCAGTCTCGAGTGGATCGACACGAGGCTCAACTCCGACGAGATCGTGATTCGCGATGCCTTGGGGCGGCTGGTCGATCTGGAAGTTCGCGCGCTGCAGCTAGTTCGGTTCTCACTCTTGGACGGTGAAAGTAGCGCCGGAGCAAGGGTACGATCGGACTCGAAGTCTTGACCGAGCCACGGAGTAGAGGACTTCTCGCACATGTTTTCGATCAGGAACTCACGGCGGGACACCCATCCATATCGTTCGGCTAGCCAGGGCCCGTTCCGGCTCAGACTCGGCTTGATCACTCGCGGGACCTACCAACGGCGATGATCGGGCCCAGGAAGCTGTACGCTGCATTCGAAGCAGCCGTGCAGCCCCAGCTTACGGACTCGGGTTTTGTTGCCTTCGAGCCTGGCTCATTCCAGAGGCAATCTCTAGACGGCGAGGACGTTGTCATCGTCGATCCAAACCCCAAGAGGGGCCGCTTTTCGGTGCTCCTGGGGTTCTATCCGACCTGGACGGACACTATCGCCGCGCTGTGTGCAGGGTCGGCTCAGCGAGGCTTCCCATGTGGCCCGTACCTGAGCCCGGTCGGGGTTGGCCGCCGCGAGCATTTCTGGTCATGCAAGACGCCAGAGGCCCTCGATCGGTCACTTCGGTCGGTAGCGCAGAGCCTTGCTGGCAGGGGCTTGCCGTGGCTCGCTGAACTCCGGAACCCTCGCAAGTTCGCCGCCTCGGTCGATCCCGTGGCGGCGCTCTACGCCAACCATGAGCCAACCATGAAGGTGCCAGACTCATGGACAAGGAGGGGTGGGGGCGTCAGCCGACAACGAGGCAATGACATGCGGAAGGTAGATCAGGTAGTTCTTGATGTGCTCCAGCGGCGATTGCCGCCTGCGGATGGGGTGAGGGAGGTTCTTCTCGGCCTTGAGGGCGAACTGCCGGGACCGGTACTGCGAAACCTCGAAAGCATCGACTTCGCATCCGACGTCGCCGGCCTAACGGACTGGCTTACCTCGCTGCTAACAAGGCGTCCGCCCAAACCGATCATTACCCAGTTCTGGTTTGGTCTTTTCCACCCGGCCTGGCTGGGCGACGACCGCCTGCATTCCGACATCTTCATCGAGGGCCGCGAGATCGAGGAGCAGCCCAAGACTCTCTTTGCTCGGCTTCGGGGATCCTTCTACTGGCCGCGAGGTCGCTACCCCGAGTCGGCGGCAATCGACGCTGTCACGGGTGCGCTTTGTGGCGTTCCTCGCCCGCGGCAGGTCGAGTGCTACGACATCAACCAGTGCTACCTGACGCTATTTGTTCAGCACTATGCGGCCACCAACCCCAGCGTGCTCCTCGGGTCGTCTGCAAGCCGTGTGCTCTTCACCCAATTCGAATCCAGTGTGGTAAAGGTCGGCGCCGTGGACTCCAGCGGCTTTCGCCCGGACTTGGTCCCCAACTACTGGAACTTCTAGCGTCGGCGACGCGCGTCGTGTCGCAGGCATTGGTGCTTGCCGCCTGGCTCGGTCCGCGCTCAGGGACTCCTCTGAGGCCTTCTGAGGAGGGGGGAGCCCACAGAGCTAACCGGGGCGTACAAACCGCTTGCCCACGCGTTCCAGAAGCTCCACGACCTTCGTTTCAGGCGGGAACCCCTGCTTCTCGAGCTGTGCGACCGCTTCTCTGACAGCACCGTCGATGGAGTGAAACACGACCTGTCGGAGTTCCGGAGGCGTCTTGGCTTCCCACTCGCCCATCGGAATGCCTACATCGAAGGTTGCCACCCTGAGCTTACGAATGAGTTTCAGAGCCCGGAAACCCCGAAATCCAAAATCGGTCACTTCTCCGGAAACCCTCAGCACGGGGCACAAGCAATCGATCTCGCCCGAGTACGCGTCTGGCGCCACCTCAGCAAAGCGCTCGTTCAGCTCCCGATACAAGCTACTGAAGGCATTGCCCGCGTTGGAACTACCCGAGTCCAAACTGGTGACAATCACGATCGAGGCCCTCGATAGTTCGGGGCGGTTGGGGTTCCGCCAACCTGCCCACCGTTACCCTCCGCTCCATGGGTCGGGGGGACCCTGATTCCCCTTCACCCACTCGACCCAAGGGCCGAAAAGCGCTTCCAAGGGTGGATCTTCGACATCGTTCAAGCTCTCAAACAAGAGCCACGTCCTTGCGGTCCGAGACCAACAGATCGCCCCGAGCTCTCGAAGGTCTAGCGCCGGCACCACTGGGCCGTAGCCAGGCATGACCACCTCCTCCAAGTTCCGAGGATCCACCAGGGCTCCCCGGGGTCCTGCCCACTCATCCGCATCCTGTGAAGCCCTGAAGTACTCCTCCGGCAAGTCCAGGAATTCCGGTGCGCGGCTGGCCTCCCTCGGCAGTCCAGGCAAGCCGTCGACCGCGAGCCACGTTGTTTCACGAACCTCGACCTTCAGGCCCCTCACTCCCTCAAGGGCCACCTCTATGAACCGAAGCCGGGAGACGAGGCCGCCGTCGGAATACGTTTCGGCAAACTTCAATCGGCCTCCCTCACCAGCCTCAAGCGCCAACCGCGCGATCATCGCGCTCGCCGCGAACGGTAGTGCCCTGACTCCATAGCGGTAGACAAAAGTAGCCCAGTAGTCGCGTCCCTCCTGGTACCGTGCCACCTCCAGCACGTTCTCGATCTGCGAGACGAGGGCCGAACTGATCTCTTCTGAGGGGGCCGCGTCCGCCAGCGCCAGGAAGACTTGTCGTTCCAGGTGGGACGCTTCCTTGGTGTTCCACCTGCGCTGCTTCCAGAACATAGCCGTCCTCCGACTTCTACGGGGCTGCAAAAGCCAGCTGTCCCAGCCAGCCCGCGAACGACTCAGTTTCGCCCATCTCGGTGTCGCGAACCAAAGGCGGCCGCCGGGGCCACATGGCCTGCAATCTGGATCCCCTCCGAGAGCCGGACCCCTTCCGCGAATGTGGCACTGGACAGTGGCGGCGCTCCGGTCCGGTCGAGCTTCTGTCCGCTTGTCACTCGACTGCTGCTCTCGACACGAGTCGAGGCCCAGATGTCCCGTCGAGATCGCTCGAGCGCCGCCACAGGGCGAAGTCGTTCCGAACTTTCCAGGCCGTCGCGAAGGCGCACCCTGCCCGCCGCGCGAGCTCCACCGTCGAGATCTCGGGCGCTGCTTCGATCTCGGCCCAGGCATCGGCTCGCCAGGTTGGCCCGATCAGAAGCCTGACGCGGTAGGTCCGGTGCCGTCGCGCCAGCTGCGCCGGTTCCAGCACGTCCGCAGGCCGCCGTCGCAGGGTGCCGGCCGGTACACGCAGTGCGGTCTCGACAAAGCGCTCGTCCTCGCCCCGTCGCGCGATCTGGAAGTCGTTGCCGGCCGCAAGGAGGTCGACCGGCGGACCCACGTGGAGCCGAGTGAGGCGAGAGAAGCGTCGGTCCTTCGCAAAGCAACGTGCGATCGCCGCCCAGAATGCCCGCACCCGCGGCTGCTCAATTGACTGCACCAGACGAGTGAGCCGATCGACGTTGATGCGCTCGCGGTGGACCTCGAGCCAGGTGACGAGCACCGAGAGGACGCGCAGGTCATCGCGCAGCATCCCCTCTTCCGACGCGCTGACCAGCGTCTCTTCGATCGGCGGATCTTGCGTCGCGTCGGCCGCGAAGGCCATACCGATGCCAACCATGGCAGAAGTCAGCGCCTCTGCGTCGAGATCGCCTCGCTGCAGCCTTCGGCTAAACGCCATTGGCACCGAGCCTCCGTTGCAGATCCTCGAGTGTCGCCCGGACGTGACTCGACCAACCTCTCAAAAGCCCCAGAGCGGCACCAAAGGCCAGTCCGCGCTCGCCAAGGTAAGCAAGGAATCGTTCGAGCGTCTCTCGGGGAAGCATGGCATCAGAATAACTGATACCACCCTCCACCACCTCGCTCGCGGACCGGCAGCTGGGCGCTGAAGCGCCCGATCTGGGATCCGGGCGGTGCCAACTCCGCAGCAGTCGTCGAGCCGAAGCGCCAGGGCGTGAGGTCGTGTGCGAAGCGGCGTCGCGCGTCGCGCAGTCGCAAGCGGCGCGCCGGCCGCAGGTGCTTCGGCGCGCGCGCGTGCAGCGAGGCCAATCAGACGGAAACCACTGAGCCGAGCG
>CAZRFU010000116.1:0-6349 GCA_964599475.1 uncultured Thermoanaerobaculia bacterium
TACCCGATACCCGATACCCGATACCCGATACCCGATACCCGATACCCGATACCTCTTTCCGGGTCCCGGGTCCCGGGTACCTGGTCCCTTCTTACTCGATCCCCGATCCCCGATCCATCCGCCGTTGACCGCCGCGCCCGAACGCGACAGGCTCTGCGCGTGGACCACGGCAGGGAACGCAGCGCGGGGTGGGTTGCTGGAGCGGTTGCCGCCCTCAGCGCGATCGTGCTCGCGTGGCGTGGCCTCGACCGCGCGGCGTTCGAGGACCCGGCGGGCTCGTGGCCTTGGGTCGGGGGCGATACCTGGGACTGGATTGCCGCCGGCCTGGTTCTGCGTGGTGTCCCGATCGAATCCGGTGAACGGCCGCCGCTGTTGCCGGCGTTGACGGCAGTTGCCGACTGGGCTGGAGTCCCGGCACTGGCGGGACTGTTCGGCGTGGTGGCGATGGTGGTTGGGACGGCGGTGGTGGCGAGGGCTGCCGCGGGGCGAGCGGGAGCGTTTGTTGGGGCCGCGGTCGCCAGTGCCCTGGCCGTCACTCAGAGCTGGATTCGGTGCGGCATCGAGTGGATGGTCGACGTGCCCGCGGGGGTGCTGATCGCGGGCGCGGCGGCGGCGTTGGCCCCGGCCGAGGGTCGCCCGCGGTGGATCTGTGCCGGGCTGTGGCTGGGTGCGGCGACTCTGGTCAGCCAGGTGGCGGTGACGATGGTGGTGGGATGGCTGTGGGTTTGGTGGCGCTCTCCTCCGCAGCCGGGAGAAGGCCGCCGGGTGGCGCTCGGGGCCTCGCTGGCGTTGAGCCCCGCAGCCTTGTGGTTCGGCTCGAAGCTCGTGCGTTTCGGCACCGCGGCCGACGTCGATGTCAGCCACTGGCGTTTCCTCGCCTTCGATCCCGGCGGAATCTTGCCCTATCTCTGGCAGCTGACGACCGCGTGGGGGTGGCCGGGGATGGTGTTCACTCTCGTCGGCGCCGTGCTGATCGCGCGGCGCTCGTGGCGATCGGTGGAGCTGCTGTGGCTGCTGGCTCCGGTTCTGGTGGGAGGGTTCTTCGCGCTTGCCTACCGCTACGAAGCCCCGCGGTTTGCGGTGACGATCCTGCCGCTGCTGGTGGTACCGACGGCGGCGGGGGTCGCGCGAATCGCGGCCGGATGGCGTTGGGTGGCCGCCGGGTTGGTACTGGCTGGGGCGCTGGCGCCACTGCCGTCGTTCGAGGCCACTGCCGGCTCGCTGCCGCTGGCCCCAGGATGGCGCCTGGAGGCGCCGCTCGAGGTGCGTTTCGATGGGTCCATCGCGCCGCAGCCGGCCGACGTGCACCTGGCGAGATCGACGGTGCCGTGGGAAGACCTGGCGTGGATCGGAGTCGCGCGGCGTCTGCAGCAGGCCCGTGCGGTCCCGGCCGGCGGAGCGGTGGAGCAGGAGTGGGCAGGGGTGATCCTGCTCGACGACGACGGGGAGGCGCGCTACCGCCGCACCCGCCGGCTCGCAGTGCTGGCCCGCGCTCCCGTGGCCACCCTGCCGCCGATCGCCGCGGGCTGGTTGTGCCCGTCTGGTGACACACGAGCCCGTGCGGGTTTCACCGGTCGCCCGCTGGTCGGGCCGGATCAGCGAGCGTGGTGGGTGGTCCTGCCTCGAGGGGCAGATTCAGTCGAATGGGGCCGCCAACCTTTGACTGCCGAAGGGCGGGAGCTCGCCGAGGCCGTGGTCGCGGCGGTCGGCAGGGCCCATCTGCTGGTCGAGGTCGATCTACAGGCCGACTGGTGGGTGTGGCTCGCCTTCCTGATCCCGTCCGAACGCCTCCACGTCGTCACCGCACTCGACCAGTCTGCGATCCAAGCGGCGGCGAACGGTCCGCGCCGCCGCCTCAATGGCCTCGAGACCCTGCCGGTCGAAATCCTCGGCCGGCAGGGGTTGGCCGTGTGGCGCGAAGGGAGACCGGCTCCGGTGCGCCAGGACGGGTAGTCCTCCCGGGGGTCGGGATCCGCCCGGGTGTCTTCACCCGATACCCGATACCCGATACCCTTCCTCCGTCCCCGGTCCCCGGTCCCCGGTCCCTAATCCTCAGGAAGCGCCGGAGTCACCGCGAAGATCGTGAGAGTCCCGGAGACCTCGTGACTGACGACGAGCAGCGCACGGTCGATCGGGGAGTGGCCCTTGGGGATGAACAGGATTCCCTCGGGTCCCTGATCGCGGATGTCTCCAACGAGCGGTGAGCCGTCCTCCGCGACGTTCGTCGCCCAGGAGCAGAAGCTCGGCCGACGCGGGTCGGTAACGTCGTACACCGCGACGCCACCAATCCGTTCGAGCCCGATGAAAGCCAGACGGCGACCCCGGAAGAAGCCGACCGCGAGACCTTCGGGCTCGGGGCCCTTGTTGTCGCTGCGGCCGTCGAAGTCGTCGGTGCCGGCACCGCCGGAGTTGAAGTCGCGCGGAAAGCGGGCGGCGGTGGCGATCTCGAGGTCACGACCCGAGTCCCACACCAAGGTGCCGCTCGCGTCCCAGACCGAAAAGGACCGGGCGCCGAAGGCGTGGATCTGGTCGATGTCGCCGTCGCCGTCGGTGTCGCCGGTGGCGGCGGTGACGGTGAGGCGGCCGAGGTTCTGGTCCTCCTGGAGCACCGCGGCGTTGGGGTAGGCGGTCGGATCGAGCTCGAGATCCTTGACCCGCTCTTCTTCCGCGAAGCACTCGTAGTCACGAGCATCACCTTCGTTGGCCGTGAGCAGGAACAGGTTGCCGTCGGCGTCGCGGGTGTGGACCACCGAGTCGGGATTGAACATGCCGACGACGGGCCAGGTCTGGATGCGGATGGCGTCATCGCGGTCGGAGGCGTCGAAGGCGTTTTCGGGGCGGGAATGGTCCTTGGTGCCGAGCGGCACGACCGCCGACACCGTCGCGGTGGCGATGTCGACCACGGCGAAGGCGTTGTTCTCCTGCAGCGTGACCCAGGCGGTGGTGCCGTCGGTGGTGACGTATTCGGGCTCGAGGTCCTGGGCGATGGTGGCGTTGGGGCCGAAGATGCGCACGCCGTCGGGGACGGTGGCAAAGCCGCCGAAACCGGCGGTGGCGACGGTGGCTGCAGCCGGTCCGGCACTGAGGTCGATGATCGAGATCGTGCCCATCGGATCGTTGACGAGGCCCGGTGCGCAGTAGTCGCGCGGCTCACCTTCGTTGGCAACCACGATCTTGCTGCCGTCGGGGGTGAAGGTCAACGAGTCGGGCAGGCTGCCGA
Organism: uncultured Thermoanaerobaculia bacterium; assembly: GCA_964599475.1. Lineage (GTDB taxonomy): Bacteria > Acidobacteriota > Thermoanaerobaculia > Multivoradales > CAZRFU01 > CAZRFU01. Next base: position 3,221 of record CAZRFU010000116.1, read on the forward strand.
CGGTGACCGACCCTCGTTCGGCGCCGGCGACGTCGAAGAACACGACGCGTCCGGTCGCCTGCTTGTCGTCGGCTTCGACCGCCACGGCCACCAGACCGTCGTGAACCGCGACGCTGTTGGCGGCGGCGCCATAGGGGCCGACGTCGATCGCGCCGATCTTCTTGGGATTCCAGGGCTCGCGGATGTCGACGATGTCGATCGAGCCGGTGGCGCCGTTGACGGTGAAGAGCCGCGCGCTGGCGCGGTCGTAGGCGGTGATCTCACCACCGGCCACGACCTGGCCGACGGGGCGGATGTCGACGAAGGCGAAGCTCGCGGAGGCGAGGCAGGCCAGGATTGGCACAAGCGGAAGGGCTCGACGCATGGAGGGCTCCTTTTTTGGGGGAAGTCGACGGCGGATGCCGCCCGCGTAGATTCGCCCTTCCCGGTGGCGCGGCGGTGGAATCGGTGTCACGATGTCGCAACGGATCACGTCGGTTTTGTGCGCTGAGCGCAACTTGGCGAACCTGCGTTCGTACTGTGTGCAGCCCTTTCTTCCTTGGAGGTCTCGAAGATGTCCCAGCGATGCCAGTTGATGCTCGCCCTCTTCACGCTCATCCCGGCCATGGCGCTGGCGGAGGACTCGGCCAGTCGCGACTGGCCGACGTTCCGCGGGCCCCTCGCAACCGGTGAGGCTCGCCCCGGCCAGGCTGCCAATTGGCCGTCGCCGGCGACGCTCGAGCCGCGCTGGAAAACCTCGGTGGGATCGGGCTACTCGGGGGTTTCGGTGGCCGGCAAGGTGGTCGTCACCGGCTTTGCGGCCGACGGGCAGGACTGGCTCGGCGCCTTCGACCTCGACAGTGGGGCGGCGCTCTGGAAGGTTGCTTTCGAGCCGACCTACATCGGCCACGACGGCTCCCATGACGGGCCGATCGCGACCCCCGCGATCTCCGAGGGCACGGTGCTCGGCTTGAGCGCGCGCGGGATCTTGGTGGCGGTCGACGTCGCCACCGGCAAGGAGCGCTGGCGCCGGAACCTCGGCGCGGAAGAGGGCGCGCAGAAGCCCCACTACGGGCATGGCTCGTCGCCGATCGTGACCGGCGGTTTGGTGATCCTGGCCATGCCGGTCGAAGGCAAACAGTCGATCGTGGCGGTGCGGCTGGGCGACGGCTCGACCGCCTGGTCGGTCGGCAGCGACACCATCAACTACCAATCCCCGATTCTCGCGGAGATCGGCGGCAAGACTCAGGTCCTGGCCCTTTCCGATGTGCGCCTGTGGGGGCTCGATGCCGCGACGGGAGCCGAGCTGTGGAGCTTCGAGCACGGCGGCGACTTCGGCGCGGCCTGGGCGGTTCCCCTGCCGGTCGGACGCAACCGGGTGTTCCTCACTGCCAAGCAGAACGAGGGGCAGTTGCTCGAGGTGACCCGCGGCGCCGATGGTGCCTGGGCGGTGGCTTCGGTGTGGCAGTCGAACGTGCTCGGGCGCTCCTACGCCCCGCCGGCGTACCACGACGGCGTGATCTACGGCTACTCCGGCAACTACCTCTCGGCCATGGATGCCGCGACCGGCGAACGGCTCTGGCGCTCGCGCCCGCCGGGTGACGGTTTCATCGCGATTGCCGACGACCGTTTGGTGGTGTTGACCAAGAAGGGCGAGCTCCACGTGGCGGCAACCTCGCGGGAGGGATGGAAGCCGATCGGCGCAACGCAGCTCTACGACGCGGCTGCGTGGACGCCACCGTCGATCGCCGAGGGCAAGATCGTCACCCGCAGCATCGGCGGCCTTGCGGTGGTCGACGTGCGGCCGGGCGCCAGCGCGGCGGTGGGACTGCCGACGCTTCCAGCGGATTCGGCGTTCGGCGCGTTCCTGGCGAAGTTGGCGGCCATGCCGGCGGGTGACCGCGCCGCGGCCATCGACGCGTACCTCACGGCCAACGCCTCCGAGGGGCCGATCGTCGAAGGCGACCGCATGATCTTCCTCTACCGCGGCGAAGGCCGCGACCTCGGCATCACCGGGTCGATGATCGGTCAGCGGATGGAGCTGCCGATGGTGCAGGTCGAAGGCACCGATCTGTTCTGGTGGGCGACGACGCTGGTGCCGGGAGCGCGGGTCGAGTACCAGTTCGTCAAGGATTACGAGGAAAGGGTCAACGACCCGCGCAACCCACGAGTGGCACCGAGTGCTCGGCCCAATCCCCCAAGCTGGGCCGCGATGCCCGGGTGGAAGGCGCCGGCCTGGCTCGGCGCCGCTGCGGCGCAGAGCGCGGGCAAGGTGGTGCGCCACGAGCTCGAGGTTGCCGCGGTCGAGGCTCCGGCCGAGGCCCCAGCGGCCGCCGCAGGCGAAGAGCCGTCGGCGCCGGCCAAGCGGTTGGTCGAGGTGTGGTTGCCACCGGGTTACGACGAGGGCGAAGCGCGCTATCCCGTCAGCTACGTCCACTGGGGCGACGAGGCGGTGACGGTTGGCAAGTTGCCGGCCGCGCTCGATCACCTGGTCGCAGCGGGTGCGGTCGAGCCACAGATCGTGGTGTTCCTGCACCGCGTCGACCAGCAGACCTTGCGCGAGTTCGTCGGCGACCTCGGGCCCGCCTACCTCGAGGCCGTAGCGTCCGAGATCGTGCCGCTGATCGACTCGACCTATCGCACCCGCCCGAACCGGGATTCGCGCGCCAGCGTCGGCTTCGGCTTCTCGGCTGCGCCGGCGTTGGCCGTGGCTCTCGATCACCGCGAGTTGTTCGGTCGGGTCGTGCTGCAGAGCGCTTTCATGCTGACCGACGCCGAAAAGTCGCTGTGGGACCGCCTGCCTGCCGGCGAAACGACCGAGCCGAAGGTTGCGGTCGAGCTCGAGTGGGGCACCTACGATCTGCGTGCCGAACACGAGGGCTGGGACGCCCGCGCCGTTGGTCGCCGCTTGGTCGAAGCGCTCGAGAAGGCGGGCCATCCCGTCACCACCCGTGAAGTCCCTGACGGCCACGGCTGGGGCTCGTGGGCCATGCGGGTCGATCAGGTGTTTGGGGGGTTGTTCGGGGGGTAGTCGAGGGGATCAGGGGTTGTCGAAGGGGTCAGGGGTTGGGTGTTGGGGGTTGGATCGGGGATCCGGGATCCTGTACCCTTGAAGCGGTGAATCTGCCACCCCTGCTCGCCGTCGCCGTG
>CAZRFU010000117.1:0-6130 GCA_964599475.1 uncultured Thermoanaerobaculia bacterium
CACCCTACGACTGGCCGGGCGTGCACTCTGCGTGGGCGCTTGCCAACGGCCAGCCCCCCGACCCCCGCCCATTCGGGTGCCAGACGCTTGGACACGAGCTCGGTGAGCTTGTTCGCAGCCTTGCGGAGTTTAAGCGGGTATGGGACGACCACTCCGCAAAATCGAACCCGGTGCACTCTACGAAGTCACCTGTCGCTGTCTCCACGGGCGCTTCCTGCTGCGCCCATCCTCCATGCTCAATCGACTGCTGATCGGCGTGATCGGCCGCGCGCTCAGCCTCTTCGATGTCCAGCTCTGCTTCGTCGTATTTTTGAGCAACCACGTTCACCTTCTCCTCGCACCGCGCGACGGGAACAAGATGCAGGGCTTCCTCCAACACGTGTTCAGCAACGTCGCCCGCGAGGCCGGGCGACTGCACCGCTGGCGCGAGAAGTTCTGGGGTAGACGCGCGCGCGTGATCTGGACCAGCACCGAGCCCGAGGCTCAGATCGCGAGACTGGTCTATCTCCTGGAGCAGGGCGTCAAGGAAGGCCTGGTCTGGTCACCCTACGACTGGCCGGGCGTGCACTCTGCGTGGGCGCTTGCCAACGGCCAGCCGCTCAAGGGTGTCTGGATCGACCGCACGACGCTCTACCGCGCCAACAAGCGCGGTAAACGACTCGAGAAGAAGGACTACGAGACCGAATACGAGGTCCCGATCGCCCCACTGCCCTGCTGGGCTCACCTCGATCCGAAGGAGGTCCGCCAACGAGTGCGAGACCTCGTCTCCACGATCGAAGCCGCGGCCCGAGAAAGACACCGCGAACGAGGCAGCAATCCGATGGGCGTCAAGAAGATCGCCCGCCAGGATCCACATGACCATCCGGCCCAGCCCAAGCGCTCCAAGGCTCCGCTGTGCCACACCGCCACGGTCGAGGAATGGGTTTGCTACAAGGTGGCGTACCGGGAGTTCGTGCAGGCCTTCCGCCTGGCGGCCGAGCGCCTGCGCCAGGGGCTCGATGCGAGATTCCCCGCAGGCTCGTTCCCGCCGCGACTCCCCCATGTGCCGCACCCGGCCGTCAGCGGCTGACGTCGTCAACGCCAGCCAAGCAGACAACGGCACTCCCGAGCCGCCGGTTCGCCGACCGGCGGCGAAGCCATGCCCACGAACGCGCCAGCCGGAAGGTCGATGGGATCCAGCGCGTCCAAGATCGCCGATCAGCGAACACGAGGTTGGCCTTCCGCCGGGCCTCAGAGCCGTGAGTCGCCGCCGACTCGCCGGATCGGCCGGTCGCTCCGACCACGTCTACGGCACCTCTGTGGTTGGGTGGGTGGGGGGGTCACGGTGAACACCCACGGCGACTCGTCGGGATCGTTGCTGAGGATCGTCACCGTCGCCGAGTGGGTGCCCGGTGTCGTGCAGTTGAACAGATACGAAACGAGGTCTCCGAGCCAGGAGCAATCGATCCAGCTGGGAGTGCCACCGTGCCGAGCCCGGTCACAGGTACCCGAGCGAGCGCAGGTGCTGCCCGACCTCGTCGGCGCCCTCCCCACTGGCGTCGCCCTCGTGTTGACGCACCCACGCCGAGAGCCGCCGACGCAGCTTCGTCGCGATCTCGGGGAGTTGCTCGGCAAGGTTGCTCTCCTCGGCTGGGTCGGCCTCGAGGTCATAGAGCTCGAAGGTGCCGGTCGCCAGGTTTTGGATCAGCTTGTACCGGCCATCGCGCACGCTGCGCTCCGCCCCCCAGGTCGCAAACACCGGGTCCTGCGGTTGCGCTTCGTTGCGCAACACGGGAGCCAGGGAGGGACCATCGAGCTGCACCCCGGACGCCTCGATGCCGAGCAGATCGAGGATCGTCGGCGCGACGGAGAGGTTGCCGACCGGCTCGCTCACACGCCGTGGCGCAGACCCGCCGGGGATCCGGATCAGCAGCGGCGTCTTGATCTCGACCTCGTAGAGCGAGCGGCAGTGTTTGAGGTGGCCGTGCTCGAGGAAATGCTCGCCGTGGTCGGCCATGACCACCAGGAGCGTGCGATCGAGCAGGCCGGAAGCCCGCCACTCCTCGACCAGACTGCCGAAGCCGCTGTCGAAGAAACCGATCTCGTCGTCGTAGAGGTTGCCGAAGTGCGCGAGCTCTTCGGCCGAAAGCCCCGGATCCAGCCCCTCGTCGTAGAGGCGGCGGGAGAAGGGCAACGGATCGCCGCTGCCAACCTCGGGTCGCCCCGGCCAGGGATCCTCGGCGAAGCGGCGCCGCCAATGCGGCGGTGGACGGTAGGGCCCATGCGGATCGAAGTAGTGGAGGTAGAGGAAAAACGGCTCGCGCAAGCCGGGAAGCAGCTCACGGGCGACCTTGCCGACGCAGCCGGCCGGCCGCCACTCGCAGCTCTCGTCGAAGGCTGCGAAGCCGGCACCGAAACCACCACTCGGGTTCATCCGGCCCGGAGTGGCGCGGACGATCGGGCTGGTCGACACCGCCGCGGTGTCGTATCCCACGGTGGCCAGCAGCGAGGCCAGGGTAGGCACCTCGGGCGGAATCCCCATCGCGGTGTCGGGCTGACCGATGAAGGTCGCCGGAACACGACCCGTCAGGATCGAGTTGACCGAGGGGAACGTACACGGAGCTTGAGCCTGTGCCTCGAGGAACAGGGTGGAGGCCGGATCCTGCGCGAGGGCATCGAACATTGGGGTTGTCGGTCGCTCGTAGCCGTAGGCGCCGACGTTTGCGGCACGCAGCGTGTCGACCAGCACCACGACGACGTTCAGGCGCTCCGCCGCAGGCTCGGCTCGAGGCCCACACGCCCCCAGCACCGCAGCCGCGAGCGCCCACGATCCACCCGGAAGCCTCGTCGCCGTCACAGGTACCCCACCGCCTCGAGCTGCCGCCGCACCTCGTCGGAACGCTGCACGTTGTCGTGGCTCGCCCGTTCGACCCGCTCGAGCCACCTCCGCATCGCCAGCTCGAGCTCCGCCAGCTCGAGCGGCCGTTGTGTGGCAAGGTCGTTGTGCTCGTTGGGATCGGCGTCGATGTCGAACAGGCGGCTGGTGCCGGTGCGCAGGTCGTGGATCAGCTTCCAGTTGCGCGAGATCACCACGCGGGTCCAGCCTTGCATCGAGAACACGAAGCGGTGCCCACTCGCTTCCGGTTGGTCGATCAGCGGCCGGAGACTCTTGCCGTCGAGCCCGGGAAGCTCGTCGACGAAACCGAGATAGTCGAGGATCGTCGGCACCACGTCGAGATTCTGTACCCGCGCGCTGCGCCGACCCGGCTCGACACCGGGGATCCGCACCATCATCGGCGTGCGGATCACCGACTCGTAGGCGAGGTCCCCACAGTGCGAGATGTGGCCGTGGTCGTAAAGCTCCTCGCCGTGGTCCGAAAGCAACACCAGGATCGTGCGATCGAGCAGCCCGCGCCGCCTCAGCCCGTCGACCAGCAGCTCGAACTGGGAGTCGAAGTAGAGGATCTCCTCGTCGTAGAGCGACCACAGATTGGCCCAGTCGCGATCGCTCATCTCGAGCTCCAAGAGGCCCCTGAGGATGCGCAGGACCGGATACAACTCGCCATCGCGCACGAACCAATGCTCCGACTCGAAGTTGGCGAAGCGGCGCGGGTGGGTCGCGGGTGGCCGGTACGGGTTGTGCGGCTCCATGTAGTGGAGATAGAGAAAGCTCGGCCCTTCGGTTCGGTCGAGGATCTCGAACGCCGCCCGATTGATACACGAGGCATCCTGATCGAGACAGTCCTCGTGGAACCGGTCGAAACCTTGTGCGTACCCACCGCCGCGGTTGGTGTCGGTCGGGCGATCCCGCACGATTGGGCTTGCCGACACCGCCGCGGTGGTGTAGCCGCGCTCCCGCAACATCTCGCCGAGGGTCGGGAGGTCGGCCCGCATCGACATGTCGCGTCGTGGCGCCCCGGGCTTGTCGCGGCCGAGGAAGTGGAACGGGTACCGCGACGTCAGGATCGAATTGACCGAAGGGAAGGTGCAGGCGGCCTGCGACGTCACGTTCTCGAACACCGTGGCGTCGAAGCGGTCGAGCACCGGCGTCGTCGGCCGTTCGTAGCCGTAGAGCGACATCCGATCCGCGCGCAGAGTGTCGACCAACACCACCACCACGTTCCACGGCCGCTCCGAATCGGCGCGACAGCCACCCAGCGCCACGGCAGCAGCCACCAGCGCGAATAGCCCGATCTGCCGCCCGAGCGAGCATTGAGGCCAACCCGGGCCGGTCGCTGCTACGAGATGAGTCCCAGCTGCTGCCTGATCAGTCGGCAAAGACTCTCCTTGACTTCCGCGTGTCGCGGAACCGGAGCCTTCCGGCCATTCGCCGGATTGAGGTACAGGTCGTGTCGACCTCCGTGACGATGCAGCACACACCCAGCCTTCTCGAGCTCTCTGACGAACTGCCGTCGCCTCAAATCTCGACCTCGAGCAGCTTGCTTTCGGCTCCAGCGGGAATCGGACCGGACGCCGCGTCGGTGACCACCAAGTCGTACGCATCACGGAGGTTTTCTTCGAGCTCCGCGATCGTCCCGCCCTGGCTGAAGACGCCCGGCACCTCCTTCAGGCGCCCAACGTACCAATCGTCCTCCTGCCAGTACTCCATCGTGAAGGCGTGCCGCATCGTCTGACCTCCGGGCTCCGATTGTACCGCCGGCGATCGGCCGGCCTACCAACACGAAGGCCCCTCGCACGCCTCGAGCTGATCGAGACGGGCGTCGAGCTCGGCGCGGCGTTCGGGCGACAGCCCGCTGCAACGATTGTCGAGCTGTTGAGGGTCAACCGCCGTGTCGAAGTACTCGCACAGACCGCCGTCGTAGCGCACGTAGAGGAAGTCCTCACCGCGCAACGCCTGGTACGGCGGTGGCGTTCCCGCCACCGGCTTGTCGAAGAGCTCGATCAGCAGATCCTCGCGCCATTCGCCGACCCGCTGACCCCGCCACAACTTCGCCATCGAACGCCCGTCGAAGGCTTCCGCATCGGCCGCGCCCGCCAGCTCCATCAAGGTCGGCGCGAGATCGATGTTGGCGACCAGCTCGCTGCGGGTCTTGCCTTTGGGTGATCGCGGACCTCGGACCAGGAGAGGTACCTGGATCGACGGCTCGTAGGCGGCGTGTTTGCGCGAGAACAGGGATCGTTCGCCAAGGAGGAGGCCGTTGTCCGAGGTGAAGACCAGCCAGGTCGAGTCGCTCCGGTCCTTGGCCTCGAGGTGCTCGGCGATGCCGGCGACCAGGTCGTCGAGACCCCACAGCGTGCGCCGACGGTCGGCGAGCCGATCGGCCAGATCCGGGGCGACCGCCTTCGGAGCGCTCGGCCCCACGGCCCAATCGGGTAGCTCACCGTATGCCCTTCCGTCGCTGTCACGCCGCGCGCTCTGCCCGCCGGGCCCAACCTCGAGACCGCGGTAGCGTTGCGGCGGCACCCAAGGAACGTGCGGTGCGTACGGTGCCACGACCAGGAGAAACGGTCGGGAGTCGCCGTTGGCATCGTCGAGAAACGCGAGCGCCTTGCGCGCGAGCAAATCCGTCGAGTAGCTCGCCTCCTCGGCCCCGTGCTCGATCAGCACGCCGGCTTCACGCAGCTTGTAGTTCTCGTACCCGGGCCAATTGAACACGACCCAGGTGTCCCAGCCAGGAGGCACGTCGTCGACCGGCATCCGTTGGGTGCCGTAGACGTACTTGCCCACGAACCCCGTGCGGTAGCCGAGCCCTTGCAGCCGGGTCGCAATGGTGTCCGACTCGACGCCCAGTTCCCGCAACCGCGGCGCCCCGCCCAGCGGTGGGCCGATCGAGAGCAAGCCGTGACTGTGGGCGTACTTGCCGGTCAGGAGACTGACTCGAGAAGGACAGCAGAGCGACGTCGTCACGTACGAGCGATCGAAGCTCAAACCCTGCGACCCGATTGACGCAACCGTGGCAGGCAACTGACCGAGATCGTCGATCCGCGCGTCGTCCGCCAGGATCACAACGAAACTCGGCGGTGGCTCGGGAGAACGGCACCCCAGCCCCAGGAGCCCCAACAGCAGCAGCAGCGCACCTGCCGCCGACCTCCTTGCCGTTGGGCTGGGGCTGTATTGCGAGTGAGGCCGGCCGGACATTGGTAGATCCTTACACGTTCCCGAGCGGAAGCCCGCCCGGTGGGGTGTCAA
>CAZRFU010000118.1:0-5226 GCA_964599475.1 uncultured Thermoanaerobaculia bacterium
GCGGCGTCGAACGGATCAGCCTGTTCGTCCGGCACCGGCAAGCCGTCCCATGTCCTTGCGGCGATGGGGCTTGACCAGGAAGGTGCGGCCGGCTCACTGCGCTTTTCGTTGGGCATGGAAACAACCCGGGAAGAAATCGACTTTACGGTCGGGGCGGTTGCCGAAGCCGTCCGTTCCGAGGAACGATCCCACCGTGGTCAAGCCGGAGCCACCTCCCCACAGGATGTGTACCGCGCCGCCGTCGGAGCAAATCGAGTCGACCCCGCAGTTCGACAGTGGTCCGCTCTGACTCTCGCCCGGCGAGCCGATCGCGAGATCGTCGAATCCGTCCAGGTCGAAATCGGCTGCCGCCAACGCAGCGCCGAAGGAGTCTCCACTCTCCGTCCCGCCGTCGGTGTCGGTGGTCGAGTCCTGGTCGAAGACCTGACTACCGGCGGCGAGGATCTGCAGGCCAGCGCCGTAGAACACGTGCACCGCCCCGGCATTGTTGGCGACGCCGTCGGCCTCACCCGGCGCGCCGACGGCGAGGTCGAGGTGACCGTCCCCGTTGAAATCACCAAGTGCGACCGCAGCGCCGAAACGATCATTGGGCTGAGCGGAGCCGGCTACGGCAGCCAAATCTTGGTGCGCGCACCAGAGCTTCGCGTTGCCGAGGCCGCAGGTGCCGGCCTGGGCGTGAAGGAAAGAGAGAGGGCAAGTCAGAGCGAAAGCAAAGACAACGACCTTGGACATCCTGGGCTCCTTTTCGAGACGCCCTCAGCATGTCCGCGCTGCGATGCCGGCGGCCACTGACGAAAGTCAGTGACCGGGCGGAACGGAGCCACAGTCAGCGCGCCTACCAGGAGGCCTCGATGAACTACACCTCGCAGTTGGTCGGCCGTCGTTCCCTGACAATGGAGCTTCGCCCGTCCGGTCGTCGACCTCAATCGGTCGACGGCCGGCACGCCGTCTGCTGTGGTGCCGGGCCGAGGCTCAGATCTGCGGAGTCGTCGAGGACGGGGCGCCATCGGTCGTATTGCCGAGGACCCGATTGTTGCCGAAGGATATGATCGCACCCGAGAGCCCGGTGGCGTTGCCGGTGACCGTAGAGTTGGTCATCAGCACCGAGGCGCTCCCGGACGAGAGCACTCCAAAGGCGGTGTTGTTGGACGACACGCAGCGATCGAGCGCCATCGTCGCCGGCGTGGTGCTCGATGCGGCGAAGAAGCCGTTGGTGTTGCCGCTCGCGGTGGTATCGCTGATGGTTGCCTTGACGCCGTCCTCGATGCGCACGCCGAAGGTGTTGCGGTCGAAAAAGGAATCGGCGATGGACAGCGACAGGTTGATCCCCGCCGCGGGCTTGGCCAAGAGGCCACCACCGGTGCCGCCAACCGGGTTGTTGCGAATCTGCGCTCCCCGCACGAACACCCGTGAGTTGGTGGTGGGCTCGAGCGAAATACCTCGCTGCGTGAATCCGAAGATCTCGACGTTTTCGATCGAGAGGACGCCGCCGGCAAGGAAGCGAATTCCGTTGAGCCCGGCCGAGATTCCGTTGAGGGAAAGATTGCGCAGAGTGACGGTGTCGCCAACGGCGGCGTTGATGACGATGCCGTTCGTTCCTGAGGCCAGGATGGAGGCAGTCTCTTCGCCACCGTCGATGGTGATCGACTTGGTGATGGTCACGGCCCCGTACCCGCCGGGGTCGAGCACGCTGATCTCCCCACCGGCCGCGGTCTTCGAGATCGCACCCGCAAAGGTCTTGCACGGAGCCGTCCGGGAGCACGGGTTGGCGTCGTCACCGACTCCCGATACCCAGGTTCGACTCGCCTGCGCCTGCGCTCCGGCCGCCATCAAACCCATCACCACCATTACTGCTGCCGTGACCTTCGACATGGGAGCCCCCCTATTCGGCGCTGGCGCGCTCGAGTTGGTCCGACTGGACCTGCACACATTACGCCCAGCCGACGAGTTCCGCAACGCACCTGCGGGGCCGCCGCGCGCCTCACTCGGGCCACCGGGCGAGCAAGGCCGGGCAGACCGTCCTGTCCTGTAGGCTCAGCCCCAGGCTCACGGCCCGGAGGCCGTGGCGGAGGCCATTCATGGCAAGCGACCCCGCTCGAGATCGAACCAAGGACTACGACTACCAGCGCCTGATCGAGGAGGAGAAGCACCACTACAGCTCGATCGAGGTCACCGATCGGCTGCTCGAAGGCGGTCTCCACAGCGGCGGATGCTGGATGCGCTACTGGCAGCGCGTCCACGCTCGGCTCTCCTCGACGCCGTTTGGCAACATCGTCGAGGTCCTCGAGGATCGCACGGGGAGACCGGATCGTCCGCTGCGGGTCCTGAGCCTCGGTGCGGGCTACTGCGGGCACGAGCTCGACCTGGCTCGGCGCTTCCAGCGCCCCTACGAGATCCACTGCCTGGACATCAACACGGACCTCTTCAGCCGCGCCCGGGAGGTCGCGCGAGACGAAAGTCTGAACCTTCACTTCCACGCTGCCGACCTGAACTTCGTCGAGCTCGAGGCCGACAGCTGGGATCTCGTCCATGCCAATGCCGCGGTCCACCACGTCATCAATCTCGAGTGGTTGTTCGAGCAGATCGCACGTGGGCTGCGGCCGGACGGCCTCTTCCACATCGTCGAGGTGTTGGGGCGTAACCGGCGCCTTCTGTGGGAAGAGAACGAGTGCTTCGCGAACGGTCTTCTCGAGCTGCTCCCGAAGACCGTCGTCGGGCCGGCCCGGGTCCACGTCACTGAGTCCGGCGGAATGGAGGGCGTCCGCCAGGAGGAGATCGAGGGCCTCCTCGGCCAGCACTTCGCCCTGATCTTCGAGCTGCGCCATGGCGCATTCGCGCGGTTCCTGTGCACCGATCCCACGCTCGCCCCCCAACTCGACCCCGCCGATCCCGAGCGCCGCGCTTGGCTGGACTTCCTCTTCGACGCCGACGACGCTGCCGTTCGGCGCGGCCTCCTGCGGCCTCTCGAGCTCTGGGGAATCTACGAGGCGGCCCGAGCGTAGCAAGCGGCGCCCGGTATCGGGTATCAGGTATCGGGTATCGGGTATCGGGTCAGGATCCTGCAGGTTCCGACGACTCGGCGACCGCCTGGAGCAGCGCCGCGGCGTGTTCCGCGAGTCGCCCGATCCGAGCCAACGGCGCCCCCTCGAGAAAAGCGGCTGTGCCCTCGTCGAGCACCAAGTCAGGACAGTGCTTGACCAGATGGAACACCAACCCGCGAAGATTGATCGCCACCATTGGTCGATGGGGGAAGGGAAAGTCGGGAAAGCTCACCTGCAGCGGCGTCGCGTGAAACGGTCGGGTGTGCCCGGCGATCACCAACACGATCTCGATGCCGTCGCCCCCCTGGCCCACCGAAACCGCCTGAACCTCGGTGAAGCGGACGGGCTCCTGACCCATCACATGGAGATCGATGCCGTCGGCGGTTGGCGTCAGACGCCCGACCCGCCGGGGTTCGGGCGGCATCGAGGCGAACGGCACACGGGGGAGCGCAACAACTTTCATCGGCCGACCTTCGCGAGTTGACGACATGGCGATGTCGCCAATCCAACCCTACCACCAACTTTCGAAGCTCTGGGAAGTCGGGCGGCGCCGCCGGGCCCGCCAACCGCGCGACCTCAACGCCGCCGGAGTTGGACGATCAGGGTGCCGAGCCCCACCATCACCAGGCCGATGATCTGCCGAGGCGACAGCGGCTCGGCGAGGAACACCCATCCGAGCAGGGCGATCTGGGGCAACATCGTCCCGTTGATCACACTCGCCTCGACCGCCGTCAGCCGTCTGAGGGCCCGATTCCACAGCGTGAAAGCCACGGCAGTGTTGATCAGCGCCAGCCAACCGACGATCGCCCACCCCGCGGGACTCGGCTGCGGCAGCCCCGAACGCCACAGCCCAGCCGTCAGCAAGATGGTTGCCCCGATTGCCATCGACACGGCGGTGATCACGATCGGCGAGGCCACCCGATCGAGCGCCAGTCGGCGTCCCAAGACCGAGCCGGCGGCGTTGGTCAGCAGGGCGACGACGGCAACGATCAATCCCGCTGCGCCGACGGCCTCGGTGCCGGCCTGGCCGGGGGCGAAGTAGACCAGAACCCCGAGCATGGCCAGCGCGATTCCTCCCATCTGCCCCCGCTCGGGAGGCTCCAACGAGACCACACTGGCGAGTGCCACGACAGCCGGGGTGAAGTTGAGCACCATCGACAAAGTCGCCGCCGGCAGCATCTCGAGCGCGACGAACTGCGCTCCCTGGGCGCCCGCGGTGTAGATCAACCCCAGCAGCGCCAGGCGGCCCCAGGCCCCCCCGCGCAGTCCAGCCAGCTCACGCCGAGTACTCCGAGCGGCCACCACCACCGCCAGGAGGATCACCGCGGCCAAGCTGTACCGCACCCCCGCGAACGACAGGGGCGGCAGCCCATGCTCGAAGCCGCGGCGGATCAACACCCACGAGCTCGACCACAACACGGTGACCAACAAGGCCTCGGCGATTGCGCCGCCGCGGGTTGCGCTCATCAGCCCATCGTGCGGGCGACCCAGGCCTCGATCGCGCTGCGGATCTCGGGCCGGCGCCAGGCGGCGGCCACCTCGCGATCGTGCGCCTCGAGCTGGTCGATCAGCGATCGCGTGGGGGCCCGCAGCTGGCGTTTGGTCAGGGCGAAGCTCGCCGGCGGGATCTGTGCCAGCTGCGTTGCGAGGGCCACCGCGCGCGACTCGAGCTCGTCGGGAGCGACCACCTCGTCGACCAAGCCGATGCGCAGGGCGTCCTCAGCGAGCAGGACCTCGCCCCGCAGCGCCAACCGCGCCGCGGCGTGGGGCGAAACGACGCCGCGCACCGCCTCGAGCGCGAGGGCCGGGAACGGCACCCCGACCAACAGCTCCGGGATGCCGATCCGCCCCTTGCCGGATGCCATCAGGCGTTGATCACACAGCGCCGCGAGCACGCAGCCGCCGGCGATCGCATGGCCGTTGATCGCCGCCACCAGCGGGCGTTCGAAGGCGAAGGCGGCTTCGAACGCGGCTTGCAGGGCAGCCAAGAAGCCGTCGAGCCAGCTCGGATCCTCGGCCAGCAGGCGCTTCAAATCGACACCGGCGGAAAAGATCCCGGCCTGCCCGGTCAACACCACCGCCTGTCCGCCGGCGTTGGCATCGGCCAGCGCGCCGGCAAGGGCATGGCAGAGCTCGGGATCGAGCGCATTGGCGCGGCCATGAGTGAGCCGCAGCAACGTGACGG
>CAZRFU010000119.1:0-5203 GCA_964599475.1 uncultured Thermoanaerobaculia bacterium
TCTACCCCATCGACTTCCTCCTCCCAGGCTTTGCCTGGCGCACACCCGGTACCTTCAGGGAACCAGCGCGGCGCGGACGTGCCCGCGGTGCTCGGCGAGGCGCCCGCGGGCCGCCGCCGCGTCGATGCCGAGGGCAAGCATCACGATGGCGGTCTTGACCTCGCCGCCGGCCTGCTCGAGCGCCACTTCCGCCTCGGCGGGGGCGCAGCCGGTGGCCATCGCCACGATCCGCCGCGAGCGATCCACCAGTTTTGCCGAGCCCGGGCGCAGATCGACCATGAGGTTCTGGTAGACCTTCCCGAGCGCCACCATCGCCGTGGTCGTCAGCGCGTTGAGCACCGCCTTGGTCGCCGACCCGGCCTTGAGACGGGTCGACCCGGTCAGCACCTCGGGCCCGGTACCGAGCGCGATCACGAGGTCTGCTGTCTGGTCGAGATCCGCCGAAGCACGAGCACAGGTCAGCAACACCGTCCGCGCGCCGAGGCGACGAGCCGCTTCGAGGGCACCTCGAACGTAGGCCGTGACCGAGCTGGCCGAGATCCCCACCACCACGTCCCGCGCCGACATCCGGACGGCCAACGCCTCGCCTTCATCGAAGCGGTCCTCGGCACCTTCCCGCGCGGCAAACACCGCCTCCGCACCACCTGCCATGTGGGCCTGGATCCGCTCCGGCTCCGATCCGAAGGTCGGCGGACACTCGGCCGCCTCGAGCACTCCCAAACGCCCGCTGGTGCCGGCGCCGACGAAGTGGAGGTTGCCGCCGGCCTCGAGCGCTGCCGCAATCCAGCCCGCCGCCGTGGCGATCTCTTCCCGACAGGCCAGTGCGTGCTCGAGCCCCCGGCGTTCCTCCTCGATCATCAGGCGAACGATCTCTCCGGCGGGCATGGCGTCGAGGTCGGCGCTGGCTGGATGTCGGCGTTCGGTACCGAGGTCGGCCCAGAGCGAGGGGGTGGGACGTGACATGTGGAGCTCCGAAGGTGTTGGGGGTTAGGTGTTGGGGGTTAGGTCCCGATCCCGGATCCCCGGTCTCTGCCCTCTCGGTACCCGGTACCCAGTACCCGGTACCTCTCTTCGGTACCGATACCCGATACCGGTGCCCGCCTCCACCGATCCCGGATCCCGGGTCCCGGGTCCCCACAGAATACCCAATCTCCCAACCATTCACCCGACGACCTTTTGTCATCCTCCGACGCCTGTGTTACGTTCCGCCCACGATGTCACGTGATCGAAACACGCCCCGTGGGGGGCGTCCATCTCACCAATCATCAACCGCCCGCCACCACCGGCGGGCCGATTTCGGAGGAGAACTGATGCGGAAGGCTTTGCGGCTCGTCTCCGTCGGCGCCCTGTGCGCTGGATCTGTGTTCGCCCAACAGACCGGATCGATCTCCGGCAAGGTCACCACCCCGGACGGGGAAGGCCTGGCCGGCGTTGCGGTCGAAGCGACCTCCTCGGTGCTGCCCCGTGCACGCACCACGGTGACCTCGGCAAACGGTGACTACCGCTTGCCGCTGCTGCCTCCGGGCGACTACACCGTGACCTTCGCCATGGATCAGATGGCGACCGCGTCACGCAGCGCCCAGGTCTTGCTGCAGCAAGAAACCTACATCAACGTCAACCTCAGCCCCGAGGTCATCGGAGAGGCGATCGAGGTCACCGGCTCCGTGCCGATGATCGACCCCAACTCCGCCGAGCTCAAGAGTGCCGTCGCCTCGGACGTGATCACCCAGCTGCCTGTTGGTCAGGAGTACCGCGACCTGGTCAAGCTGATCCCAGGCGTGCAGTACACCGAAAACGCCGTCCGTGGCCCGAGTGCCGGCGGCAGCGGGCAGGACAACGTCTACCAGTTCGACGGCGTCAACGTCACCTTGCCCCTGTTCGGCACGCTGTCGGCTGAGCCCTCCTCCCACGACATCGACCAGATCTCGATCGTCAAGGGTGGCGCCAAGGCGACCGATTTCAACCGTGCGGGTGGTTTCACCATCAACTCGATCTCCAAGAGCGGTACCAACAGCTTCAAGGGTGAGGTCAGCTACCAGCTCCAGACCGAGGGTATGACCGCCGATCGCGAAACGACCAGTGCCTCGATCTTCGACGAGGACAAGGACTGGGCGACGGCAAGCTTCGGCGGCCCCCTCGTGCGCGAGCGCCTGTACTTCTACCTCTCCTACTACCGCCCCACCGTCGACCGCGACAATCGCTCGAATCTACTCGGTGAAGTGCTCGACTTCGACAGTGAGCGCAACGAATACTTCGGCAAATTCACCCTGACCCCCACCGACAACCTGCTGCTGCACCTTTCGTACCGCGACTCGGACCGCGAGGTCACCGGCGCTAGCGTGGGAGGGCGGGCTGCGGCTTCGACCGCCACCGGCGAGGCCGCCACCCTCAAGATCGGCATCGCCGAAGGTTCGTGGGTGCTGGGCAGCTCGAGCTTTGCCAGCTTCCGCCTCACCGACTTCGAGAACAAGACCGGTTCGAGACCGGACAACGTCCTCAGCGTGGTTCCCAGCCTGGCGGCAGGCGCCCGCCTCGACCTCGCCAACCTCGACCAGATGGGTCTGGTCAGCATCCCCCTGCCGCGTACCGGTGAGACCGCCTACAACGAGTTCATCGCGCCGCTGATCGAGCGCTATGGGGCCCTCGTCAACGGCGTGAGGGTTGGCGACGTCTCGATCGGCGCCGGAAGTACGATCAACGATCAGGACTTCTTCCGGGAGGCGATCGAGGTCGGCTACGACTTCACCCTCGGCGACAACGTCATCCACGAGATCCACACCGGCTACCAGTACTCCAGTGACGTCGAGGAGCTGGCACGGCTGTCCAACGGGTGGGGCCTGATTACCATCCCCGGAGGTCGCACCAGCCGCAACGGCACGCCGATCTTCTTCGAGGCGGTGTTCCAGCAGATGGGCACTCTCGGTGGTGACACCGCGCTGATCGACCCGATCGAGTCGGAGTACGAGTCCCACAACATCGAGATCAACGACACCATCCGGCTGAAGCACTTCACCATCAGTGCCGGCCTGCTGGTCAGCAACGACATCCTCTACGGCCAGGGCCTGCGCGAAGATCCGAGCACGATCTCGGGCTACGTCGCCGCCCCGGGCAACAAATACGAGATGTACGAGCTCGAGTGGGAGGACATGCTCCAGCCCCGCCTCAGCGCCACCTGGTCGCCCAACTCGCGCGACGCGGTGTTCCTCAGCTACGCCCGCTACCTCCCGGCGGCGTCGTCGCTGCCCCGCGCAGCCTCGTGGGCCCGTAACACGGTTGGCCAAACCGTGCGCGCCTACTTCGACGCCAACGGCAACCTCTTCGACTCGGAGCAGGTCGGTTCCTCCTCGGGCAAACTTTTCGTCGAGGATCTCGACCCGCGCACCACCGACGAGATCTCCCTCGGCTACTCCAAGCAGATCCGCTCGAACTGGTCAGCGACCGTCAGCGGCCGTTACCGCAAGAGCTACAACTTCTGGGAGGACACCAACAACAACGCCCGGGTGAACTTCCTGCCGCCGGAAGGTGTGCCGCGCGAGCTCTACATCCCCGACCTGAGCGCGCGCCTGGCCCAGATCGGCTCGGGCTCGAGCTACGTCATCGCCGAGCTCGACCTCGCCGAGAACAAGTACTACGAGGTCAACCTCGAGACCGAATGGCGCGGCAAGAAGGCCTTCGTCAAGGGGTCCTACGTCTGGAGCCACTACTACGGCAACATGGACCAGGACAACACGAGCTTCACCAACGACCTTCCGATCTTCATCGGGTCGTCGAACATCGCCGACGCGGCCGGCCGCCAGTTGTGGGACAACAAGTACGGCAACTTGGGTGGCGACCGCCGCCACAAGTTCAAGGTCTACGGCTACTACGACCTGACCTGGAACGCCAGCATCGGAGCCTTTGCGATCTTCCAGTCGGGCCAGCCGTGGGAGGCCTGGGACTCCAACGTCTACCGCGCCCTGACCTCGAGCACCAGCGACACGATCCGGTTCGCCGAGCCCGCCGGGTCGCGGACGACCTCGGACCACTACCAGCTCGACCTGAACTACACCCAGAACTTCCCCTTCGGCGGTCGCTACAACGCCCAGCTGCGACTCGACGTCTTCAACGTCTTCGACAAGCAGACGGGCTACAACCCGGAGCCGAGCGTCAACAGCGCCGACTTCGGGCAATCGCGGAGCTTCTTCGCCCCGCGGCGCTACCAAGTCGGCGTGAAGTTCCAGTTCTGACGATCTCGCCGCCACCCGGCGCGCGATCTTCGAGCCCCCGGGTCCGCCCGGGGGCTTTCTTCTTTCGCCGCGGACCTCGGCCGCACCGTTCGTGCTAGCTTCACGCCGTGCCCAGACGTGAGGATTCCTCGACGGCATCGGAGCAGCCAACCAAGTTGCGCATCAACGCCCGGCTCGAGCTCTTCGACCAGGCATCCGCTCGCCAACGTGCCCGTCCCGCGGAACCCCTGTCGAAAGACCAATCACAGGCCGGGCGCGACTGGCAGCGGAGGACCTCTAGAGCGCCGAGACGCCAAGCCCTGACGCCACACCGGGCGGCTGGCGGTACCAGGTGCGCTGTTGAGTACCTGGTACCCGGTACCAGGTACCTATTCTGCGGGCAACATCTTCCCCGGGTTGAGGATTCCCAGCGGATCCAGCGTTGCCTTGAGGCTGCGCATCACCTCGACTGCCTCCCCATGCTCGGCGCGCAGGAAGCGCTTCTTCCCGAGCCCGACCCCGTGCTCGCCGGTACAGGTGCCGTCGAAGGCCAAGGCGCGCTCGACCAAACGGTCGAGGAACGCCGTCGCCCGCTCGCGTTCCTCGGCGCTCTCCGGGTCGATCAAGAGCAGGAGATGGAAGTTGCCGTCGCCGGCGTGGCCGACCAGCGGCGCGACGACGCCGGTCGCGGCAATGTCCTCAGCCGTTTCGGTGACACAGGCGGCGAGCGCCGCGATCGGCACACACACGTCGGTCGACACCACTCGGCAGCCGGGGCGCAGCGCCAGCGCTGCGAAGTAGGCGTGATGCCGAGCCTCCCACAGACGTTCGCGCTCGCCGGGATCGCTGGTCCAGCGAAAGTCGATCGCGCCAAACTCGGCGGCGATCTCGCCGAGCTCACGAGCCTGCTCCTCGACCACCCGCGGCGAGCCATGGAGCTCGATCATCAAGGTCGGCCCCACCGGATTGGTGAGGTTGGCGTAGCGGTTGATCGCCTC
>CAZRFU010000120.1:0-4710 GCA_964599475.1 uncultured Thermoanaerobaculia bacterium
CGACTCGTTGGGATCATTGCTCTGGATCGACACCGTGCCGTAGTGCGTCCCCGCCGTCGGGCAGTTGAACCACACCCGGAACGTCGTTTGGCCGCCAACCGGGACCGAGCTAGCTGGTGGGTCAGCGACGCCCAAGTTGAAGCACGTCCCCGACACGAGGCTCAGGTGGTTCGACAAGGTCAAGGTCGCGTTCCCGGTGTTCGAGATCACGAACGCTCGAGAAATCGCCACGCCCGCCGTTGTCGTGCCAATCGGCACCGTGCTACCGATTGCCGCCGGCTGACCATCCCCGGTCGTCACGTGGATGTCCGGTGCCGCGGCCGGGTTTGCGACTCCACTCACCGTGAAGCTCCACGGCGACTCGTTGGGATCATTGCTCTGGATCGACACCGTGCCGTAGTGCGTCCCCGCCGTCGGGCAGTTGAACCACACCCGGAACGTCGTTTGGCCGCCAACCGGGACCGAGCTAGCTGGTGGGTCAGCGACGCCCAAGTTGAAGCACGTCCCCGACACGAGGCTCAGGTGGTTCGACAAGGTCAAGGTCGCGTTCCCGGTGTTCGAGATCACGAACGCTCGAGAAATCGCCACGCCCGCCGTTGTCGTGCCAATCGGCACCGTACTACCGGTTGCCGCCGGCTGCCCATCCCCGGTCGTCACGTGGATGTCTGGGGCAGAGGTCGGCGTCGAAGTACCGGTGACGTTGAAAGTCCACGGTGACTCGTCGGGATCATTGGACACGATCGAAATCACGCCCGAATGGGTGCCGGTCGTCTGGCAGTGATGTCGCACGCGGAACGTCGTGCTCCCGCCCGCCGGCACTTCCGCCGCCGGCGTTTCGATCACGAAGAAACACGCCCCGGACTGCAACAGCGAGCTCGGGTTGCTGATCGTCAGCGGCGCCGTGCCGGTGTTGCTGATTGTGACCACCTGCGAAATCGTCGTGCCGACCGTTGTCGTCCCGATGTCCAGGGTCCCGCCGCGTGGCACCGACACGTCGATGTCCGGCCCGGAAGCTCCGGCAACGGTCGCCGTCAGGTTGATCACGTAAGGACTCTCGTCCGGATCGTTCGAGAGGATCGTGAGCGTCCCCTGGTGCGTGCCGGGCACGGTGTGGCACTCCGTCTTGAACGTCGCCCGCACCGCCGTCTCGCCCCCGGTTGCCACCGAAGCAGCCGGGTCGAGGGTCTTGTTGAAGCACGCCCCGGTCACCGTTGAGGAAGAGATCAACAACTCGCCGGGGCCGTCGTTGATCACCCGCATGCGGGCGTTGGGGTACTGCGCCGAGACCTGGACCGTCGACCCACTCGGGAACGCGGTCGCATTCCGGAACAATTGGATCTCGGGCGTTACCGCCTGCGGAGACGGAACGATGTAGGTTTGCCGTACCGGAGTCGACACCGTGTAGCCGCCGACCGTGGCCCACGGGAGCGCAACGACCTCGATCTGGGATCCCGGCGACCTCGAGCTCGTCTCGAATCGAGCAATCCAAGCGTAAGAGTCGCAGGGCACTCCCGGCGTACACAGGCCGAGCGGGTCCACCTGAGATACCGACGAAGGCTGGACCGGCTGGCCGTCCAACAACCAACCGACGCCCTCCACCGGAGACTGGAACTCGCCAATGAAGAGCACTTGAAGGTCACCATCGTCGAATTGCGTTTCCGCTGTCAGCGGCAGGAAGGTCCCCATTGGAGCGCCCCAGAAAGCGGGTTCTGGGACTCCCTGGAGGTTCGGCACGGAATCGCAGGACCACTCAGAGTTCCAGACCGTCGTCATTGGGATGTCCTCGCCCGTGAACTCGACTCTCACGTCGTCCCCTTCGATGACCTGAGCGGGGAGCCAGTCGCCGGCGACCTCCTGGGATGACCAGACCGTCAACGAGCATCGCTCGCTGTCAACGCCGGGAATCGGCCAAATACCGAACAGTGTGGTCGGGATCCTCCACACCCGAACAATGCTGGAGCAGAGGAAGTTGATGACCTGACCGTCCTGGTGCAGCCGGCCTTGATCGCGAAGGGGCGGGCAGAACGGGTTGCTCGTGCTCGCAACGTAGCTGCTTCCCTGCTCAACCGGCTGGCCGAGGATGTAGACCACTCCGCTCGTGCTGATCTCGACGCTCTGGGTCGAACCACCGATCTGGACCGTGGCGGTGAAGCTCGAGTCTGCTTTGTCCCCCGCGGCAGGAGAAGTCGACGATCCTGTTGCTCGGACGCCCACGGAAATTGGCGTTGAGCACCCGTTGGGTGCGGTCGGGCTGCAGTCCACCGAGAAGAGGAGGTCCGAATGAGCCAGAACCGGCTGATTCTGAGGTTCGGGCGACACGTGGCACGTGCGTCGAGGGGATGTCTGTGAGTCCTCGGTCTCGGCGAAAAGGCTAGCCCGAGAGCCATACGCGACCTCGTTTCCCAGAGATCCGCGACCGTTCTGAAGGCCCGTGAACTCGCTGTGGTCGTACGCTAGCGGGCTGGTCATCCCAGCCGCTGGCCTGAGTTCAACCACGGCATCGATTCGGGCGGTCTCGCCCGAACAGAGACCCGAGACCTCGAAGGCCACGCCGACGGAGCTGTTGGCGTCCTTAGCCGCCAAGCAGTCGGCGGCAGAAAC
This sequence comes from uncultured Thermoanaerobaculia bacterium, assembly GCA_964599475.1. Classification (GTDB taxonomy): domain Bacteria; phylum Acidobacteriota; class Thermoanaerobaculia; order Multivoradales; family CAZRFU01; genus CAZRFU01. The sequence goes on from CAZRFU010000120.1 coordinate 2,602, forward strand.
CGATCGCCCGGGAGCCCACGGATCCTGCATCACACTAGTGCAACTGCTACCCGCCATATCGGCAAGATCTAGCGCGTGACCCAATTCGTGCGCTACCACGGTACTGAGGTCGGACCTGGTCCAATCAATCTTGCCGTTTGAGCAGGTAATCCCAGCTACTGGCCTGGTCGGACAGTCAACACGAAAATTGAGAATGGTGCCATTGGTGCCAGTGTCTCGGCGACCTAGCACTTCGCCGCCGGACCTTGGGTCTCGCAAGTCACCCACGAACCTCACCTGAATCCTGTTGCGGAACACGTCTGGCTCCTCTAACGCGCCTCCGTAGACACCGAAGGAGAAGCCCGGAATGTCCGCGCAGACAGCCCAGGCGGCAGCGCCTTCTGCCAAGCGATCGATCATTCCCGCCGGAGGGGACTCACCAGCGGCAATCTCTACGGTGACCGACGAAACTCCGGCGTGCCAGAGGTTTGAACCCTCCCTGCCCACGCACGATTGTTGCTGCCCGAAGCAGAGAGTGGCGGGCGAACTTCCAATCAGCGCGAGCAGCAGTGCGAATCTCGCGAGAGTCACGGTTCACCTCCCGGGCCAGCTTCATCTAGTCCCGCCAGCTCGACCGGCTCTCGGGTAGCAATGTCGCGGTACGGCTGTGGGAGCACGACTCCATCCTCGACGGGGAACGCGTGCGACGCAGCCACACCCATCAGGGCATGCATCGGATCCAAGTCCCACCGGCGGCCAAGGACCAGAACCGTGTCGCCGGCCTCGGGCCGCTTGACGTCCCGAAACACGGGCGACGCAAAGACGATGCCCTCCCATTCGAACCGGCCACCCACGAGGAGCACGGCGACGTCAGCGCCGGGCGATACGCAGGAGTGGTCAAGCGACCACCGGACCCGTCCGTACACTACCTGGGCTGGCGAAAGTACTGCCTCCCACCAACCGCTCTCCACCTGAACTGCCTCAACGGCGAATGCGCACTCCGACATAGCAAGCGCAGCCGACAGCGGAAGCGCTCCTTCGTCCGGCACGGCCGCCGAGTGAAACTGCTTGGGAACCGCGAAACTACCTACTGGGTCCTCCACCTGCTGTACCGTCTTGCCGTAGCGGGCGTAGATAGCCCGTATCTTCGCAAGGTGCTCGCGGTGGTTCGCCTCCGCCCGCAACCTCTCGGTCAGGGACTGGTTGTAGGCACGTGGAATTACCTCGTCGGAAGTGACTAGGCCCGTCTCTACTCGAACCGCGCTGGCTGGGACGAACGCCGCGGCGTCCGCCGCGAGTGCGCGCCAGAGCACCCGCGCTCCGGCGAAGTTGCCCTGACCATAGCTGGCAGGTGCGACTGTCGCCCCCGCGACCGCAAATACAAGCAGTGCCGAGCCGACCCCCTGAAAGACGCAACGACAGCGCCTCACCGCGAAACCCACTCGACTGAAACCCAAACAAGAACCGAAGCGAGCAATCCTCATAACGACCCTCCTAACGTTTACTCTGGCTAGCCAGCGTGGGCCCCCCACCACCCTCCCCAAGGAGGTGCCAAGGAGGTGCCACACGAATGGAAACGAGCCCGTCCTGGCTTCTTGCACCCTCCTTCCCCCACCCCCTCCCGAAGGGGTCAGAGCACTTTTCGCATTGCCCACACGACGACTGAGTGAGCCTGGAGGCGCCTCGCTGCGTTTTAGTCGGTGATGCCACGACGACTCCGAAAAATCTACGACACCACCGACGCGGTCGAGCTCACCTTCACCACCGCCGGACGCCGCTTCTACCTGCGCCCCAACAAGCTGGTCAACGCCATCATCGCGGGTGTGGTCGCCGTTGCCGCCGAGCGCTACGAAGTCGGCGTCATCGCCGTCGTTGCTCTTTCGTCGCACATGCACCTCATCGTCAAGGTTCGCGATGTCGAACAACAAGCGCTCTTTGCCCAATTCGTCGAGGCCAACATCGCCACCGAAATCAACCGACTGCTCGGGCGGACCGGACCCTTCTGGGCACGGCGCTACGCGGCGATTCCGATCGAGGGCCGAGCCAAGCTCGAGGAGCGGATGGCCTACCTGCTGGGCCAAGGGGTCAAAGAAGGCCTGGTAGCGAAGGTCCTGCACTGGCCGGGGCTGC
>CAZRFU010000121.1:0-4673 GCA_964599475.1 uncultured Thermoanaerobaculia bacterium
CTGCTCGCTGACCGGCAGGAGGTCCGGGCAAAGGGGGATCCAGGATCCGTCGGAAGATTTCGCGCAGGGTGGGCTGTGGAAGTGCCCCACGTGCACGTGGCAGCGCGCAGCTCTCTGCGGCGGTTCCGCCCGTCATGGTGCTGGCCAATCGACAGACCATGCGCTCGTCTCGCATCACCTCTCACCCAACTTATGCTACAGTAGTCTGAACAGTACACAGGAGGTCGAATGAGGCAACGAGGCAACGAGGCAACGAGGCAACGAGGCAACGAGGCAACGAGGCAACGAGGGCATGGTAAGCCAGCCTGGCTGGTAGCCTTGTTGTGTAGTGCACTAACCGGCGGCTTGATCCACGCCTCCGATTCGGAACCTGGCCGGTGGTCGTACCGCTATCGGGGTGAAGCCGTACCCCTCCAGGTCGATGAATCGAGTCTGATCGTCGCCACCAAAGCCGCGACCTCGGCCGAAGTCCTTTCGCGCTTGCATCTCCTGGGCTTCACGGAGTTCCGCGAAGCGGGTGCGGTGGACGACTCTGCCTACTTGTTCACTCGCGGGGATGCCTCGGGCACCGCGAAGATTATCCCATCGCCGGCACCGATCGAAGACGTGGTCGAGCGTGTTGCGGCCGCCGAAGTCGGGTTCGTCCAGCCCTTGTTCCACACGGAGGAAGGGACACCGATGTTCTTCCGGCCACGGGCCCTCGCCAAGGCTCACCCCGACATGCCGGTCGGCGAACTCGAAGTCTATCTCGCCAGCCTCGGGGCGGTCCGCGACCGAAACTTCGGCGGTATCCCCAATCTCTATCGGATCCAAGTGGACGAGATCAGCTCCGGGCTCGAGCTCCTCGATCGCGCCAACAGCCTCGAAGACACAGGAGTGTTCGACTACGTCGGCCCGGTCAAGGTGACCCGCGGCCCGCCGTCCTCCTCACCAAACGATCCCGAGCTTTCGCAGAGCTGGAACCTGCACAACCAAGGACAGCTCGACACCACCTGCGTTAACGACCCCACCTACGAGTCGTCCTACGCCCCGTGCCAAGGGGGCGGAGCCCCCTACGGCTGTCGCTGCCTTGATGTCAACGCTCCCGCTGCATGGAACGGCGCCGATCCCATCGGCGTCAGCGATGTTACGATCGCCGTCCTCGACACCGGCGTCGACGCTACGCCTCATCCGGATCTGCCCCTCTCCTTCGGCGTCGACTTCACCACCGACCCGCCCACCTCACCCGGCGGCTGGCCGGTGGGGATCTGTGACAACCACGGCACCGCCGTCGCCGGAGTGATCTTCGGGCTGTGGGACAACGCCACCGGCTCGACCGGGATCGCGCCAGGGCTCACTCTCGCGTCGGGTCGGTGGCCGACCTACGACACACCACCTCCGAGTCTTCCAGGGTCGTGTATTCCGACCATTGCGTATGACAACCTGATTCTGGCGCTGGGATGGGCTGCTGACATCGAGACGCAGATCGTAGTGCTCAGCTGGAACTTCGATCCGGACGACGGCGTCCGAGATGCGTTCGCCCACAGCCGCAACCACGAGGGAGTACTAGCCTTTGTTTCGGCCGGCAACGCCGGCGACGACCCAAACAGCGTGAGATTTCCCGCGACACTGCCGAGCGTTCTGGCAATCAGCAACCTCGACTTCGCGGGCTCGTCACCGCAGCTCGCGAGTGATAGCTCGCGCGGCGCCGAGGTCGACTTCACCGCGCCCGGCACCCGGATTTTCACCACCGATCGTGCCGGCAGTGCGGGCTACTGCCCAGCCTACGCCGGATCCCCCCACTTCCTGTGCCCGGCAGGCTCACTCAGCGACCACTGGTTCTACGCCGACGGCACGAGCTACTCGACACCACTCGTGGCCGGCATCGCCGGTTTGGTGATCTCGAGGTACCCATCGATCCTGCCACCCGGCCCTCTTGCCAAGAGATGGGGTCCGGAAGCGGTTGAATGGGTCCTGCGCCAGGCCGCCCGCGATCTGGGCAGCCCCGGTTTGGACCCGAACTTCGGCTGGGGTCTGCCTCTCGCCGACCGAGCCCTTGAGATCGTCGACGAACTCGCCACCGTGGGCGAGATGATCTTCCACAACGGCTTCGAGCAGGGCAACATCTGCAGCTGGAGCGCGACTCAGAACGGAGCGATCCTGTGCGCCGACTGACCCTCCCCTTCACCACTTTTGTCCTCGTGACGACTGTGGCGGCTACACAAGCTCAACCCAACCTGCTACCCAATGGGAACTTCGACGCTGACATCGAACACTGGACGGCACCCGTCGACCCCGCAGTCAGCGCCGCCTGGGACCCTATCGGCAACCCAGACGGTTCGTTACGGGTCGAGATTACGGAACCCAACATCACTCGTGGCGTGTACTCCACATGTATTTCTGGTCCAAGCGGGCTCTATACCGTTCGTGGTCAGAGCTTGCGCCCTGCGGGGCAGCCAGCGCTTATGATCTGTCGAGCCTCCATCCGCGGCTGGAGCCAAGCGAACTGCGAGGGCAGCATGCTCACGCTCGGAGCGCCGCCACCGCCACCGGCGGGTGAATGGATCGACTGGGAGTACAGCCAAGTGCTCGGAGAAGGCTCCTCATCTGGAGTCGAGTCGATTGTCGTCGACCTTTCAGCAGAGCGACTGGGTGGGACAGGCACCACAACGTGCTACTTCGACAACATTCACCTGACCGGCCCGATCCCGTCACCACTCGAGGTACCCACTCTCGGCGGTATCGGGATCGCCGCCCTCTCAGCCCTGCTGCTTCTGGCCGCTCTGGTTGCCCTTCGCCGCTGAGGCGCCCAGGGTCGAGCTGGGCCGTCAGCTAGTAGACTGGCGGCATGAACGCTAAAGGTCGTCTTACGACGCCACTCGTTCGAGACCGCGGTTGTTGCGCCCTGCGAGCTGGGATGATGCGTTCGAGCGTGCGGCGGCGGGCCTTCGGTCCGTCGCCCACCGGAACGAGGGCCGTGGCTTCGGCATGTTTTCGTGCTCGAAGACCACCTACGAGGTGAACTACGCCGCAGGCAAGTTCACGCGCCTCGTGATGGGCTCGAACAACGTCGAAGTTGCAACCTCACCTGACTCGCCCCGAGTGTCGTCGGTCTGGCGACAGTCTTCGGAGCGGGTGGTGAACGATCTCCTACAAGGAGATCGAAGAGACGGACTGCGTCTTGTTGTGGGGCAGCAACGCCCGCGAGACGCGTCCGATCTTTTCCACCACGTGCTGCAGGGCCTGATCCGCCCAGCAAGGCGACCCGAGCAAGCAGCGCTGCCGGTACCCGCGGCACGGACCTCTTGCGGGACCCGATCAAGCTCGCCGCCCTTCACCAGCAGGGAGGGAGGGGGAAACGCAGCAACTACCGCGAAGCTTGGGCGACGATCTGATGCAACCAGCGTCGCTCTTCTCCGAACCAAAAGATCTTCTTCCGAGTCCGGGTCCGGGTTCCCGCTTCGGTTGCGGTTGCCGTGTTAGGAATCACGATCCGAAATTCCTCAGTCCCCCCGAGTCCCTCAGTCCCTTCGCCCCCCCAAAAAATCGAACACCACCTGCCGCTTGCCCTCGACAAATCCCAAACGGGCGTAGAAGCGGTGCGTGCGCTCGCGGGTGACGTTGGAGCGGACGCGGACCTTCGCCAGACCGCGATCGTGCGCCCAGGATGCGGCGGCGTCGACCAGCGCCGAGCCAATGCCCTGCCCACGACGCGCCTCGCTGACGACGAGGCCGGTGATCTCGGCGAAGCGCCCGGACTCGAGGCGCAGGGCCTCGATCACCTCGATCCAGCCGAGCACGTCACCGTCGTCGTAGACCAGGACCTGCTGGCCGGATCCCATACGCGCCAGGCGCTCGAGCACTTGCGCCGGCGTCGTCGGATAGCCGAGCTCGCCCGACAGGGCCGCCAACGCCGGAGCGTCGGCCGGCACCGCCGCGCGGATCGTCACCGCTCGATCTCGACCGTTTCGACGACCGGCTCGGGGTCCTTGTGGATCAGCACCGTCGCGTTGATCGGCAGGTGCACGCGGTGCACGTTGGCGCCGAACTTGAGGTTGATCTCGTAGAAGCCGTGCGGCGACACCGCCCGCAACACCCCGGCGGTTCCCTTCAGATTGAGCTGCTCGTTGTGAATCAGCACGTCGATGGTATCCATCATTCCTCCAAGAACCCGTCGTGGCGGTATTCCTTGATCTTGCGTTGCAAAGTGCGCAAACCGATATCGAGAAGCTTTGCGGCTTCTGCTCTGCGTCCCCCGGTACGCTCCAGGGTGGTGAGGATCGCCTCGCGTTCGATCTCCGCCAAGGTCCGCTGGCCCACTACCTCCGGGGCGGCCGACCCCAGCACCTCCCCGGTCGCAAGCTCAGGCCCCGGCTCGCGTGCCGGCTCTTCGTCGAGAGCGGCCTCCGCTGCCGGCTCGATCGCATTCGGAACCGCCACGAGCCGCGGCTCGGCGCCGATCGCAGCACGGATCTCGGGCGGCAAGTCGCGCAGCGCGATTTCGCCGTCGCGGGCAAAGATCACCACCGACTCGACCACGTTCTTGAGTTGCCGCACGTTGCCGGGCCATTCATAGCGGCGCATCGCCTCGAGCGCATCAGCCGAGAAGCGCGGCGGCTCCGGGCGCCCGTGCTCCCCCGCAAACACCTTCAGATAGTGCTCGGCCAGCAGCTCGAGATCTCGCCCGCGCTCCC
>CAZRFU010000122.1:0-4599 GCA_964599475.1 uncultured Thermoanaerobaculia bacterium
CGTTGCCTCGTTGCCTCGTTGCCTCATTCGACCTCCTGTGTACTGTTCAGACTACAGTAGCATAAGTTGGGCGAGAGGCGATGCGAGACGAGCGGATGGTGTGTCGATTGGCCAGCGCACCATGACGGCGGAGCCGCCGCAAAGAGGTGCACGCTGCCACGCGCACCCTGGGGCGCTTCCGCTGCCCGCACACCAGAACGCCCTGCGCGAAATCTTCCGGCGGATCCTGGATCCCCCCTCGCGGGGACCTCCTGCCGGTCAGCGAGCAGGGCGGGAGTGCGGAGGTGCTCGCGGATCGGTGGAATGAGGCGCTGCATCGCCGCGCCGAGATTCCCAAATCCGCCCGGCAAGGCAACCCGAGCAAGCGGCGCTGCGGGCCCCAGCGGCACAGGCATTTGCCGGCCCCGCAGGCAATCGTCGCCCTTCAAGAGCAAGGGAGGGAGGGGGAAGCGCTACAACCACCGCAAATCCTGATCGACGCTCTGCGGCAACCCGGATCGCTCTTCTCCGAACGAAGAGATCTTCTTCCGACTCCGGTCTGCTTCCGGCTCGGGTGCGGCCGCTGCCTCGACTACAAGAAGGCCGGGTCCAAACACGCGGGCGCCCAACCGGCGGCGTAGCGACCTTCGGCGCGCATCTCCTGGCTGATGAAGGACGGGTCGAGGAAGTCCCACTCGAACACGCCGAAGTCCGGGCCGCCGCCGATCGCCTCGAGGATGTCGCTGGCGTAGAGAATTCCCACCGGCCCGTCCGCCTCGATGTCGACGTCGGCGACGAAGTCGCCGGCCTCGTCGTAGACCGACACGGTGCCGACCACCGAAGGGGCGCCCGGGGCTTTGCTCGGCAGGGTCAGGCGGAGTTCGGTGTCGTCGAACGGGCCGCCAACCGCAAAGCGCGTATCCCACAGTGCACACAGGGCGTCCTCGGTCGCCTCGAGAGCGTTGCCGGTGGCGAAGTTGTCGCCGGGAGTGACGAAGAAGGTGTCGCCGTGGAGGTAGGTGTCGAGCAGGAGGTCGCCGCTGACCGGATCACGAGCGGTGATCCGCGCCCATCCCTCTTTGAAGCCCCCACCCGTGCTGGGCAAGGCGGCAACGTCGCGGACGTTGCGGGTGAAGGTCTCGCGCGAATCGAGCAGGGTGGTTTCGACCACCGAGCCGCCGGTCAGCGGCAGGTATTCGACCCGCAGCGTGATGGTGTCGAAAAGGATGTTGCGCACGGCAAAAAGCGTTGTCGTGCCTGCCGCGCTGTTGCCGTCGACTGCGTAGTAGGGCAGGAACAGCTCGCTGCTCGGCAGGGCGATCTTGGCCGCCCGGGCCTCGGCGCTGAGCTGGCGCACCCGCGGCGCGGCATCTGGATCGCGGGGGCGTGCGCGCAGGGTGATCTCGGCCGAAAGTGGCGCGGTGGTCGAGAGCAGCAGGAGTACGAGCGGCAGGGTCGAGCGCATGGCGATTCTCCTCGTCGGTTGAGTCCCATCGATCCTGACACAGGCGGGGTCTCGGGTTGTCCTCCCAGCCGGCGGCGTCTCGCTCGAGGTCGGCGGGGTAACTGGGCGCCTGGTATCATCGAGGCGCAGTTCGACCCGGCCGGCTGGCCGTGTAGCGGTTGCACTCGAGCGATAACTCCCACCTGATCCGGCCGGCACCCGTTTCCCCGAGGTCGGCTGCAGCTCCGTGATCCCCCAGGTCACCTTTGGAGGTTCTATGCGGTTGTTCGACACCATCTCGTCGATGGGGCACGAAAGAGTCCTCGTCTGTTCGAATCCCGACGTCGGCCTTCGGGCCATCATTGCGGTGCACTCGACGGTGCTCGGTCCCGGCCTCGGCGGGACGCGGATGTGGCCGTACGCGAGCGACGAAGAGGCCATCATCGATGTGTTGCGGCTGTCCAAAGGGATGACCTACAAGGCCGCCGCAGCCGGTTTGGCTCTCGGCGGTGGCAAGGCGGTGATCATCGGCGATCCGCACAAGGACAAGAGCGAGGCGCTGTTTCGCGCCTTCGGTCGCTTCGTCGACTCGCTCGGCGGGCTCTACATCACCGCCGAGGATGTCGGCACCTCGACCGACGACATGGAGCACATCGCCGCCGAAACCCGCTGGGTGACGGGGATCCCGGTCGAGCACGGCGGCAGTGGCGACCCCTCGCCGGTGACCGCCTACGGCGTGTTCCAGGGGATCATCGCCTCGATCGAGCATGTCTTCGGCAGCCGCGAGCTGGCCGGCCGGTCGGTGGCGATCCAGGGCCTCGGCAACGTCGGCCGTCACCTGGCCGGCTACCTGATCGAACGTGGTGCCAAGGTTTACGGCTGCGACATCCACGACGCCTCGATCGAGCAGGCGCGGGAGCTCGGGGTCGAGATCGTGCCGGTCGACCAGATCGTCGACGCCGATGTCGACGTCTTCGCGCCGTGTGCGCTCGGCGGCAGCCTCAACGACGACACCATCCCGCGGCTGCGCTGCCGCATCGTCGCCGGAGGTGCCAACAACCAACTCGCGGACCAGGAGGTCCACGGCCCGGGCTTGGTGGCTCGCGGCATCCTCTACGCTCCCGACTTCGTCATCAACGCCGGCGGCTTGATCAACGTCTTCTCGGAGGCGACGGGGACCTACGACCGCGATCGTGCGCTGCTGCGTGCGCGTGGGATCGGCACCAGCTTGCGGCGCATCTACACCACGGCCGAAACCGAAGGCATCCCGACCCACGTCGCCGCCGAACGAGTGGCCGAACAGCGCATCGACGCCGCCAAGAAGCTCGGCGTTCGGCAGTGGTCGAGGCCGTTCAAGGGGTAAGCGGCGGTGGTGGGCCGCGTTTCGGCGGGCCCGACGTAGCCGCTTCGGCCTGGCAGGAAGGGACTCAGGGACTGAGGGACGAAGGGACTTGGGATCCAGAATGGCATCCGGGAGGGTGTCTCGTCGGTCGGACGACTTTGTCCCGGTTTGGGCTTCTCCGTACCCCCAGGTGGTGAGGAGCTCTCATCGATGTCGATTTCGGCTACACTCCCGCCCACAATGCCTTCCCACATGGCTTGGTCGAGGCGTCGCCTGCTGGCGGCGTTTGGTGCCGCGGTGGCTCTCCCCGCCGCTGCGCAGCGTGGACGCATTCGCCCCGACCGTCCTGGATCTGGGCGCAGCAACGGTGATGAGCGGCACATTCCCCGTTTCGGAGCGATGTTCTCCAAGGGCCTCGCCCACGGCACCGACGGCCTGGTCGACGCAGCGGCGTATCGGGCGCTGGTGGATGCTCTGGGAGCGCGGGGGGAGAAGGCTCGATCCGCCCTCGACCGGGTGCCGCTGGGTGGCCAACGCAAGCTCGAAAATCCGCTCGCGAGTTTCGCCGATCCACTGATCGGGCCGCCGGCCGCGAGCTACGGCCTTGCCCCCGCGCCACGTTTCGACAGCGATGAACAAGCCGCCGAGCTGATCGAGCTGGCCTGGTTTGCGCTGCTGCGCGACATTCCGTTCTCGCGGTGGGATCAGGATCCGCTGGTTGCCGCTGCTTGCGCCGAGCTCTCCCAACACCCCGGCTTTCGCGGCCCGCGCGATGCGGCCGGCAAGGTGACTCCGGCGACACTCGGCCGTGGACCGAGCCCGGCCGAGCTGCACGGTCCGATGGTTTCGCAGCTGCTGCTGCGTGACCTGGCCCTGCGGCCTCTCAAGGTCGAGCAACGCTTCCGCAGTCTCGCCGCAGGTGCCGACCATGTCGTCGACCTGCCCGCCTGGCGCGAGCTGATCCGTGGCGCCATCCCCGGCCCGAACCAGCTCGGCCCTGAACCGCGCTACCCACACACCGGGCGCGACCTTGCCGAAGCCTGCCGTCGCGACCTCGGCTACCAGGCCTTCTTCTGCGCCGGCTCGACCCTGCTGGCCTGGGGCACTCCGATCGACGGCGGCAACCCCTACAAACACTCGCGCACTCAGACCGGCTTCGCGACCTGGGGCTCGATGTCGATGCTGAACCTGCTCGGCCTCGCGAGCGACGCCGCATTCGCCGCGTGTTGGTACGAGAAGTGGCGGGTCCATCGCCGCTTGCGCCCGGAGGAGTACGCCGGCCGCTTCGAGCTCACCCGCTCGGAAGGCCTCGATCTACCCTTCCCCGAGTCGCTTCGGGAAAGCGCGGCACTCGATCGCCTGCAGAGCGCCAACGGCTCGGTGTTGTTGCCACAGGCCTACGCCGAAGGGTGCCCCCTGCACCCGAGCTACCCGGCCGGCCACGCGGTCGTGGCGGGGGCGTGTGCCACCGTGCTCAAGGCCTTCTTCGCCGAGTCGTGGGTGGTGCCGGAGCCGGTAGTGCCGAGTGTCGACGGTCGAACCCTCGAGCGCTGGCGCGGTGCGGACCTTGCCGTTGGTGCCGAGATCGACAAGCTCGCAAGCGCGATGGCGGTCGGCCGCAACTGGGCCGGAATCCACTGGTGGAGCGACACCGCAGCCGGCCTCGATCTCGGCGAGCGGGTGGCGACGGCGGTGCTCGCCGAGGTACGCGAGCGGATGCCGGAACAACTCGGCGAGCTTTCGTTCGTGGGATTTGATGGGAGGCGACGGGTGGTATGAGGCGACGCGTGGATCGCACACGGGCTTTGTTCGGACTGGCACTGGTGCTCTGCGC
>CAZRFU010000123.1:0-4420 GCA_964599475.1 uncultured Thermoanaerobaculia bacterium
CTCTCGAACCCAACCGGCGGTGCCAGCCTCGGAGCGATCACCACACACACCCGCACCATCGTCGACGACGATGTCGCCTCGCCCGAAATCTTCGACGATGGCTTCGAGTCGGGTGACCTGAGCGCGTGGTCGAGCCACGTGCCGTAGAGGAAGGTATTGGGTATTGGGTATTGGGTATTGGGGACCAGGGATCGGGGATCGGGGGAGGCCGAAGGACGGCGAGCCGTCGGTCATCCTGCCATTCGGACAGGACGAGATGGAACAGGCGGACGACGGGGCTGACTCTCGGTGGCCCCCGTCGGGCCAGCCCTGCGCTTCTGCTCCCGGAGGCCCTCGTGGCGGGCCCAAGGAGCAGCCCATGTCGACGCGTTTCTTCCCTTCGGCCTTCGTGATGTTGCTGCTGGCGAGCCCACCGACCCGGGCGGCGGTCATCTGCGTCAGCAACACCAATGAGCTCCTCGCGGCGCTCGACCTCGCCGAAACCAACGGCGAGGACGACTCCCTCCTCTTGACCGACGGGGTCTACATCGCACCGCCCGTCGGTTTCCTCTACCAGAGCAGCGAAGGCAAAGGTCTGAAGATCGTCGGCGGCTACATCGACCTGGCGGACCTCGGCTGCATCAAGTACGGCCCGCGGCCCAACCAGACCATCATCGACGCGCCGACCACCGGACCCGGCCTGTTCCTCGTCGACGAAAGCTCGACCGGCAATCCCCTGTTCGAGATCGAGGACGTGACGATCATGGACGGCAAGGAAGGCTGGCGCTTCCAAAACGGCACCGCCAGCGCGGCGAGCGAGCTGCGCGTCGAGCGAGTGGTGATGCGCAACCTCACCGGCCCGACCTTCTTCGCCGAGATCCGCGGGGCGCTCCGCATGTGGAACACCCTGATGGTGCTCAACGGCACCAACGCCACCCCGGCGGTGAGCGGAGGCGTGATCCGGCTGCAGGGATCGACCAGCACCGCGGTGCTGACCCACAACACCTTCAGCAGCAACCGCCTCGCGACCACCGGACGACCTCTCAAAGTGTGGTGTGACGGTGGGCCGGCAAGCATCGACATCACCAACAACATCATCCGCGACAACGGTACCGCCGTCACCGACCTCGACGTCGAATCCGAGTGTGATCTCACCCTCACCTTCAACAGCTACGACTCCCTGATCGGCGGCGCCGACACCTCGTGCTGCAACACCAACCTGCTACCCGCATTCGTCGATGCCGCCGCCGGGGACTTCCGCCTGCGTTGGGATGCGGCGCTGCGCAACATCGGCGACATGACTCCCACCGGGGGCCTGCCGACACTCGACTTCTTCGGCTACCAGCGTCCGGACGGGCTACTCCCTGACCTCGGAGCCCACGAGTTCCCCTGGATCTTCGCGGACGGCTTCGAGACCGGCAACACCTCGAAGTGGTCGACGACCGTCCCCTAAGGACCCGGTCCGCGCCTTCTGGAAACATCGACGACGCGTTCGCCAGCTCATTCCACCGTTCCTTCGAAGAACGGTGGTCCACAGTGCCCGTGGTTTCGGCGTCCGAGGAGGAGCCGACACGCTGCAAGCCTTCCCTGGTCCCCGGTCCCTGGTCCCTGGTACCTGCCTTCTACCCGATCGGATCGCGTTCGAGCGGCATGGTCATACACCGCGGACCACCACGTGCCCGCGACAGCTCGTGGCCGGCGAAGGTCACCACCGTACGGCCGTGGCCCAAGACCTCGACGCCGTGATCGATCACGTCGCGGTGGGTCACCTCGCGGAAGCCGCGTCGCTCCAGCGCCTCGATGGTTCTGTGGTTGCGCTCGTAGAGCAGGATCACACCGGGCTCGATCGCAAAGGCGTTGGCACCGTCGGTCCACTGCTCGCGTTCCTGGTCGATCGGATCGTCGCCGCCGCACGGCACCAGGTCGATCTCGAGACCAACGTCGGCAAGCGCCCGCCGGAACGACGCCGCCACCGTGAAGGTCAGGCGCTCCTTGGTCAGGTCGCATTCGTAGACCCGCACCTGCTCCATTCCGCTGGGCGACAACAGCGGCGCATGGGCCAGGCACAGACCGTGGTCGATGAAGGTGAAGACCGTATCGAGGTGCATGAACGAACGCCGCGCCGGCATGTCGACCAGCAACAGGTGGCGGAAGCCCGTCCCTGCAGCCCTCAGCGCCTCGGCCAAACCTTCGGCGCCGCTGCGGTTGGTGCGCTCGCTGATGCCGACCAGCACCACTTCGGGGCTCGCCACCAATACGTCACCGCCTTCGATGCTCGGCCAGGTGAACACCGGGCCAAAGGCCGGTTGTGGGTGGGGCAGATTCTGCAGCTCGATCATCGACTGTCCGGCACCGAGCTTCTCGTGGTGGCGGAAGATCGTCGCCGCCAGCAGTGATTCGCGGTCGCGAGCATCGGTCGCCATGCCGCTGATCACCACGCGATCACCGAGCACGAATTGCGGATCGCGCTGGAAGAAATAGTTCGGAACCGGTACCAGATCGAAGAGCGACAGGCGATCGCCGGGGTCGGTCGAGGGCGCGCTGCGCAGGCCGGTGATCAGCGCACTCGCGAGACGACCGGAGTCGAGATCGCGGAGTTGGGCGATCACCTCCGCGTCGACGCCGTAGCCTCGCCCAAGCTCCTCCAAGACCTCACCACGAACCGACGGGTCCTGCACGACGTCGGCCAGCAGGTCGGCGGCGTCCAGGACTTCGACCCCGGCGGATTCCAGCACCGTGCGGAAATGCCCGTGCTCGAGCCGTGCCCGTCCGCCGTCGAGGATGTCATCGAAGAGGAGCCGCTCCATCATCCCGGGGACCATCAGGTCGATCTCGAGCCCAGGACTGTGGACCAATACTCGTCGGAGTCTGCCGATTTCCGAGAACACCTGCAAAGCCATCGCGCACCTCGTGTTGGCCGGGATGGTATCAGGGGAGGACCAACTCCCACCGAATCCGGATCTCCGATCCCGGATCCCTCCTGGCCTACAGCCGCTGCAGGTAGAAGTTGAGCAGCCGCTCCGGCACCGCAACCTGGGTCATGCCGAGCTCCAAGGAGGAGTTCGACGGGCCCATCAGGTTCATCGCGCGGTAGGCGAGATAGGCGAAGTTCTCGCGGGCTCCGTCCTGACGCCGATCCGAGTACATCGCCTTGAGGGTCGACAGCTGCCCGGCGATCAACGAATCCGGGTCATTGGGGTCGAGCGCCGGCGGCAGGCCGGTGGACAGCGGGCGAACCGGCCGTGGCGGCGGTGCGGGCTTTCGCTTGAGGCCGAGCATCGACGACTCGAGGGCGTCGAGCTCGGCCATGATCGGGTCGAGCTCGGTGCCGGCGCCGATCCCGCTGCGCTTCGGCGCCACCTCGGGCCGTTTCGGAGGATCGAGGAAGATCGGCCGCCCGACGCTGTTGGCCTCGTGCAGCCGCGGGTCGTATTGCACCCAGCCGAGCTGGGTCAGCGTCAGCCGCGACGAGACGTTTTCGGCCAGGTTGGTGACGAACGGCTTGATCGCCCCTTCGTAGCCCTGCTCCACCCCATTGAACATGTTCAGGACGTAGTGCACGCGGAACGATTCGAGCGTGTCGCCGATCGCGTGCAGGATCGGGTTGTCGCCGAGCGCCTCGCGCAACTCGAACAGGAAGGCGTCGAGGTTGCGAATCGAGGGGTCGTAAACATCCTCGACGCGATCGAGCAGGTCGTTGATCATGCCGTAGTAGCGATCCATCCGCGGCAGGCTGAAGAACGAGGAGCCCTTGCCGAAGACGATTCGAAGCGAACGGAACAGGATCGCCTTGACGGTGTCGGAGGCCGCCAGGGTCGCCGCCGGATGTTGGGGGGTGAACACCAGGATGCCGGAATTGGTGTACGGCAGAAAGTCCAACACGGAATCGTCGAGCCCCGCGCGCAGGTCGAGCACGACGTAGTCCGCCGGTAGGGTCGAGATCTCCTCGGCCAGCCGCCGACGCAACTCGACGTCGGGGTTGGCGAGGTCGTGGATGAAGTTGCGCGGCCCGGCGATGAACCCCCAGTTGCGAAACCGATTCGCCGGATCCCACGAGCCTTCGAGCCGGGTGATGCAGTCGCGCAACGCAGCACCCTTGCGGGCGAAATGGTAGAGGTCGCGCTCCACCGGTGCCTGCAGCGTGCCGCGCACCGACGAGGTGCCGGTGTCGAGGTCGACCAACAACGTCGAGCCGAGCTGCGAGAGGCAGAGAGAAAAATTCAGAGCGAAGGTGGTCTTGCCGACCCCACCCTTCCCTGACGAGATCGGTATGATCCTGCGCGGCATAGGGAGTGAGAGCTTAGCGCTCCGGCCGCCGCGAAACAACGCCCAACCGGAGGGAGCTCGCATGAACCGTCACTTCGCCTGGATTGCCGCAACCGGCGCCCTGATCACCTGCGCCTGCCAGCCTCCCGCCGAGGCTCCCGCTCCGGCTCCGGCC
>CAZRFU010000124.1:0-4364 GCA_964599475.1 uncultured Thermoanaerobaculia bacterium
CTCCGAACCAAAAGATCTTCTTCCGAATCCGGGGCTCTTCCGACTTCGGTTGCGGTTGCCGCGTTAGACAGGTATCGGGTATCGGGTATCGGGTACTGAGGAGGGGTACCGGGTGCTGGATAGCGGGGTATGAAGAGAGGTACCAGGCGTTGGTCGGTGTGCCCGGTCGTTACTCCGCCTCGAGGCGTTCGACGATCTTGGCGGCGGCTTGGTCCCAGGTCCAGCGAGCCGCCATCGTCGCAGCGGCTCGGCGACCCTTCTCCGCGGCCTCCTCTTGGTGCTCGAACACGTAGCGCAGGAGATGCCGCAGGTGGTCGGGATCGGGATCCGCCCACTCGAAGCCGACGTAATACGGGCACTTGGCCACTGCGGGCACTGTCCCCCGGACCCGCAGCGGGTAGCTGATGTCGTCGGTGACGAAGGCATCATGGGCTCCCCAGTCGGTGGCGATGCTCGACAGACCACAGGCCATCGCCTCCATCAGCGGCATGTCCCAGCCTTCGCCGCGCCCGGCGCTGACGAAACAGTCGGCCGATCGGTACAACGAGCCGAGCTGGTAGTGCGGGAAGTCGATGTTGAAGAGGTAGTCGATTCGACCACCGCGCTCCGAGAGCTGGAGCTTGGCGATCTCGTCCTTGACCCGCACCCCCGGGTCTTTGTTGATCATCTTGCACACCAACCGCACCGGCTCCTCACGCCGGAAGGTCTCGCTGAACGCACGCAGCAGCAACCAGGGCTCCTTGCGCTCGCCCCACTCGAAGTTCGCGAGGAAAACGAAGTCGCCGTACGGGTTGGGGTGACCTTCGATGCCGGGATGGAAGTAGTTGGGGTCGACCCCCAGCGGCACGACATGGACCGGGCGTTTGACCCCGCTGTCAATCATGCCGCGACGGTTGAACTCGGTCGGGACCCAGACCTCGTCCATCGCGTTTGCCTGGCGCACCCACTCGGCTGGGAAGCCGTCGACCTCGAGCATGGTGAAGCCAATCTTGCGCTGACCGATGTTGCGCTCGAACACGTCGCCTTGGCCGTAGACCACAGCCGTCTTGATATTGCACGGGAGGTCGCGGGATCGGACCACCTCGAGCCAGTAGTCGCCGAGACCCTCGGGCTCGTCGACGGGGAACGGCGACCCCGCACCGTACACGTACCGATAGGTGCAGTGGATCCCCTGCTGTTCGAGCGCCTTGACGAGATCGCGGGAGCTGCGGGCGTATCCGCTCGGGAAGTTCATGATCGACTGCCACAGCAGGTTGCGGCGGTAGTGGCGGATCAACTTGCGCTTCCACTTTTTCTCGAAGACGCTGCGGCTGGTGCCGAACAGCCGTTGGAAGTTGGAGTCGTCGCCGGTGGTCGAGCCGTGCTCGGCATGCACCACGGTGACGTCCCCGGCGACCGCGGTCGCCCACCCATGCTCCCCCGCTTTCAGGCAGTAGTCGGTGTCCTCGAAGTAGCTCTCGTAGTCGAGCGACAAGCCGCCGATCTGATCGATCATCTCGCGCTTCAAGTAGGCGACGGCGAACACGATGCCCTGCACGCGCCGCAGCGAGGCGTACTGGCCGACGTCGGTTTCGAGCGACCCGATCTGCTGGCCCCAGAAGGTGTCCGGCAGGATGTACGTGCCGGCGTGCAGCAGCCGGCCATCGGGCAGCACCAGGCGACAACCACAGACACCGATCTCAGGATCGCTCGCGGCGGCCCGGCGCAGTTTGACGAGCCATTCGGGATCGCTGAACTCGAGGTCGTTGTTGAGCAACACGATGTCGCGATCGGCAGCAGTCGCGTCAATGCCGGCGTTGTTGCCGCGGACGTATCCCAGGTTCTCGGGCAATCGCAGCGTCCGAACCCAGTCGAGCTCGGCCAGGCGCTCGGGCGTTTCATCCGTCGACCCATTGTCGACGACCAAGACCTCGGCGTCCTCGAGGTTGGTCATCCGTAGAGTCTCGAGGCAGCGCCGGGTGAGCGCCCATCGATTCCACGCCAGGATGATCAGCGTAACGGGCTTCATCGCTCGGACTCCCCGCGCTCGGGCCAAGCGGCGCCGAGGGCTTGCGCGACCGTTGCCGGATCGAGCGTGTTGGTCTCATTCCAGCCTTCCGGGTCACCCACCCTGAGCTCCGCGCCGGGCGTCGGCAGCGGGTGACGAGCGGTTCGATCGACCGGCTGGGGAAGCGGCCCCGTCGGACGAGCGACCCACAGGTCCCCGATCGTCGTGGCCACATCGAGACGACGCAGGCTGGTGGTCTCCTCCCATAGCTCCGGGCTGTAGGCAAGACCTTCGAGTGGCGGCCGACCGAGACTCAGCCGCGTCAAGATCAACAGATCGCGGTGATCGAGCAGCCGCTGCAGCGCCCGCAACTCCGCCGATCGAACCTCGAGCAGGCGCTCGAGCTCGGCCACCCGAGCCTGCAGCTCCTCGAGGATGAGGCTGCGGTCTACCACGCGCGACCGAAGGCCCGACGCAGGCCCTGCATCAGTTTCCAGCCGCGACTGTGGATCACGGCAAAGTAGAACGACCGGAACTCGGACACCTGGGCGCGCAGGCCCTCGAGCTCGGTCCGGTCGACCTCACCCGGCGACCTCTGGCCCCGAAGCAGGAGCTCCTGGCGATCTTCGGCCTCTTCCAGCCTCAGCCGCGTATCGAGGGCACGGGCCGCAGCGATGCCACGGGCCCGAGCCTCTTCGAGAGCCCGTCCGCGGGCTGATCCGTCCATGCAGGTGTGAGTCTACCCTCACGCCCGCAGCGAATTCAATCGGGCCCGATCCCCTCCAGTGCGAACAGGGGCCCTTCGAGATGCAGCGAGAGGTCGACCCACCCCACCAAGCTCCAGTCGTCGTGATCCAGCGGATCGGCCAGGGTCTGTACGATCCGCCAGCGTTTGGGGGCAACTTCGTCGAGCAGAGTCCGGTGCGCGGCGCGCGCGTCACCGTCGAACCGGACCGGCTGACCGAACGCCTCGCGATACGGTCGCAGGGCATGCTCCAGCCGCTCGGCAGTCCAGGGCTCACCATCCCCATCCTGACGCAACACCGCAGCCGCCTGTTCGAAGTCCTCCTCCGCGAGGAGCCGCACCAGGTGATGGAGCTCCGAACGCACCCGCGCTCGAAACACCTTCGGATCGTGAAGCAACTCCCACCGCAGCAACTTCTCGCGAGCGACGCGACGCTCGAGCTCGCCACCGAGACGCACCTCGGGATGGACCAGGCTTTGCCACTCCTCCAGCAGGCTGGTGTCGACGTGCTCGATCGTGGTGCGCAGGAAACCCAGCAGGTCGCGCAAGCCGTCGTCGAGCGCCGTCTCGGGAACCCCCTGGGAAAGCGTTTTGTAGAGCTGTGAAAGGTAGCGCAGCAGCAGACCTTCGGAGCGCGCGAGGCCGTAACGGCGCACGAAGTCGGTGAACGAGAGGTATTCCGTCCACAGCTCGCGGCCGATGCCTTTGGGCGACACCCGAGTCGCCCCCAACCAATGGTGATGCGAACGGAAGGCCTCGAAGAACCCGTAGATCAGATCGGCCTCAGGCTTCGGCCAGGTGGCCTCACGCACCCGTTCGACCCGCTCCTCGTATTCCACGCCCTCGGCCTTGAGCGCCGCCATCAGCTCCGAGCGCACCCGATCCTGCTGCGCCAGCAACAGCGCCCGCGGATCCTCGAGCACCGCCTCGACCAGGGCCAGGACCTCGAGGCCGTACTCGGGGCGGGCCGGGTCGAGCGCCGCCACCGCTTCGACCAAGAACAGCGAAAGCGTCTGGAACATCGAGAAGTTCCACTGCAACTCGCGATCGACGATCACCCAGCCGTAATTGGTGGTGCGGTCGCGCTCGATGCGGAGGATTCCCGCCCGTGCCAGGGAGCGCACCAGCCGCGCGGCCTCCCCCACCAACTCGGCCCGCCGTGCCGGGGTCTCGTGACACCGTTCGATCAGCGCTCTCAGCGACGTGAAGTTCGGCCGATCGGGGTCGTTGGCTTCGGCATCGCGCTGGATCAGATCGACCACCATCCCGTGCGAGAGGGTAAACCGAGACTCGAGCATTTCCGGAGCGTTGTCGATCAATTTGCGAAAGGTCGCTTCGTCCCAGGGCACGAACCCTTCCGTCGGGGCTTTGCGCTTGACCAGCTTCCTGCCCTTGCCGGGGTCTTCGGCGCGCTTGCGGTCGATGCGCAGATTCTCGATCACGTGCTCCGGAGCCTGAGCGACGACCAGTCCCCGATCGTCGTAGCCTTTGCGACCGGCTCGCCCGGCGATCTGCTTGAAGTCGCGCACCGACAGAATGCGCACCTGGTTGCCGTCGTACTTGCACAGCTTCGTGAACACCACCGTGCGGATCGGCACGTTGACACCGACTCCCAGAGTGTCGGTGCCGCAG
>CAZRFU010000125.1:0-4173 GCA_964599475.1 uncultured Thermoanaerobaculia bacterium
CACGGCCATCTGCAGGACCCGCAAGGGATCGTCGCCCTTCACCAGCAAGGGAGGGAGGGGGAAGCGCCCGCAACCACCGCGAAGTTTGATCACCGCACTGCGGCAACGCGGATCGCTCTTCTCCGAACCAAAAGATCTTTCTCCGAATCAGGGTCTTCCGACTTCGGTTGCGGTTGCCGCATCAGTCCCCTCCCTGCTCCAGTCCCTTTGTCCCTCAGTTCCTTCCTCGCGATACTATCCCCCCATCCCAACTGGAGGTGACGCATGAGCATGGTGTCGGAGTTCAAGACCTTCATTCAGCGTGGCAACGTGATCGATCTCGCCGTGGGCGTGATCATCGGCGGCGCGTTCGGCAAGATCGTCTCGTCGCTGGTCGGCGACGTGTTGATGCCGCCAATCGGCTTGGCTGTTGGTGGCGTCGACTTCACCAGCCTGGCGATCAATCTCGGGGGCACCGCGGAAGAACCGGTGCTGCTGAAGTACGGCAGCTTCCTCCAGGCGACGTTCGACTTCCTGATCGTCGCGTTCTGTGTGTTCCTGCTGGTCAAGGCGGTCAACGCGATGAAGCGACCCGAGCCCGAAGCGCCCGCGGCCCCCGCTGGGCCGACCAGTGAGGAGCTTTTGGCCGAGATTCGCGACTTGTTGAAGCAGAGGTAGGAAGGGGGACAGGTACCGGGGACCAGGGACCAGGGACCGGAGCAAGGCGGTATCTTTCACCCGATACCCGATACCCGATACCCGATACCCGATACCCGATGCGTCCCGGCTTCCCCCTCGGGTCCCGGGTCCCCGGTCCCGGGTACCAAAGAAAAAGGGCCGCGTCTTTCGACGCGGCCCTTTTGGCTTTCAGCCTCGAGTCCTGATCAGAAAGTGAACCGGGCTCCGAGCTTGGCCTGCCAGCGCGAACGCCGGTCGTCGACGGTCCAGCGGCGGTCCGGATCGGTGAAGTTGATCCGGTAGATCGGCTTGCCGGTGGCGGCGTCGATGCCGCGGAACTCGACCGGCGAGACCTCGCTGAACGCCGGGTAGCGCACCACACCGGAGTCCTTGTCGATCAAGTTACCGAGGTTCAGGATGTCGAAGGTGATCTGGAAGCTCTTGCCGACGACCGGAATGTCGAGGGCGTAGCGCAGATCGAGGCTGTGGGTCCACGGGCCGACCGAAGCGTTGCGGCTGACGATGGAGCCACGGGCGGCGTCGAGGCCGGCGTCGCTGCTGATGTAGAAGTCGAGGTCGGCCCACGTGCCGTTCTCGACGATGACGTCGTCGGCAGTGGCCGGGACCCAGATCAGGTCCGCGTCCTGGAAGTCGCCGTTCATGTCACGGCTGAAGGTGGTCGAGTAGGGCCGACCGCTCTGGTGGTTGTAGAACAGCGACACGGTGTTGCCCACCGGACCGATGTCGAAGTTGTAGGAGATCGAGGCGTTGAACTTGTGCTCGATCTCGAAGATCGAGGTGGTCTCGGCCGGGTTGTTGATGTCGATCGACGGCAGGAAGCGCCAGTTGGAAGCCGCCTGGGAGCTGGTGCCGTCGTTGACCGAGGTCGCTTCACCCCAGAGGTAGGAGACCATCCAGGAGAAGCCGTCGCGGAAGGGACGCTCGATCTTGAGGAGGGCCGAGGTCTGCTCGCCCTCGTCGGTGTTCGAGAGCTGGATCACGTCGCCGAAGGCGCCGTTGGTCCTGGCGAAGCGCGGGCGGCCGTCGAACAGGGTGCCGACCTGGTTGTAGTTGATGTTCTTGTAGAGGATGTCGTTTTCGGTCTTGGAGTAGATCACCTCGGCCGACGCGATGAGGCCCCAGAAGCCGAGGTCGCGGTCGTAGGCGAGGTTGGCCCGGAACAACTGCGGGAACTCGAAGTTCGAGTCGATCACGTTGATCTCATTGCCGAGCGTGCCGAAGCCGGTGGTGGGCTGGTTGAACGGATCGGGCGAGAACACGATGCCGTTGCTGCCGCTGGTGCCGGCGATGCGGGTGTAGAGATTGCCGCTGTTGCCGTACTGGTTGGAGATCCACACGTACGGGGCGCGACCGGCGAAGTAGCCGATACCGCCGCGCAGCTGATCCTTGCCCTTGCCGGTGATGTCCCAGTTGAAGCCGAGACGCGGCGAGTAGATCGGATCCTCGGACGGGGTGACGTCGGTGCGGCCGAAACCACCGGCCTCGACGGCGGGGTTCGCCGGCGGGGTGTCCTTGTAGATCGGCTTGTCGATGCGCAGGCCGTAGGCGAGGGTGAAGTTCGGACGGACCGTCCAGGTGTCACCGGCGTAGAGGCCGAGCTGCCACACCTCGAACGCCGCCGCCTGCTGCGGGTCGTCGGTGGCCGAGAAGGAGTAGTCGTAGCGGCTCGCGCGACCCTGCTCGAAGAGGTCGAGGCTGTTGAACTCGTACGCGCCGAAGTTGTCGCGGATGAAGAGGTTGCTGAAGTCGAACAGCTCGTTGTGGGTGCCGATCACGAAGGTGTGGTCACCCGAGGAGATGGTGAGATCGTCGGTGATCTCGAGCACGTCCTGGTCGAGCGAGTTGGCGGTCGAGAAGCGTTCCGGACCGGCGTTGAGCTGGCGACCACCCGAGATGCGCACCAGCACGAACGGGAAGGGCTCGCCGCGGGGGCCGCGGGTGTCGCGGATGGTCTGGTAGGAGACGCGGGCCTCGTTGAAGAGGCTGGCGCCGAAGATGCTGTTCAACTGGAACACCGTCGAGTTGGTCTCGTCGGTGAATGCGTAGAACTGATCGGGGAAGTCGAAGGTCTGGGCGCTCTGGAAGCCGACGTCGTTGGCGGCGTCGACGTAGTTGTGGCGCACCGTCAGCTGCGAGGTGCCGAGGTTGAAGTCGACGCGGCCGAAGAACAGGTCGCTGTCGGTGTTGCGGGTGAACTCGCCGAGCCCACCCGGATCGTAGCCGTAGCGGGTCTGCAGGATGCTGCGGAAGCGCTCGGCCTCGGCGGCGGCGCCGAAGTCGATGCCCGAGGAGCCGTCGGCGGAGTAGCCGGAGGGCACTTCACGGCGGGAGATCTCGCCCGAGACGAAGAAGAAGATCTTGTCGCGGGAGATTGGGCCACCGAGGCGGAAGCCGTATTGGGTGTCGTCGAACTGGCCGAAGGGGACGTCACGGAAACCGTCGCCGACCCAGTCCTCGTTGCGGGTGAAGTAGAACACCGAGCCGGACCAGTCGTTGGTGCCGGAGCGGGTGATGGCGTTGATGCCGCCGCCGGCGAAACCACCCTGGCGGACGTCGTAGGGCGACACCACCAACTGCAGTTCCTGCACCGCGTCGAGCGAGATCGGCTGGGTTTCAGCCTGGCCACCGGGGGTGCCCTGGGCGGCGAGACCGAAGAGGTCATTGTTGACCGCGCCGTCGATCTGAATGTTGTTGTAGCGGTTGTTGCGACCCGCCACCGACAACGCCGTCGGGCCGTCACCACTGGCGGTCTGGGCGAAGTAGGGGTTGAGGCGGGCGAAGTCTTCGAGACCGCGCGACAGCGTCGGGAGATCCTCGATCGCCTGGGTGCCGACGGTGGAGGTGGCGCCGGTCTTGTAGGGGTTGATCAGGTCATTCGCCTCGGCGGTGACGGTGATCACCTCTTCGATGGTCTCGGGCTTCACGACGACCTGGATGTTGGCGTCCTCACCTAGGCCGACCTGCAGGCCTTCCTGGGCGGTGGTCTGGAAGCCGGCGGCTTCGACGGTCACCGTGTAGGGGCCACCCACACGGACGTTGAACAGGCGGAAGCGGCCCTCGGCATCGGTCCCGGTGGTGTACCGGGAGCCGGTCGGCACGTGCACGGCGGTGACGGCCGCGCCCGGCAGGGCATTGTTTTCACCTTCGATGCGGACCGTGCCGGAGATGCTTCCGGTGGTCTGCGCGAAGGTCGCGGTGCCGATCGCACCGACGAGCAGGGCGATGGCCAGAGTGACGAGACTTCGGCGAGGTTGCATGTGATCCTCCATTGGATGATGCCGAATGCTGCGGGATCGAACGATCCCTGTGGGAAGAATGAGTTTCGAGCTCGGTGAGGGGGACCGCTGGGGTCCGCCGCGAAGTCTACCTCGGCCGGTGGCAAAGGGCGCACCGGGCCGTTTTTGTGTGACCCGAGTGTAACACGGGAGGAGGGACCAGGGACCGGGTGTGCGCCAGGCAAAGCCTGGGAGGAGGAAGTCGATGGGGTAGAGATCG
>CAZRFU010000126.1:0-4052 GCA_964599475.1 uncultured Thermoanaerobaculia bacterium
ATAGGTGGAGATCCGCAGCTGGGCGACGTAGCCGCCGTGCCGGTCTCCCCACGAGCACACCGGAACGACCAGTCGGCGGTCGGCGTCGTGCCAGCCGATCCAGGCGAGGCTGAAGCGTCCTTCGTCGACGAGGATCCGGCACGCTTGGTGGAATAACTCGTCGCGATCCCTGCAGTGTGCGATGGCGTGGTTGAGCCGAGCCATGGCGAAGTAGACGTGGTTCAACCGGTCGAGCTCGATCTCGCGGGCGCGCGCTCGACTCTCGCTGACCAGCAGGCGGGCATGGTTGCGCTCGAGCCGGCCGAAGGTGCGCCGCATCACGCCGAACAGCAAGATCGCGGTGACGGCCACGAACGCCAGGCCCTTGACCGCGCCCCAGCGCACCAGCATCTCGGGATCGCCGACCAGCAGACCGAGGACGCGGTCGGAGAAGAGGATCCACAGCCCTGCCACCACCGCGTAGGTTGCGGCGATGCGGCCAGCGCCAGCGGCAAACTTGGAGGATGGAACCTGCGCCTCTCCGCCCAATCAACACCTCGCAGGCCGCCAGTGTAGCAGGCGGTCGAGAGATGCCCGTGGATGCTCCGCGTTGCCGGGCTGTCAGGGAGACGGGAACGCCCTTCGATCTACCAGCCGGCCATGGTGCCCGCCTCGAACCCGTCGGCAAAGACGAAGGAGTCTTCTCCGACGATGATGACCCTCGAGTTGCCTTGCACGCCGAGCAGCCGACTCTGGAGGGCGCCGTGGTAGCGGAACTGGCCGTCGTCGACCGGCCGGCCCACAACCAGTTCTCACTGTCGCGGACCGGGCACCATCGACTCGGCGCGGGTGAGGACGATCGCGGAATGCTCGGCGAGCTCGCGGTAGTAGCGGACGAATCGCTTCGTCTCGAAGGTGTCGTAGTCGTCGAGGTTCATCGCCCATCGAAACGCGATCGGCTGGTACCACAGCTCGGTTTCGACGGTAAGCGGCCAGCTCACCGGCTCGGCAGGGAGCGAGACGCGGTAGAGAATCTGGTCGCTGCCTCCGACGAAGTTGGCGTCTGCGGTCGCTGCGCCCTTGACCGCGATGTCGCCGTCGGCTCCACCACGCGCAAAGCCACGCGGCAGGAGTCGGTTGTCCTTCGGGTAGTCGACCGCCGTCAGGAGACCGGTGGTGACCCGTCCGTCGGGCCCAGCCAGGATGGCTTCGTAGATCTGCACCTGCTCAGCCGCGGTGATCTCCTCGTAGTGCGGCTCGTAGCGGGACGGGTCGAGGTCGTTGTCGTTGCCGACGATCGAACCGTCAGGACGCCAGGCTCCGGACTCGAAGAGGACGCGGCCTGCGGCATCACGGACGACAGTCCGCAGCCAAGCCCGGCGTGACGGATAGGCCGACGGGAGCTTGTGTCCGGCAAGGTTTTCGACGACCACCTTCACGACCAGCCGATTGCTGTCGCTCTCGAGGGCTTCGAGGGCCACTCGCGCTGAGCTCGAGGCGAGGTGCTCGCGCGTGCGAGCCGCCATCAGCTCCAGCCTCTCCGGCGGGGCGGTGACGCCGAGCTCGGCGCCGAAGCGCTGGAAGATCCTCGGCAGGAAAAAGTTGCCGCCGCGGAAGACGTGTCGGCTGAGCCCTTCCCGAGCGACTCCGACTACCGAGCTGATTGCGGTCGGCTCCTCGACGACCGGCATGTGGCACGACTGGCAGCTCTGCCCTTCGCGAGCGAAATCGCTGTGCAGCCACTCGAGATACGGCACCTGCTCCGGCAGCTCGCCAACCACCGTGCCGTCGTCTCCCAGGGCGTGGGTGTAGAGCGTGTGGCAGGTGGCACAGAAGTCCGAGGTGCTCAGGTGGCCGCCTCGCACCGGCTCGAAAGCGGTCGCGGAGTGCATCACGCGGACTCGGCCGGCGTCGACGTCCCAAGGACCGAAGACCTTGCGGGGAGCTCCCGGCGGACCGACGACGAAGCCGCCGGTGAAGCTCTCGGGTTCCCCGAGCCCCTCAGGCTCGACCTGGTGGCACGCCGTGCAGGAGACCCCGTCGAGAGCCGAGGCGGTGGCAGCCGCCTGGGTGGGGGCGGCCGTGGGGTCGAGATGGCTGAAGAGGGTTCCGGCGCGCCCTGCCGCTCGTGAGGAGGTCCGGGCCATCGGCATGTGGCACGTGGAGCACTTGTCCTCGATCGCGACACGCGCCTCGGGATGCTCGACCAGCTCCCGGCGTACGGCAGCCTGCCAGTAGGGATCGAGCGCGGCATGCGCCATCATCGACGAGGACCAGTCGGGAGCGATCGAGACATCTGCGCCGTTGGGGGTGGCGAGAGTGTTGTGGCAGGCGTAGCAGCGGTCCGAAGTGGCGAACATGCCGTCCACCCGAGGACCGGCAGGCGAGGGCGCCTGAGCCCAGGCTCCGCCGAGAATCGACAATGCTCCGAAGACCGCCAGAAGTGAGGCAGGGCAGATCCCGCCTGGCCAACCCGTCAGGGAGGGGCGTTTACCAACCATCGAAGAGCCCTCCGTCGAACCAGTCCCACAGGACGTAGAACAACACCTCGGTGGCGTCGCCGGAGCCATCGAGCGGGAGCCGAACACCAACGTTGCCGATCACGTGTTGCCTTTGGCTGAGCGTGACCTGGAGCTGCGGCACGAGATCCCAGTGTTCCCGAGCCCCGGAACGCAAGTCGCGAGACCCGAGGATTTCGACCATTGGTGACCAGGTGCGGCCGAACCGGCCCTCGCTGAAGCTGCGGCCGAAAGCGACGCGAAGAATCCCTTCGTCGTCGAAACCCGAGTCCGTCGGCAGCTCGAACCCGACCTGGGCCTGAACGAAGGCGTCTTTCGGCAAGATTTGCCCCCAGGTGAGGAAAGGCTCGATGACCGGTGTGCCTCGGCCGAACCCTTCCTCCTCGTCGCCGGTCGGCAACACCACCTCGCCGACGAAGCTGAGAATCGTCCCGGTCTGGTGGTTGGCGTGGAGGACGCGCTTCCACGCGACTGCCACGTCACCGAGTCCACCGACCCGGGAATCCTGGGCATGGCCGGGCACCGACCGTCGCCACGCGAAGGGCACCGCGATCTCGAATTGATTGCGCCTGCCGAAGCGTTTCTCGTACACGATCTGAAGCGCCGCCGAACCCGAGCCGGTCGCCGACGAGGAAGCCTCCAGGACTGCTTCATCCTCCACGAAGGCCTTTTCGGTCACCAAGGCTCGCGGCAGGTTGAGGTCTCCGCGCGGCCACAGGCGGTCGCCACAGAAGGTGCGGACGTGGGCAACCGTCAGGGCGATCTCGTCGTCGTCGAGCACCTCGCCGAAGGCCGGCATCATCCGGGCAAACGCTCGGGTCGGGCCGCCCTGGTGCGCCACGGCGAACCAGTCGGCATCGGGCTCGCGGGTCGCAAAGGTGCAGTCGGTGAAATCCGGCAAAGGCTCGTCGAAGCCGACTTGCGCTACGGGGGCTCCGCGGCCGTCGTGCCCGTGGCAGGCCGCGCAGCTGGTGCGGTACAGCTCGGCGGCGGTATCCGCTGATTGGGCGTAGGCGGAGGCTGCCGCAAGGGGCAGCAGTGCGAAGGCGCCGAGGAGGACTCTCGAGCCGACGCTCCGGAGGTGGGTGGTTCGCAACATCTCGCATCCCTCCCGCTGCTTCCAGGCTACCCCTCGGCCTGCAATCGGGGACCGCCCGCAAGGTGGGTCCAAGTCGGTTGCCCGGGCGGGCGGCTCGACGTCGTGAGCTCTGTCGACGAGCCGGGCCGGCGAGCTTCGGCTCCTGCGTGCGACACCTGTCGGTCGACAGGAAGACCAGACCAGGCCAGACTGCGCGCTGCAAGGGTGATGCTTTGCGCCCGCGCCGCAGCTGAAGTCGGAAGAAGACCCCGACTCGGAAGGAGATCTTTGGGTTCGGAGAAGAGCGACGATCGGTGCTGCAGAGCGTTGACCACGACTCGCGGTGGCTGCAGTGTCTCCCCTCCCTCCCTGCTGGTGAAGGGCGACGAGCTGGATCGGGGCCGCAAAGGTCCGTGCCGCGGGTGCCGACAGCGCCGCTTGCTCGGGTCGCCTTGCTGGGCGGATTTGGGAATCTC
>CAZRFU010000127.1:0-3714 GCA_964599475.1 uncultured Thermoanaerobaculia bacterium
AGACGTGCGAGCTGATCTTGTTGCCGACGATGTTGGTAAACAGGCGCGGCGTGCCGAGGTGGTCGGTGGTGACGTGGAAGCGATTGCCGCCAACATCCCAACCCGCCGCCAGCACACTGCCACGGTAGACGTGATCGCGCTCGATGCGCCAGGTATCACCCTCGTGCACCATCTCGCGCACCACCCGGCCGTCGATCCCACGCAGCGTCCAACGATTGTTGCGCAAGGTCACGACCGGCTGCTGCGAGAACACCTCGTAGTCGAGGATGCGCTCGTCGTCGGCGGTGTAGATGTAGAGGTGCTCGAGGTCGTCCTGGACACTGCCCGAGTTGTTGCCGTACTCGTAGCGCCGCTTGATCATGCCGAGCTGATCACGCTCGTAGTGGTGGCAGTTCCAGCGCACGACCGCACACTCCTGCGCGCCGGTTACGCCGAAGCCGGTCATGTTGCCTTCGGCGTCGTAGGAGGCGCCCATCCCGTTGACCCGGTTCGACCACGGGTCGACCGGCACACTCTGAATGCCGCCGCCTTCGCTCGGGAGTTGCAGCAGGTTCCCGAACGAGTCGTACGAGTACTGCCGCAGTGCCGGCGTGCCACCCGTATCGCCGAGGTCCGCCGTCGCAACCCTCGCGCTGACCATGCGGCCGACCTTGTCGTAGCCGAAGCTCGACGCCCCCATAGCCCGCACGTTACCCGAACGGTCGTAGGCGAAACTCCCACTGCGCCAGCGGTCGACGCCGCTCTTGGTGGCAGTGATCGACGCCGGCCGCTGGTAGAGCTGCGGATCGAGCCCGATGGTTTCGATCACCCCGTTGCCGTGGGTGATCTGCGAGATCATGCGGTTGGTCGCGTAGTTTATGCTGGCGAGATCGGTTTCCGCCTGAGTCCCCGGATCGACCGAGAACACCCGCGACAAGAAGCCCCAGTCGTAGTCGTAGCCGATCTGGCGGTCGGCCAGCACCGTCCCGACCCGCTGCGGGTAGACCTGCCGGTGAAGGTCACCGAGCTTGGTCCACTCGAATGACTGCACGAAGGTGTCGGACGGAGCTCCACCGTTGATCGAGAACGTGGTCGTCCGCGACGACGGCCGCCCACCCCGCCCTTCGTAACTGTACTGCTCGCGAATCTCCGCCATCGGGTTGAAGTTGGGATCCCCGCCGACGTTGGTGAAGTAGTTGAAGCGGCTGGCGCTCGCGAGCTTGCCGCGGTACCAGGTGCCGGTGGCAGGACTGTAGTAGGTGAACTGTTTGAGCAGCGTCCCCGTGCACGCACGGTTGGCGTTGAAGTTGTCGGTCACGGTCAAGGGTCGACCGACGCGGTCCGATGTGAAACACAGCCGACGGCCGGCAACCTCCCGGGTGGCAATCGCCCCCGCCGCGTCGTAGGTGTAGAGGGTCCACCCCGAGATCTCGGGGTGGGCCTCGCCCATCAGCAGCCCGCGGTTGTCCCACGCGAACATGCGGGTCTGGGTCACGCCGCCTGCCGTGGTGGCCGCCTGGCTCAGTCGATTGGCGATGTCGTAGGTGTAGACAGAGGTGGTATCGCTTCCGCCGCTCACCGGGTTCGACGGTTCGGTCAGTTGCACCAAGTTGCCGTACCGATCGAATACCTCGGCGGTCACCGTGCTGACGTGGTTCGTTCCGTTCCAGACCTCCGTCGTCCTCGTCCGCTCCCGCGGGCCGTTGTAGCTCAGATTGACGAAGGCGTCATCCGGAAGGTCGACCGTGGTCGGCCGTCCGGCCCAGTCGTAGGTGAAGGTCGTCCAGTGCCCCTGGGGCTGGCCCCACTGCGACGCACGGCGCAGCAGCCCTCGAGCTTCGTACTCGAGCTTGCGCTGCCCCTGGTAGAGCTGATACCCGGGGACCTGGACCCGTTCCTCGTTCGTCCGGCCCAGACCATCGACCGATTGCCACACTTGGGCAACGTCGGTTCCCACCAGCTCGAGCACCAGCGGGTCGATCGGCCCCAACCACCCACCCATGCGGGTGCCACACGAGTGGTCACGATCTGTTCCGCCATGCCGCCGAGCGCCGGCGCCGAGGTCTTGAGGCGAAATTCCCGCCGGGGTCCTTCCCGCCGCGTCTCCCCTACGTGCCGCATCTGGCCCTCTTCGGCTGACGACGTCAGCCGACCCCAACCCAACTCAGCACGCAGCTCCCGATCGCAGCGGTGTCGTCACCGGAGGCGCCGCGCTGCCCGCCGTGCGCCCGAATCCGCGAACAAGGCCATCATCGAGGCCCACGCCGAGCCGAATCCGCGACTTTCTCGGTCCGCAGCAACTCGCGGCGTCCCGTGGCGGCATGCTGGTTGGGGTGGGTGGGTGGTGCAACTCGCGGCGTCCCGTGGCGGCATGCCGCCGGGCCAAGGAGCCAGCGGGCCGGGTGCTTGACCACTCGTGTGGCACCTGCATGGTTGGGTGGGTGGGGGGCGAGGAGTTACCTTTCACGCTCGCTGTCTACGCTTCGCAGCTTCGGTTCACCGCTCTCGGCGGCTCCCTGCACCACGCAAGACTCGCTTCCGACTGGCCGGTCCCTTTGTCGGGTGGGATTCGGACCCACCGGGCTCTTCTTGAAGGTTTCAGCTGTCTACCCTTCGCGGTCTACATCGCTTCCTCCTTCACCAGGCTTGGCCTGGCGCACTGACGCCCCAGGAGGGTGGGGGGCCCTGGAAGGGGGTGGGGGCCGTGGGGCCGAGCTAGCCAAGAAAAATCGAGGGCAGCCGAGAAGCGAACTCGCCAACTATCTCTCGCTCACTGCCAAAGTCGGCCTGCTCAAGCAGACGCCATTCTTGCCCAACTGAGTAGCCAAGTTCTCCTTGGTAGAAGAAAACCTCTACCTCTGGTCTCGCGCCAGCCGCCGACCGCAGGACGAAATACACCTCCCCACGCCCCTGCACTCGCTCGAGAGCAAAGCCGACGCCCTGCGCGTCCAGGAACCTGGTGGCAAGCTCAATCCCGGCTAGTTGAAAGGGCGTAGCCTCCCGGAGCAGCTCCCGGGCCATAGTTCCATCCTCCATCTAGAGTGGCCCCGCGTCCCACAGCGTAATCTTGGGTTTGCCAGTTACCTCTTCCACAAACTTACCCCCAATCCTGAAGATTCTCCTGCCCTTGTAGGCACTGAATCCGATGCGAAAGTATCGGTTCGAATTAAGGAGGCCACCGCGGTTCCTGCCGAATAGCTTGGTGGAAACTTTCAAGGCAGCTTTGCTCGTCGCGATCTCTGCCCCTAGGACAAGCTCGGCCGTCCTTTCCTGGGCCTCATAGATCGTCTTGTAGAGTGGATCCTCTAAAGCGCGTCCGGCTTCCTCGAGCAGCTCGCAAGAGTACCGAGGGCCGTCACACGCGTCGCCTGAGTCCCGCCTTGACGCCAGCAACGACATCGCGTCGGTCAAGGAAAGCCCCCATGCCGCTGGCGGCAGCGCGTTGGGTGACCGGCCCGTCCACGCTCCGCTGCCACCCCGACCCCAACCTCCGGTGCCCATCGGACCCGGCAGGTCACTGCCAGAGCCCTCCGAACCCGCCCCGGCGAACGTCAACACCACCCGGCGTGTCCGACACATAGACCCAGTAGTGGAACGTCGCAGCAAAGTCCTGTCCGGTCAACCCCCACGGGTCGATGAAATTCATCGGGTTGCCCAGCACGTAGCTGTAGCGATTCCAGCTCTGCGGCGCGAAGGGATTGCCCCCGATCGGGTCGACGCTCGAGAACCGCCCCA
>CAZRFU010000128.1:0-3694 GCA_964599475.1 uncultured Thermoanaerobaculia bacterium
GCGCTCCGGCTCGACGACCGGTGCGGCCCGCTCGGGTCCCAGATCTCCGGTTCCGACGCCAGCGTAGTCCGGACCGCCGCAAAGAAGTGCGCGCTGCCGCGCGCACCTGGGGCGCTCCCGCTGCCCGTACACCGGAACGGCTTGGCGCAACTCCTCCGGCGGATCCCGGTTCCCGGATCCCCACCACATCGACCGACTGCAGGTCAGCGAGCAGGGCGGTTGGTTGGGTGGGAGCTCGCGGATCGGTGCAATGAGCCGGTCCCGATCCTTCCCGGTTTGCGCAGCTGATTCCCCATTTCGGGAGGATGGGCCGGCGAGCCCCACTGTTTTGGGCTACTCGACTTGGCACGACCCCTGCACTATCAGCTGTCGACGAGCTCGGCATGATGCCGACCGTCGAAAGGAGATCGATCATGAAGAAGCTCTGGATGCTCTCGGTGGCGGTGATCCTCATCCCGCTCGCGACCCTGGCGTGGGCGGAGACCGAGGAGAAGCGCGAAGTCATCATCAAACTCGCCAGCGACGACGGCGGCGGGCTATCGACCTTCGATTTGAGTGAGCTCGAAGTCGGGGAGAGCCGCGAGCTGACGGCCGACAGCGGTCGAGTGATCACGGTGCAGCGAGATGCCGCCGGCTACCTGCTGGACCTCGGTGACGGCAAGACCATGCGCATCGACGACGAAGGGCACGGCGTGATGGCGATCGGCGGCGGCGCCGGCCACCGATCGATCCACGTCGACAAGCACGTCGTGCGGCTCGGCGGCGACGGCGAGGAGGGTCACGCTCCCAAGGTCATGATCTTCCGCAGCGAAAACGGCGAGGTCACCGAGCTGGAAGGGGAAGGCACTCACTGGACCAGCATCAGCGGCGGCGGTCCGCACGTGATGGTCTTCAAGAGCGAAGATGGAACCATCACCACCCTCGACGGTGACGGCGACACGGAGTGGACCGACGAAGACGGCAATCACAAGGTCGTCAAGCGCATCGTCCGCGTCGGCGGCGACAACGACGAAACCGTCGACCTGCTGATCGAAAGCCTCCAAGGTGGCGCCGACATGGACGACGCCGAGGTCCAAGAGCTGATCGAGCGGCTCAAGGCCAACCACGAGTGTGGCGAGGGCGAAGACTGCGAGCCCAAGGTCATCGTGGTGAAGAAGCGAGTCGAGAAGACCTCCACGGACGAGGAGTGAGCGAGGCGTTCGCCAGCAGCGTGTGAGCCCGGCGTGCGCGCCGGGCCGTTGCCGACCTCGGGGCCAGCGTGTACAGTGCATAGACATGAACAGAAAGGCCTGATCTGCTGCGCTCTGTGCATGGTCCCCGCAGCCGCCGGCGCGGCGGAAATTGTCGTCGACGGCACTACGTGCACGCTGGCCCAGGCGATCCAGGCCGCCAACACGGACCTCGCGGTCGGAGGGTGTGGCGCGGGATCGGGAAACGATCTGATCCAGTTGGACGCAGACGCGGTGCTGACGACCGCGGTCGACCCAGCGGCGGTGGGCGCCCCGAGCGGGCTCCCGGCGGTGACCACCGCCGTCACCATCCAGGCTCGCGGGGCATCGACGATCGCTCGACAGGCGGCCCTCGGCTGCGTTCGGTCCGATCCTCAGCCGTTCCGCCTGCTCCGCGTCGGCGTCGGCGGATCGTTGGAGCTGCGGGGCGTGACCTTGCAGGGAGGGTGTGTTGCGCCCCTCGACCCGCTCCAGACCGCGGCCGGCGGGGCGGTATTGGTCGAGGCTGGCGTGTTGATGCTGGCCGACGTGAGTGTCGTGCAGAATTCGGTGCTGAGCCCGGCTCCGGCGGTCGGGAACCCCGGAGTGGCCTTCGGCGGGGGTGTCGCGGCTTTCGGCGGAACAGTGCGGGTCGCAGGCTCGACGTTCTCCGACAACCGCGCGATCGGCCACGAAGCTCGGGGTGGTGGTCTCTACGCGGCAGGGGCCACGATCGAATCCATCGTTGGCAGCGAATTCGCCAACAACCAGGCTGGACCGCTGGCGGATTGGACCGCCAGCCAGGCGGTCCTCGCGGCAGGCGGAGCGATTGCGCTCGAGTCCTCGAACGCAATCGCTCTGGGGCAGCTGCTGCTGGAGAACAATCTTGCCGGTTCGCCGCTCGGCGTCAGCCGAGGTGGCCCAGCTCGAGGTGGGGCGATCGATGTGGCCGGCGGGCAGGTGTCGTTGATCCGCGACTCGCTCTTTCGCGGCAACGTCGCGCGCGCCGGGAGCTTCTCTTCACTCGCCGGGACCGCCGCCACTGGCGGCGCCCTCCAAGCGGGTGGACGCCTTGGCGCCTTGGTGCGCTCGACCTTCGCAGACAACCAGGCTCTCGGCTTCGGGACCGGAGTTGGCCGGGGTGGCGGCGTCGACGTAGCCGGTGAGGTCGGAACCATCGACGCCGTCACCTGGAGCGGAAACGTCGCTCAGGGGGGCACCGGGATGATGCTTTCCGGAGGGGCGGCTCGAGGTGGAGCGATCGACGTCCATGGGGTCGTCGGGCGCCTTCACTCCTCGACCATGGCCGGCAACTCCGCGGTGGTGACGGTCCCCACCGTCGAGAGCCGCGGCGGGGGTATCGGGGTCGAGGCCGACAGCGGTCCGGCGCGGATCGAGACCGTTTCGAACACCATCGTCGCGTCCAATCTGGCGGACGTCGGCTCCGACTGTTGGAGCGAGGGGACCCTGGTTTCGGGGGGCTTCAATGCGATCGGAACGGCAGAAGTCTCGTGTGACTTCTCGGGAGCGGGCGACGTTGCGGGTTTGGACCCCGACCCGGATCCGCTCAGCGACACCGGGTGTTCCTTGACCCTGCCAGGCGGCGGGTGTGTCGAGGTCATGACTCTGCCGGCCGCGAGCTCCGCGCTCGACCAAGGCCGCTGTGGTGATCTCCTGGTCGATGCCCGTGGCGCGCTGCGCCCGTTCGACGACCTGGGCGTGGCAAACGCCTCGGGTGGTGATGGTTGTGATGTCGGTGCCTTCGAGGACGGCGCGACGCCGGCGGTGGTTCGCGTGGATGTGCGGGCGAGCGACTCTGTCGATCCGGTGATCTCTGGATCGGGAACCGGCAATCTGGTGTATCGAGTGCTCGCGACCGGGATCGGGTCGGCTGCAGCCAACAACGTGGTGGTCTCCATCACGGTGGTGGCGCCGTCCGGCGTGACCACCGAGAGCGTCACTCCTTCGAGCGGAACCTGGGATGGCTCCAACTGGTCCGTTGCCTCGTTGGCTTCGGGTGAGGACGCCTGGATCGACCTCGTGCTGACAGTGGCCGCTGGAACCGCCGGTGGCGAGGACGTCATTTCGGTGACGGCGTTGGTCCAGAGCGCCGATGGCCATCAGGGCGGGACGGCGACGGTGACCGAGGCAACCTCCGTGCTCCAACCGATCTTTCTCGACGGTTTCGAGTCCGGCGACGGCACCCAGTGGAGCGCTTGCACGCCGAGCTGCTAGCAGTTCCCCACGCACCCCTCCGTGGTGCGCCCCTGGTCCCTGGTCCCTTGTCCCCATTGTCTCATGCGACGGCCGCAACCGAAGTCGGAAGAAGCCCCGGATTCGGAAGAAGACCTTTTTGGTTCGGAGAAGAGCGACCGAGCCGCCACGGAGCCTTCACGAGCCTTCGCGGCGATTGCAGCGTTCCCCCGCCCTCCCTTGCTGGTGAAGGGCGACGAGCTGGATCGGGTCCCGCAAAGGTCCGTGCCGCG
>CAZRFU010000129.1:0-3664 GCA_964599475.1 uncultured Thermoanaerobaculia bacterium
CCGCGGTGGCTTCATCAGCGGCCAGTTCCCCCGCTACGAAGTGCGTAACAAAGATCACTTTGTGGCTGTGATTGGCTGCCTGGCCCCCAGCACCAACTGCCGCCTGACCTTCACCCTCAGCTACTTGAAGAACAACGACAGCGAAGTGGTTCTGGGCACTTGGGATGAGCGCTTCGACAACCTCTCGCGCACGATTGACATCGACTTGTCCTCGTTGGCGGGCACGGAGGTACGCTTCATTCTCACCGTGGAAAACGGCAACCAGAGCTACCAGCACGCCAACGGCTATTGGTTCGTGCCCCAAATTGTCCGCAAATAAGCCCCACAAGCTTACTCAAAAAGAAAGAGCGATGCCTGGATAGGCACCGCTCTTTCTTTTTCCAGCCGGTTAACAATGATAAAATGCCACATCATTCAGTACGTGAGGTGAAAGAACATGTCAAAATTTGTGATTGAAACGGCAAAAGGCGGGTACCGCTTCAACCTCCTGGCTGGCAACAACGAGCCCATTCTGCACAGCGAGACCTACACCAACAAAGCTGGCGCCAAGCGCGGCATTGCCTCGGTGCAAAAGCACGCTCCCGATGACAAGAACTTCCAACGCAAAGAAGCCAAAAACGGCGCCCCCTACTTCAACCTGCGCGCCCGCAACAACAAGGTGATTGGCACCAGCGAAATGTACTCCTCGACCTCGGCGATGGAGAATGGCGTCAAGGCGGTCAAAGAAGCTGCCAAGAAAGCCAGCATCGAAGACCGCAGCAAATAGAACTGCAAACTCGCTTGTTTCAACTCGGCTTTTATAGTAGAGTTTAGTCAAGCAGTTATCTTGAAAGGAGGTCTCATTATGCGTCTTACCCCCCCTACCAAAGTAGTGTTTTGGATTTCGGTGGCCCTCGTGGTGCTGGCTGTGCTCGGCGCCTTCGGCGTGGTCGCCATCCTGGCTCAGTACGCCACCTGGCTGGCCGTTGCCAGCGCAGTGCTGCTGATCCTGGGCAACTCCATGAAGGGCTTCTAGTCCTTTAGGAACTTTGCTCTACGCAAAGAGGCTGCCAATGGCAGCCTCTTTGTACTTTAACGTGCTGTGCTAGAGACCTAGTGCGGCGGCTCAGCTTTGACCGGGTTGCGCAACTCGCCCAACCCTTCAATGCTGGTGAGTAGTTCGTCGCCATCCACCAGCGGGCCGACCCCCGCCGGTGTGCCGGTTAGCAGAATGTCGCCCGGCTCAAGGGTCATCACCGAAGAGGCATAGGCGATCAGCTGCAGCACAGGGAAGACCATGTCGCGGGTCGAGCCCATCTGGCGCAGTTCGCCGCTGACGTGGCAGGTTACCACCGCATCAGCCGGGTCAAAATCTGTCTCAATCCACGGGCCAACCGGGCAAAAGGTGTCGAAGCCTTTGCCGCGCGTCCACTGGCCGTCGCGGCGCTGCAAATCGCGGGCAGTGACATCATTGGCAATCGTGTAGCCGAGGATGGCCGCCTTGGCCGTCTCGGGGTTGAGCCAGCGACTGCGCTGGCCAATCACCACGGCCAATTCAGCCTCATGCTCGACCCGCTGGGTTTGCGGCGGCAAATAGATCGTGCCGCCGGGGCCCACCACCGCAGAGGGCGGCTTGAGGAAGAGCAGCGGCACTTCAGGCACATCCACATCGTGCTCCTGGGCGTGGGCCACATAGTTGCGGCCAACGCATAAGATTTTGCTGGGAGCCACCGGAGCCAGCAGTTCTATGCTATCCAGCGGGATTGTGGCTTCCTGACGGCGAAACGCTTCAAAGGGACTGCCTTCAATCAGGCCGACTTTGTCTTCCAGAATCCAGCCATACTGGGCCGGGCCACCAGCCTGCGAAAAACGAATCAGTTGCATATCAGTTCTTGCCCACTTTGGCGGTTTGCAGCCGCTTGTGGGTCCTTTCTACTTTGGATTGCATTTGTTTGTACTCGTCGGCAAAGCGCCAACGCAGGGCGCGCCCGAGCGTGTAAACAATCGCGGAGAGCACCACCGGGGCATTGTCGCTCTGGTCCTGCGATTGGATTTCAATGACGATGCCAGCCCGCTGGGCCGCGGCGAAAGAGGCCGTGCCCACCAGCGCAGCGCTGGGCACCCCGGCCGCCTTGGCCCAGGCCAAGGTGGCCGGAATGACCTCGCTCTGATCGCTGAGGTCAATCGCCAGCAGCAAGTCGTCTGCGCCGGCCGCCGCCAGGGTGGCGGCCATGCTGCGTTCATCGCTCGGCAGCGGCAGGCAGGCAATGCCCACAGCGCGCAGCATGCGCACCACTTCGGCGACGATGAACTGTCCCTGTGCATCAGCCAACAGTAGGACCCGCTGGGTCTTCTTGAGTGCAGTCAGCAGCTGTTCCAAAGGCGCGGCGTCCAGCATACGCCGCCGGCGCTCCATGGCCTCGCCAAGTTCTTTGAAGGCTGCATCAGCCAATGCCGGCAGGCTGTCTGGCTTGGCGCTCTCTTTGGGCCGCAGCATCAGGTCCTGGATGACCCGCGCTTTAATCTCTGCCTGAAGTTCAGGAGTACTTAAGCGCCTGCGCAAAGCGCACCACTGTGGCAGAATCGACATCTACGGCGTGGGCCAACTCCGTAGCAGTCATCAGCGCAGTTTGGACGTAGGAATCCAGTATATAATCGGCCAGCCGCTGAAAGCTTTTTGACAAGCCGGGGCGAGCAGCACGAATCCGTTCTGCATACGATGCAGGCATAGGGGCACTATAGCACAGAAAATTGCAGTGTGCTTGTTAACTGCAACACGGATTGCAACACAGATACAGTACAATACAGCGCTTGGGCGAGTAGCTCAGTTGGTTAGAGCGCTTCCCTTACAAGGAAGATGTCGTAGGTTCGAGTCCTATCTCGCCCACCAAATTGATCGTCACGGCCTCCAGAGGCGTGCCTCAGTGGCTCAGGTTTCACTGGGCGCACTGAGTTCTTCTGCCAAACCAATCAACAGGCCTTCAACTCCGCGCACATAGCAGAGCCGATAAGAATTTTCATACTGAATTACTTCACCAACCAAAGTTGCACGGTGGGCTTTGAGCCGAGCCAGGGTGTCATCGAGGTCCTCCACAGTGAACATTACTCGCAGGTACCCGAGAGCATTGACGGGAGCAGTTCGGTGGTCTGCAATCGTGGGTGGCGTGAGGAATTGGGAAAGTTCAATTCTGCCGTGCCCATCAGGAGTAACCATCATCGCAATTTCTACGCGCTGAGTGCCCAAGCCGGTCACGCGACCAGCCCACTCATCTTCGATGATAGTTCTTCCCTCGAGTTGCAGTCCCAGTTCAATAAAAAACGGGATGGTTGCATCAAGGGATTGAACGACTATGCCTACATTATCAAGTCTCTTAAGCTTAGGTTTTAAGTTCATAGTTTTCGGACACTCCTCAACGATTAAATCTCGTGGCAAGCAATGACATTTGTCCCGTCAATAGGGGACAAAGCACAGATGGAGCTTTGCGGCACTACGGCTATCCTATGGTCACAAGAACGCCGGAGCAAACACTGGGACGGCAGCAACACACAGCCTTGCGGGAACGGTAACGAACCGAGGCTGGCCCAACCAGAAGGCAAGCGCACTACGCCGGCCAGAGGCGAACTGGTCTTAGCAACAGCGCAACTGCCTACAAAGCTCCGGCGTTTCCTTTTAAGCGCGACTTTT
>CAZRFU010000130.1:0-1136 GCA_964599475.1 uncultured Thermoanaerobaculia bacterium
CACGGCGACGGCGAGCAGGGGTGGCAGATTCACCGCTTCAAGGGTACAGGATCCCAGATCCCTGGTCCCGGGTCCCTGGTCCCCTTCTCACGGCAGCGACGCGTGAACCACAGTCACCCCGCCGGCCGAATCTCGCAGCCGCCGCTGCCGGTGTCGACGACGATGCGGGTCTTGCCGCTGCCGCGAGTGGCGCCGACGACCTCGCGGCCGTCGTGCTCGAGCCGCGCATCGTCGTAGCCGACCCGCAGCCGTCCGCTGCCGAGGCTGGCGGCGATGGTGAAGTCCGCTGCGGGGCCGGCGACGATTTCGACCCGGCCCGAGCCGGTGTCGATCTGCAGGTCGCGGGCCGAGGCGAGCGAGCTGTGGACGGTCACCCCACCCGACCCGGTGTCGGCGTGGAGGGTCTCGACCTCCACGTCGATCACCTTGACTCCGCCGGAGCCGGTGTCGGCGACCAGCTCGCGGACTCGACCGTTGCGGATTCGCACTCCACCCGACCCGGTGTCCGCCACCACACGGCCTCCATCGACGCGGTCGATCTCGATGCCGCCGGAGCCGGTGTCGAGCACGGCATCACCGATCAGCTCGGCGATGCGGATACCACCCGAACCGGTGTCGACCGCGGTTTTGCCCTCGGCGCGGCCGATGTCGACGCGACCGCTGCCGGTGTCGACCTCGAGGGTGCCACGGAAGCTCTCGAGGGTGACGCTGCCGCGGGCGCGGGTGTCGAGCCTGAGCTCACCGGCGAGCGCTCCGGTACCCTTCATCGGGCCTGCGAGGCTGCGGACCTCGACGCGGCCCGAGGCGGGCACGACGACCCGCAGGTCGGCCCAGAGGGTCGGACTGTTGCGGCTCGACGTGGCGGTGACGCGGACCTCTTTGCCGAGGTATGTGGAGCCGGTGCTGGCGCCGAAGAGCCCGGCAAAGAGGCGGCCGAAGAAGCCGCCGTCCCAGCTGTCGCCTTCGTGGTCGAGCTCGGGGTAGTGGAAGGCGACGTAGTCGTCGACCGGAAAGGACACCGCCCACTCGTCCCGTTGGCTGTCGTTGCGCACGAGGTTCAGAGCCTGGACCAGGTCGCGCCGTTCGCCGTGGGCTTTGATGGTCACGACGACCTCGTTGGTGGTGCCGGGAACGAC
>CAZRFU010000130.1:1146-3097 GCA_964599475.1 uncultured Thermoanaerobaculia bacterium
TTCGACGGTGCCGGCCACGGTGGCGAGCCGGAGGGTCTGATCGGCGGCCAGCGGGAAGCGGCGTTCGACTGTGTGGCTTTCGAGAGCAAGGGCGGGCTGGAAGGCCATGGCGGCGAGCGCCAGGGCAAAGCGGGTCGACAAGCGGGTCATGGGCGATCCTCCTTCGTTCGCCCGTCCCTACGCAATCTCCCCGTCAATGGTTCCCGGCGGTGTTGGAGCTCACGAGGCGGCCGCGAACGCGCTCGACCCGCGCTTGCAGCTCCGGGTCCGCAATGGTGGTGTCGAGAGGATGGTCGAGGAGGACCGGTGCGGCCCACAGCTCGTACATCGCCAGCAGCGAAGGACCGAGCTCGGCGTAGAGGCCAAACGCGTGCCGCACCGTGGCGATGCGGGTGAAGCCGGGGTCGTTGGCCGCGCGCGCCAACATGTTCTCGTCGAGCTTCTCGAGCACCTGCTGGAAGTTGTAGATCTGCGCCAGGGCGTGGGCCTGATCGAAGGGCAGATCGGCGATCACGCCGGTCGCCAGTGCCATGTCGAAGCTCGAGGAGCGCAACAGTGGTGGCATCGCGCCGCGCCAGCCGGGGAGCTGGTAGCCGTAGGTCGTCGTGCCCTCGGGGGCCTCGGGATCGGGAAGGCGCGCGTCGATTTCGCCGAGGACGGCGCGGTAGTAGAGCAGAGTGTCGACCAATTGGCGGTGGTTGTAGCCGAGCTCGCGCGAGATCCCCTCGAGCGCTGCGGCGGCCGCGTCGTCGCGCCGTTGCCCGTCACGCCACTCGTTGACGGCGAAGCCGACGATCACCGCCAGCACGATGGTGGTGAACTCGAGCAGCAGCATCCCCCACAGCGAGAGGTCGCCGGCGTGGATCTGCTTGAGGCGTCGCAGGGTCCGGCTCAGCATTGGCGCGTGGAGGAGCCGGCAGCGTTGTAGGCACCAGCGATCAGGGCCCGCAGCACGGCAGGATCGACGTCGGCGAGCCGCCGGATGTAGACGCAGCTCTTGCCCTCGCGGTGGGGGCCGAGGCGTGCGAGCAGCCCCGCGCGTTCGGGGAAACCCTGCAGCAGGTAGAGCGTGAGCTCGCGCTTGCGGGGCGAAAAGCCGACCGGAAACCAATCGCCTTCACGCCCGCTCTCGTAGTGGTAGCGATAGGTGCCGAAGCCGACGATGCTCGGTCCCCACAGCTGCGGTTCCTGCCCGGTGATCTCGGCCATCAGCTCGAGCATTGCCAGAGAGTCGGCACGTCGCTCGGGATCCGGCACCAACTCGAGGAACGTCTGTGGGTCACCGGCGTGGGGGCGAGTCTTCAGCTCCGCCATGTCAGCTTCCTTCGCGTTGGCTTGGGCGTCGATCGCCAACCCGTTCGACCCGCTCGAGCTCGGCGCTGGTCAGGAGTGTCTCGAGGTGTTGGACCAGCTCGACCAGCCGTTCGCGGTCGAGGGGTGCCGGCGGTGGGGCGGAGGCCGGTGCCGAGGGAGGCAACGGAGGGAGCTCCCGCCGCTGGGCCGCCGCCGCCACCGCCTCGGCAGCCTCGCCGACCAGGGGCTCGGTTGCTTCCCACTTGCGGCTGGCGACGATCGTGGCCAGGGTCTCGATGCGCTGCGACAGCCGCTGCAGCTCCCCGGTCGTCGCCACCTGGCCGGGAGTCTGACCCATCAGCTCGGCGACCTTGCGCTCTTCCCACTCGGCGGTGCCGGCGCCCAGCAGACCGAAAGTCTTGATCGCACGCACTCCCAGGCCGATCCCCCAGCCGATGGCGGCGTAGAACCACCAGTTGCCGGCTCCGGTGACCATGTCGAGGGCAAACAGCCCCGCGATCGTCGGAATGTACGCACCGAGACTGAGGTAGAAACGCCGCAGCGCACGCACCCGGCGACGGGCTTGGACTTCGTTCATGGCCATAGGTCGAGTACGGGGAGGACGGTAGCATGATTCCCGGAAGAAGGGACCCGGGAC
>CAZRFU010000131.1:0-2872 GCA_964599475.1 uncultured Thermoanaerobaculia bacterium
AAGGGCGCTCGCGGCGGAGGGGGAGTTTGTGGATTTGAGGGGGGAGGAGTGAGGGCAAGCCCTCAGGGTCGCGGAGGGAAATTGCTCGTAGCGCGGGCAGCGAGCAATTTTGGAAAAAAATAAGACTACAAAGAATTCTTGATGAATTGCTTGTGGAAATGGATTCCCGATACAAGCATTCGGGAATGACAAATATATGGTACCCCCTCACCCTTAATCCCTCTCCCCCGGAGGGGAGAGGGGAAATCTAAGGTGACCCCCACCTTAGTCCTCCCCCTAACAGGGGGAGGATAATGCATATGAGTATGGAGAGGGCCGGGACGTGGCTGCGTACAACGACGGGATTGTGAATATACTCCATCTGCTGCCGGAGGATGTCCGGGAGAGGGTGAACAAGGAGAGAGTAGAGGGCGCCCTGGCGGGATTGACGGAGCGCGAGAGGACGGTCATAGAGATGCGGTTCGGGCTCTCCGGGAACGAGGCGGCGACGTACGAGAGCATGGGGGAGAGGCTCGGGAT
Source organism: uncultured Thermoanaerobaculia bacterium (assembly GCA_964599475.1). Taxonomy (GTDB): domain Bacteria; phylum Acidobacteriota; class Thermoanaerobaculia; order Multivoradales; family CAZRFU01; genus CAZRFU01. The sequence continues at coordinate 520 of CAZRFU010000131.1, forward strand.
GACATCGATGGGAGCGATGAAACTTTTCAAAAGAAGCTGCAAAAAGGTGGTTGACAGGATGCGAAAGTTCGATTAGTTTATATAGCAATGGGCGAACAACGCCCAGCGCGATAAGCACAAAGGAAACCGGGAATGAGAACATCATCTCGGTTTTTTTTGTGCCTGTCGGTTCCTTCCTGATTATTTCCTGAATGATTCCAAGTGGTTACGAGCGCGGGAGAGGTGTGTTTTTTTGCGGGTTTGGGGCATGAAAAGAGTGATTGCCGCGGCCGCTGCTCACCCTCGTAATGATAAAGGATTCTTGATGGATTGCTGGCGGAAAACTGAATGGATTCCTGTTATTTTGTGCTGTGTCGCTTTCGAGCGGTACTGTAGATAATTTCGTGCAGTCAGCGAAGGGCGTCCGATTCCTTGCTCGCTCGAAATCGTTACAGGAATGACAGACTTTTAATGTAACCCCCACCCTGACCCTCCCCCTTTCTCAAGGGGGAGGGGATTGAAAGATGAAAAGATAGATTTCTCGCTGTTTTAATTTGAGGTATTTCCGAGCAGTACTAGATAAGCGTTCTTGCAATCGGCTCACGGCGACCGATTCCTCGCTCGCTCGAAATCGTTGGGAATGACAAACCTAGAAAAACTAAATCCCCCCGTACCCCCCTTTTTCTAAGGGGGGATGGAAAGCAAAAACTGGATTCCCGATACAAGCATTGATACTAAAGAAGGTAGGTTGCGAGCGGTACTGGATGAACGTTTGTGCATTGAAGTTGCAGCGTCCGATTCCTCGCTCGCTCGAAATCGTTGGGAATGACAGAAAAAACTTTAAAAGCGAGATCCTGAATTAAATTCAGAATGACGGGTTGAGAGGTGGAGATGGCGAAGAGGGCTAAGGCTGCGGATTCCGGTGAGGTGAAGGAGGGAGGCGCGGCCGGGGATTCGGAAGAGAAGGTGTTTACGGAGGCGGAGCTTAACGCGGAGCTGGAGGCGCGGCTCGAAAGCGAGCGGGGGAGGATCGCGGCGGAGTTCGAGGACGGGCTCCGAAGTGCGGGCGCAGACGGCATCGACGGAGTTCGCGAGCTGGTGGAGCGCCTCAGGGACAAGGAGGAGGCCGCGGAGGCTTTGGCCGCCGAGGGAGTACGCGCCGACGAGGAGGCCGTGGAGCGCGAAAGGCGGTTCGAGCATGAGCTGAGAAGGCATGAGGACGAGACGCGCGAGTGGCGCGGGAAGTACGAAGCGCTCCTCAGGCGTTCCGAGCTTACGCAGGCCGCGCTCAAGGCGGGGGCAGACCCGTCGAACGTGGACATGATCGTGACGTTTACGGAGGGGAGCGTGAAGGTCGCCGAAGGCGGCGGGTTCCAGGTAGTCGGGAAGGACGGCGGGGCGGCGCTCGACCCGGAAACTGGAAAGGAGATGACGGTTGAGAGATACATGCACGGGTTCTTGTCGGAGAGGCCGGGGCTCGTGAGGCCGTCGCAGGCCAGGGGCGCGGGGACCGGGACGCTGGGCGGCTCGCAGGGGAGGTATAGCCTCGAAGAGATAAGGGAGATTGCGCGGACCGATCCGAAGAGGTATGCGGAGCTTAAGGGGGAGGGGGTTGTGCAGGAGGTTTATGAGAGGTATTTGAAGGAGGGGTAGGAGAGAATGATTGCAGCGGTCGCACAAGGCGCGCCCTCGCAATGATAAAGAATTCTTGATGGATCGCGAGTGGGAAACTGAATGGATTCCTGCCTGCGCAGGAATGACAGAAGTGTGGTGATTCCTCGCTCGCTCGGAATTGTCCCCTCCGGCTTCGCATAACTTCGCTGTGACAGGCCTTTTCCCAAGGGGGAAATTAAAGACTGGATTCCCGATACAAGCATTCGGGAATGACAGAAATAAGGACTCGAAGTGACAAAAGATGAGATTCTGAAACAAGTTCAGGATGACTACTAAAAATAAATATGACAGAAGGGTGGGGTCACGGCGGTGCCACGACGCTGAATTCATGCACGCGTGGCGTGTAAATCCCCCCTAACCCCCCTTTTCCTAAGGGGGGATGTAAAGGCAAAGACAAAAGATAGATTTCTCCCCTGCGGTCGAAATGACAAGATTGAACTGAATGGATTCCTGTTGTTTTGTGCTGAGTTACTTTCGAGCAGTACTATAGATAATTTCGTGCAGTCGGCGAAGGGCGTCCGATTCCTCGCTCGCTCGAAATCGTTACAGGAATGACAGAAATAAGGGAACCCCCACCCTAATCCTCCCCCTATTCATAGGGTGAGGGAAAATAATGAAGCAGAATTAATAAAGAGTGTGGAGTGAAAATAATAACGAGGCTGCGGGATACGCGGCCGGAACCGGGAGGTTTTTTGAATGG
>CAZRFU010000132.1:0-2814 GCA_964599475.1 uncultured Thermoanaerobaculia bacterium
GGGGTGGCAGGAGATCGAGCGCTACGACACCGACGGTCAGCTCCAGGAGCGGCGCACCTACGGCCTCGGTCTCGACGAGGTGGTTTCACTCGAGCTTCGGGTCGGCGGCACGCTCGAGGAGTACGTGCCGATCTACGGCAGCAGCGGGCACCTCGCGATGGTGGTGCGAGCGTCGACGGGGGTGCCGGTCGAGGCCTACGAATACTCGCCGTACGGCGAGCGCAGCGTCTACGTCAACGACCTGAGCGGCCCCGCGATCGAGCAAGTGCGCGTGCGACCCGACGCGGTCTGGCTCGAGCTGTCGGAAGAGGTGCGCCTCGAAGATCTGGCAGACGCCGTAACCCTCGAGAACCTCACCCTCGGCGGTCAGGAGCTGCCGGTCGAGATCAGCCAGCCGGTGCTCGAGGGCCGCAACGCCGGCCGGCGAGTCGCGGTGTGGGCGGATCTTCCCGACAACGCGCCCGAGGGTCAGCCGACCTGGCCGCCACGGCCGGGCGAGCAGATCCGGCTGGTGGTCCAAGGATCCGGGCTGATCGACGTCTGGGGCAACGTCGGGCCAGCGGGCGAGGAGCGCACCTGGCAGTGGGCCGGGGGCGACGTCGTGCTCGCCGACACCGCCGCACCGCGAGTGCTGCGCGTGTGTGTGACCGTCGACGGTCGCATCGAGATCGAGCTTTCGGAACCGGTTGATCCGGCGACCTTTGGCGCGATCACTGTGGACGGCCAGGCGGTGGCGTGGACGGTGTCGTCGACCGGCTACCTGCTGACCAGCGGGCCGCTGGCGGCCGGGTCACGGGCGCTGGTGATCGGTACGGCGCTCGAGGATCTGGTCGGCACGGCGCTGGGGGAGCAGTGGAGCGGGAGTGTCGACGTGGTCGAGGGCGAGCCGAGCCTCGCCTGGGCAGCGCCGTGGCCGGGGGCGGTGGGGGAGTCGAGTGTGGGGAATCAGCTCGGCTTCCACGGCCTGCCGCACGACCCGGTCACCGGGTTGGTGTACGCGAGGAATCGCGACTACGACCCGGAGATGGGGCGGTTTGTTCAGACCGATCCGCTTGGGTACGTGGATAGCGCGAGCTTGTACCAGTACGGGTTGAACAACCCGGTCAACTTCAGCGATCCGAGCGGGAATTGCTCGGAAGCGGTGCAGATGGCGGGATTGTGCGATCCAGGGGCGCAGGCCGAGATGGATGCGTTCGGGAGAGGCCAGTTCCTCGGGATTGCCGAGGCTCCCGTGATCGCCGTCCGCGCCGCGGTGCGGGTGATTGCCCACCCAGTCGACACGGTGGTGGGAGCGGTTCGTGCGCTGCCGCACGCTCCAGAGATCCTCGCCAACGGATTCCGCGACTGGGTCAACGCCGATCCGGAGCAGAAGGGCCGCGTCATAGGCAACCTGCTGGGCGACGTGATCCTCGGCGGCGGGATCGGTCGGAGTGTGAAGTTCGGTAAGTCGTTGGCTGGGTTTGGCGACGAGATTGCGGACCTAGCCGCGGTTGGCCTCGCAGAGGGTGCTGCCGAGGGCGTCTCCTCGCTCACAACCAAGTTCTCTGACGCTATACCGGTGGCCTACGGCACACCATTCCGACAGCTGGGGCGAGTCACCCATGCGCGTCTGGTGGCAAAGCTCGGGGCCAGGACGCTGACGAGGCAGGAATGGAAGCGGTTGCGCTGGCACGAGCGGTTGACGGAGCGCCGAGAGCGAGGGATTCGCGAATTCTGGGCAGAAGAGCGGGCCCGCCTTGCCACCGGCCGGCCGGGCACTCGAGCGTGGTCTACGGAGGCCGCGGACCAGATTCTGGCTGGCGGACAGCCCCGAGCAATATTCAGCCACCACCGCTACAGCGTGAGTCGATACCCTCAGCTAGCCAACCTCCCGGGGAATATTTATCCAGTGACGTACCATGAGCATTTGATGCGTTGGCATGGCGGAAGTTGGTTGAACCCCTCCCATGGTTTCCCACTGGATCCGACCTTTCCTGAGTGGTTCTGAGGGCGTGTTGTGCCGCGACTTTCATTGGTAGTTCACGACTTTGGGCCCTCACCGGCTCAAGCCATTCGCGCCCTCCGCGCTGCTACAGGCCTAGCAATAGGAGAAATTCGAGAGCGTTCTCGCTCGGATTCTCCGGTCTGGGAGGTTGAGGCCTTCGGTGGGGCCTTGTCGAAGGACGGTCCACGGCTGGTGGCCTTGGCGAACGCCCTACGGGCTATTGGTTCGAGCTTTAGCATGTGGGAGGTGCCCGGGGCTAGTCCCCTCCCGCGGGATCGGAGCCGCCTGGTTCCAGTTGATCAGAGATTCATCTCGAAACTCCTGGAGGCTCAAGAGGCTGAGCGGCGCCACTATGAGGCGACGATCCCCGAAGACGAAACAGAGTGACACGGAACGTGTCAACACCTTTGGCCCCGACCTGTGGTCCGCAGAAACTCCGTCCGGGGACCGAAATTGTCTCCCAGGCGACCACGGGGACTGTCCTGTCCGTTTGTCCGCGATGTCCTGTCCGTTTGTCCGCGAATACCTCGGGCACCGATTTCGTGGCCCGATTTTCGCGATTTCTGCCGATTTCGGGCCGGTGACCCGTTCGGAAGATCGCGATTCGGGTTGGGAATCGCCATCGAGCGCGCCGATTTCGTGCCGATCACGACGGCGGCGGACGGGCTCGGCACACCTTGGGTGCGGACAGCGTCTCGCAGCTGCCCTCGTCGGCTGATCTGATGAGTGGGCGTCGGTCGGAGATCACGGCGGAAACCAGTAGCCCCACCTCCTCCCTCCCTGGGGCGTCAGAGCACTTTTTGCGACGTGTCGGATGACGGTGGCGGTGC
>CAZRFU010000133.1:0-2756 GCA_964599475.1 uncultured Thermoanaerobaculia bacterium
GACCAGCGGCACGCCGGCGGCGAACATGGTCGACAGGGTGCGCAGCCAGCGGGCGATGGTCGCCTTCTCGACGACGGACCCGAAGATCGGCAGGCGAAGCAGGAGCCGGTCCATCAGCATCTGGACCTTCGGCGATCGTCGCCAGGCCTGCAGGAAGAAATAGATCGCGCCGCCGATGCCACCGAAGATCAGGTACCAGTACTCGGTGAAGATGTCCGAGATCGCGATCACCGCCAGGGTCGGCGCCGGCAGGTCGGCGCCGAAGCTCTCGAAGACCTGCTTGAACGCCGGCACGACGAACAGCATGATCACCGCCACCACGATGAAGGCGACCACCAGCACCGCCACCGGGTAGAAAAGGGCGCTCTTGATCTTGCCCTTGATCGCCTCGATCTTTTCCTTGTAGGTGGCGAGCCGGTCGAGCAGGTCGTCGAGGATACCGGCGGCTTCGCCGGCGCCGACGAGGTTGCAGAACAGGCTGTCGAAATAGAGCGGGTACTTGCGAAACGCCTGCGACAGCGCGGTGCCGGTCTCGACGTCGTTCTTGATGTCGACGAAGAGCTTGGCGACCGAGCCGTTGTCGGTTCCCTTGGCGACGATGTCGAAGGATTGCAGCAGCGGGACGCCGGACTTCATCATCGTCGCGAGCTGGCGCGTGAACATCGTGATGTCGCGATCGGTGATCTTCTTGCCGCGCTTGTAGCGCTGCTTCTTCACCTTGGTGACGATGATGCCCTGGCGGCGCAGGCTGCTCTGGACGATCGCCTCGCCGCTGGCGCGCATCTCGCCCCGGACCTGCTTGCCGCCGCGGTCGCGGCCCTCCCAGAGAAAGGTGAATTCGCGCGGCTTGCGCGCGGCGTTGCGTGCCCGCGCCGAAACGGGAGCCTTTGCCGCGGTGCTGGAAGTGGCCATCGGATGTCCTTGTCGATTCGACGCGCTATTCGTTGGTGACGCCCAGCACCTCTTCGATCGAGGTGTGGCCCTGCATGACCTTGATCAGCCCCGAGCGGCGCAGGTCGTTGACCCCTTCGGCGCGTGCCTGGTCGGCGATCTGCAGTGCGTTGCCGTTGCCGAGGATGATCTTCTGGATCTCCTCGGAGATCGGCATGACCTGGTAGATGCCCACGCGCCCCTTGTAGCCCGAGCCGCCGCAGCGATCGCAGCCCACCGGCTTGAACGGGGTCCAGCTGCCGTCGAGGTCGCTTTCCCGGAAGCCGGCCTTGAGCAGCGCCTCGTCGTCGAGCTCGGCCGGCTGCTTGCAGGTGCACAGGCGTCGCGCGAGTCGCTGGGCGGTGATCAGGATCACCGAGGAGGCGATGTTGAAGGGCGCCACCCCCATGTTCATCATCCGGGTCAGGGTGGTCGGCGCGTCGTTGGTGTGCAGCGTCGACATCACCATGTGGCCGGTCTGGGCCGCCTTGATCGAGATGTCGGCGGTTTCCAGGTCGCGGATCTCGCCGACCATGATCACGTCCGGATCCTGGCGCAGGAAGGACTTGAGCGCCGCCGCGAAGGTCAGGCCCGCCTTGTCGTTGACGTTGACCTGGTTGATGCCGGGCAGGTTGATCTCGGCGGGATCCTCGGCGGTGGAGATGTTGACCCCCGGCTCGTTGAGGATGTTCAGGCAGGTGTAGAGCGACACCGTCTTGCCCGAGCCGGTCGGCCCCGTGACCAGGATCATGCCGTAGGGGCGCCGGATCGCCTCGAGCAACACTTCCTTCTGTTCGGGATCGTAGCCGAGCGCCTCGATCCCGAGCTTGGCCGAGGACGGATCGAGGATCCGCATCACGATCTTCTCGCCGAACAGGGTCGGCAGGGTGGAGACCCGGAAGTCGATGGCGCGCTGGTTCGACAGGACGAGCTTCATCCGGCCGTCCTGCGGCACCCGTTTCTCGGAGATGTCGAGGCGCGAGATCACCTTGATCCGGGAAGCGAGCTTCTCCTTGATCGCCAGCGGCGGCTGGGCGATCTCGCTCAACTCGCCGTCGATCCGGAAGCGGATCCGGTAGAACTTCTCGTAGGGCTCGAAGTGGATGTCCGAAGCCCCGGACTGGATCGCGTCGACTAGGACCTTCTGCAGGAACTTGACGACCGGTGCGTCGTCGACATCGCTGGTGTCGGGCTGCGAGGACTGCTCGTCGCTGGTGACATCGACGTCGATCGATTCGTCCACCAGGTCCGAGAGCTGGTCGGCCGTGCCGCGGGTCGCGCGCTCGAGCAGGCGCAGCAGCTTGTCGTGCTCGACCACGATCGGGTCGACCGTCGCCTGGGCAGAGAATTTGATCCGGTCCAGGGTCTGGTAGTCGGTCGGGTCCGAGATGGCGACCGAGAGCTTGTTGCCGCGTTTGCCCAGGGGAAGCACCCGGGCCTCGACGGCGAGCTTGCGATCGAGCAGGCTCATGTCGATAGCGGCCGGGTCGAGCCCGCTCAGGTCGAACATCGGATGGCCGAAGGATTCCGCGGCGAATCGGGCAAGATCGCGCGGCGCGAGGTGCTTGCCTTCGATCAGCTCGTCGATGAACGCGACGGCGTTGGCGTTCGCATGCTTCTGTACCTGGATCGCCTGGTCAGGGCGCAGGATCCGGTGCTGGACGAGTGCGCGGCCTAGCCCGCCGAGCATGGTGTGCTCGGGGGTCTGGGCGGAAGCCATCGTCGCGGACATATTCGTTCCTGCCTGGAAATTGGCCATGGCGTCCCTGGGGACGGTTTGCGGCGATCATGCGGCATGGGGGCCCTTCCTGGACAGTGCGCGAGGC
>CAZRFU010000134.1:0-2749 GCA_964599475.1 uncultured Thermoanaerobaculia bacterium
CCGCCCGCCCGCCCTCACGCTCCTACCCCGAGATCCTCGGCCAGCGCATGAAGAAGCCGTCGATCAGGACGATGTCTTGGTCGAGCTCGCTCGGCTCGAAAGGGCCCTCGACGTAGTCCTCGGTCTGGAAGGTGCCATCCTGCCCGGCGCAGCGGATCCCCATCGTCCCGCCATGCGAGAAGTCCTCGCGCTCGAGGCAGACCTCGTACTGGTTTCCCCAGGGGTCGGTGTCGGGCACCGACGCGATGATGTCGGGCACGAGCAGAGCGCGCAGCTCCGCTACCGAGATCGAGGGGCAACTCTTCCAGTATGACGCCTTTTCGGCTTCGGAATCCCTCTCGGGCCCTCCCGGCGCGTGGCCGTTCAGCCAAATCAGCATCGCGGTGCTGAGGTCGCGGATCTGGGCCATCGCCTCGGCCTGAGCGCGCTCGGGCGCAATGCCTTGCGCCTCTTCGGCTGCAGTCGGGATCGCGAACAACGTCATCCCCATGAACCCGGCGCTTCGGAGCGATCTCATTGCAACCTCCTTGGCCGGCTGGATCCTATCGGAGCATAGGTCGCGAGCTCGGATCGCTCGGCGGCGGGGCGCACACACAGGGACGGCCGGGCAAGCGGCTACGGCGCCGCGGAAGACCAGCCGCTCGTGTCTCCCCTTTCGAACCCGTCGAAGAACACGTCGTCCGGCCCCTGGAACATCACAACTCGAGCAGCAGGCAGGTCGAAGCCGAACTTGACGAAGCTCCCAACGGCAGCGACCAGCCTGCCGGTTCCGGTGACTACCGCAACGTCCTGTACCTCGTGGTGCCGCGAGGTGTTGGTGGTGTGGGTGAGGGTGGAGACACTCGTATCGAGCGTGCCGTCGGGCTGGAGACGGATCGGCCGGACGCGGTGCGCGGTGCCAAACTCACCGCCGGTACCGACCTCGTAGCCGGCCGAGACGATGGAGAACGCCAGAAGCCCGTTGTTCCACTCGGCCTGTAGACGACTGCCGCGAAAGCCGATCCAGCCACCCGCAGCAGCGTCGACATAGGCAATGCCGCCGGTTCCCCAGCCGGCGTCCAAGCTGCTGCTGAGACCGTCGGTGCGAAAGTACGCCGTGGGCTTGGTCAGCAAACCAGACTCGACCCAGGCGGCGACGACCAGGTCGACCGTTCCTCCTCCAGGTACCGCGGTGATGCCTTGCGGACGCAGCACGGCTGCCGGCACGGCGGGCAAAGTCGGAACGAACGAGATCGCCGTGCCACAGCTCGGGACGTCACCGGAATCGTAGGCGTAGACTCGTGCCGCCCCGTCTGCCTCCGCGAGGATCGCGCTGCAACGCGTGGCACCGTCGTGGATCACGGGGGCCAAATGGAGCCAGCGTTCGTTGCTCGCCGAACTGTTCGAGATCGTGGTCCCGACGTTCGCGCCGTCGGCGGCCACATCGAGGAAAACCCGCACGCCGAAGTCGCGTGCCAGGGTCTGGTGCTCGATCCAGCCGACGATCTCGAGCAGGAGTGGGCCGCCTTGCTCGTGGATGGCGGCGTCACCGGCAAAAGCCTCGGTGTTGCTGATGTCGCCCCGCGTGAATTTGAACCAGGGGTTGCCGAGCTCGTCGAGCACGAGGTCACCGTTCTCGTCGAGAGCGAAGATCACGATCCAACGCCCGTCCGCGAGCTCGGCGTCGCCCACCACCCACGTGGTCGAGAGCGCGTGAAGCATTCGCACGACTCGGGTGTGGCTGGATCCTGGCACCGCGACATCGGTGCGACCGAGGAAACCAAAACTCGTGTCGACGGCGCCGTCGCCAAGGAACCGAACCAAGCGGACCGCTCCGGTCCCGATGTCGACTGCCACCGTGATGCGGTCGTCGGAGCCCTGATAGTGACTACTCACGGCAGTCGGGATCGGACCGAGCACATCGAACCACGCCAGGCTCGCCCACCCGGTGCCGCCGAACGGCCGAAACAGATCGCCCCAATTGGCAAGAGTCAGTTGGGGAAGACCCAACGAAAGTATTCCAACGATCATCGCTACCTGTCGTTTCACGGGCTCCTCCTCGTGGCGGGTAATCCGCCTCGACGAGGTTCTCGACGACGCCGCGGAAACCCGCCACAGCGACTTTGTCCCGGTTGGAGCACGTGGCGACCCCCACTCTGTAGGAGGATCCACAGATGTCGCACTCTTCCCGAAGAATCGATGCTCGCCTCAGCCAATCGAAGCGCAACGTTCCCCCGCGGCGGGATCGAGCCCGTCACCATCCGCGGCTCCTGCCGCATCACCGCAGCTGAGCCCGATGGACGTTCTCGGTCGCTTCCCGGCAGTCCGAGCCGCGCTCGACGATCTGCTGCAGGGCCTCTCGCACCTCGAGACGCCCGCCGAGCGCCTGGCCTGGGTCTTAGTGACTTACCCCGCTAGCTAGATGTTCCTTCGACATTTTAGGCGGCAGCCTTCATAAGTGATTGAATCGAGGCAGTTAAGAAGGCTGCCAGACCGGTCGTAATTTCGCGCCCTGCGGAGGTGAGCTGGTAGCGGCGGGTGTTGGGCAGCTTTCTCAGCACGCCGTGATCTCGCAGCAGCCGCAACGCTCGGGTCACCCAGCGAGAGCGTTGGCGGTCGGTCCTGCCGAGCAGGCCGGGATGCTCGGCAAGCGCCAGGCGCAGGTCCCGGTTGCTCATGCCCGAGATGGCATAGCGAGGATCCGCAACGGCGCGGAGCACCAGCAGGTCTTTGCCGGTGGGATCGAGGGCGCGAGCCCGGCGCTTGCCCC
>CAZRFU010000135.1:0-2444 GCA_964599475.1 uncultured Thermoanaerobaculia bacterium
ACCGAAATTGTCTCCCAGGCGACCACGGAGACGGTCCGCTGGCGCTGTGCGACCTTCGCGCTCGTCCTGCGAGGTGGCCGACGCCGCTCGAAATGGGGCCGAATGGTTGCTCCGTCGCCTGGCCGGCGGCGTTGCGGTGCGGCTTCGCCATCTCGGCGATGCCGACGAAGGCTGATTCGCTGTGATCTCAGAAGCGCGCCGACCGGCGCACCGGGCTCAGGCGGCGCGCTGGAGGCGGTAGTCGTGGTGGATTCCGCCGAGCACGGGGAACGCCACGACTTCGGCGCCTTCAGGAAGCTCGTGCCGGTGCGGTTGGCGCTCGACGGGCAATCCGGGTGCGGGATCCGGGAAGCCAGGCCCGAGGCTCGAATGCGGACGCGAGCGGTTGTAGTGATCCTTCCAGCAGAGCAGCAGCCGGCGCAGGTGTGATTCGCCGAGAGGCAAGATGTGGTCGAGACACTCGCGCCGCAGGGTGCCGATCAGGCGTTCGCAGAAGGCGTTGGCCTGCGGCGACCGAGGAGGACTGCGGAGCACCTCGACGCCGAGCGCCTGGATGCTCCGGTCGAGCTCGGCTGAGTAGATCGAGTCGCGGTCATGGATGAGGTAGCGGTGCGATGAGTCGCCGGGGATGGCGGTACGCAGTTGCTGGAGGGTCCACTCGGCCGTCGGATGCGCGGTGACGCCCACGAGCAGAATGCGGCGCGAGCCGACCTCCGTCACCACGAAGACGTAGAGCTGGCGGAAGGTGGCGGTGACCGCGGTGCAGAAGTCGCAGGCGATCGTCGTGCTCGCGTGATTGCGCACGAAGGTCGACCAGCGCTGGTCGCCACGAGGGCCGCCCGAGCCCCTTGGTCGGCGCAGGTACTTGCGCACGGTGGCGGGCGACACCGTGATGCCGAGCTTGGTCGAAAGCTCGGCGGCGATGCGGTCCTCACCCCACGGGTTGTCACGTGCCATTTCCTCAATCAAGAGCCGGATGTTGCGTGGAAGTGGCGGTCGCCCACTTCTCCTCGACTTGATCCGCCACAACAGCTTCCAGGCCCGTCGATGCCAGCGCAGCAGCGTCTCGGGCTTGACCACGACGAGCGCATCGCGCCAGGAATCGAAGAGCCGAGCGAGCGCGACCAGGCCCAGGCGATTCGCATCGTCGAGTCGCGCCGGCTTCGCTCCGCGGGCGACGTATTGGGCGAGTTGCAGGCGCAGAAACTCGTTCTCAGCGACGAGCGCGGCCCGCGACCGGCAGGCCTCTGGGATCACGGCCGCTGCGGTGCGGATGAGCGCGACGCACGCGGACGCTGCCGCGGTGAAGGAAGGGTTCAGCATGGCAAGGCGCACCTTTGCCGTGGCGACCTCTTAGTCGGCGTTGCGTTGATGGCTTGTGGGTCGGTCGAGGCCCGATCGGGCTGGTTTGAGCTCGAGCGGCGGCTACGATACCGGTGAGGGTCTCGCCCGGACCATCGGGTGGCGCGGTGGGAAGCAGCCGATGGGGAAGGGAATCTTTTCGATCGGGATGCCTTGTTTGAGTAGCTCCGCGGCTTGGCGGAAGGCGGCCTTGAACTCACGGTAGGCGTGTCTGAGTCGGATGAAGGTCTCACCTTCGGCGTGCACCAGCGGCGCGGGAGTCGAGACCCGTGGAGTCTTGGGCGTCGAGAGCGGGCTCTGGGCCTCGATTGCCTTGGCGCCGAGCGGTGGGCGGTCGCCCCGCTCGGCCTTGGCCGCGTCCTCGATGTCTCGAACCATCTCGCGGACCTTGGCCTGCTGCTCGGCTCCCGACAGATCGGACCAGCAGGGCAGAGGGGCGAGCCTGAGCTCGGTCTTGCGGGTCCAGTTCTTGCGGCGGGGTTTCTTGCCTTGTTTCCGGAGCTCGCGGGCCTTCGTGCGGTCGTACCAGATGCCCTTGATCACTCGGCCGAACATTGCCGCCCGGGCAAAGTGCAGCCCCGGCCAGTGCAGGACCTTCGCTACCAGGCCTTCTTTGACCCCTTGGCCAAGCAGGTAGGCCATCCGCTCCTCGAGTTTGGCTCGGCCCTCGATGGGAATTGCGGTGTCCTGTCCGTTTGTCCGCGAATACCTTGGGCACCGATTTCGCCGCCCGTTTCTCGCGATTTCTGCCGATTCCGGGCCGGTGACCCGTTCGGAAGATCGCGATCGGGGCGCGGAATCGTGATCGCGAGCGCCGACTTCGTGCCCGCGATGGCGGCGGCGGACGGGCTCGGCACACCTCGGGCGCGGACAGCGTCTGGCAGCTGCCCTCGTCGGCTGATCGGGTGAGTCGGCGGTAGCGGATCACGGCGGAAACCAGTAGCCCGCGAGCAGCCCGTCCCATTCGTCGACGAAGATCGGCTGCTTCCTGGGATTCGGTCGCGTGCCGGACCAGGCGTGAGCCGGGGTGAGGCCGTCGAGATGCTGGTGGGGACGGACGTGGTTGTACCAGGTGCGGATCG
>CAZRFU010000136.1:0-2226 GCA_964599475.1 uncultured Thermoanaerobaculia bacterium
TGTCTACCTGCTGGTGTTCGGATCGTTGATCGCCTTTTCGGCCTACTCTTGGCTCGTGCGAGCCGCGCCACCGGCGCTGGTCGCCACCTACGCCTACGTCAATCCGGTGGTCGCGGTGTTCCTGGGATGGGCGTTTGCCGACGAAACGTTCGAGCCCAAGACTCTGCTCGCCGGTCTGCTGGTGCTGATCGCGGTGGCGCTGATCTCTCTGGGCCGCAACGGTGGCGGCCTGCCGTGGCCGCGGCGTCGCCGGCGACCACCGGCGGAGCGTGCCCCGATGCCGCTTGCCGTCGCTGAGACGACCGTGGCCCAGCTCACGCCCGAGGCCGACGCCACCGACCGCGCCGCGTGAAGGCGCCACGCGGCACTTGCCGGGTCCTACACTCTCCCACCGATCCGCCTCGCCACCACATCCAGGGCCTCGCGTGACGCGCCGAGCTCGGCTGTCAGCGCCGCCAGACGGTCGCGTTCGGCGCGAACGGTGCGGGCCGAGGGGGCGATGGCGTCGGTGAGGCGCCCGACGCTCGCGGCGACCTCGGTGGAGAACGCCTCCCCCAGCCCCGTCAGCAGCGTCTCGCGCAGGACGCCGACCCGGCGCTCGAGCTCTGCTTTGGCACGCTCGCGCCGCGCCGGCAGCACCAACAGCCCGAGCACCGCGAGGGTGCCCGCAGCGAGGAGCCCGGTGACGTCGGCGAGTTGGGTGGTGGCGAGCGTGGCGACTGCGGTTCCGAGCCCGACGGCCCCAACCTCCAGCAGGGCGGTGCCGGCCACCGCGGTGCGCATCTCGTCGGCGATGCGACGCGCCTGACCTCTGCGGTCGAAACCCTCGATCGCGCGGTGAGCGAGGCGACTGGCGTCGGCGAGGGCTCGCTCGCGGTCCAGATCGAACCGCCCGAGCGAGCCCAGGCGCTGTTCCGGATGGGTGGCGCGGCGGTGAGCGAGACGGGCGTCGAGCTCCTGCCACTGGCGCAGCTCGGCGCCGAGCAGCCAGTCGACGCCCTCGCCGATCTTGCGTTCGACCTGGGTCGGGAGCTCGCCGACGACCTCCTGCTCGAAGGCGTCGCGGATGCGATCGCGAGCAAAGAGGTCGGCGAGCCGCCCAAGGCGAACGTGCTCGTCGAAGAAGGCGCGACCGCGCTCGACGACCTTGGCCAGCAGCGCTTCGACGTCGGCCAAGCGCAGCCGGACGGTGCGCTCGAGGTCCTCTCGGTACAGCCCGAGGGAGCGTTCGGCGGCGTCGAACGTGTCGAGGTCGCCCGCCAGCAGGTCCAGACGTTCGGACAAGGCGGCGTGATATCGCTCGGTCAGGCGTAAGGCGACGCCGATCGGGTTACCGAGCTTCAGGCGCAGTCGTTCGGTGTCGCCGAGGACCTCCTGGAAGTGGCGATCGACGGCTCCGAGACCGCTGCGGTCGCGGACCTCGGGGTTGTCGCGATGTTGCAACGCGAGCCGAGCGCTCACCGGGTACACCGGTGCCATGGTGCCGATCAGGTCCTGAGCCGCCTGTCGGACCCACCCTACGACCTCCTCGACCTGGGCTTGGCTCTCGAGGATGTCGACTTTGTTGACGACGAACAGCAGCTTCTTTCCCCATTCGCGGATGGCGGCGAGGAACTGCCGCTCGCTTTCGGTGAAGGGGCGATCGGCCGAGGTCACCACGAGCACCAGATCGGCGCGGGGCACGAAGCGCCGGGTCAGCAGCTCGTGGCTGCGGTCCAGGGAGTTGGTGCCTGGAGTGTCGACCAGGTGGAGATGCTCGAGCTCAGGCGCCGGCACCTCGACCTCGAGGAGGCCGTCGGGGCTCTCCCGTGTCGCCACGGCCGGGCCGTACCGAATCAGGTGGATCCGGGCAGTGGTGGGCGTGACGCCCACCGCCAGCACGTCGGTGCCGAGCAGGGCGTTGAGCAGCGAGCTCTTGCCGGCGTTGAACTCGCCGACGACCACCACCAGGAACAGCTGGTCGAGCTGCGCGACGGAAGCCTCGAGGGCTCGCCGGTCTTCCTGGTCGGCGTCGAGCCGCGCCAGCGCTTCGGCGCATTGTCGCAACGCCGTTCGTTCATCGGCCAACAGCGCCGCCCATTCGGGGCTGAGGAGCTCACTACTCGCCACGGGCTCGACGATAGCAGGTGCCATGCACACCTCGGTGGCGCGCCCCGGGGATGAAGGTGACAAGGGACCAGGGACCAGGTGTGCGCCAGGCAAAGCCTGGGAGGAGGAAGTCGATGG
>CAZRFU010000137.1:0-2160 GCA_964599475.1 uncultured Thermoanaerobaculia bacterium
TCGACTCGATCGCCCGATGCGCCCGCAGCAGGATCGTGCCGCCGGGGGTCTCGTAGCAGCCGAGGGATTTCATGCCGACGTAGCGGTTCTCGACGAGGTCGAGCCGTCCCACGCCATGGCGGCCGCCGAGCCGGTTGAGCTCGGCGAGCAGTTCGTGCGCCTTCATGCGCTTGCCGTTGATCGCGACGAGGTCGCCGCGCTCGAAGTCGAGCTCGACCAGCTCGGGCTTGTTGGGCGCCTTCTCGGGAGAGACGGTCCAGCGCCACATGCCTTTCTCGGGCGGAGATGCGGACGGATCCTCGAGGATGCCGCCCTCGTAGGAGATGTGCAGCAGGTTGGCGTCCATGGAGAACGGCGCCGGGCCCTTGCGCTTCTTGAAGTCGACCGGGATGCCGTGGGCGTCGGCGTAGGCGACCAGCTTGTCGCGCGACAGCAGGTCCCATTCGCGCCACGGCGCGATCACCTTGACCTCGGGCATGAGGGCGTAGGCGCCGAGCTCGAAGCGGACCTGGTCGTTGCCCTTGCCGGTGGCGCCGTGCGAGATCGCGTCCGCTTTTTCGAGCCGGGCGATCTCGACGAGCCGCTTGGCGATGAGGGGGCGGGCGATCGAGGTCCCGAGCAGGTATTCCCCTTCGTAGACGGTGTTGGCGCGGAACATCGGGAACACGAAGTCGCGAACGAACTCCTCGCGCAGGTCATCGATGTAGATGTTGCGCACGCCCGCGGCCCTGGCCTTGGCGCGCGCCGGCTCGAGCTCCTCGCCCTGGCCGATGTCGGCGGTGAAGGTCACCACCTCGCACTGGTAGGTGTCCTGCAGCCATTTCAGGATGACGGAGGTATCGAGCCCGCCCGAATAGGCGAGGACGACTTTCTTGATCTTGCTCATGGGTGGGCGGGTCCGGAAGGAGCGCGGTCGAAGCCGGCGGGGCGGGATTCAGCGCCGCATTATAAGTCCGGATCAGCCGGGAGCCGGCAGTTCGATGAAGAAGGTCGCGCCTTCGCCCGGCTCGCTGCGCAGGCCCGCACGACCGCCGTGCAGTTCGGCGACCCGACGCACGATCGCCAGGCCGAGGCCCGAGTTGCCTCTCGAAGCACGGTGCTTGCTGGTCTGGTAGAAGACCTCGAATACCGATTCCTGCTCGTCCAGGGCGATGCCCGGTCCGGTGTCCGTCACCTCGACCCGCATGTCGCTTCCGGCCATGGTGACCCGGACCGCGACCCGGCCGCCGCTGGGCGTGACCCGCAGCGCGTTGTCCAGCAGGTTCGACAGGGCCCGGTCGAGCAGCGCCGCATCGACCGGCGTCAGGGGCAATCCATCGGGATAGTCGACCGCCAGCCCGATGCCGCGCAGCTCGGCGCGCGCGGCGAAGCGCTGCACCACGTCGTCGGTGAGCTCGCCGATCTGCAGCGGTTCAGCCTGCACCCGGAACTCGGGGCTGTCGAGCCTGGCGAGCTCGGCCAGCGCCTCAGTGAGGGTGCGCAAGTATTGCGCGTTCTGCAGGGCCTGTTCCTGCAGGCGGCCGGTGGTTTCGGCGTCGAGTCCGTCGCCCTTGATGCGGATCGTCTCGAGTTGCCCGATCAGCGCGGTCAGGGGAGTGCGCAGATCATGGGAAACGCTGGCGATCATCTCGCGGCGGGCGGAGTCGGTGTGCTTGACCCGCTGGATCTCCAGCTTGAGCCGCTCGAACATCTCGCGCAGGGTGCAGCTCAGCCGGCCGATCTCGTCGTCGCGGCGGCAGGTCTGGAAGTCGGTCTCGGTGATCTCGGCCTCGAAGCCGGACTTCGTGATGCGGTCGGCCACCCGGGTGAGACGGGTCAGCGGCCGGGTGATCATGAGGATGGTCGCAAGGGTGAGCAGGGCGCCGATCGCGAGCGTCAGCAGGCCGACCCTGCTCGCCGCCTGGATCGCATGGTCGCGATAGGTCTCGGGGGCGAGCGCGGCGATCCGGGTCTGCGGGACGACGTAGAGCCAGCCGCGCTGGGCCCCGTCGTCCAGCACCGGCATGGCGGCGACGAGGCAGGTCTTGCCGGGGTGGTCCGGGTCGTCGCCGACGATCGGCGTCCGGGGATCCTCGGCGAGCGACCGGGCGGTGGCCGCGATGTCGACCCGGTCGGCGCCGGGCGCCTGGTCCTGTCGGCCGGCGGAAGCCAGTATCCGGC
>CAZRFU010000138.1:0-2111 GCA_964599475.1 uncultured Thermoanaerobaculia bacterium
GACCTTGGGGCGAGGCAGTCCACTGAGGTCCCATCGGGTGACTGCGGCGGCGAGGCGAGCTTCGAGATGATCCATGGTTGGATCGTACCAGGCCGGCACCGAGGATCAGTTCCGGTCGGATCCGCAAGGTGGAGGCGGAAGAAGGTGGAGGCGGAAGGTGGCCTTCCGGGCGGTGCAACGGCGTAGACTCCAGCTGAGACGACCGAGGGAGACGCACGTGGCCAGAAGGATCGGATTGGCGCTGGTGCTGCTGGGGTCGGCCGCGCCGGGTTGGGCCGGGGCGCCGCGGCTGCTGGTGGCGAGCCCGGAGCGGTTTGCTGCGGCAGTCGAGGAGGCCGGTCGTGAAGGGCTGGGCGTCACTCAGCTTGCCATTCCCTTCGATCGCGCCGGCCTGCCGGGCTCGATCTTCGCGGTACTCGTTCCCGAACAGGCGAACGCGCCTACGGTGCTCGTCGAGAGTGACCCATTGCGCGCCGCCGAAGCGATCGAAGGTGCCGCCAGCCGCCAGCTTGCTCTGGTCGACGTGACCCTGGTGGATGGGCGATTCGGCCGCACCTTCGCGGCCGTCTTCGAAACACGCCCCGCTCCGCCGACGATCCGCTTCATCCGCACCACCGGCCAGGCGCGCGAATGGAAGGCGCTCGAGGCTGCCTTCCGCGACGGCTTCGGCCTGCGACGCATCCTGTCGCTTCCCGATCCATCCACCAATGCCACCGGCGAGGTCGTCTTCGTGCTCGAAGCCGGTGCCGGCACGGTCGGCACCGAGATCGACCTGGCCTTCGCGAGCCACGAAGCTGCACTTGCCAGGGCGCTCGCCAAGAAGGCCACCAAGGGCTTTGCGCCGATCGGCGCCTGGCCCACGACGACGCAGGTCAGTGTGCTGCTGGCTCGCCCTGCCGGCATCACGACGGCGGCGGCTCCGGTCGTCGACTTCGATCCACTCGGTGCCGGGCTCGGCGACGGCCCGATGGGTTGCGACCTGGTGGCGCTGCTGGCCTTCCAGGACCAGGAGGTGGCGATCTGCGGGGGGGGGGCACCCGCCCGCCGCGTCACGTTCGAAACTCACGTGCTCGACCGCGACCTCGCGTTGACGCGCGATCCCTGGGATGTCGAACGCGTCGACCAGCGCCTTGCGCAGTGGCTGGCCGAGGGTTTCGAGCCCCGAGAGCTCCGCCTCCGCCGCGACTCGCAGCAGCGACTGATGCTGTGGCTTCTGGCCAGCGGACGCTGACGGGGATCCTGACCGTCTGCGGGGGCGTGGGTGGGACCACGACCGACCGTTGGGCGGAGCATTCTTCGCGGCACTCCGGGCCGTCCTGGTAGGATCTCGGGGCGCGGTGTGCGCTGTGGAGGACCTATGAGCGATTCTGGTTATTTTCTTGCGATTTCCGGCCAACAGCACGGGCCGTACACGTTGGATCAGGTGCGGCAGATGATCGCATCCGGGCAGGTGCGCTCCGATGCGCACGTTTTCACTCAGGGCATGGCCGGCTGGGAACCGATCACGAGTCGACCGGAGCTGCGCCCTGCCGGGGCTGCCGCCCCGCCGGCCGCAGCGCCGATGGCGCCGATGGGGGCTGCGCCGAGCGGCAAGACCGCGCACGAGATCGACTTCGAGATCGTCGGCCAGGAGATGCAGTTCGTCGAGATCACGCTCGATCCGGGAGAGTCGTGTATCGCGGAAGCAGGAGCCTTCATGTACATGGATCCCGGGATCCAGATGGAGACCATTTTCGGCGACGGCTCGGGCCAGGAGGGCGGCGGGTTCATGGGCAAGCTGATGTCCGCCGGCAAGCGAGTGCTGACCGGCGAGTCGCTGTTCATGACGATCTTCGGCAACTCCGGCGCCGGACGGCAGAAGGTGGCGTTCGCGTCGCCCTATCCCGGCCGCATCATTCCCATCGATCTCGCCAAACACGGCTACCGCATGTTGTGCCAGAAGGACTCGTTCCTGTGTGCCGCCAAAGGCGTCTCGGTTGGAATCGCGTTGCAGCGCAAGCTCGGCGCGGGGCTGTTCGGCGGCGAGGGTTTCATTCTGCAGAAGCTCGAAGGTGACGGGCTGGCGTTCATCCACGCCGGCGGAGTGATCGTCGAGAAGGAGCTCGCGGCGG
>CAZRFU010000139.1:0-2106 GCA_964599475.1 uncultured Thermoanaerobaculia bacterium
TCTTCGACGCCGAGACCGGCTACCACTACAACTACTTCCGCACCTACGACCCCGCCACCGGGCGCTACCTCGAGGCGGATCCCATCGGGCAAGAAGGGGGGCTGAATCTCTACGCGTACGTCGAGAACGATCCGGTCAACAACATCGATCCTGCGGGCCTGCAGACGGTCTCGATGGGTGTTGCTCTGCCGTCGGCGGCTGCTGCCGCAGCCGTTGCTCCGCTGCCGATTCCGTTCCCGATTCCCGTGCCTGCGCCGATTCCGATTGCCCCGTGGCTGGGTGTTCCAGGAGCAGCGGTGGGCGGGTACTGGGTGGGAACGCAGATCGAGCCGTACGTGAGCCCGATCATCTGGCCCTATCTCGAGAAGCTCGCAGATGAGTGCGGGGATGGACTGGACGACGACTGCGACGCCAACCTCGTCATCTGCCTGGAAAACAAGTTCTGGGTGCCCCCGAGCCACCCCTACGGTCGCCCGTTGGACTGCGGGGCCTGCTATCGCGAGTGTGAACAGGCGGGCGGGAGCTGGCCGCACTACAAGTGTCCGCTTCCGAGGGATATCCGAGGGAGCCTGAGGTGAGCCGCCCCGCGTGGGACGAAGTTGAACTGGAAGCAGCCAGGGAGATTGCCGATCGCCGCTATCAAGCCGCGTTCGACAGACTCTCGCAGTTCTTGCGAGATGCAGAATCACAGGACGAACGAAGGGAAGCCTTGGCGTTGCGCGCGACCGTTCGCCTCCGCCTCGGCGACGCGCCGTCCGCTCAGCGTGACCTCGAACTAGCACACGCGCTCAGCCGAGTCGGCGAATACGCTCGATACACCATCGAGCTTCTGCTCGCGAGTGTGGCACGAGAACGCGGTGATATCGAATCCGCGAGACGCTTCTACTCCCAGGCTCTTCGGACAGTGTTGAACGGCAATGGATTCTCTGCTGGCAGCGCCCTGGACGGCATCATGAGTGTCGCTGGAGGCGAGGGCTTCAGTGACGCAGAGAGATCTCTCGTTCTAGAGGCCGTTCAGGCATCGTGGCTCACGCTTCGCCTCGATGCGCCGATGCCAGGCGAGCTTCAAGATCGGATCCGCACGATCCTAAAGACGGAACGGAGAACGTAGGGTCGACCAGAATGCGCCACGCGCCTGCTAGGCGGGAAACCCGCCGGGTTCGCTGAAATGGACCCCGGTTTTCGGACCAGGGCATGAGGTGGAAGGCCGAGCCTGCTCCCCAACGAGAGGAGAGCTGAATCGGCTCGGGTTTGGCGGTGGTGTTCGGCGGCGTGCCGGCGGCTGGTGAAGAGGCGGGTGGCCTTTCGAGTGGCGAATACAATCTCCGACGAGCCGGCTCGTGCCCGCGCGGGGGCGCCGGCCGGCCGCGGTGGCGATGGTGGTGGGGTTCGTTTTTGCCGGGCTCAGTTGCACGAGCAACAGCGAGTTTTTCTGGGTTCACACCGATCCTCTCGGCACGCCACTCCTGGTGACGAACACGGTGGCCGAGACGAGTCCGGTGGGGGTGGTCTGGAAGGCGCGCTACGAAGGCTTCGGCAAGGCGACGCTCACGCATCCCACGACCACGGGCTACGGCAACCTGGTCCTCGACACGCGCTTCCCGGGCCAGATCTTCGACGCCGAGACCGGCTACCACTACAACTACTTCAGAACGTATGACCCCACCGTCGGTCGCTACCTCGAAGCGGACCCCATCGGGCAGAAGGGCGGACTGAACCTCTACACGTACGTCGAAGACGATCCGGTCAACCAGATCGATCCTCTCGGCCTGTCCTCGTTCCGCTGCAGGAAGCCACTCGATGCTCTGGGCGGGGCCACGCCCGGCTCGGGAACGCAGTCGGGGCCCGACTTCCCCGGGAACCCGCTCTATCACCAGTACATCTGTGTCGCCACTCCAGCAGGGATCACTTGCGGAGGCCAGACCGCTGTTGGCGGTGCCCCCTGGGCCGAGGGGCTTCCCAGCGACGACCACTTCGATCCGAACCGCTGTGAGCCGACCGGACCGCCCGATGACTGCATGGACCAGTGCTTGCTCGCTGCGTTCACCGGGAAGAGGCCGCGCTACGGCCTCTTTGGCCCATACACCAACTGCCAGGAGTGGTCCA
>CAZRFU010000140.1:0-2095 GCA_964599475.1 uncultured Thermoanaerobaculia bacterium
CGACCACCCACGCCGGCTTCGGCCGCCCTCGCCGAGCCGATCGCTCCGGTGATGCGGGAACGAACGCTCGCCGCCGGGAACCCGAGGGCGCCGCACCGCGGCCCCAGGAGTGCACGCTCTCCCAGAGCACAACGAGACCGATGACGACGAGCAGGCAGAAGGCGAGCAGATCCAAGAGAGAGGCTCCGGGCAAGAGCCGCGCATCGTATCTCCGGAGGTGGCTCGGGTCGGGCAATCGGGTACTCGGGCCCGATCACGAGGACCAGTGGCGCGGTCGGCGGGCGGCCGGACCTCGGCCACCCGAAGCCTCGAGCGAGGAGCGTAGAATGCAGGCGAAGATGAAGGAGGTTGCAATGCCTACAGCGGAGTCCAGCGCCAAGGAGCGTGTTATCCACGCAGTAGAGCAGCTTCCGGATGACAGCTCATTCGACGAGATCTTGCGCGAGTTGGCTTTCGCGCGAATGGTCGAGCGCGGATTGGCCGACTCCGAGGCGGGGCGGACCATCTCCCACGAAGAGATGGGCCGGCGGATTGCCTCGTGGGCAAGGTGAGTTGGACGCCCGAAGCTGAGCTTTGGCTTCGCGACATCCACGACTACATCGCGGCCGACAGTCCGGCGGCTGCTCAGCGTACGGTTCGCCAGATCTACGAGAAGGCTGGGCTGTTGGCGAGCTATCCAGAAGCGGGCTATGCCTACGAAGCTCGTGGCGGTGAATCGGTGCGGATCCTTGTGCAGGGCCACTACCGAATCGCGTACCGAATCAAGGCCGGCGAGGACGTCGACATTCTCGGCGTCTTCCATGGCGCGCTCGACATCGACCGATTCCTTCGGTGAAGTAGCCCGGTCATCATCGTCGCAGTTCTTGCGATGCTTCTCGCCTTCGGCGCTCAGGCGACGGCGACGTATTCGTGGCGCGGCGCGGATCTGATCGCTGGTCGCACGACCGGGTCGGTGGTGGCGGCGGCGACCTTCGACGCCGCACGTCGACCGATCGTCTCGAGCGCGATCAGCGCCGACCGGCTCAGGTTTGGCGAGCAGGTGGCGTGGGCGCCGAGGGGGTTGCGCGAATCGGTGGCGCGGACCGACCAGAACCGTGCCGGGCTCGCCTTCTCGTACCAGTCGTCGTGAGGGCCATGCAAGAAAGTGCTCTGACCCCTTCGGGAGGGGGTGGGCCTTCGGGGCCATGCAAGAAAGTGCTCTGACCCCTTCGGGAGGGGGTGGGCCGGGAGGGGGTGGGTCGCTGGATGTTTTTCAGCAGCCTGCTAGGCCTCACCAACGACTCGAAGGACTGCGGCTACCACTGTCGGGTGGTAGCGAATGCCCTGGCTCGTCGCCCTCCCGATGAACGGACGAACTGAGTCCACCAACCCAAGTTGTTTGGCTTTCGCCAGCATTCCAAGCGAGCCGGTGACGGCGAGACCCAGGGCCAACGCGGCGCGACGACCCTTCCACTCGTCGATGACGACGCAGGTTGCGGAGGTCTCTAGGGCGAGCTGGAGCACGGCACGCTCTCCGGCGTCGAGCTCGATGGTGGCCAATCCCACCGGAGGAAGCGTGCAGGGTCTGGTGCGAAGCCACTTCGGCGCGATCCGGGGATGACCGGAATTCTGGCCCTGGTCCAGTTCCATCCGGACCTCCGTGGGGCACACGAAGCCGTCGGGGATTCGGCCGATCACATCGAGGCACGCCATGCGGTCCCAGGCGATGAGTGGCCCGGTGTCGACCACGAAGAGATCAGGCATGGTCGAGGATGCTCGTCTCGACCTCGGCGTCCTCGCTGCGCTGGTTGACCATCGAGACACCCACTCGTTCGAGGGCGAGCAAGAACTCGACCCGACCGCGACCGCAGAGCCGTGCCGCCTGTCCCGAAGAGAGCTTGCCGAGCTCGAAGAGCTTGGCGGCGAGCAGCAATCGTGCTTCGGCGTCGAAGTCTTCCTTCGACATCGCTGCTGCCAACAGCACGTCGTCTCCGTACTCGATGTTCAGGTGGTGTGCCACTTTCTGCTCCTGGTCGCGCAGCCGCGCCGGCAAGAGCTTATAACGCTAGGCCGGCGGCCGACCCACGGCGGTCGGTCATAGCCCGACGCCGATCCT
>CAZRFU010000141.1:0-1909 GCA_964599475.1 uncultured Thermoanaerobaculia bacterium
GATTGCGGCCACGGCGAAGGCGGCTTCCTCGCTCTGCTTGCGCAGGGAGACGAGTTCGGCGGCGGGATAAGTCCACGACACCGAGGCCATGTACGTTGCCTCGGAGGAACGCATCTCGAGATGATAGGTGCGTCGATCCGTGGTGATGACGAGGTTGGTCTCGAGGTCGGCGCCAACCGGCTTCACCAGGATATGGACCTGAGCGTCCTTGCCGTCGCCGCTGCTCGTGTCGCCGACGACCCACCGCACCGTATCTCCAGCCGAGACCGAGACCAGCTTCTCGCCGGCCTCGAGCGCGATGTCCGTTACCTGGTTGACGGCGGCGTAGAGCTGATAGAGCGCGCCTTTGGTATACGGATAGACCTGGATCGCATTGATGTAGCCGTCCTTGACCGGCTCGAGACGCGCGGCCTCGTTGGCTCCGGTCACGCGATCCGCTGGCGGTCGCGTGTCCTTCTTGTTGCCGGCCTCCTTGCTGATGGGCTTGAGCTGGCCAGGAAGCGGCAACGGTGTCGGGACCTCGACGTAGCGGACCGGCAGCTTTGGATCCGGCTCGCGATGGGCTGCCATCGCCGGACTGTCGAAGATTGGGATCTCAGGGACCTTGATGTTGGTGGCGCAGGCGCCGAGCCCGCTCGACAGGATGAGAAGGGCGATGAGGGTTAGGATGGTGCTCATTTGGACTCTCCGGTGGTGACGTCCTGCGACCAGTTGAAGGCGTGCACGTAGATGCCGAGCGGGTTCTTGCGCACGGCATCGACTGTCCTTGGTGGGGTGAGAGCGATGGAGAAGAGGCCGGTGAGGCGCTTGGTGTCCTTGAGAGCGCCGCCCTCGAACGTGCGTTCGGTCCAGCGGATCTGGAACGAGGTGTCGGAGGCCCGCACGACGCTGGTCACCTCGACGGCCACGGTCTGGCGGCCGATACGGGCGAAGGGGTCGTTGTCGCGGGCGTATTCGTTGAGCGTGACCGCCGCTTTGTCGGTGACGAAGTCGTAGGCCTTGAGCCAGTTCTGCCGCACCACTACGGGATCGATCGAAAGTGCGCGCACGTTATCGACGAAGCGCGCCAGGTGATAAGCGATCTGCGCGTCGCTCGGCTTGTAGCTCTCGTCGGCGGGACCAACGGTGCGAGCACCGCCGCGGGAGTCGACCTCGACGATGTATGGGACGACGGCACCCGTGCGTCCTATCCAGAACAGGATGCCTGCCAGCAGCAGCGACATGCCCAGATTGCCGAGGGCCATCAGGCGCCAGTTGTGCGCCTGGACGCGGGCGCTGCCGATCCGCTCGTCCCAGGCCTGGGCTGCCTTCTGATAGGGCGTGACCGGCTCCGGTGTCTCGCCGTAGCGCAAGGCCGATCGTTTGAACACCATGACGGACGTCTCCTTCTAGCTCTTGTTCTTGAGATCGGGGCCGCCACCGCTTGCCGGGCGGTCGCCATCGCGAAGAGCGTGTGCCGCCATGAGGCCGGCTTGGGTCGCGCGCTGGCGTCGAGCGAGACTTTGGGCCCAGGCTGGTGGGCTTGAGGCGGCAGCACTGGCCGCGGCTGCGTCGCCGGCGTGACCGGAGCTGTCTGACCCCGAGCGGGGCGCGGCATCGCGGTATCCTTGCGCGGCGCCTTGCCGGAAGGCCGTCGTCACAGGCGCAGCGAATGCGGCGGCCATCCTGGATGCCGGCGCGGCCATGGTCGTCTGTGCGACACCGGCCATGCCGCCGGCCTCATAGGCCGCGCCGACACGTCCCGCGAGCGAGGCCGCGGCTCTGGTTCCGCTTCCGGCCGCGCTGCCAGCCAACCGCGCAGTACCCGTTGCCGCCAATCCGCCGGCGACGCCTGCGCCGCCGAGCGCTGCGGTAGTGGCGACCGCCGCGCCGGCACCGAGCTGTGGCGCACCGGAGATCAGACCGGCGG
>CAZRFU010000142.1:0-1892 GCA_964599475.1 uncultured Thermoanaerobaculia bacterium
GCCTCCTCCGCCTGCGCCTTGGTCGCGATCAGTGGCAGCGAGACGATGAACAGCCGCACCCCCAGCGCATGCTGCCCGTCGAGCACCGCATGGTCGAGCGAGCCCTGGCCGCGCGGCCCGGTGCCGGTGGAGATCTCGATCTCGGAGCGGTCACGGCCCACCTCGGCGCACCACCGATCGAGCACGCGCAGCTTCTGCTCGAGCGCCTCCAGATCGGCGAAGGAGTGCCAGATGTCGGCATGCTCGGCGACGATGCGCAGCGTCTTGCGCTCTCCCCCGCCGCCGATGAGGATCGGGATGCGGCGGGTCGGTGCGGGATTGAGGTGCGCCCAGCGCTCCCGGATGCGGGGCAGGTCGGCCGCGAGCGCATCCAGCCGCGACCCAGCGGTGCCGAACTCATAGCCGTAGTCGTCGAAATCGCGCTGGAACCAGCCCGAGCCGGTGCCGAAGATGAAGCGCCCCGTGCCCGTCGCATGCGCCGAGATGTGGTCGATCGTGCGGGCCATATCGGCCTGCAGGTCGGGGTTGCGGTAGCCGTTGCAGTTCACCAGCGGCCCGAACTCGACCCGGCTGGTCTGCTCGGCGATCGCCGCGAGCATGGTCCACGCCTCGAAGTGCTTGCCATCGGGGTCGCCGGTCAGCGGAAAGAAGTGGTCCCAGTTGAAGACCGCATCGACGCCGAGATCCTCCAGCGCCCTGACCGCATCCCGGATCTGCTGATAGGTCGCATGCTGCGGCGCAAGCTGCGCGCCCACCCGCACCGGGCGATCGGCGCTCAACGGCCCAGGAATTTCTGCAACGAGGCCAGCTCCTCCGGGGACGGCGCCTGCTTGGCCGCGCCCAGCCCGAAGCCCGAACCGGCCGGGGCGCTGCCGACGGGCCGGCCGGCCTCCAGCGCCGCATTCTCGGCTGCGCGCTTGGCGGGGTTTCCCGACTTCGAGCCCTTCTTCTTGCCCTTGGCCTGCTGCTTGCCGCGCCCGCCGGTGAAGCCCGCGCCCGGGATCGGGCCCATCCCCGGCACCTGCGGCATGCCGCCCTTGGCGACCGTCTTCATCATCTTCGCGGCCTGCTCGAAGCGGTTCACCAGCGAGTTGACGTCGGTGACGGTGCTGCCCGAGCCCTTCGCGATGCGCAGCCGGCGCGAGCCGTTGAGCAGCTTCGGCGTGCGCCGCTCGGCCGGGGTCATCGACTGGATGATCGCCTTGGTGCGGGTCACCTCCGACTCGTCGAAGTTCTCCAGCTGCTCGCGCATGCCACGGCCGCCCGGCAGCATGCCGAGCATGCCCTTGAGCGAGCCCATGTTCTTGAGCTGCTCCATCTGGACCAGGAAGTCCTCGAGCGTGAAGGTGTCGGTCGCGAACTTCTCCGCGGTCTTGCGCGCCTCCTCCTCGTCGAAGTTCTTCTGGGCCTGCTCGATGAGGGTGAGGATGTCGCCCATGTCGAGGATGCGCCCGGCCATCCGGTCGGGGTGGAACGGCTCGAAGTCGGTGAGCTGCTCGCCCGTGCCGGCGAACATGATCGGACGACCGGTCACCCCCGCCACCGACAGCGCGGCGCCGCCGCGGGCGTCGCCGTCGAGCTTGGTGAGCACCACGCCGGTGAAGTCCACGCCCTCCTGGAAGGCGCGGGCAGTGTGCACCGCGTCCTGACCGGTGAGGGCGTCGATGACGAAGAGCACCTCATCCGGATCGGTCGCCTTGCGGATGTCGGCGGCCTGCTTCATGAGCTCGGCGTCGATGCCGAGCCGGCCGGCGGTGTCGACGATGACGACATCGTGCTGCTTGCGCTCGGCCTCCTTCACCCCGTCGCGGGCAACCTTGACGGGGTCGCCCACGCCGTTGCCGGGCTCCGGGGCGTACACGGGCACGCCCGCCTGCTCGCCCACCACCTGC
>CAZRFU010000143.1:0-1767 GCA_964599475.1 uncultured Thermoanaerobaculia bacterium
GGACACCAGCCTTTCAAGCTGGCGACACGGGTTCGAATCCCGTTGGGGGTACCACTCGCAAGCTACTGAAAACGAGCGACTTACGCGGAGGGCGCTCGAAGGGTTGCGGGTCGCTCCGAATCTCGGGCAACCATGGGGCAACCAAACGGCGGCATTTCGGGCAACCGGATCCCGCCTTCGTGGTCGAGGTCGAGGGCTCGCGGGAGGTCGCCATCCCGGCCGGGTTCGAGGTCGTCGCGAACGCGATCAGCTTCGCGCGGGATCTCGTCGCGCGCGGTCTTGTGTGGGATGCCGTCGTGATCGAAACGGCATCCGGCCGCGTCATGTGGCAGGCATGAGCGACTCCGGGAGCGGATCGTGTGGCGTGCCTGAGCCGCTCTCTAAGGATACCGTCAAGCGCGAGGGGCGCTAGATCAAGGGTTGCCACGTTGCCTGGCGCGATCAGCGCCCAGAATCCCGCCGGGCGGTTGCAGTCGCGTTCGCGATCGCTCAATTGGTCGCCTCCGGTTGGCGACGGTTGCCCCCAAGGTGGCCTCCCGGCATCGTCCCTGCGGCTTGCTGGGCATCGACCCAGGCGAGCCACTCGGGTTCGGTCATGGGTTGCGGCAGCTCGATGCGGCACACGATCGGCCTACGGGCTCGCTCCAGGTCGGCGACGCGACGACGCAGGGTCATGGTTCCGACTCCGCGGCTTCGGCTTCGAGGGCAGCGACACGAGCCTCGAGGTCGGATCCTTCGATCAGTTTGCCGAGATGCTGCAACATCGCCGAAAGCCGGTAGCCGTCAGCCGTCGCCAACTTGCCGGTTCGGCTGTCCTTGTAGACGCGGGCCAGCTCGCGCCGGACCTGTACCAGCGACGCCAGCGGGCCGACGTAGGGTTTCTTCCCCCCAGGGGTGCCGGTGGAAGTAGCTGCGCTTGGTGGAGGTTGCAGCGTTTCGGCTGCGTCAGATTGAGGCATTTTCGGGTTACTCCGGGTCGGGTTCGACGTGCGGGCGGGCCGGGTCAGGGCCAGGCCAGGGCTCGGCCCCGAGCTCGTCTCCCCAGGTCGCGGGAGTCTCGGGCTCGGCATCGGCGATCGTGTCGAGGTCGGCATCCCCCCAGGCGGGGGTCGTTGGTTCGCGGCGATCGGCTTCGCGGATCAGGTCGGGGAGGTTCGTCATGGTGCGGTCTCCTTCGGTCGGTCGGGTCAGTTGATCGAGTCGCTCATCGCGCGAGCGAAAGCCAAAACGTTCTCGTCTACCGCATCGGCGACGAGGTCGAAGTCGGCTAGCCTCGCCTCGGCCTTGTCGCGTGCTGCCTCCAGCTCGATGCAACGGCGCCGCGATGCGTCCAGCTCGGCCGTGGTGGCGTCCAGTCGCGCGGCCATCCGGTCGAAAACCGGGCGCAGCTCGGCTAGGGCCTTGTCCAAGGTGCGATCCACGATCGCGGCGATATCGGCGGGTGTGGTGGGCTTGCTCATGTGGTGGCGCTCCTGTAGCGGCCGGTGGATGGGTCGCGTTGGTAGGTGCGGCGGGGACGCCAGGACTCGGACAGCTCGTTGGCTCGCTTCTGCCGATGCCGCAGCTCTTCGGCGTTGTCGGCGCGAAGGATGGCGGCCTCGCGTGCCAGCTCCGCGATGCTCCGCTGGCGATGGGCGATCAGCGCGTCCATGGTCGCCAGCAATGCGGCGCCGGTGGCCTCAAGCTCTGGCAGCTCGCGAGCAATGACGGCGTCCGTGACCTGGTCGACTCGGGCGAGCACCTCATGCACCTCGGCAGGGCTCCAGC
>CAZRFU010000144.1:0-1747 GCA_964599475.1 uncultured Thermoanaerobaculia bacterium
GGCTCCCAGTCGAAGACCACGCCCTCCCCCGGCCCGATCATGACCGCGGAACCCGGAACCGCCCCGAGCGTGAAAAGTTCGTCCTCGACGCCGAGCTTGGCCAGCCGGTCGGCCAGGTAGCCGACGGCCTCGTCGTTCTCGAAGTCGGTCTGCGCCACCCAGCGCTCGGGCTTGGCGCCGCGGATGCGGAAGACCGGCTCGGTGCCGCCCTCCACCGTGATCGTGAAGCCGGCCTCGTCGACCGCACGCGGGCGCAGCACGATGCGCGGCGCCTCGGCGGCTGCGGCCAGCTTGGCGGCGCGATCGGCCTCGACGAGCGCGGCGAGTGCGAACGACAGCTCGCGCAGCCCCTCACGGCTGACGGCCGAGACCTCGAAGACGCGATAGCCGCGCTCCTCGAGCGCCGGACGGACGAGTTCGGCCAGATCGCGCGCGTCGGGGACGTCGACCTTGTTGAGCGCGACCAGTTGCGGCCGCTCGATCAGGGGCGGCTGGCCCTCGGGGACCGGGTAGGCGGCGAGCTCGCCGAGGATGACGTCCAGGTCGCTCACCGGGTCGCGTCCCGGCTCCAGCGTCCCGCAATCCAGGACGTGCAGAAGCGCGGAGCACCGCTCGACATGACGCAGGAACTCCAACCCGAGCCCCTTGCCCTCGCTCGCTCCCTCGATGAGACCCGGCACATCGGCGATCGTGTAGCGGGTCTGCCCCGACTCCACGACGCCGAGGTTCGGGTGCAGGGTCGTGAAGGGATAGTCGGCGATCTTGGGTCGCGCGGCGCTCATGGCCGCGATGAGGCTCGACTTGCCCGCGCTCGGGTAGCCGACCAGAGCGACGTCGGCGACGGTCTTGAGCTCGAGGCGGACATCCCCCTCCCAGCCCGGGGTGCCGAGCAGCGCGAATCCGGGGGCCTTCCGCTTGGTCGTGGCCAGCGCCGCATTGCCGAGCCCGCCCTGGCCGCCGGGCGCCGCCACGAAGCGCATGCCCGGGCGCTCGAGGTCGGCCAGCTGCGCGCCGTCCTCGCCGAAGACGACCGTGCCGACCGGCACGGGGAGCTCCAGCGGCTCGCCCGCGTAGCCGCTGCGGTGATCGCCCATGCCGGGGCCGCCGTTGCCGCTCGAGCGGTGCGGGCGGCGGTGGTAGCCCAGGAGCGTCGTGACCTGCGGGTCCGCGACGAGCGTGATGTCGCCGCCGTGGCCGCCGTTGCCGCCATCGGGACCGCCGAGCGGCTTGAACTTCTCGCGGTGCACCGAAACGCAGCCGTTGCCGCCGTGGCCGGCGCGCAGGTGAAGCGTCACCTGATCGACGAAGGTCGCCATGCGCCCCTCCTCCCTGCGGTCCGGCGGAAAGCGAGAAGGGCGAGCCGAAGCCCGCCCTTCCCGAAGATCAGTCGCGGGTCACGCCGCCGGGACGATGTTGACGACCTTGCGGCGCCCCTTCGTGCCGAACTCGACGGCACCCGCCGTGAGGGCGAAGAGCGTGTCGTCGCCGCCGCGGCCGACGTTCGCGCCCGGGTGGAAGTGCGTGCCGCGCTGGCGGACGATGATCTCGCCGGCCTTGACGACCTGACCGCCGAAGCGCTTGACGCCGAGGTACTGCGCGTTCGAATCGCGACCGTTGCGGGTCGAGGACGCGCCCTTCTTGTGTGCCATGTGTCGGTATCCCTCGTGCGCTTGCTTACTTGATGCCGGTGATCTTGACGCGGGTCAGCTCGGAGCGGAAGCCCTGGCGCTTCTTGTACCCGGTCTTG
>CAZRFU010000145.1:0-1743 GCA_964599475.1 uncultured Thermoanaerobaculia bacterium
TGATCGAGAAATTACGGATGTTCTGCATTCGGTGGGGAGCGCTGCGACCGGGCCATGGGGGCGGATGTAAACCGGCGGAGTATACCAGCCGGAGCCCGCCGTCCCGTCACGAAGCGAGCATGCGCTCGAGCCTGGCGAGGTCGAGGCGGCCGTGGCAGACGAGCGCGCCGTCCAGCGTCAGCACCGGGATCTTGAGGCCGAAACGGCGTCGCGTGAGCGGGTCGGCGTCGACGTCGCGGACGGCGACCTCGAGCCCGCGGCCGGGAAGCCAGGCGGCGAGTTCGGCCAGGAGTTCGTCGCACAGGCCACAGCCGTCGCGCGAATAGACGACGAGCCGCGCGGGGTCAGCGCTCAACGGGAAGGGCTGCGGGGACGACGCCCCGGGCGATCAGCTTGAGGGTGTCCGGCGGCACCTCGCCCACGGCCGTGACCTGGTGCCCCTCCACCACGGTCGAGAACGTCGACGCCGCGCCGGCCCGGCCAAGACCGCTCGCGGGCTTCTGCCCCGCGCCGGGGACGTGGATGAAGACCGACACCGAGGCGAGGCCGTCGGACAGCACCAGGTGACTGACCGGCGCGGGCACGCCGAGCATCTCCTGCAACTTGCGGTCGGACACCGTGAACCCGGGCGGCGGACTCGCGATGCGCCAGGCCAGCTTGCCGGGAGACTCGAGTCCCACCTGGCGGACCCAGCGGAAGCCGCTCGGGTCGACGGCCGGTGCAAGCTCGGAATCGAGGATGTCGCTGCGCATCTCGAGGCGCGTGAAACGCAGCCGCTCCACTACACGGTCCTGCCCGTCGCACAACTCGGTGCGGACCGGCATCGCGGTCGCCTCGTCGATCCACAGCCGGTGCCCGAAGCGGTACCGGTCGCGCGGCCGCACGCTGATGACGGCGGCCGGACGGTTGTTCATCCCGGAGTCGCGGCCGACCAGGATCACCTCGTACCATTGCTCGAGACTGTCGTCGTAGCGTGGCAATGCGCCGAGCAGGCCGCCACGATCCGGGCGTTGCTCGATGACCGCGAGGCGCTTGTCGGGCAGGAGCGCGGTGACCTCGTCGCCGACACGCAGCATCTCCCGGCCGCTGGCGTTCAGTGACACGAGGCGCTCGCTGACCTTGCCATCGCGAACGCGATGGTAGATGCGCATGCGTTCCGTGTAGCCGGCGCCGTCGAGGCGGAACTCGCCGACGTAGCTGGCCTCGGCCAGCGCGTTCGACATGCGCTCGAGCCACGCCCTGGCATCTTCCGAGGCGTGGCTCACCGGCGGGGCGACCACGCTGGCGGCGACGGCCGCCAAAGTGGCCCAGCGGATCATCGGCCGCTGGCCGCCGTAGCCGGCTTGTCGGCCTCCCGCGCCTCCGGCTCTGGGGTGTCGACGACGACCGCCGTCACCATGTTGCGGGCCGACAGGGGCGAGCTGTAGACACTGTGCGCCACCAGGTAGGACGCAAGCTGCGCGGGCGGCAGGTTGGCGCCACTGACGGGCGCCGGGGGCGTCGTGTAGGCCGGGTCCGGCTCGTCGGTCGCGATCGATACCGGGACGACCTCGGACTCCGGCGCGAGCGAGGCAACCGTCACCGGCGCGCCCGTCGATGCGGTCGCGGCCACCCCGCCGGCATCCGGCATGACGCCGCCACCGGCCCACAGCGGCAGCAGGACCACGGTAGCGGCGGCGACGCCCGCGGCGACCGCGAGCCCGGCCGCCGGCTTGAGCCAGCGCGAGCCGGCGATGGCGCCAT
>CAZRFU010000146.1:0-1725 GCA_964599475.1 uncultured Thermoanaerobaculia bacterium
ACCGGCATCTACGAGCTGGTGCTGATCGACGACACCATTCGCGGGCTGATCCACGACGGTGCGGGCGAGATGGAAATGGAGCGCCATGCACGACGCACCACGCCGAGCATCCGCGAGGACGGCCGCGCCAAGGTCCTGGCGGGCGTGACCTCGCTCGAAGAAGTCCTGCGGGTGACCCAGGAAGACTGATGGCCGCCTACGAGTACACGGCGCTCGACCCCTCGGGCCGCGAGCGCAGCGGCGTGCTGGAAGGCGACAACGCCCGGCAGATTCGCGCCCAGCTGCGGGAGCAGAACCTGCTGCCGGTGCGGGTCGAGGAAGTGGTCGACACCAAGCCGGCGCGCTTCGGGCGATTCTCGCTGCGCCGCGGGGTGCGCGCCGCCGACCTCGCCCTGCTGACGCGCCAGCTCGCGACCCTGGTGCGCTCGGGGCTGCCGCTCGAGGAAGCTTTGCTCGCCGTGTCGCAGCAGAGCGAGAAGGCGCGGGTGCAGAACATCGTCGCCGGCGTGCGCTCGCGGGTGATCGAGGGGCGCACCCTCGCCGAGGGCCTGGGTGCCTTCCCGGCCGTGTTTCCCGAGATCTACCGGGCCACCGTCTCCGCCGGCGAGCAGTCCGGCCACCTCGACGCCGTGCTCGAGCGCCTGGCCGACTACACCGAGAACCGCCAGGTGCTGCAGCAGCGCATCAGCAACGCGATGGTGTACCCGATCCTGCTGACCGTGGTCTGCGTCGGCATCGTGTCGCTGCTGCTCGGCTATGTCGTCCCCGAGGTGGTGCGCGTGTTCGAGGCA
The DNA here is from genome assembly GCA_964599475.1 of uncultured Thermoanaerobaculia bacterium. Lineage (GTDB taxonomy): Bacteria > Acidobacteriota > Thermoanaerobaculia > Multivoradales > CAZRFU01 > CAZRFU01. The sequence continues at coordinate 792 of CAZRFU010000146.1, forward strand.
GGCAACCGCGAGTTGCCGATCCTGACCCGCATCCTGATCGCCATGTCGGACTTCATCCGCGCGTGGTGGTGGCTGCTGCTGGCGGGCACCGCCGGCGGCGTCTGGGGCTTCCGGCAGTGGCTCAGGAACCCGGCGGCCAAGCGGCGATTCGACCGCTTCAAGCTCGGACTGCCGCTCGTCGGTCGCGTCACCCGCGGCAACAACGCGGCGCGCTTCTCGCGGACCTTCGCCATCCTGACCGCGAGCGCCGTGCCGGTGCTGGAGGCGCTGCGCATCTCCGGCGAGGTCGTCACCAACCTGCCGATGCGTGATGCGGTGCGCGAGGCTGCGGTGAAGGTGCGCGAGGGCGCGCCGATCGCCCGCTCCCTGGGCGCCAGCAAGCTGTTCCCGCCGATGCTCATCCATCTGGTGGCGAGCGGCGAGACCAGCGGCGCGCTCGAGCAGATGCTCGAGCGCGCTGCGGAGAACCAGGAGCGCGAGCTCGACGGGGTCGTCAACACCGCGGTCGGGATCCTCGGCCCGGTGATGATCCTGGTCATGGGCGGGTTCGTGTTCGTCATCGTGCTCGCGCTGCTGCTGCCGATTTTCGAGCTCAACCAGCTGGTCCGCTGATCCCGCCGCCGCTGCCGGAATCGTGATGTGGCGCCCCCTGCACCGAGAACCCCCTTGCGGTCTTCGGCGTCGCGTCTTATAAGGGCGCCGCGGACAGCCGCTCTCATGGATGTTGGCCCCTTGCTTGCGCGCGGAACCGGTGCATGAGCGAAAAGCCCGAAGAGACCTTCGATGACGAAGAGGATGAGGACGTCGTCCCGGACGACGACGGCCTCAAGCTCGACGAAATCATTCGCGACCTCGACACCACCAAGCGGCGCCGCACGGCGAAGACCGTCGGCGAACCGGCGTGGCGCAAGCTCGAGCGCTACCTCGAGGACCG
>CAZRFU010000147.1:0-1625 GCA_964599475.1 uncultured Thermoanaerobaculia bacterium
ACGCCGTGCAGGCGCATCACCGTCTGGATCGGCTCGGCAAGCACCTCCCAGGCGGCATCGAGGTCCTCGGCAAGGCGCTCGCGGTCGACCTGGAGCTTGTCGATGCCGCGCAGGGCGCTGTCGTAGCCGAGCAGCGAGTAGCCGAGTGCGACGCCGATGTTGCGAAGCACGGTCGAGTCGGTGAGATCGCGCTGCCAGCGCGAGACCGGCAGCTTCGCCGACAGATGGCCGAGCAGCGCATTGGCCAGGCCGAGGTTGCCCTCGGAGTTCTCGAAGTCGATCGGATTGACCTTGTGCGGCATGGTCGAGGAACCGATCTCCCCCTCCTTGAGCCGCTGGCGGAAGTAACCGAGCGACACGTAGCCCCAGACGTCGCGGTCGAAGTCGATGAGGATGGTGTTGACCCGGGCGAGCGCATCGAAGAGCTCGGCCATGTAGTCGTGGGGCTCGATCTGGATCGTGTACGGGTTGAACTCGACCCCGAGCGATTCGACGACGCCGCGGGCGAACGCCTCCCAGTCGATCTCCGGGCAGGCGGCGACATGGGCGTTGTAGTTGCCGACCGCGCCGTTGAGCTTGGCGCGGATGCGCACCGCGGCCACCCCTTGCGCGGCCCGCTCCAGGCGGACGAGCACGTTGGCCATCTCCTTGCCGAGGGTGGTCGGCGACGCGGTCTGGCCATGGGTGCGCGAGAGCATCGGCAGGCCGGCATGCTCGTGCGCGAGCGCGCGCAGGCGGGCGGCCAGGGCGGCAAGCGCCGGCAGGATGACCTCGTCGCGGGCGGCACGAAGCATCAGCGCGTGCGAGGTGTTGTTGATGTCCTCGGAAGTGCAGGCGAAGTGGATGAACTCGCTCGCCGCCGTGAGCTCGGGATGCTTCGCCACGGTTTCGCGCAGGAAGTACTCGACCGCCTTGACGTCGTGGTTGGTGACCCGCTCGATCGCCTTGATGCGGGCGGCCTCGGCGTCGCCGAAGCCGTCCACGATCGCGCGCAGCGTCGCCCGGCCGGCCGGCGACAGCGGCGCGAAGCCCGGGATGCCGGCGTCGGACAGGGCGACCAGCCACTCCACCTCGACGCGGGTGCGCTCGCGCATGAAGGCCGCCTCGGAGGCGAAGGCGCGCAGGGCCGCGACCTTGCCCGCATAGCGGCCGTCGAGCGGCGACAGCGCGTTGAGTTCGAAGGACTGGTCGGCGGGGACGGTCATCGGTGTTGGGATCGGGATCGGGAGCGACAGCCGAATGCTAGCACCCGGCTCCGGCTCCGGATCAGGCCCGAGGGCGGAAAGAATCGGGGCGGGCCATGGACCAGAACACCCGGTAGACGGCCGGCTCGGCCTCGGAATCGAGCAGCTCGCCGGGCTGCAGCCGCGGGTAGACCGTGGCATAGGAATGGACCTCGCCGCGGGTGCGGCGCTGGACGATGTGCATCGGTTCGAGCTGCGACGGGTGGCTCAGCCCCGCGGCGGCCACCAGCTCGGCGAGCGACTTGAGGGTGTTGCGGTGGAAGTTCAGCACCCGCACCGACTTGTCGTCGGGGTCGAGCGCCTTCTGCCGCTGCGGGTCCTGCGTGGTGACGCCGGTCGGGCATTTCCCGGTGTGGCAGACCTGGGCCTGGATGCAGCCGA
>CAZRFU010000148.1:0-1579 GCA_964599475.1 uncultured Thermoanaerobaculia bacterium
GCTAAAGTGTACGGCGCCAAGACATCGGTAAGTGCTGGACGTCAGGACATCGGTAAGCCATCCGCGTTTACCTGGGGGACGCGATTGGCGTCCCCCACCTCGAGCAGCGGGACACTCTGCGCCGTGGTGAGGCGCAGCTCCCGAATCCACATATGACGATACTGGACGAGCACGGTCTCGGCCAGCGCGACCCAGCGGACGCGCTCCCCGCGTAACGCTTCGCTGATAAACCATCGCCGCCCGGCCACCGTGAGCATCCCTGCCTGATCGACCGTGCCGACCTGGGCGCCGGGCGGATACTCCCACGCGGGCGGGGCGGGACAGTACGCACGGCGGCTGCGCGCAAAGCGATGCGCCGGGGGGATCTGGCCGAGCGATTCGTGGGGCCGGATCTCGTTGTACTCATGCTGAAACGCCGCGAAGGCGCCTTGAAAGTCGCCGAAGGTCTGCGGCACGCCCCAGAAGCGCAGGCGCTCGCCCAGCGTGCGGTGAAAGCGCTCGACTTTGCCTTGGGTCTGCGGGTGGCGGACCCGCCCATGCAGCAGCGTAATCCCTTGGCGCAGCAGCCAGATGCTCAGCTGCGACAGGCCAGCGGGATTGCTCGCGCCCCACCAGGGCGCCCCGTGGTCCATCAGCATGGCGTCCGGGACGCCGTGCTGCTCAAAGCACTCCCGCAGGGCGCGGGTCACGCTCCGCCCCTCGAGCGTCAGCAGCGCATAGAGCCCGACCGCATAGCGACTGTGATCATCGAGCACGCTGAGCGGATGACACCGGCCCCCGTGTCGCAGCGGATAGTGGCCTTTGGCATCCATCTGCCACAGCTCATTGGGGGCCGCCCGCTCGAAACGCCCGGGCGCGGCCGTGGGCGGGGCGTCCGCGTGCGTCAGCCCCTCACGGGCGATGATCCGATCGATCGTCCGGGCGGCCACCGTCAGGCCCTCCGCCGCCAGCAGCGGCACCAATTTCTCCCCCGCCCACCCATACGCGATGCGGAGCGCGACCACCCGTGCGGTCACCGCGGCGCTGGTCCGGCGGGGGCTCGACTGCGGCCGTCGTGACTGATCCCGCAACGCCGCCACCGATCCCGTCGCGCGATACCGCGCCAGCCACTTATGGCCCGTCTTTTCCGTGATGCCAAACGCGCGGCACGTCGCCGCGACATTCGCCCCCGGTCGCGTCGCCGTCATCACAAACTGTATCCGCTGATCGCGCACATCGGTCTCCAGCCAGGGCATCACGCCTCCTGCGAGACGCTAGCCCCAAAGGCTTACCGATGTCTTGGCGTGGCACTTACCGATGTCTTGGCGCCCTACACTAAAGCTCCGCCCTACGGTCACCGGCGCGATTCGGCGCGCTAAAGCAGCGCCCCACGTTCACCTCGCCGTCCCACGCCCGCCTCGCCGCCCCGCCGCACTTGCCGCCCCTTGCCGCCTCCTGCCGCCGCTTGCTACCTCCTAACCATCGGTCTGCTCGATCACGTCGTCGCTGCCGCGCTGGGAGGAGCGCGCGGCGGAAATCAGCTGGTGAACCTGGCGATGAGCCTCATCGGCAGCAACGGTCAGGGACTCAATCAGCTGCT
>CAZRFU010000149.1:0-1573 GCA_964599475.1 uncultured Thermoanaerobaculia bacterium
CGGCGCAGACGATAGAAGGGGCCGGCGATATCGCGTCTGTCAAAGGCACCGTCGTCCGGATGCAAATTGCGTCGACGATGGCCACCACGGGTGGCCGGATCGTGTTCGGCGACGATTCGTCGGTGCCGCTGCAGGTGGCCGAAGACGGCACCCTGAGTGGCGAGTTCACGATCAAGGACAAAGGCATCTACCGGATCGAGCTGGAAGGCCCGAACAAGGAGCCCATCGCGGCTTCCCCGTCGTACACGATTGATGCGCTGGAAGACCTGGCGCCGACAGTGAAGTTCGTCAAGCCCGGCCGCGACACTGCGGCGACTGCGGTTGAAGAGGTGTTCCTGGAAGCGACTGCGCAGGATGACTATGGCGTTTCCGCGCTGGACCTCGTGTATTCGGTGAACGGCGGCGAAGAGAAGACCGTGCGGATGTACGGCGCAGCCACACGGAATGAGGTGTCCGCAGGCCACACGATCTACCTGGAAGAGCTGGACGTGAAGGTGGGCGACTCCGTGTCGTACTACGCGAAGGCCACCGACAATGACGGTGTCGCAGGCGCGAAAACGACGCTGAGCGACATCTACTTCGTGAAGATCAGGCCGTTCCAGATGGCGTTCAGGCCGGGGCAGTCGCAGGCCGGCGGCGGTGGTGGCGGCGGTGGTGGTCAGCAGAACGAGGCCGGCGCGCTGTCCGAGAAACAGCGCGAGGTCATCTCCGCGACGTTCAACCTCAACCGCGACAAGCCGAAGTTGTCCGCGCAACAGTTCAAGGAAGACGCGGTGGTCATCGCCTTGTCGCAGTCGAAGCTGCGCGATGAAGTCACAGCCCTGATGCAGCAGATGGCGCAGCGGCTGGGCGGAGATGCCGACTTCCAGGCGATCCTCCAGAGCCTCAAGCAGGCCGCCGAAGCGATGGAAGCCGCCGAGAAGCAGCTGCGTTCCGAGAAGGTGACCGAGGCCCTGTCTCCAGAGAACACGGCGCTCAAACACCTGCAGGATGCCGAGACGGCGTACGAAGTCGAGGTGCAGGAACGCAACCAGCAACAGCAGGGTGGCGGCGGCGGTGGGGGCGGCGGTCAGGCGATGGCCGAAGAACTGGCCGACCTGTTCGAACTTGAGCGCGACCGACTGGCGAATCAGTACGAATTGCAGCAGAGCGCCGCGCAGAGCGCGCAGTCGCAGGCGGAAGCCAATCAGGAAGTGGATGAAGTGGCCCAGCGGCTGAAGGAGCTTGCCGAGCGTCAGCTGCAGGAGGCCGAACGGCAGCGGCGGCAGGCGGCGGCGCAGCAGAGTGCCGGCGGCGCCTCGTCGGGACAGCGCGCGCTGGCGCAGGAACTTGAGGAGCTTGCGCGACAGCTCGAACGGCTGAGCCGTGATCAGGAGCGGGATCAGCAGCAGCGTCAGCAGCTGGCCAACGAAGCGCGCCAGATGCAGGAGACCGCCAATCAGATGCGACGGGCGGCGGCGAGCGGGCAGCAGGAAGCCGGCAGTCAGGCGTCGGCGGCCGCGCAGCAGCTGCAGGAAGCCCAGCGGCGCCTGCAGAACGCGATGCAGTCGGGCAATCCGCAGCAGGCCGTGCA
>CAZRFU010000150.1:0-1568 GCA_964599475.1 uncultured Thermoanaerobaculia bacterium
CACGACCCGGTGACCGCTGCGCCAATCGAGTCGAACGAGCGAAACCTCGGCACCCTCGATCAGCGTCCCCTTGCTGCCGGAACGCACCGTCACGGTCCAGGTGTGCTCGTCCTGCTGACGCGAGACCAACAGCACCGGGTCACCGAACATGGCCGCCTGGGCAACGATCTGGTTGGAGCCGTCGCGGAAGTCCTCCCGCGCCGACGCCCCGATCAGCCAGAGCCCGGCGTGCGGAACTTCGGGCTCGACCAAGGTTCGATGCGTACGATAGTCGGGCGTCGACGGCAGGTCGACCGACCACCGCACCTCGGGTTGGCGGGTCCGCAACAGCTTCTCGGCCTCGTCCCAGCGCGGCAGCCACGACCAGTCGTCGGCCGCTGCGAGACGCTGCTCGGGGTCCAGCCGCACCGCGCGGAAGTGCAGCCGCTCGAGGTTGGCGTGCTGGACCAGGATCGAAGGCTTGGCCAGGCCGTCGCTCTGCATCATCTGCACGGTGTACTGCGGTGCCTCGATTCCCGCAATGATGAAGGCGCACCGCGCACCACCCGGGCTCTGCGGATGGGCGCGACGACCCTCGTGCGCCACTTCCCGGGCTCGCACCAGCGCATCGGCGCTCGCTTCCGCCCGCACCGCCTCGGCGAGCTCGGCCATCGCCATGCTCCACCAGGGCAACTGCCGTGGAGTCACCTCGATGCGCGCCCGCAGCGCCGCTGTGATCCGTTCGCGATCGAGTCGACCGGTGAACGATGCCTGGAGCCGGCGCGCCCGCTCGAGGAATGCCTCGAGCGCCGCTTCGGGGCGACCCTGCTCCTGATGCCAGCGCTCGAGGTCGCCGAGCACCGCGGCAATGGATTCGAGCGGATGCTCCGCGTCCTCCGCCTGCGCAGCCGGCGCACCGGCGAGCAAGGCCTCGAGGTCGAGTATCCACACCTGCTGCTCGGCGGCGCTCCACGACCCGGTGTCGGCCATCATGTCGACCCAGAGATACGCGACGGTGTCCCGCAGCGTGCTGCGGATGCCCGCCGGCCACGTGCTGGGCCGCACGAACTCGGTCAGCTCGCCCGGACCCCGGTCGCCCCACGCCTCGCGCTTCGACCACAGTCGCTCGAAGGCGCGGTGAGCCTCGGCACGAATCTGTTCGGAGGTCCACTTCTCGAGGTCGACCACATCGTCGGCGACCACCCGCTCGCGCTGGCGCACTTCCCAGGCGTACTGCTGCTCGTAGGTGGTCAAGCTGTTGGCGTAGACGAGCTCGAGGGCGAGCGCCGAGATGGGATCTTCCGGCCAGCGCTCAGAGCGCAGCAGATCGACAGCCTTCTGGAACCCGGAAAGCGCCGTTTCGAGCTGCACGCGACGAATCAGCGCGCGCGTGTGGTTGCGCGAATCGCCGGCAGCAACGGCTGCAGCCTGGATCTCCTCGGCAAGCTCCAGGGCCGCCTGCATCTTCTGCTCGTCGATCAACTCATCGATCTTCTTCCAACGGTCCGACATGGGAGGCTCCGTGGGGATCCGCGCTTCGACAGTGACCAGCGGGGCGACCCCCACGGCCACACCGAGAGCGAGCAGGG
>CAZRFU010000151.1:0-1537 GCA_964599475.1 uncultured Thermoanaerobaculia bacterium
GAGGTGTCGCCGAAGGCGAGCGACAGGCCGGTGACGGTGATGATGATCACCGCGACGATCTTGGCCACCGGGCCCTGCACCGAGTCGAGGATGCGTTGCAGCGGCGCCTCCCACGGCATGCCGGACCCGGCCGCCCAGCTTGAGGACGAAGCGGCCCCGAAAAGCATGGCAGCGGTCGCCAGCTTGCGTGCGCTGTCGCGTAGCCGCAGAGGAATGGCCCATGTCGATGATTCTTGCTGGTGCGGAGACACGGCTCGCTCCCCTGGTTCAGGCAGGTTGGGTGGGCTTCGGCAGGCCGGGCGGCTGCGCGAACGCATAATCGCCGCCGGAGTCGAGGCCCTTGACCTCGACGAGCGCCTCGACCCGCCGGCCGGGGCCGCGCCCCTTGATGAACACGACGAGATCGATCGCTTCGGCGATCAGCCGGCGTGGCACGGTGACGACCGCCTCCTGGATCAGCTGCTCTAACCGGTAGAGGGCGGCGCGCGCCGAATTGGCGTGCACGGTTGCGACCCCGCCAGGATGGCCGGTGTTCCAGGCCTTCAGCATGTCGAGCGCTTCCGCCCCGCGCACCTCGCCGACAATGATGCGGTCGGGGCGCAGCCGCAGGGTCGAGCGCACCAGATCGGCCAGCGTCGCAGCGCCCGCCTTGGTGCGGAGCGTCACCACATCCTTTGCGGCACACTGGAGCTCGCGGGTGTCCTCGATGATGACGACGCGCTGGTCGAGCGCGGCGATCTCGGCGAGCAGCGCATTGACCAGCGTAGTCTTACCGGACCCGGTCCCGCCGGCGATCAGGATGTTGCGCCCGTCCTCGACCGCCGCGACTAGCGCATTGGCGATGAAAGGGGTCAGGATCTCGGCTGAGACATAGTCCTTGAGGCGAAGGATCTTGCCGGCCGGCTTGCGGATGGCGAAACAGGGTGCGAGCGCAACGGGCGGCAGGACTCCCTCGAAGCGTTCGCCGGTTTCCGGCAGCTCGGCCGAGACGATCGGCGAAGACGCGCTCGCCTCCGCCCTGATATGGCTTGCCACCAGCCGAATGATCCGTTCGGCCTCATGCGGGGTCAGCACGACGTCGGTTTCGGCTCGTCCGGAACCGTGGCGGTCGAGCCACAGATGGCCGTCGGGATTGACCAGCACTTCGACGACGTCCGCCTCGTCGAGCGCCTGGGCGATCGCCGGCCCCATCGCGGTGCGCAGCATGCTGCGACGCCGCTCGCGGGTGATGGTCGAGAGGAGGTCAGACATGGCCGACCTCCTCCCGACCGGCCGGAGGACGGTCCGGCTGCCTGCCCACCGCGTCACAGGCGGGGGACTCATCGGTGTCACCGGGTTTGCCGCTCGAGAGCATGCCGTCGTCGAGCGCCCGGTTGAACAGGTCGGGGCTTGCCGAGGTCAGCCGCTCCAGCACTTCGGCCACCAGCCGATTGCCGGAGGCCACCCGTTTGCCGACCTGCGCGACGAACATCTCGAAGCGGTCGCGCCCGAGCGCCCGCGCCGCCTCCCGATCCGCGAGCGGCAGCGGCGGGGTCAT
>CAZRFU010000152.1:0-1501 GCA_964599475.1 uncultured Thermoanaerobaculia bacterium
TGGCATCGTCGTGGCGGGCGTCGCCCTGCTCACCGGCTGCCAGTTTCAGAAAAAGAGCGTGAGCCGCATGCTCGAGGCGGGCGGGCACCGTGTCGAGCTCACCTTCCGGACCGCCAAGGAGGTCGCCTGGGACTGCCTGTGCGCGCCGCACGTGGGTGGCTTGCCCATTCCGACCGGAATCGACGACAGCGTGGAGCTGTTCCTGAAAGTCGACGACCGCAAGGCGGCGCGCGTCTCGGGGTTCACCCGAGAAGGGGGCGCGGCGAAGATCGAACAGGTACTTGAGGCGCTGGAGGTCGAGGCGAGCCCGAACGGCCGGCACTTGGCAGTCGAGTATCAAGGCCGGCAGCTCTTTCATCTGCTGCCTTCGGGACGAGCGTTCTCTTCGACGCTGGTCGCACCGTCCACCGCCCTCTCCAAGCTCCAAAGCCCCGAAGAAATTGCCGAGAAGGCCCTGCGCGACCCGGTCGCCGGAGAGGCCGCGCAAAACTCCGACGTGTGGATGGCTGTGCTCGAGCAGCCCCCCGGCTCGCCCTTCGAGAAGGTCGTGCTCGAGCTGTGGCCGCAGATGGGACGAAGCAATTACTTGCTCACGCAGTGGGCGAAGCGGAGCGCGCGCGACGCCGCCCTGCCTGCGCTGCTGCGCGAGCGCGTGCGTGAGGTGGTGGCGGGCGGGCCGCAGCAGGCGGACGTGATGGTCAAGCTGCTCAGTGAGGTGGACGATGGTGCCCTCTGGGCCGCGTTCGACGAGGCAGCGGTAGCGCACTGGCCCTCGTACGCCTCAGTGTTAATCGACCGGCTCCAGTCACCCCCCCAGACGAGCGGGGTCGCCGATGGGGGGAGCTCCGCCACGGGCGCCCGGGGTTGGCTCACCCAAAAATTGAAGAGCGCGGCCGCTCGAATCGGTGACCGTAGCCGGTACCTGGGGGTGGCTCATCCGATGCGACCGGAGCTCAAGGCGCAGCTGATCGCCAAGGTCTTTGCCCGAGCGGGTGACATCGAATGGACGCGCTCGGGCCTCGGCCTGTCGCAGTCGGTCACCGCGGTCTTACGTGCCGGCACCGCCGTCGATCGTCGACGCTTCGCCGAGCTCGCTGTCCCGCATTGGCCCACGGGGGACTCCGAGGCCGATCAGCTCGTCGTCGACGAGGTGGAGGGGATGGCGGCCGCCTCTCAACGCTTGCTCGTGCAGCGCGCCAGCCAGATGAAGGACAGCGACCGCGAGAACGAGCGGAGCGCCGAGCTGCTCTTGCGGGTGGAGGGAGGCGGCGCGGCGCGCGGATGGGACTACCTCGAGGGCAAGTGGCCTTGCGAGCTCGAAGAGCTCGAGCTGGTGGAGGACTACGTTCGGGCGAACCCCGCGTGGGGGCAGGCGCTCGGGCCCAAGCGGAAGGCCGTTCTTGAACGTCTGGACTCGACCGCCCCCGGCGGGCGCTATTGCTCGTCTCGAACCGAGGACTCGCGGCTTGCGCGGCACCTTCGAGCGCTCGACGCGCTCGAC